>NZ_BAAHAK010000002.1:0-581547 GCF_054777695.1 Hydrogenophaga soli | reverse complement strand
GGTCAAAGGGGTTGTAGACGCTTTCGCCCAGCCAGTTGTAGCCGTTGTACCAGCGGCGCACCTCCTGGCGGTCCAACGCGGGCAGCTCGGGGGCGAACTCCGGGGCAAACACCGTGTCCACGTCGGCGTCGGTGTAGCCACACAGGGCGCTGTAGCGGGGGTCCAGCGTGATGTCCTTGAGGTGGTTGAGCCCCGAGAACAAACTCACCTTGCTGAACTTGCTCACCCCGGTGATGAAGACAAAGCGCAGGTGTTCGTCGGCGTCTTTGAGCACGCTGTAAAAGTCCTTGAGGCCCTCGCGCATGTCCAGCGCCACGGCGCTGTTGGTGATGTTGTCCAGAATGGGTTTGTCGTATTCGTCCACCAGCACCACGGCGGTTTGGCCGGTTTGGGCATGGGCATGGGCAATGAGCTGGGCAAACCGCCCGCTCACCGAGGTGTGGGTGCAGGTGATGCCCAGGCGCTCCTGGTTGTCTTGCAGCAGCTCACCCAGGCGCTCGTCCAGCGCCGCCCGGTTTTTGAGCACCCCACCGCCAAAGCTGATGCGAATGACCGGGTGGGTGCGCCCCCAATCCCAGCGCGAGTCTGCCGCCAAGCCTTCAAACAGCGAGCGCTTGCCTTCGAACAGCTGTTTGAGCGTGTCCAGAAACAGGCTTTTGCCGAAGCGGCGCGGGCGGCTGAGGAAGTAGCAGTTGCCGTTTTGCGCCAGGTCCACCGCGTAGCCGGTTTTGTCCACGTAGTAGTGCGCGTCGCCCTCGCGCAGCTTGGCAAAACTCTGGATGCCGATGGGCAGCTTTTTGCGGGGCGTGAGGCGGGTGGGCGGCGTCATGGGGGAATTCTTGCACGGCCCGAGGAGCGCCAGGGCTTGGGTGAACGAAGGAATCAGCGGCGAGGCCACAGGCTGAAGCGTGCACGTGGCCGCACCGCGGCCACACCCACCAACCCTGCCAGCAACAGCAGCGCCCATTGGCTGAGGGTGGGCACGCCAGCCACACCCTCAGCCCCGCCCCCGGGCACACCCGCGCCCGCTGGGTCGGTGATGACACCCGCGGTGTTGTTGCTGTCGCCCACGCCGTTGTCGGTCACGCTGTAGGTGATGGTGTTGCCGCCGATGGTGGCCGGGTGCTCGTACCAGCTGGGGCTGGCCCCAGCCGTGGCCGGGCCGTACTTGTACAGCCGGGTGCCCGCGGGCAAGGCGCTGGGGTAGGTGAGCGTGACGGTGACCGTACCCCCCACCGCACATCCCGTGGTGGTGAAGTTGACCACCCCCGCCGGGAACGAAACCCCCGCAGGCGGTGCCGCCCCCACGCTGTTGGCGCTTTGGTAGGCCACGCTGACCATGGCACAACTGGCCGCCCCGCCCCCACTCAGCGTGGTGGTCACGTTGCCGCTGGTGCTGCTGCCGCTGGGCGTTGGCGCGGTGTAGCTGGTGGTGCCCATCCCGTCAAAAGCAGAAAAGGACTGTCCGCTGCGCACAAGACGCACAAACAAGGGGTAAGTCTTGAGGTCGGCGCCGCTGACGCCGTTGAGGAAGTCGACATTCCACGCGTCGGCTGGGTTGGGTGCATAGCTGGAGGAAGACCAATGAGCCCCTCCTCCCATACTGTCACCCATGATGGGCGTGTTGGGAAATGCCGTGGTGTTGATGATGGGGGCCGTGGCCGCGGTGGTGTCCACCAGGCTTTCCAACTCGCTGATGTTGGGCAGCCGCCAATCGCTGTACCCCAGGTGGTTGGCGCTGTTGCGGGCACTCACCTGGGCCAGGGCCTCGTCCCAGGTGTAGGTGCTGTTGGTGTTGGCTGCACAGCTGGTGGCGGCGCTGGTGCGGCTGCCCAACACACATTGGTCCCACACCAGTCCGGAGGTGGTGTCGGTCACGGTGCCGTCGGCATTGACGGTGTAGGCCGCGTGGGCCAGCGGGGCTGCACAGCAGGCCAGCAGCAACAGCGCACGTGTGAACAGGAACATGACAAAGCTTTCTGTGTGCAAACAAGGGACCAAGCACGCAATGCGGTGCGCAGCAGGTTTGCAGTGGATGGACAAATGCATGGCCGCCTTCCACACGGGCAATTGACGGTGATGGGCCATAAAAAAGAAGCAAAAAATCACGGTCCGCTGCGCACAAGACGCACAAACAAGGTGTCCGTCTTGAAGTTGGCGATGGAGTAGCCGTTGTAGAAATAGACAGCCCACGCGTTGGTCGGACCGGGCGCAGAGGTTTCGCTGGTCCAGTACTTGCCACTTTGCGTGGCGGGGAAGTAGGTGCTGTCAATGGCCGGGTTGAATTGCCCCCGGTGCAAGATGCTCAGCAACTCGCGCCGTGTGGGCAGCCGCCAGCCCGTGCCGTAACCACAGCGGTTGGCGCTGTTGTGCCCGGCGTTGGGGTAGCTGGCCCCGGTGGCGGTGGCCCAGTTGACGGTGCCCTGGGTTTGCAGGCTCCACACCAGGCCGGTCACGTTGTCCTTGGTGCAGGCCCAGTCGGTGCCCGGCGTGCCGCTGGCGGCGCCGGTGGTGTTGGCCACCAGGCCCGCCGTGCAGTTGCTGCCGTTCAGCACAGAGCCATCCCACAGCACACACGAAAAGTCAAAACCCGCTGCACCGCCGCCGGTTTTGGTGAGCACACCGGCGGCGGCTGCGGCGTCGCGCCCGTAGCGGCCATCTTGGTGGGGGAGGGTGCCGCTGTTGCCCACGGTGGCGGCGCTGCACGCCACGGCGGCGTTGCTGGCGTCGTAACAGCTGGTTTGGCCGGTGTCGTTCAGGCGGCCCGTTTGGGCCCATGCAGGCACCGTGCAGGCAGCCGCCCCCAGCAGGGCCAGGGCAATCAGAAGGGTGCGTTTGGTTTTCATGGTGTTTTTTTCATCTGTCGCTTTTCTTGAAAGCGCAAGGAGCTATGGTTTTTGAAGTGCTTTACCGCTTTGGCGTTGGTGCAGGCCCAGCACCCCCATCAACGCCGCCAGCAGCACCAGCGCCCACTCGCTCAACGTGGGCACGCTGGACACGGTGCCCCCGCCCCCAGCAGAAGCCACAAAGCTGGCGGACACGCTTTTGTCCGCTTTCACCTTGAACAAGGTGCACACGGGATCGGTGGTGCCTGCGCAATCCCCATCCCAAGCGCTGAAGGCTTTGCCGCTGTGGGGAGTGGCCGTGCAGGTGGTGCTCCCGCCCAAGCCCACAGGGTTGGGCGTGCAACTGATGCTGCCGCCGCCACTCACACTGGTGCTCACGGTGAATGGCGGGGCATACAACTCGGCACTGTCCAAGGCCGTTGCATACCCCACTGCGCCACCGCCTGACACCAGCACCTGCCCGGTGTTCAGCAGCGTGGCGGTGTGGGCGCCACGGGCGGTTTGCATGGGATCGCCCACGGTCCACACTTGGGTGGTGGGGTTGAACAGCTCGGTACCGGCCAACGCCCCGCCACTGGACAGTCCCCCCACCACCAGCACACGGCCATCGTTCAATTCCACCGCGGCGTGTGCTGTGCGGGCCACGTTCAGGTTGCCAGTGTTGCTCCAGGTGTTGGTGGTGGGGTCGTACAGCTCGGTGCTGCCCAGGTAGGTGCCGTTCCAAGCCGTTCCACCACCGGTGACCAGCACCTGCCCGCCCGCCAGCAAGGTGGCGGTGTGGCTGGTGCGGGCCGTGGCCATGCTGGCGGCGCTGCTCCAGGTGTTGGTGGCGGGGTTGTACAGCTCCGCCGTGGCAAGGTAGGCATTGCCGGTGGTGATCCCCCCCACCACCAACACTTGGCCGTTGTTCAGCAGCGTGGCGGTGTGGCTGGTGCGGGCGCTGGCCAAGTTGCCCGCGCTGCTCCAGGTGTTGGTGGTGGGGTCGTACAGCTCGGCACTGGCCAGAAAATTGCCTGCGGCGAAACCGCCCACCACCAGCACCTGGCCGTTGGGCAACAGCGTGGCCGTGTGCTGCTCGCGTGCGGCTGTCATGCTGGCTGCGGGGCTCCAGGTGTTGGAGTTGGGGTCGTACAACTCCACGGCGTTTGTGGCTTGGTTCGATGCCAGCATGCCACCCGCCACCAACACCTGCCCGTTGTTCAACGCCGTGGCCGTGTGCTGGTCGCGCGCGGTCCCCAACGGGGCCAACAGCATCCAGGTGTGGATGGCAGGGTCATACGCCTCCACACTGGCCACCGGGCCAGCACCATTGCGCCCCCCCACCACCATCACCTGCGTTCCGGCTCCCACCACCGTGGCCGTGTGCTGCATGCGGGCAGAGCCCATGGGCACCGCCGCAGACCAGATTTGCGCCCCGGCGTTGGATGCCAGGCCCCACACCCACCACCCCAGCAGCCAGACCCACCACCGCGGCCATGCCCTCGGGCCGGAACCGCTGCGGGCAACTTGAAAGGGGACGGGGAAAAGGGCCTTGGCCCCGGTGCAGTGTTCAAAAAAACTCATGGTGCGGCGAATCTAGTCACGTCGTTGTGGCCGCGGTATCCCCAGAACTGGGGACAGCGGATCGGCACGCCATGCCTTAACGTCAAGCCCCTTTTCATGTCCACAGGAGTCCTTCATGAACACGTTCAAAGTTGCCACCCTGGCGCTGGCCGCCCTTCTGTCCCACAGCGCGTGGGCGGGGGAATACGCCTTCAAGCTGCACAACAAAGCCCCCGGCTACAACATCGTGGGCTTTTCCACCTACCAAGATGGGCAATGGAGCAAGAACTGGCTGGAAAGCGGCGACCGCATCCGCCCCGGCCAATCGGCGTCGATGGACTGGAACAGCGATGACGGCGACTGCGTGGTGCCGTTTCGGGTGACGTGGGAGAACTACGGCTCTGAGCAGTTCAAGCTGGACTGGTGCAAAGGCGTGCACAACGTGTACATGCTGGAGAAAGGTTTCCGCTGGGACTGATGCCCAGCCACCCCGCGCGCCCCCACCGGTGAACTCAGAAGTAGATCGAGTTTTTGATCTGGTCCAGTAAATTGTTCAGCCGCGAGGGGGCATCCCACCGCTCACCGCGCATATCGCCCGAACGGAATTGCAGGAACAGCTTGTTGTCCAAAGCATGCTGATAGACCCTGTTCAGCCCGGACGGCAATCCATCTCGTTCCAACTCGGGTTTGCGCGGGGTCATCAGCACCAACACCGAGCGGGTGTAGTTTTGCATCGTCTTATGGCGAAACAAATACTGCAGGGCAGGAATGTCTTGCAGCACCGGCACACCATCTGAAGACTGCTGCAATTCCTGCTCCGCCAGCCCCGAAAGTATCAGCGTCTGGCCAAATTTGAGCGCCACATTGGCCGTGACGGCATTGCGCGTGGTTTGCATGCTCTGGCCAAATGAAACGTTCGAATCCACTTGCTCAACGAAAGCGCGTGCTGCACGCACCGACACCAGCATGCTGTCGTCTGCAGTGAACGTCGGCGTCACCGACAGGCTGACACCAATGGGCTTATCGGCAAAGGAGCCCGAACCGCCGGTCTGCGCCGCAATACCCAGGGTAATGTTGCGCCCAGAAAAGAACGTCGAGGGCTGGCGATCCAGTGCCACCAGTGAGGGTTGTGCCAGCACTTCGCTGCGCGAATTCGTGGCATTGGCAATGTTGAGCGCGTAGGCAATCCCCCCTTGAGTGGTCGGATTGGAAAGCCCGTCGTTGTTCTGGCGTGTCCTGGTGATGGTTCTGGTTTCGGCCGCGCCGGTCGCGCTGGTGAGCACGTCGGTGATCTGGCGACTTCGACCGAACACATAGGTAAGCCCGTTCAGCAGGTTGATGCCATTGCTGGTCGATTTGACATCTTCGGTGCGCACAATGGTGACGTCGAGAATGGCCATGCGCGGATTACCCGCCCCCTTGCAGGGAACGGGCAAAGCAGGCAAAGGGGCCGTTTCGTCGGCACTGCTTGTGGCACCGCCGTTGTACGAATACGAGCCTGTGCTTGCGGACGAATATACGGAACGGGCAGCGGTTTTGTCGCAGGCATCCCAAGGCGGTATGACGGGATCATTTTCCGCACTGAACTGGCCACCCGTGCCAGCCATTGTCTGTGGCATGGGATAGGCGGAATTCGCAGGCTGTGCGCCAGAACCGTAGATGTATTCAGGCGGTCCCCCCTGTGCCAGCTGAATACCTTTCTGCGCGGCCTGTGCCCCACCATTCATCTCCAATGCGGGCAGCGCTGTATGCCACGCCCCCCACTGATTGACGCGATGGCTGACTTTCCTGATTTCGCCGACATCCGTTTCCAGATCGGCATAGCGGGCTGCGGCTTGCTGCGCCAGACCTTGCTCCCCCAGGCCCGCGTACACCATTGCTTCGACGCGTGCCGCCACAGCGCTTTTCGCGCGAAAGGAAGCGTAATGTTCAATGGCGGTGCGCGCTGTGGCAAGGTCGTGCGCGTAATAAGCCGCCATGGCCAGCCCAAGTTGAGCGTCTCCGCTCGTGGGCTCAATGTCGGCGGCACGACGGAACGCCGCCACCGCTTCATTGAAGCGCTTCATTTCGTGTTCGAGGCGCCCCAATTGCAATGCCGCTTGAAAGTATGCCGGTTCGATACCCAGCGCCATCTTGTAGCCGGTTGCGGCAAGGTCTTTTGCCGCATCGTCGCCACGCAGGTAAAGCAAATGGTAAGTCAATCCGTTCAGAAAATGGATTTGCGCGTTATCCGGATCGTATTTCAGACCGGCGTTGAAAATCCGCGACGCGTCTTCGTAGTGATGCCCATGCAGCTTTTGCAGGCCCTCACTCACCAGCACGCGCGATACGCGCAAGTCAGAAATCGACTGACCATTGCTTGAAACCAAACTTTGCGAGGACTGAAATGTCGAGCACGAAGCGAGCGCAACACACAACACAAGCGGCAACCAAACACCAGCCACTGGAAATGAAATACCGGACTTTGTCATCTGAATTCTCAAATCCACGCCTGAGATTTCCAAGACGGGACATCAAGAAGTTTTGGCATGACGGCCACCCCATGCATTGTATTTTTGATTGCAAAACTCACCAACCACACCCGACAGAACCATGCAAAATATCCCTGATTTTCATGGGAACAGCCGCATCCATAGGAATGAACTTCTGAACTGCAAAAGGATTATTCGGCGTGCTCACGCCCATGTCATAAACCCCCGAGACCCCGGACAATGCAAAAAATGCCGCCGACTGCACCGTCATAGCCAAACTGATTTCAGGCGAAACGGCTGAAATCAACTGATTCAACATGATATTAGCCACACCCGCCATATTGGACTTTTCCAGTATGGCGTTTTCGAAGGCGACACCCACTTTATCCAGCCCTTCAATGAATCCCGAGGTAAAGCAAGTCCGACCAGGGGTGACCACAAAGGTCCCACTTGCCATGCCAATCGAACTGCTCCAATTTGGAGGATAAATAGGAGGCGACGTGTGGTTGATTGTTTTACCCGGCGTTTCGTCGTATGCCCGATTGCAATCATCAAGACAAGCTTTCAGAATACTGCAATTTTCAAAACACACTTGGTGGTTTTTAGTTCTCACAGAAATCTCAAGATCCGTCGATATATCGTACTCGTGATTGCAATTATCAAGGCAAACTTTATTATCAAGTCGAGGCAAAGAAGTGGGACAACTTGCAAAGCAGGCTGCATGAGCGGCCTGTGCGATTTTGACGACATTTTCATCAACGACCTCAACCGCTTGAACCACATACGGAGACGAAAAATCCCACTGACCTCCCGCCTTGTTCACATTGAAAGAAATTGAATCAACCAAACAAATTGAAGATGTTGAAAAGCTGACACTCATTCCGGGCAGCAGCCCATTCGGCTGAGGCATATCAATGCCCACATCGTGGCATAGCGAAGAAACCGTGTGTGCATGCGCCCAATATATGGGAGCTCCGCCCACATTTTTAATTGTATAACTGTACGCAAAAACTGATCCTGGCGCACCGATTGAAAAAACAACCATCACCAGCACCCTGTAAAGAACCGATTTCAAACTCATTTTCATCACCCTAGCTCATACAAAATCAAACAAAATATCAAAAAACATCACCCCTTATCACCTCACGACTTTCCCATCCAGCTCACAAACTCTTGCTCACTCACCTTTCCGTCATGGTTGACATCCGCTGATTCAAGCATTTTCACAACCATTTCGACATGCACCTGCTCGGGAACTTCCAATTTGTTCGCCATCTTGCTCACTGCCTCTGCCTGACGAACCTGCGCATATTGTTTTTGCGCCTCCGCCTCAACTTCATTCCTCTCAAGAAATCCATCGTGATTTAAATCCGCAGCCCGAAACTTTTCGGCGACAGCTGCTTCTCCTGCCAAGTGAATGATGGTCGACGGTTCGCCCGCAACGGCTTGCATTGAACCCATGCAAGTCAACCCCAGAGCCAACAAACCCAAAACAAAACAATTTGGCTTAAACATTTCCATCATTGACAACCCTTTGTGGACATTGATTCATCAGAAAAACATGGGCGCTCATCCACGCAACCCCCGCCATCAGCAAGCCCAGCAGCAGCAAGCCCCACTGACTCAGCGTGGGCACGCCCGCCACCCCGCCACCCAGCGGCACGCCCGGCCCCCCGGCGTCCACGATGGTGCCGTTGGCCAGCAGGTCGTCGTCACCCACACCCCCGTCGGTGATGGTCAGCGTGACCGTGTTGCCCGACACCACCGCCTGTGAGGCGGGCATGCGGTACCAGTGCGGTTCTGCACATGCCGGGGCGTTTGCACAGTCAAACCCCGCCGGGCTGGGGCCGTACTTCCAATACACCGTGCCTGCGGGCAAGGCGCTGGGGTAGGTCAGCACCAGCGTGGCGCTGGTGCTTGGCGTGCCCCCGGTCAAGGTGAAGTCGAGCAAGCCGTGCGGAAAGCTGTAGCCCGCGGGCAGGTTGAGCGGTGATTTGGCATGCCCGGTAGAAGCGATGAAGCCCGCAGACTGGGCGGTGTTCACCAGCCAGCTGCCTGCACCCACCACGGCCTGTGCAGCGCCGTTGCCGCCAAGGGTCTTGCCGACCACCACCGCGATGGACGCCGCCGAAGCCGGGCCTGCCCCCACGCTGCTGGTGGCCACCACGGTAAATGTGTAGCTGGTGCCGTTGGTCAACCCGGTCACGGTATGGCTGGTGGCCAGCGTCCCGGCTTGCGCGTCCACCCCCCCTGCCGGGTTGGAGACCACCGTGTAGCCCGTGATGGGCATGCTGCCGCTGCTGGCGGGAGGCGTGAAGCTCACGGTCACCTGCCCCTGACCGGGGACAACCACCAGACCCGTCGGGGCTCCCGGAACGGTGCCCGGCACGCTGGCGTTGGACGCAGCCGAAGCCGGCCCCGTGCCCACGGCGTTGGTGGCGGTGACCGTGAAGGTGTAGCTCACCCCGTTGGTCAGGCCGGTGACGAGGTGGGTCAAGCTGGTGCTGCCAGCATGAGTGTCAACGCCGCCCGCCGGGTTGGAGGCCACCGTGTAGCCGGTGATGGCGCTGCCGCCGTTGGCCGGGGCGGTGAAGGTAACCGTGGCCTGACCAAGACCCACCACGGCGGTAACGCCTGTGGGGGCACTGGGCGACGTGGCCGACTGCACCAAGAAGGCGTCCTGGCTGCCGATCCGCGTCAAGGCCGGGTTGGTGAGATTGGCGGTGCCGAAATACCCGCCCAGATAGGCCTTGCCCACGGTGTCGGCAGCGATGCCGGTGATCTGCACCATCGCCCCCCCGCTGCTACCGCCATAGCTTTTGCTCCAAGTGGTGGTGCCGCTGCCATCGAGCTTGAAGGCGAAACCGTCCCGAGCGCCGATCCGGGGCAAGCTGGGGGTGCTGAAGTTGCCGTCCTGGTAGTAGCCTCCAAGGAAGACGTTACCCGAGACATCGGCGGCAATGCCAGTCGCCCAGGCATTGGTCCCGCTGCCACCGAAATTCTTGGCCCAAGTGGTGGTGCCGCTGCTGTCGAGTTTGAGGGCGAAAACGTCCTGCGTGCCGGTCTTGGTCAAGGCCGGGGTGGTGAGGTTGGCATTGAACTGACCGCCCAGATAGACGTTTTCCGACGCATCGACGGCAATGCTGTTGGCCGGGGCCGTCGCCCCGCTGCCGCCGAAGTTCCTGGCCCAGGTGAGCACACCGCTGGCATTGAGCTTGAAGGCAAAGGCATCCTGCGTGCCGATCAGGGTCAAGGCCGGGGTGGTGAGGTTGCCGGTGTAGAACCAGCCGCCCAGGTACACATTGCCTGCACCATCCACGGCGATGCCACTGGCAACGGTGGTTGCCCCGCTGCCGCCAAAGTTTTTGGCCCAGGTCGTAGCACCGCTGCTGTCAAGCTTGAAAGCGAAAACGTCGGTGCCGCCCATCAGGGTCAAGGCCGGTGCGGTCAGGTTGGCTCCCTGGAAATAGCCCCCCAGATACACGTTGCCCGAGCCGTCCACGGCAATGCCTTTCGCATAGGCATTGGCCCCGCTGGCACCGTAGTTCTTTGCCCAGGTAGGGGTGCCGCTACCATCAAGCTTGAAAGCAAAGGCGTCCGTGCCACCCATCTTGACCAAGGCCGGGGTGGTGAGGTTGGCACCGCCAAAGTAGCCACTCAGGTAGGCATTGCCCGAGGCATCGACGGCGATGCCGGTGGTGACCACGGTGGCCCCGCTGCCACCGTAATTCTTTGCCCACAGCACGTTGCCCGCAGCGTTGAACTTGGCGGCAAAGGCATCCGTGGCACCGATGCGGGTCAACGTGGTTCCGCCCAGGGTCAACGTGGCACCCGTGAACATGCCACTCACATAGGTGTTGCCAGCGCCATCGACCGCCGTGGCGGTGATCAGGGTGTCGGCGCTCAGACTGCCGAAGCTTTCGCTGCCAAAGCTTGCCGGGGTGCTGGCGCTGGCACCGCTGGAAGGCGTGCTGCTGCCGATGGCGTTGGTGGCCACCACGGAAAAGCTGTACGTGGTCCCCGCGGCAAGGCCGACGATGCGGTGGGTGGTGGCAAGGCTGCCGGCGTCAATGTCAACGCCGCCCGCTGGGCTGGTGATCACCGTGTAGCCGGTGATCACCGAACCGTTGGCCGCCGGTGGGGTGAAGCTGACGAAGGCAATGTTGCCAATCAGTACAACCGTCGGTGCCGCCGGTTGAGCGGGGCCGTCGAGGTAGGCAAACAGCCCATTGCCAGCAAGGTTGCTGCCCGCGGCATTGGTAACCACCACATCAACCGCGCCGACACCTGTGCTGCTGGCTGGGGTGGTGACGGTGAGCGAAGTGGCTGAGTTGACGGTCAGTGCGGTGCCACTGTTGG
The DNA here is from genome assembly GCF_054777695.1 of Hydrogenophaga soli. Lineage (NCBI taxonomy): Bacteria > Pseudomonadati > Pseudomonadota > Betaproteobacteria > Burkholderiales > Comamonadaceae > Hydrogenophaga > Hydrogenophaga soli. Next base: position 570,329 of record NZ_BAAHAK010000002.1, on the reverse strand, counting down.
CACCAAACTTGACGCCAGTGACACCAGAGAAGTTGAAACCGCTGAGAGTCGTCACCGTGCCGCCGCCAACAACGCCGCTGGCCGGGCTGAGGCCGACAACCAGAGGTACGGCGGTGTTCTGTTGGAGGATGTACGCATCCCGCGTGCCGAACTTGGTCAGCGCCGGTGCGCTGAGGTTGGCATTGAACTGACCGCCCAGATAGATGTTTTCCGACGCATCGACGGCAATGCTGTTGGCCGGGGCCGTCGCCCCGCTGCCGCCGAAGTTCCTGGCCCAGGTGAGCACACCGCTGGCATTGAGCTTGAAGGCAAAGGCATCCTGCGTGCCGATCAGGGTCAAGGCCGGGGTGGTGAGGTTGCCGGTGTAGAACCAGCCGCCCAGGTACACATTGCCTGCACCATCCACGGCGATGCCACTGGCAACGGTGGTTGCCCCGCTGCCGCCAAAGTTTTTGGCCCAGGTCGTAGCACCGCTGCTGTCAAGCTTGAAGGCGAAAACGTCGGTGCCGCCCATCAGGGTCAAGGCCGGTGCGCTCAGGTTGGCACCCTGGAAATAGCCCCCCAGATACACGTTGCCCGAGCCGTCCACAGCGATGCCCTTGGCATAGGCATTGGCCCCGCTGGAACCGTAGTTCTTTGCCCAGGTGGTGGCACCGGCGCTGTCTAGTTTGAAGGCGAAGCTGTCCCAATTGCCAATCTTGGTCAAGGCCGGGGTGGTGAGGTTGGCGCCGGTGAAAGAGCCGCTCAGGTAGGCGTTGCCCGAAGCATCGGCGGCGATGCCGCTGGCCTCAGCCATCACCCCGCTGCCGCCGTAGCTCTTGGCCCAGACCGTGGCACCGTTGCTGTCCAGCTTGAAGGCGAAGGCATCGCGAGCGCCGATCCGGGTCAGGCTGGGGGTGCTGAAATTGCCGTCCTGGTAATAGCCTCCAAGGAAGACGTTACCCGAGCCATCGACGGCGATGCCGGTGGCCCAGGCATTGGTCCCGCTGCCGCCAAAGTTCTTGGCCCACGTGACATTACCGCTGCTGTCGAGCTTGAAGGCAAAGACATCCTGAGCACCCATCAGAGTCAAGGCCGGGGTGGTGAGGTTGGAGCCGAAATGGCCGCCCAGATAGACGTTGCCCGAGCCATCGACCGCGATGCCGCCGGTCGAAGCCGTTGCTCCGTTGCCCCCAAAGTTCTTCGCCCACAGCACCGTGCCGCCAGCACCGATCTTCATCACAAAAACATCGATCGCGCCGATCTTGGTCAAGGTGACGGCACCCAGCGCCAGCGTGGCGCTGTTGAACGTACCCGCCACATAGGTGTTGCCGGTGCCATCGACCGCCGTGGTGGCGATGTTGGTGTCGCTCCCGGCCAAATTGCCAAAACTCAGCCCCACATAACGCGTCGGGCTGCCAGCGGTGACAACGGCGGTGGCACTGGACGAGGTGCTGCCACCGCCGTTGACGGCGACCACGGTGAAGTTGTAGGTGGTGCCCGCCACCAGGCCCACGATGCGGTGGGTGGTGGCGAGGCTGCCCGCATCCAGATCAACACCACCCGCAGGGCTGGTGATCACCGAATAACCCGTGATGGCCGAACCATTGGCCGCGGGCGGGGTGAAGCTGACGAGGGCAACGTTTCCAGTAACAGTCACGTTGGGTGCCGCCGCTTGCGCGGGCGGATCGAAGTAGTTGAACAGCCCATTGCCGCTGGCGTTGCTGCCGCTGGCATTGGTCACGACCACATCCACCGCGCCAAAGCCGGTGCTGCTGGCGGGCGTGGTGACAGTGAGCGAGTTGGTGGAATGAACGGTCAGCGCGGTGCCGCTGTTGGCACCGAATTTGACGCCGGTGGCGCCGGTGAAATTGAAGCCTGTGACCGTCACCGCCGTGCCACCCGCGGCAACGCCATGGGTCGGGCTGATGCTGGCGACAACGGGAAGCTGACTGCTTTGCACGCTTTGCTTGAAGAGGAAAGCATCTTGAGCCCCGATCAGGGTCAAGGCCGGGGTACTGAGATGGGTACCCTCGAAATACCCGCCAAGCATGAAGTTGCCCAACGCATCGACGGCAATGGCTTGCAGGTAGACCGCCGCCCCGCTGCCACCAAAGTTTTTGGTCCAGGTGGAGGTGCCGCCACTGTCGAGCTTGACGGCAAAGGCATCAGAGCCGCCGATCAGGCTCAAGCCCGGGGTGCTCAGGTTGGCCCCCTGGAAATAGCCGCCCAAATGAACGCTGCCCGAACCGTCAACGGCAACGCCAGTGGCATAGGCATTGGCCCCGGCGCCGCCGTAGCTTCTGGCCCAGGTGGTGCTGCCGGTGCTGTCGAGCTTGAAGGCAAAGGCATCGACGCCGCCGATCAACGTCAAGGCCGGCGTGGTCAGATTGGCCCATTCGAAGTAGCCCACCAGATAGACATTGCCCGTGCCATCGAGGGCCATGCCTTTGGCATAGACACTGGCTCCGCCGCTGCCGCCGAAGTTCCTGGCCCAGGTCGTGGTGCCGCTGCTGTCGAGCTTGAAGGCGAAGGCGTCCCGCGCTCCGATCAGGGTCACGGCCGGGGTGCTGAGGTTGGCCGTTTCCACATACCCACCCAGGTAGACGTTGCCCGAACTGTCCACGGCAATGGCGGTGGCAATGGCGGAGGCCCCAGCGCCACCAAAGTTCTTGGCCCAGGCAGTGGTGCCACTGCCATCAAGCTTGACGGCGAAAGCGTCTTGGGTGCCAAGCTTGGTCAGGGCCGGAACGGTCAGGTTGCCGCTGGAGAAATACCCGTCCAGATACACATTGCCCGAACCATCAATGGCAATGGCCTTGCCGAGGGCATGAGCCCCGGTGCCACCGAAGTTCTTGGCCCAGGTGAGGGTGCCGCTGCCATCAAGCTTGAAGGCAAAGGCATCCGTGAGACCGACTCTGGCCAGGGACGGGGTGCTCAGGTCGGCATTGAAAAAGCCGCCCAGATACACATTGCCTGAACCGTCGACAGCGATGCCGCTGGCTGCGGCATACCCGCCACTGCCGCCATAGTTCTTCGCCCACAACACGTTGCCGCTGCTGTTGAGCTTGGCGACAAAGGCGTCCTGGACGCCGATGCGGGTCAGCGTGGTCGCACCCAGCACCAACGTGGCGCCGGTGAACGTGCCGCTCACATAGGTGTTGCCGGTGCCATCAACCGCCGTGCCAGTGATGTTGGTGTTGGTTCCGAAGCTGCCAAAGCTCTCGTTGGCCAAACTGGCCGCCGTGCTGGCGCTGGTACCGCTGGAGGCAATGCTGCTGCCCATGGCGTTGGTGGCCACCACGGAAAAGCTGTACGTGGTCCCCGCGGCAAGGCCGACGATGCGGTGCGTGGTGGAAAGGCTGCCAGCGTCGATGTCAACGCCGCCCACGGGGCTGGAAATCACCGTGTACCCGGTGATGGTGGTGCCATTGGCCGCCGGAGCAGTGAAGCTGACAAGTGCGACGTTTCCCGTGACGGTCACGTTGGGGGCGGTCGGTTGGGCTGGAACGTCGAAGTACGAAAACAGCCCATTGCCGGCGGGATTGCTGCCGTTGGCGTGGGTGACGACCACATCGACCGCGCCGATGCCGCTGCTGCCAGCGGGCGTGGTGACGGTGATCGAGGTGGCGGAATTGACGGTCAGCGCCGTGCCGTTGTTGGCACCGAACTTGACGCTGGTGGCACCGGTGAAGTTGTAACCGGTGAGCGTCACCACCGTGCCGCCGGCGACGCTGCCACTGGTCGGGGCAATGCTGTTGAGGATGGGCGGCAGCGTGCTCTGCCTGAGAACCAAGGCGGTTTGGCTGCCGATCGCGGTCAAGGCCGGGGCGGTGAGGCTACCGCCGCTGAAATTCCCGCCCAGATACAGATTGCCCGAGCCATCCACGGCAATGCCGTTGGCCCAAGCCATCGTCCCGCCGGTACCGCCGTAGCGCTTGAGCCAGGCGGTTGTGCCACTGCTGTCGAGCTTGAAGGCGAAGACATCCCGCGCCCCCACGCGGGCCAAGGTCGGGGTGCTGAAGCTGCCATCCTGGAAATAGCCCCCCAGATACACATTGCCCGCGGCATCGACCGCGATGCCAGTGGCAAACGCATTGGTCCCGGCACCACCGTAGTTTTTGGCCCAGGCGGTGACACCACTGCTGTCGAGTTTGAGGGCGAAGGCGTCCTGAATGCCGATCCTGGTCAAGGCCGGTGTGGTGAGGTTGGCCGCGTTGAAAGTGCCCCCCAGATAGACGTTGCCCGATCCATCCACGGCAATGCCCTTGGCTTGCGCAATCGCGCCGCTGGCACCGTAGCCCTTGGCCCAGGTGATGGCACCGCTGGCGTCAAGCTTGAAGGCGAAAGCATCCTGCGCCCCCATGCGTGCCAACACTGGCGTGGTGAAGTCGCCATCCTGGTAATAGCCACCCAGATAGACGTTGCCCGAACCATCCGCGGCAATGCCGGTGGCCCAGGCACTGGTCCCGCTGCCGCCGTAGCTCTTGGCCCAGGTGGTGACGCCGCTGGCGTCGAGTTTGAAGGCGAAGGCGTCTTGCACGCCGATCCGGGTCAAGACCGGGGTGGTGAGGTTGGCGGTCTTGAAATAGCCGCCCAGATAGACATTGCCCGAGCCATCGACGGCAATGCCGTTGGCTTGGGCCGTCGCCCCACTGCCGCCGTAGTTCTTGCCCCAGACGACGGCGCCGCTGCCATCCAATTTGAGCGCAAAGGCATCCTGCGTGCCGATCTTGGTCAAGGTCGGCGTGGTGAGGTTGGCATTGAAATATCCGCCCAGAACCACATTGCCCGAAGCGTCGACGACGATGCCGGTGGCCCCAGCATTCGCCCCGCTTCCGCCGAAGTTCTTGGCCCACAGTACGCTGCCGTTGGCGTCGAGCTTGGCGGCGAAGGCATCTTGAGTGCCGATGCGGCTGAGCGTGGTCGTGCCCAGAGTCAAACTGGCGCCGGCAAAGTAGCCGGTGATATAGGTGTTGCCGCTGCCATCGACCGCCGTTCCGGTAATGGTGGTATCACCGCCGAAATTCTTCGCCCAGTCCGCCGCCAAGGCCGGGCGAGAAAACATCAAGGCCGTCAGCAGGGCAGCCAGGAACCACAAACCATAACGGCGTAACAACACGGTGATTTCTCCAAGAGACAGGAAGCGCAATGCGACCGCCGCCATGGCGGCGGCGCTGAATGTAGGCAACAGGAGGCTTTCTGTATGTAGCCAGAACTGACTACAAGCGCCGCACAGGCCGTGTGAACACAAACCCCATCAACATCAAGCCCGACAGGCACAGCAAGCCCCACTGACTCAGCGTGGGCACGCCCGCCACCCCGCCACCCAGCGGCACGCCCGGCCCCCCGGCGTCCACGATGGTGCCGTTGGCCAGCAGGTCGTCGTCACCCACACCCCCGTCGGTGATGGTCAGCGTGACCGTGTTGCCCGACACCACCGCCTGCGAGGCAGGCATGCGGTACCAGTGCGGTTCTGCACACGCCGGGGCGTTTGCACAGTCGTACCCCGCCGGGCTGGGGCCGTACTTCCAATACACCGTGCCTGCGGGCAAGGCGCTGGGGTAGGTCAGCACCAGCGTGGCGGTGGAGCCTGACGCGCCGCCAGTCAAGGTGAAGTCGAGCAAGCCGTGCGGAAAGCTGTAGCCCGCGGGTTGGGACGTTGGCGACTTGGCGTGCCCGGTGGCGGGAATGAACCCGGCGGTCTGCGCTGAGTTCAGCACCCAACTGCCCGCGCCCAGTGCGGCTTTTCGCCCGCCCGTGCCCACCACTGCGCCCGGCACCACCGCATTGGACGCCACCGAGGCCACGCTGTCGCCCACGCCGTTGGTGGCGACCACGGTGAAGGTGTAGCTGGTGCCGTTGGTCAGCCCGGTGACGGTGTGGCTCAAGGCTGTGGCACCGGCCTGGGCATCCACCCCGCCCGCGGGGTTGGAAACCACCGTGTACCCCGTGATGGCGCTGCCGCCGTTGCTGGCCGGGGCGCTGAAACTGACGGTGGCTTGCCCGTTGCTGGCGTTGGCACTGGCGCTGACCCCGGTGGGTGCGCCGGGAATGGTGGCGGGGGTGACGGCGTTGGACGCCGCCGAAACCGGCCCATCGCCCACGCCGTTGGTGGCCACCACGGTGAAGGTGTAGCTGGTGCCGTTGGTCAGGCCGGTGAGGGTGTGGCTGGTGGCCGTGGTGCCGGCCTGGGCATCCACCCCGCCTGCGGGGTTGGAGACCACCGTGTAGCGACTGATGGGCAGGCTGCCCGCCGCCGGCGCGGCAAAGTCCACGCGGGCCTGGGTGTCGCCCGCCGTTGCCACCACGGCGGTGGGGGCATTGGGCGTGTCGGCCAGGCGGCGCAGGCGACGGTTACCCTGATCTACAACATAGAGAATTCCGTTGACATCAATAGCCAGGTCGGTGGGGAGTTTCAGTTGCGCTGCCGTTGACGCGCCACCGTCCCCTCCGAAACCCGCCGTGCCCGTGCCCGCCACGGTGCTGATGAGGCCAGTGGCCGTATCCACCTTGCGGATGCGGTGATTTTGATAGTCGGCAATGAAGAGGCTGCCGGCACTGTCGAAGGCGATGCCCGTGGGATACTGGAGCTGCGCGGACGTCGCCGGGCCGCCGTCGCCGCTAAAGCCGCAGACGCTGCCGGCGATGGTGCTGATGACTCCGCTCGCCGCATCCACCTTGCGGATACGGCAATTGCCAGAATCGGCGATGTGAAGATTGCCGGCCGCGTCGAAGGCAAGACTGGCGAGCTGGTTTAACTTCGCCGCCGTGGCGAGGCCACCGTCGCCAGTAAACCCCTGGGTGGTGCCTGCGACGGTGCTGATGATCCCGCTCGCCGCACTCACTTTGCGCACCCGGACGCCGCCATCGGCGATGTAGAGGTTGCCCGCCGCATCCAGGGCCAACCCTTGCGGACGGTTCAGCGCCGCCGCAGTCGCCGCGCCACCATCGCCGCTCGAGCCCTGGGTACCGGTGCCGGCGACGGTGCTGATGAGGCCGCTCGCCGCATCCACTTTGCGCACCCGGTTGCCGTAGGTGTCGGCGATGTAGAGGTTGCCCTGTGCATCCCGCGCCACCCCTGTCGGCCCCGATAACTGCGCGGCAGTTGCGGGGCCGCCGTCGCCGCCGCTAGCAAAGACGCCCGTGCCGGCCACGGTATCCACCAGACCGGTGGAAAGATTCAACTGGTTGAGGAAATTTTTGCTCATGTCAGCGAAGTAGAGCTTGCCGCCCCCCAGCGCCAGGCCGACAGGCGCAGCCAGCGGTGCGGAGGCGGCCGCCATGGACTGAATGGGCGTCGCCGGGCCACCGGTGCCGATCAAGGTAGCGATGTTGCCGCTGGCGGCATCCACCTTGCGCACGCGATTGTTCTGGTTGTCGGCGATGTAGAGGTTGCCCGCCGCGTCCACCGCGATACCGGTAGGCCAGCTCAGTTGCGCCGCCGTGGCCACGCCGCCGTCGCCGCCGAAACCGGCCGTACCGTTGCCGGCCACGGTGCTGATGATTCCGGTAACCGCATCCACCTTGCGGATGCGGTTGTTGTCGTAGTCGGCGATGTAGAAGTTGCCGGCGGCGTCCCGTGCCACGCCGGAGGGCGACCCCAGTTTGGCCGCCGTCGCCGCGCCGCCGTCGCCGCTGTAACCCCATGTGCCGGTGCCGGCTACGGTGGTGATGGTGCCCGTGGCCGCATCCACCCTGCGGATGCGGGCGTTGTTCATGTCGGCGAAATAGAGGTCGCCGGAGGCGACGAGCGCCATGCCCATGGGAGAATTCAATGCCGCTGCCGTGGCCGGCCCCCCGTCGCCGCCGTAGCCTATGGTGCCGTTGCCGGCCACGGTGCTGATGAGGCCCGTGGCTGCAGCGACCTTGCGGATGCGACCGCCACCGGCGATGTAGAGGTTGCCGCTTGCATCCACAGCGACGCGGGTCGGGTAGGAGAGTTGCGCAGCGGTGGCCGCGCCGCCATCACCGCTGAAGCCTGCGGTGCCGTTGCCGGCCACGGTGCTGATGAGGCCCGTGACCGCATCCACCTTGCGCACCCGGTTGTTGTTGAAGTCGGCAATGTAGATGTTGCCAGCCGCGTCCACCGTCAGGCCAGGGTATGCATTGGCATCGGTGTCGCCCGAAATCTGGGCCAAGGTGGCCGGGCCACCATCCCCGCCAAAGTTGGGCTGCGGCCAGCCGCGTGAACAGGAGCCATCCCCCGCCACCCGGTTGACCTGGCTGCCATCGGCAGTCAAGCGGGCCACCCAGCACGCCACGCCGCCGGCCCCAAAGCCACTGGACATCACCACCAACCGCCCGGCCCCGTCCAGGGCCAGGTCGGAGGGGCCGTCCAGGCCAATGCTCAACGGCGGGCCGTCTGGTGGGCCGCTGGCACCGCCCCCCGCCACGGTGGTGATCAGGGTGGTGGCGTGGGCTGTGCCGCACAGGCCCAGCAGCATGGCGGCCAGGCACAGGGCGGTCCGGTGCATGGTGGTCTTGAGGGTGCAGGGCATCATGGCAACTCCGGGTTTGAGTGGGGGCGCGGTGCACGGCGTCGGCATCGCGCACGTCCAGCGCCAGGGCGGTGGCGTGTGGGCCGCAGTCGTGGACCACGCGTTGCGCGGCGTGTTCGTCCATGTCGGTCACGCACACGTGCACACCGCGTGCTGCCAATGCCCGGGCCAGTGCTCGCCCTATGCCCGAGCCACCACCCGTGATGAATGCAGTCTTTGGGGTCATTTCTGCTTGTGTGAAAAGCGCAATAAGCTATGCTTTCAATAGCATTCTCTGGCGCATCCATGCCGCTTCATGAAATCCATGTGAACGGGGAGGCTACCGCCATGCCCGCCAACGCGCTGTACCCAGAACTGGGGACACGCCGGGCGCAAAAGGGACTTGGATGTGACTGCAAACGCTGGGGGGGCGCTTGCGCAGGGCGCATCAGGTTTCGGGCTGGGTGGGCTGCGGCGGGTTCAGCGGCAGCCACAGGTGCAGCAGGGTGCCGTGGGGCGGCGTGGGTTGCGCAGGCCCCATGTGCAGCCGGGCGTGGATGGCCAGGGCACGCTGCTGCATGTTGTTCAGCCCCCGGCCTCGGGACGGAAGGTGCTGCGGCACGGGGCCGGGCGCTGCGGCGTCGGGGTTCAGGCCCACGCCGTTGTCCTGGATGCTGAGCCACACGCCGTCGCCCTCCACCCCGGTGAGCACCCGCACCTCGGTGGCGTGGGCGTGTTTCATGATGTTGGTGAGCGCCTCTTGCAGGATGCGCAGGATGTGCAAGGCGCTGTGGGGCTCCAGCCAGGGCAAGGCGGGCACGTCGGTCACGTCCCACCGCAGGCGGATGCCGGTGTTGTGAAGGCGTGGCTCCAGCCGAAACCGCCAGGTGGCCAGCAACAGCAGCAGGTCGGTCTGCACGGACTCCATGGAGTCGATGGCCAGCTTGAGGTCGTCAATGCAGTTCTTGAGGATGTCGGCCAGCATGGCCTCGTTTTGCTGGCCGTGTTCCACCGCCCACAGGGCCGATCGCAAGGACGAGCCCATGCCGTCGTGCATGTCTTGCATCAGGCGGGCGCGTTCGCGGTTGAGCAGTTCGCGCTGCTCGATTTCGCGCAGGCGTTCGTGGCTTTGGAGCAGTTCGGCCTCGCGCTCGGCCAGGCGCTGGGCCAAGGTGACGCTGGCCCGCCGAGCGGTCTGAATGGCGTCCACATAGCGGCGGTACATGATGTAGGCCAGCATCAGAAAGGCCAGCACGTTGGTGTAGGGGCCCAGGTAGTAGCCTTCAATGTCGATCAGGTTGTTCTGCAAGAACCAGTCGTAAATGCCCAAGCCCATGCCCACCCCGCCCCAGCTGGCCAGCAGCACGCCGTCACGCGACTGGTGCTGGCGGGACTTGCGCAAGTCCAGCACGGCGGCCATGCTGCCGTACACCAGCAAGACCACGTAGGCCAGCGCGGCCACGGTGTAGGCATCAAACGGGGCCCACGACACGGGCAGCGTGCACACGCCCACCACCACCGGGGTGAGCACCATCACCCGGGACAACCAGCGGGAGGGGTGGCCGTGCAGCATGTTCAAGAAGAAGTGCACCAGCGACACCATCCAGAACAGCGAGTTGAGGGTCAGCCAGCTGAACCATTCTTCGGGCAGGGGCAGGCGCTCGGTGCCCACATGGAAGTGCAGGGTGCGCAGGTACGAGGCCACCGACACCCAAAAGAACAGCGGGTACAGCGGCTCTTGTCGCTCTCGGAACCACACCAGCAATGCAAACAGCCCCACAGCCAGGAACGAGGCGCTGCTGAGGGCGGGGATGTCCAGTTGAACCAAGTGGCGCAGGCGGTAACGGATGTCCAGCGCTTGCTCCGGCCCCACCCACACGGAGGAGATGCCGCCGCCGGTGAGGCGGGGGCGCTCCAGGCGGAACAGCAGTTCAGTGGGGGCGGGGGCGTCGGCGGTTTCGTCCAGGGCAATGCGCAACGGGGTGTTCCAGCCGTTCCAGGCCATGCCCGCGTGCGACTGGTACAGCAACCGCCCATTGCCATAGATGGTCAGGGTGCCATCGGCTTTCCAACGGGGCAGGTACAGGGCCAGGGGGTTCGTGTGCGCCCTGCCCGAGCCTGCGGGCTCGGCCCAGGCGGCGAGCGGTATGCGCACGCGGTACCACTCCTGCACGGTGGGGGGGGGCAAGGTTTTGTCCCTCAAAGCATCGTCCACCCGCGATGGTTTGACGGCATGGGGCAGGGCCACCGTTTCCCACGGGCCGGTGAGCGTGCGGCTGTCGATGCTGTAGGGCGGGCGCGAGTAGCCGGTGCCGTCGATGTGCATGAACTCGGCCTGGGTGATGCGCTGGGGTTCTTGCGCCCACAACGTGCCGCAGCAGCCCCAAGCCAGCACACAGGCCAGAAGCCACCGGACCCAGACCTTCACGTCAGCGGTCCAGCAAGCCCATGGCCCGGGCTTCAAAAATGGCTTCGGCCTTGGAAGTGACTTCCAGCTTGGTGTAGATGCGGCGCACGTATGACAGCACGGTGTGGTGCGACACCCCCAGCAGGTTGCCGATTTCTTCCGCGGTGAAGCCTTTGGTGATGAGGCTGAGCACCTGGTTTTCCCGCGCCGACAAGGCCACCTTGGGCACGCGTGCGGTGCCCCCGTAGGCCATGGCCGTGGGGTTGAAGGTGGAGGGTGATTCGTCTGCAGGGGTGTCGGCGGTGGGCACGTCCTGGAACCGCATCAGCACCTTGCGGGCAATCATGGGGCTGATGGGGCTGCCCCCTGCGTGCAGGGTGCGAATCAGGTCGGCCACCCGGTGGGGAGGGGTGTCTTTGAGCAAGTAGCCCGTGGCTCCGGCCTCGATGGCCCGCATCACATGCGACTCGTCCCCAAACACGGTGCACACCATCACGGCGCAGGCGGGCCAACACTCGCGGGCGGCCCGAATCACGTCAACGCCCGAGCCGTCGGGCAAGCCCAGGTCCACCAGCAACACGTCGGCAGGCTCTTGGGCCAGCAGCGACAGGCCCTGGCTGCGGGAAGTGGCCGTGCCGGTGAGCACGATGTCGGGCACGTGGATGAGCGCACTCAGCAGCGCCTTTTGAAAGTCCTGGTCGTCCTCGACCACGACCACGCGAATGGGGGTCAGTGCCGTGATGGGGGACGGGGGGATCATGGTTCGTTGTCGAGCGCAATGGAGCCGATCCAGTCAGTTTGGCACGCTGAACTTAAGCGCTTGTCCCCATTTCTGGGGACAAGCGCCCCCTCCTCACACCCACGCGGCCAGCGTGGCCACCACCTCCGCCATGTGCGGGCGGGTCCGCACGTCGGCCTGCATGCAGGCCCGTGCCAGGTGCTGCAGCTCGCTCAGGGGGGCGGAGCCTTCGGCGTCCGGTTCAGGCGAGCACCGTTGGGCCAGCTCCAGCAGCAGCAGGCCAAAGGCCCGCACCTCCAGCGCCAGCAGGGCCTGGCGCGTGGGGGCGGGCAGGTGGGTGAGGACGGTGGCGGCCCCAAAGTCGCTCAAACAGGCGTGGCCGGTGGCGGGGTGCCACAGGGTGTTGTGGGCGTACAGGTCGCCGTGCATCACGCCGCGGGCGTGCAGGTGGGCCACGGCCTGGGCCACATCCCGTGCCAGCGTGTGGGCCACGGCGGGCGAGAGGCGCAGCGCGGGGGCGTACACGTCGCGGGTGCAGCTGGCCAGGCTGGGCGGACCGGCCAGCACGGTGTGGGTGGGGGGGATCAGCGGCAGCAGCACGCCGGGCAGGCCCTGGGGGTGGCCCACCACCTGCGCCACCGGGGTGCACAGCGCCGGGTGGGGCCCGGCGGCGAGGCTGGCGGCCAGTTCGTCGTGGGGCAGGCCGTCGCTGGTCATGGCCCCTTTGAACAGCTTGAGCGCCAGCGGCTGGCCGTGCAGCGCCTGGGTGGCCGGGTCGGCCACAGCCGCAGCGCCCACCGCCACCTGGGCCTGGTGGATGTGGCCCGAAGCGCCCTCCCCCAGCCGCGGCCCCACGGCCACCTGCGCCCAGTCCACACGGGGGACATTGGGCACATTGAGCACGGTGTCCGCGGGGAGCACGGTGTCTGCGGGGGCCACACCCCCGGGGCTGGCGGCGTCTGCCCGGGGCTGGCCGGGGGCCGCCACCGCCGGGTTGCCCGACAGCGCCAGCCAGGCCAGCGCAGGCAGTTCCGTCAGCCAGCCCGGCAGGGCCTGCAGCCGGTTGGCCGACAGGCGCAGCAGCTCCAGTTGGCTGGCCGCGGCCAGGGTGTCGGGCAAGCGGGTCAGCCGGTTGCCCGCCAGCATCAGCTTTTGCAGCGCCGGGCGCTGGCCCAGCTCGGGTGGGAGCTGTTCCACCGCGTTGTCGGTGAGGATGAGCCAGCGCAGCGCGGGGGGCAGCGCCGCCGCGCTGACGTGGGCGATGCGGTTGGCCTTGAAGCCCACCATCTGCAGCTGCGGGCAGTCGCCCAGCACCTCGGGCAAGTGGGTGAAGGCGTTGTCCGAGCCGAACACCACCTTCAGCTTCTTGAAGCGGGTGAGGTCGTGCGGCAGGTCGGTGAGGCGGTTGCCGCTGAGGTTGAGCACCTCCAGCGTGTCGGCCAGGCCATACACCTCGGGTGGCAGCGCCGTGAGGCCCGCGCACAGGTCCAGCCGGGTGAAGCCCGCCAGTGCGCCGCTGCGCAGTTGTTCAAGCGTGTGCATGGCCGTTCACTTGCCTGGTTTTTTCTGTAAACAGTTTATTTTTTATCGTCATACAATCATTTTTTTGATTCAACAGCTGACTGATCATATGAAGCATCCGGTCCTCCTTTCATTCGGCCGCTGGGCGTCCAACCGCGCCAAGCTGGGGGCTACAGTCTTGGCGGTGGCGGGTGTGCTGGCCGCCTGCTCGGGCGTGCCGCTGGGTTCGGTGCCGCGGCTGATGCAGTTGCCCAACCAGTTGGCCGATGCCGACCCCGCCGAGCTGCAGGTGGCCTTGCAGTTGGACCAGCGGCTGGTGCCCGCATCCGACGCCGCCCCGCAACTGCTGCTGAAACTCACGCCCAAAGACCCCCGGGCCTACGCCCCCATCGACCGCAAGCTGCCGTTGCAACTGGCCACCTCCACCGGAGCCCTGCTGGGGCTGGACGCCCCGCCACCCGGGCGGCGCTGGTGGGTGTACAGCCTGCCTGCCAGCTCGCAAGCGGAGCTGGTGCGCATCCAAACCTTGGTGAAGCAGGCGCGCGCCCAACCCGCTGGCCCCAGCCAAGCCCAGCGCGGCGGCACCCTGAGCCTGGGCATTGCGCAGGACGACCTGGCCAGCCGCCTGACCACCCGCGACCCCAGCCTGGCCGCCAGCCGCTGGGCCACCTGGATGCAGGTGCGCCGCGCCGAGGGTTTTTTTGAGGTGTGGACGGGCACCCTGGCCCAGGTGCGCGACGCAGCCACCCAAGCCGCCACAGGGCGCTGACCCCCCAGGCCATTGCATGGCGCACCCATAATCGGCGCCATGAATGCTTACCCCTCCCTGTTCCCCCTGGGCTGGCAGCACTACCTGCTGGGCGGCCTGCTGATCGGTGCCGGTGTGGCGCTGCTGTTCCTGTTCACAGGCCGTGTGGGCGGCATGAGTTCGGTGTTTTCCAGCACCTGGTCGTATGTGGTGCAGCGGCCCTACTTCCAGCAGCCGCGTTACACCGGTTCACGCGGCTGGCGGCTGGTGTACGCCGCCGGGCTGGTGGCCGGGGCGGCGGTGTGGTGGCTGTGGCTGGGCCGCGCGGCGGCGCAGGGCGTGGCCCCGTCCACCGGTCTGCCCGCCTGGCAACTGGTGGTGGGCGGCTTTTTTGTGGGGTATGGCGCCCGGTTGGGCAACGGCTGCACCTCGGGCCACGGCATTTGCGGGTTGGGCTCGCTGCAGTGGCCGTCGCTGATGGCGGTGCTGACCTTCATGGCCACGGCCTTCCTCACCGCCAACCTGTTCGCCTGGGCGCTGGGGGGTGGGGCATGAACGCACAACGCTTTGGCGCGGGCCTGGCCACGCTGGTGGCGGGCATGTTGTTCGGGTTTGGGCTGTCGCTGGCCACCATGATCCAGCCGCAGGTGGTGCTGAGCTTTCTGCGCTTTCAGGACTTCGGGCTGATGCTGGTGATGGGCGGCGCGGTGGCGGTGGCCCTGCTGGCCTACAAGGGCCTGCCCCGGCTGATGAAGCGCCCGCTGCTGGACGACCACTTCCACCCCCACCCCAGCGCCTGGAACCGCGACACCGCCATGGGCGCAGCCCTGTTCGGCGTGGGCTGGGGCCTGTGCGGCGTGTGCCCCGGCCCCGCCATCGCCGGGCTGGGCACCGGCAACCTGGACCTGCTGTGGGCACTGGGTGGCATTGCGCTGGGCGCACTGGCTCAAGGTTTGATGAAGAAATAAGCGTCTGGCGCTTTATATGAAAGCGCAAGCAGCTATCAAAAACAAAGCAAATCAGGCCATCCCCACCGCGGCCACCCCAGGGCGACCGGCCTGACCCCGCTCACACCGCATCCCGCCCCAGCTGGCGCAAGCGCCGCTCCCAGCGGGCCACACCGGCGGAGCCCAGCTTGTCCACCTGGCCCACCAGGGTGGAGTTGACCGGGGCAATGCCCACAAAACCCAGGATGTTGCGCTCCAGCGACTTGACGCTGTGCGCCCGGTAAAACCAGCGGTACAGGGCGGCGGGCATGCCCATGGTCACCACCACCCGGGCGCTGCGCCCGCTCAGGCCCTTGGCGGCAAACGGGTTGCCGGGCTGGGCCGGGTCGGGTTTGAAGGCAAAGTCGGGCCGCGCCACCTGCTCCAGAAAACCCTTGAGCAGCGCGGGCATGTCACCCAGCCACAACGGAAACAGCAGCACCAGGTGCTGCGCCCAAGCAATGTCGGCCTGCGCCTGGCGCAGCCCCAGGGGCACGGGGGTGGACTCCCATTCGCGCTGGCTGCGCAGCAGCGCAAAGTCCAGCTCGGCCACCCACAGGCGGCGCACGCTGTGGCCCGCCTCCACCGCGCCCTGGCAATAGGCGTCGGCCAACACATGGTTGAGGTGACGGCGGGCAGCGTCAGGGTGCCCTTCGATGAGCAGAATGTGGCGTGACATGCGACCATGTTGCGCCTGCCCCTCCCACCCTGTGTTGACACGGATCAGACCATGCCCCCCTCCAGCACCGCCCTGCCCGCCGGTTCAGTCCCCGCCACCGTGGCCCCGGTGGCCTTGCCCCACGCCTACCGGCTGCTCAACCACGGCCCCACGGTGCTGGTGAGCGCCGCTCACAACGGCCAGCGAAACCTGATGGCCGCCGCGTGGAACATGCCGCTGGATTTCGACCCACCCAAGGTGGCCGTGGTCATCGACAAAAGCACCTTCACCCGCGGGCTGGTCGAAGCCTCGGGCCGCTTCGCGCTGAACCTGCCGCCCGTGGCCCTGGCCGACGCCACGCTGACGGTGGGCAGCGTGTCCGCCCGCGACGGCGGCCCCGCCACCCAGCCCGACAAGTTCACCGCCCTCAACCTGCCCACCTGGCAGGCCACACCCGACGACCCGCCGCTGCTGCAAGGCTGCGTGGGCTGGCTGGTGTGCAAGCTGCTGCCGCAGCCCGAATTGCAGCAGGCACACGACCTGTTCCTGGCCCAGGTGGAAAGCGCCTGGGCCGACACCCGGGTGTTTGCCCAGGGCAAGTACCTGCCGGTGGCCGACATCCCGCCCGAGCTGCGCACGCTGCACCACCTGGGCGCCGGGGTGTTCGTGTCGCCCGGCTGGCAGTGGCAGGCCCGGCAGTTGGAGCCGGTCACGCCCTCGCACTGAACACGGGCGCTGAGGGCCTGCGATGGGCGGGGGCCGGGCCGTGTGTGGGAGCGGCTCCTGCGCCGGTGATCGGCTTTCAGCCGATTGCGCTGCGGTGCTCGACCGTGGGGCGTCGTCGCGGAACTCACGCCGCTTTGCTGCGCAAAGCTCTGTTCAGACAACCGCGACGAAGTCAGAGGTGGAAGCTGCGCTTTCGCGCAGCCGCCCCGCGGTCTGTGCGCCTCGCCACCGGCGAAGTCGCCGCCCCCACACACGGCCCGGCCCCCGCCCATCGCAGGCCCTCAGCGCCCGTGTTCCACGGCTCAGCCCCGGTCGAACACCGGGTCCACCGGCACTTGCAAGCCCACGGCCAGCTGGTTGGTCTTGGCCGCCAGGCCGATGATGGACAACAACTCGGCATGCTGCGCATCGGTCATGCCCTTGGCCTTGGCCGCCGCGGTGTGTGAATGCACACAGTAGCTGCAGCCGTTGACGATGGACGCGGTGATGTACACCAGCTCCTTGGTCAGCGGGTCCAGCGTGCTGGGCGTGGCCATCACCCGCTTGACCTCGGCCCAGGTCTGCGCCAGCAGCTCGGGGTTGAAGGACAGGTAGCGCCACATGTGGTTGATGAACTCGGTGTTGCGCGTGGCGCGGATGTCGTCAAACACCGCTTTGACGCGTGGATCGGCTTCGGGATCGGCAGGACGGGCAATGGTGGACACGGTGAACCTTCAAAACAATTGAATGTCGCCATCAAAGCCCCCCGGCCCGCTGGCGCGGGGCGCAGCATAACCTTGTGCCCATGTTGAACCGACGCCAAACCCTGCAAGCCTGCGCCGCCGCGGCCACCGCCGGGGCTGCCGCCACCCTGCCGAGCCTTGCCATGTCGCCCACCACCGCCCCCGTCCAAGCCCTGAGCCACCTGCCAGGCCTGCAACCCAGCCCCCGCATGCCCGTGGTGTTTGCCGGCCACGGCAGCCCCATGAACGTGATCGAGCCCACCCGCTGGCGTCAGGGCTGGGAAGCGCTGGGTCGCCAGTTTGGCGAGGGTCAGCGCTGGCCCACCCCGCAGCTGATCCTGTGCATTTCGGCCCACTGGATCACCCGGGGCTGGCACGTCACCGGCATGGACAAACCCGCCACCATCCACGACTTTGGCGGTTTTCCCCAGGCGCTGTTCGACATGCAGTACCCCGCCCCCGGTGCCCCTGCGGTGGCCCAGGCCCTGGCCGCGGCGCTGCGCCAACCGTCCACTCAACAGGCGGTGGGCGTGGACGATCACCAGTGGGGCCTGGACCATGGGGCCTGGGGCGTGCTGCTGCCCATGTTCCCCCAGGCCAACATCCCGGTCATCCAGCTCAGCATGGACTACCACCGTCCCCCGTCCGAGCACCTGGCGCTGGGTCGGCAGTTGCAGGCACTGCGCGAGCGGGGGGTGTTGATCGTGGGCAGCGGCAACATCGTGCACAACCTGGGGGCCATGGCGCGCACCGCCGCCGACAACCAGACCTACGACTGGGCGCTGGAGTTCGACGCCCAGACCGCCCGCCACCTCACCCAGGGCGATGCCGACGGCCTGGCGCGGTTCCTGGACTGGGGTCCGGCCACCCGCCTGGCCCACCCCACACACGACCACATGCTGCCCCTGCTGTACACCGCCGGGGCCGCCCAGGCGGGCGAAGCGGTGCAGTTCTTCAACGAGGGTTTCCAGATGGCCGCCATTTCCATGCGGTCGGTGGTTTGGGGGTGAGCCGCCTGGCAAGTTAGAGTGGGGCATGGCCACCAAGCGCTTCCCCGCCAACCCCGCGCACCCCGAGCGCCTGTGCTGGGGCTGCGACCGCTACTGCCCCGCCACCGACATGGCCTGCGGCAACGGCTCGGACCGCACGCAGCACCCGGCGGAGTTGTTCGGACCCGATTGGGCAACATGGATGCTGCTGGAGGATGCCGACAAAAACGCCTCCACGTCAGACACGTCGTTGGTGGTGCGCAAGCCCTCAAACGCGGCCTGAGCCTCGGGGTAGCGGCGGCGCAGCAGGTTGAGCCACTGCTTGAGCCGCCCGGCGCGGTGGCGGCGTTCCACCCGCTGGCCCACCAGCGCCCAGTAGCCTTGCATCAGCCCCAGCAGCTCGGGCCAGGGCACCTGCACCGGCCAGTCGGTGTTCACCTGGCCTTGCACATGGCAGGCCGACGGGCGTTGGGCCGGGGACTCAGGCGCGGCAGCGATTGCTACCAAAACAGGAGCTGCTTGCGCTTTTTCTGAAAGCGCCAGAGGCACTTTTTCCTTGAGATTTTTCCGCTGCCTCGCCACCGCGGCCCGCACGGCCAGGGCCAGGCCGGGGTCGGCCACCATGCCGCGGCCCAGCATCAGGTGGGTGCAGCCGCTGGCCTGCTGGCAGCGCAGCGCGTCTTCGGCGCTCCAGATTTCGCCATTGGCCACCAGCGGCACCTGCACCACGGTGCGCAGGTCGGCAATGCGCTCCCAGTAGGCGGGCGGACGGTAGCCGTGCACCTTGGTGCGGGCGTGCACCACGATTTCGGCCGCGCCCCCGGCTGCAATGGCCAGGGCGCAGTCTTCGGCCAGGGTGTCGTCGTGGAAGCCCAGCCGCATCTTGGCCGACACCGGCACCTGCGGCGGCAGGGCACGGCGCACCGCCCCCACGATGCGGTGCAGCAACTCGGGGTCTTGCAGCAGTGACGAGCCGCCGCCGTGGCGGTTGACCACCTGGGCCGGGCAGCCAAAGTTCAGGTCCACGCCGTGTGATCCCAGCTCGGCCAGGCGCACGGCGTTGGCGGCCAACAGCTCGGGGTCGGAGCCCAGCAGTTGCCCACGCACCGGCACGCCACTGGCGGTGCGCCCGCCGTTGAGCAGTTCGGGGATGGTGCGCACAAAGGCGCGGGCGGGCAGCACGGTGTCGGTGATGCGGATGAACTCGCTCACACAGCGGTCGATGCCGCTGGGGAGCCCACGGTGCGCGCCCACGCGGGTGAGGGTGTCGCGCAGCGCAAAGTCGAGCACGCCCTCCATGGGGGCCAGCAGCAGTTGCATGCGTGGCCTCAGGGTTTGCGGTGTGCGGCCTTGGCCTGCTTGTAGGCCTTGCGGCGCTCGCGCTCGCGTTCGGTCTTGGCGGCGGTGGCCTCGGCGTCGCGCTGGGCGGCGCTGGCCTGCCATTGGGCGAATTCGTCGGGCAGCTCCAGGGTGATGCGGCCCAGGGCGCCGGTGCGCAGGTCGGCAATCAGGCGTTCGCCCGCGCGGTGCCAGTCCATGCTGCCGCCTTTGCCGGTGGCCTTGACGGCCTTGGCCAAGGCTTCCATGGCGGCTTCGTCGCTGAGGGCCTGCACGGCGGCCACGTCCTTGAAGCCATAACGCTTTTGCAGCGCCTGCGGGTAGTGGCGTTGCAGGTAGGCCATGAGGTCCAGGGCCACCTCGGCCTCGTCGTAGGCGTTTTTGCCCACCGCGCCGCTGGCGGCCAGCCAGGTGCCGCTTTCGGTCACGGCAATGCGGGGCCACAACATGCCGGGGGTGTCGAACAGGTAGAAGTCGTCGGCCAGCACAAAACGTTGCTCGTGCCGGGTCACACCGGCTTCGTCACCCGTCTTGGCGGTTTTCTTGCCCACCAGGCTGTTGATGAGGGTGGACTTGCCCACGTTGGGCACGCCGCCGATCAGCACCCGCAGGGGCTTGGCCATGCCACCGCGCAACGGGGCCAGCTGGGTGCAGGCGTCGCGCAGGCGGGCGATGGCGGCCTTGGTATTGGGGCGGGTGGTGGCCAGTTGCGCGGTGGTTTGTGCGCCCGACTGGCCCCAGCCGCTCTTCTGGCCGCCACTGGCCGCACCCGCCTTGCCACCGCCCATGCCGGGCGATGGGGCGGCGCTGAATTCGGTGACCGCCGCCAGCCCGATGGCCCGGGTGTCGGGCCGGGCGTTGTAGTGCGCCAGCCAGAGGGCGGTGCGCTCGGGGTCGGCCAGGTCCTGCTTGTTGAGCACCTTGAGCGTGGGCAGCCCGGCAGTCAACTCGGCCAGCATGGGGTTGGCGCTGGAGCCGGGCAGGCGGGCGTCCAGCATCTCGACAAACACGTCAATGGCCTTGACCCGCTCGGCAACCGCCTGACGGGTGAGGTGCATGTGACCGGGAAACCATTGAACAGACATGGGCAGACAGGGCGGCAGCGGCGCGCAAACAAAACAACCCCCGATTGTCGGGCACCTGCCCGCTACCATGGTGGCCACCCCCTTCATCCATTGCGCGGTCACGCCATGCCCTCCACACCGTCCCCCACCGCTCCACACGCCACCCACGCCACCCGCGATGCCGCGCTGGACGCCGCCGTGGCCCAGGCCCACGCCCGCTTTGCCGCCGCCAACCCGCTCAGCCGCCAGCACTTCGAGCGCAACGCCGTGGTGATGCCCGGGGGCAACAGCCGCTCCACGCTGTTCCACACGCCGTTTCCACTCACCATGGCGTCGGGCAGCGGGGCCACGGTGCAGGACGTGGACGGGCACCGCTACACCAACTTCATTGGCGAGTACACGGCGGGCATCTACGGCCACTCGGCCCCCGAAATCCGCGAGGCCGTGGTGGCCGCCCTGGGCCAGGGCGTCAACCTGTGCGGGCACAACCTGCTGGAGGGTGAACTGGCGCGGCTGATCTGCGGGCGGTTTGCCTCGGTGGAACAGGTGCGCTTCACCAACTCAGGGACCGAGGCCAACCTGATGGCCCTCACCGCCGCGCTGCACTTCACCGGGCGGCGGCGCATCGCCGTGTTCAACGGGGCCTACCACGGCGGGGTGCTGACCTTCGGGGCCACGCCCTCGCCCACCACCGCGCCTTACGACTTTGTGGTGCTGGACTACAACGACGCCGAACAGGCCCGCACCCGCCTGATGGCCGAGGGCGAACGCCTGGCCGCCGTGCTGGTGGAGCCCATGCTGGGCGCGGGCGGCTGCATCCCCGGCGAGGCCGACTTTCTGCGCACCCTGCGCGAGGTCACCCAGTCGGTGGGGGCGCTGCTCATCTTCGACGAGGTGATGACCTCACGCCTGGGCGGCCATGGCCGTCAAGGGCAGCTGGGCATCCGCCCCGACCTCACCACCTTCGGCAAGTACCTGGGCGGCGGCATGTCGTTCGGGGCGTTTGGCGGGCGGGCCGACATCATGGCGCTGTACGACCCGCGCCTGGGCAGGCTGGCGCATTCGGGCACCTTCAACAACAACGTGGTGACCATGGCCGCGGGCATTGCAGGGCTGACCCGGCTGTACACCCCCGCCGCCGCAGAGGCCCTGACCCAACGCGGCGACGCCCTGCGCCAGCGCCTCAACGCCTTGTGCGCCGCCGAAGGCGTGGCCCTCCAGTACACCGGCCTGGGTTCGGTGATGAACGCGCACTTTGTGGCCCAGCCCATCCGCCGCCCGGCCGATGCCGCCGCGGGCGACGCACGCCTGAAGGAGCTGCTGTTCCACCACCTGCTGGCCCAGGGTTTTCACACCGCGGCCCGGGGCCTGGTGGCCCTGCCGCTGCCCCTGACCGACGCCGACCTGGACGCCTTTGTGGCCGCGGTGGGCTCGTTCATCCAGACGCACCGGGCACAATGTGGCGCAGCTTGAAACCCGCCCCTTGCGCTGACGCATGCATCCCCACGTCTATTGGCTCACCGGCCTGCCCGCCTCCGGCAAAACCACCCTGGCCCGCGCGTTGCACGCGCACATTGCCGACACCTTGCACCTGCCGGTGACGTGCCTGGATGGCGACGAGCTGCGCCAAGGGCTGTGCGCTGACCTGGGCCTGGACGATGCCAGCCGCACCGAAAACATCCGCCGCGCAGGGGAAGTGGCGCGGCTGATGCACCGTGCGGGGCTCACCGTCATCTGTGCCTTTGTGTCGCCGTTCCACGCCGACCGGCAGCGCGTGCGCGCCCTGTTTGGACCCTCCAATTTTTCCGAGGTGCACCTCGCCACCTCGCTTGAAGAATGCATTCGCCGCGACCCCAAAGGCCTTTACCGCAAGGCCCAACGAGGCGAGATTCAGGGCATGACCGGCTGGGACGCGCCCTTTGAGCCCCCCACGGCTGCCGAGTTTGTCTTCGACACCCAGCAACTGGCGTTGCCACAGATGGTGAGCGCCCTGACCCAACGGTTACAGGATTGATTCCATTGGACCGCAAGGGTCCGTCAAGTGGCGGCTTTGTGATGACACGGGCCTCCACTCCAGCAAAAGATGGCTGGGTTGCGAATCAATCACAACAAAACCCAGCCTTAAATAAAGGCTCAAGGCCCGATTGGAGGGCCGACATTGGAGTTGCAGGGGCAATTTTTTGGCAACAGCTTCCGCTTGCAATTCACCCATCAGGCGTTGGCCGTAACCCAGGTTCCGAAATTCGGGGAGCAAGCTCAGGTCAGCCAAATGCAAAACTTCACCGCGGCCAACAATCATTCGACCAATGGTTTGCGGAGCACCGCGCCGTGGTTCTGCCACAACAATGGAATCACTGACCGCCTTCTGAGCACGCCGATGGTGCTGCTCATGTGCGGCGAACTGCATGCGCATCATGTGGGTCAACATTGCTTCATCCCAATGGCTTGCTTGCAATTCCTCCAGTTTCACGACAGAAAAAAGATTGAAGCAAAAATCTCGATCATCTGGCAACGTGGGGCGCAGTGAAATGATTTTGACACTCATGACGAACCATTCCTTGATGAAGCGGCCACACTTCACCAGAGAAAATATTTCTCAGGCCAAACTCAGCATGGCCACAATCAACAAAACTGAAGGCCCACCACTTTGTCAGTGGTGGGCCATGACAAGATCAAACTGCATGCTCAGCAGTTGATGAAAACCCATCAGTCTGCCGGAGAAGGGAAATATCCACCATAGTTGATGCAATAAATCATGGGCAAATAGGGCTGGCGATTTTCATGCGCCTGACCAGTCCCAGGATTTGCCCCCAAAGTTGAAGGATGAAGGGGGGTATTGACCGGATCTTTGCTGAAATTGCTGATTGAGTTGAATGAGTTGTCACCGGTGATCTGCATCGGACGTGACAACCACGAACTGCCAGCCACCGGTGTCGCCAACGTGTTGGCCCGAGCGCCTGGAAGGCCCACCAACTCCATGACCATGGTGTGATGATGGACAGCCATTTGAGATTGCTGATTCAGCGCCACGGTTTCATGGCCATACGATTGACCCCGCGTTCGGGGCGTGAGGCCCGCTCCCTGCCCGTCCCCCACCACGGCATTTCCCCTCAGATCGGGTACGCCAAAAGTGGTTCTCCCATCTCCCCCGTAGACAGAACCTAGCACAGCAAACAGACCTTGATATTGCTGGATTGGGTAAGTTTGCCCATTGCATTCCAACCAACCTTCAGGTGCATATTGAAAACCAAATGCCCTGACCTCTCCTATGTATGCATCCATGGTGTCCTCCTCAAGATTCTTGTGGGTAAATGCCGTTGAGCGCAATGATGTAGCTCATGGCGGTACAGGGCATGATGTTGTCATGCGGCTGGCTGGCGCCCGCGTTGCCAATCGTGGTGTCCCCGGGACTGGCCTTGGTCACCGCCGTTGTGGGCAGCCCATCCTTCACATACATGGTGTTCGGGTCGGGGGCGTTGGCAAAGGTCACGTTCTGAGCCACGTTTGGGCTGTTGGCCGTGACACCGGCGGTGCAGAGCGCATGGGTGTGTGCTGGCATGGTGGCGTCGGTCAGCCCCACCGCCTCCACACCCCCCTTCTGCCCCAGCACCCGTGGCGTCAGCTTCGTCGTGGGATTGACAACGCCGGTACCCTGATTGATGGGAACGCGACCACGCAAATCTGGAAGCCCAAAGTCATTCCTGCCATCGCCACCATACGTGGTCCCCAACAGCGAGTAAAGCGCTTGATATTGGTTGATGGGCAGTTTCGAACCGTCGCAAACATGCCAATCCGCCGGAGGTTGCCCCTGGACCAGACCGGCCATGACACGAATTTCACCAATGAAATAGTCAGACATGTTCTTTCCTTTATTTCAAATCAAATCATCAAGGCCGAGGAGGAAAAACACCCTGATACGCGATGCACAGATTGAGCACCTGGAAAGGCTGCATGTTCTCGTGCCCCAAGCCGCCGCCTTCCGGCTGTACGCTGCCAGGATTCAAAGGCACCATGCTTGCTTGACTTGCTGGCGTTGCATAAATATTTTGTGAAGTCGGCACCTTGGCGTTGGCTCCCCACGAGGAAATGGAGCTTCCTGCGACTGCCAGCGTGGTGGCTGCGGCCACCACGGTTTGCACGGCATGCGTATGGGGAGGTATTTGCGCCTGGGTCAACACCACGGATTCGGTGCCACCAGCCGCCCCTTGTTTGTAGGTGGTCCCTTGCTTGCTGGTGCCTCGACCAATGGCGGTGCGTCCTCTGAGATCAGGCAACCCGAAGGTGGTTTTGCCGTCACCCCCATAGGTTGTGCCCAGCAAGGCATTCAGCGCTGCGTAGTTTTGAATATTGAGAACAGCGCCATTGCAGGCCAACCACCCTTGCGGTATTTTTCCATAAGGGAAGGCCCGAATTTCACCGACAAACCAATCTCCCATGACATGACTCCTCATGTGTTGACAACATATGGGAGCAATGTTCATGCGCACCCCTCCCACCTCTGTATCGTCCGCCGTCGTGATCGAAGGCTGGACTTGAAAAATGCTACTACACAAATATCTTTTGTGCCACCCTGCGATGAAACCGACATCACTTTTTTTCATCCCGAGGGGATTGAGTCGTCGTGCAGACTGAATTTGGTGCCCGATGACGAAGGATCCGAAGTGAAACCACTCAGTGGCCAGGCAAAGAGCCCCCACAACGCTGAGCGGCCGACAAATTCACAGCTTCAATCCATATTTCAACAAAAACCAGGTTAAGCTATTGAAACCTTCGTCCCAATCACCCTCCGCCACCTTGCCACATCACACTTTTCAGCCCGGCAACGCTGGCCAAACAAGCTGAGCAGCACAAATGCCCGCATTTGCAATAGCTTCATGAATTTTTTTTTCTCGCTTCCGCACATCGTTGCACTGACATTCATGGCAGTCATTTGTCAGCCAGTTCTGTCCGCATCGATTTCGCTGGAAAATAAGCTAGGTGGTTTGTCCCCCGGAACATCCGTCAGCTTTGCGAACCTGGGTGGTACCCTTGAGCTGAAAGAAGCCCCCACACCGCCTGACGCACCCACTCATCGCGGCGTGCGTTATTTCACGACACCCAACGGCGATGTCGTGGCGATGGCCAACCGTCTGCTGGTGGAGGTCAGGGACCCACACACCCTCAAAGCCGTTCTGGCTTTGCCACAGGTGCAAGACCACGCTGCGCTCGCGCACCTGGAAAAAACCCACATCGAACTGCTGGAAACCTCCGACGTGGCAACGGCGCTTGCGCTGCTTCCCACGCTTGTGCAAATGCCCGGGGTGGTGTCTGCTCAGCCTGATCTTGCTCAGAACGTCACCCGGCATGGCGACCGTCGCTACCTGGACTGGAAGCACTTTGACCTTGCCAAGGCCATTGGCCTGAACGACGCTTGGCGTTTGACACAGGGGCAAGGCGTGCGGATCGCCGTCATCGACAGCGGCATTGATCTGCAACACCCAGACTTGCGTGGCACCCAACTCCTGGCGAGCTTTAATGTGGAGCAACGCACCCGAAACACCACGCCAAAGGCGGCCGACGAAGGGCACGGCACGCTCGTTGCCGGGTTGATTTTTGCTCGCCACAACGGCATCGGAATCGATGGCGTGGCACCACAAGCGGGATTGATTGACATCCGACTGATGAGTGGATGGGCTTCCGCCACGGTCATCGGCTTGCAAGCGGCAGCGCAAGCCGGGGCAGATATCATCAACTGCAGTTGGACGTTTCCTCTGATGCTTGATCCGGTCGCGCATCTGGTGGATGAGCTTGTGAGCCGAGGCCGCCAGGGCCGTGGCATCTTGTTGGTTGTTTCAGCGGGGAATCGGCTGCGTGAAATCGTCCGACCGGATGAGTTTCCGGCCTATCCAGGGCTGCTGACGGTGACGGCGGTGGATCATCACGGCGCTCCTTATGGCGCGGCTTATGGCAAGGGGGTTTTCATTGCAGCGCCAGGCATGGTGAGAACCACGGGCCCCCATTTCGGAGGTTATGAACCTTTGGGAGGAACTTCAGCCGCGGCCGCCTTGGTCAGTGGCACCATTGCATTGATGCTGGCCGTGAATCCGCAACTCAGCCACATTCAGGTGCGAAAGCTGCTGACCGACACCGCTGAAGCCATTGCACCTGGAGAGTATTCTGACCGACGCAAACCCCTGGTGGGAATGGGTCACCTGCACGCAGGGCGAGCTGTCGCGGCAGCGGCAGCGGCAAAAAAGAACAAAGACTGACCATGACAGACCACGACAAAAACACCGACTTCGATCCCTCCTACCTGCATTCCGACAACTTTCCAGCGTTGCTGCAACGCTTGAACATCAGCTTGGCGCTGACCTCCTATCAGGCCAATCGGGTCATGTTCGTGCGCAGCGACGACGAGGGGCTGGACATGTTGTTTCAAGCCATGCCGCTGCCGATGGGAATGGCGGTCACCGACGACCGGCTGGTGCTGGGAAGTTGGGCACAAGTGCTTGACTACCGCAGACACGACGCACTTGCCGCCCAAATTGATCCCAAAGTGGATGCGTGTTTTGTGCCACGCGGCTCGTTGGTCACCGGAGCCATCAACATTCACGACATTGCCTGGGGCCCCGAAGGTTTGTGGGTGGTGAACTCCACGTTCTCCTGCCTGGCGACACTCAGCCCTGACCACAACTTTGTGCCGCGCTGGAAACCCCACTTTGTTGCCGACCTCAAGCCCGATGACTGTTGCCACCTCAACGGCATGGCCATGCGCAATGGTCGGCCTGCCTTTGTCACCACCTTCTGCCGTGACAACCAACCCAACGCATGGCGAGAGTTCAAAGGCGACGGCACGGTCATGACTGTGGCAGACAACCGGGTGATCGTGGATCAGTTGCTCCTTCCCCATTCGCCCCGTTGGATTGACGGGTGGTTGTACTACTGCGAATCCGGTCATGGGCGCGTGTGGCGCTGCCGCGAAGACGGCAGCGAACGTTCTTTGGTGGCCGAATTGCCGGGCTACACCCGCGGCATTGACCATCTGGGGTCGTTGCTCTTCGTGGGTTTGTCGCTCCCCCGAACGTCCCTGGGGGCGCCACGCCTTCCCCTGCTGGATCGGGTGGACGGCTGCGCATGCGGTCTTTGGGTGATTGACCTGAAAAAACTCACCGAGGTCGCCTGGTTGATGTTCACTGGCGATGTGCAACAGATATACGATGTGGTCCTTTTGCGAGACATGAAGTTTCCCCACTTGGTGGAGTGGGACAACGAGAAGCTTGAAAACTGTTATCGCTATCCACCGCTGGCTTAAACAACACGCTTGAAGGGAGTTCCCATGAAAAAGCCACAGACCACGTTGCGCCCGCTGGTCAAAATTGCCCTGCCGACGGTTGCCGTGGTGGTTGGGGCCGGGTTCATCGGCAGCAGCAACCAAAGCCGCAGTTCCGCCGGAAGTTCCCGCAAAGCCAAGACCGAAGTGGCCGCCGTGGTCACCCAGGACAAAACAACCACTTCGCACGACCCCCTGTTTTCTTTTTCGACACCGCCAGCCCAAACCACGCGCCAAGTGGCTCAAAGGCCGGTGGACACGGCCCCCATCGGGACGTGGAATGAAGACCAGCTCTGGCAAGGGCACCGTGCAGGACGCACCAGCGGCTCGCTGCTGAATCGGCTCAACGGCGGCGTGCGATTGGGGAAACCTGGTTTGGCTTGGACCTGCCAGACCTTTGCCTGCATCAGCGGTCCCAACAGCGGCTTAGGGTGCAGCACCGACGCCGACTGTGCTGGCACCCCCGCTCCCACCGTGACCGCCGCCAAGATCACCATCTCCGGAGCATCCGGCGCAGGCGGGGTGTTCATAATTGGCGACACCATCACCGCCACCTGGAACAACACAGCCAGCGGTGACAACAACACGGGCGTCACGGGTGTCACCGTGAATTTCAGCCAGTTCGGCGGTGGCGCAGCCGTTGTGGCAACCAACAGCGGTGGCACCTGGACGGCCACCTACACCATCGTGGCCGGTGGCAACAGCGGCTCCAACAAAAACGTCAGCGTCACCGCCACGAACGGCTCCGCGACCACCACCACCGACGACGCCAACGCCACGCTGGACAATGCGGTGCCCACGCTCTCGGCGGTCGGCGTTTCTGGCACCACAAGCACAGACACCACCTTGGCCGGTACGTCCAACGAAACCGGTACGGGCTACTGGATTGCCGTTGCCAATGGTTCCACCGCGCCCACCGCCGCACAGGTGGTTGCCGCCACAACGTACAGCGGTGTCACCATCGTCGCCAGCGGCAATGGGGCGATGACAGCCACCGTCGCCAAAAACTTCGCCGTCGCCGGACTGTCGGCCAGCACCACCTACACGCTGTACCTGGTGGCCAAAGACACCGCTGGCAATTCCAGCGCGGTGGCCAACACCAACGTCACCACCAATGCCCCGGCCAATGCCGCCCCTGTGGCCAGTGCGGTGACCATCACCGGTACCGCCAAGGTGGGTGTGCAGCTGACGGGCGGCTACACCTATTCCGACGCCAACGGCGACACGGAAGGCACGTCCACCTTCCGCTGGATGAGCGACACCCAAAGCAACGGGGCCACCAAGGCCGCCATCAGCGGAGCCACGGCCAGCACCTACACCCCTGTGGCGGGCGATCAGGGCAAATACCTGTTCTTCTGCGTCACCCCGGTGGCCACCAGTGGCACCTCGCCCGGCACCGAGGTCTGCTCCAGCGCCACAGCCGCTGTGGCCGTGGCCGAAGCCGCCCCCGTGGCCAGTGCGGTGACCATCACCGGCACCGCCAAGGTCGGTGTGCAGCTCACAGGCGGCTACACCTATTCCGACGTCAACGGCGACACGGAAGGCACGTCCACCTTCCGCTGGATGAGCGACACCCAAAGCAACGGGGCCACCAAGGCCGCCATCAGTGGCGCCACGGCCAGCACCTACACCCCTGTGGCGGGCGATCAGGGCAAATACCTGTTCTTCTGCGTCACCCCGGTGGCCACCAGTGGCACCTCGCCCGGCACCGAGGTCTGCTCCAGCGCCACGGCCACGGTGGCCGTGGCCGAAGCCGCGCCGGTGGCCAGTGCGGTGACCATCACCGGCACCGCCAAGGTGGGTGTGCAGCTGACGGGCGGCTACACCTATTCCGACGTCAACGGCGACACCCAAGGCACGTCCACCTTCCGCTGGATGAGCGACACCCAAAGCAACGGGGCCACCAAGGCCGCCATCAGTGGTGCCACGGCCAGCACCTACACACCCGTGGCGGGCGATCAGGGCAAATACCTGTTCTTCTGCGTCACCCCGGTGGCCACCAGTGGCACCTCGCCCGGGACCGAGGTCTGCTCCAGCGCCACAGCCGCTGTGGCCGTGGCCGAAGCCGCCCCCGTGGCCAGTGCGGTGACCATCACCGGCACCGCCAAGGTGGGTGTGCAGCTGACCGGCGGCTACACCTATTCCGACGTCAACGGCGACACGGAAGGCACGTCCACCTTCCGCTGGATGAGCGACACCCAAAGCAACGGGGCCACCAAGGCCGCCATCAGTGGCGCCACGGCCAACACCTACACCCCTGTGGCGGGCGATCAGGGCAAATACCTGTTCTTCTGCGTCACCCCGGTGGCCACCACGGGCACCTCGCCCGGCACCGAAGTCTGCTCCAGCGCCACAGCGGCTGTTGCGCCGGCCAACGTCACGCCGACGTTTGTCAGCGCCGGCGCTGGCTCGCTGACCGTGGCCCAAAGCGCCAGTGCCACCGACATCACCGGCCTGCTGCACGTGAGTGACAGCGACAGCGCCCAGACCGAAACGTGGACGCAAAGCGTGGCCCCCAGCCACGGCACGCTGAGTTTCGCCAGCGCCACAGCCAGCAGCGGGTCCACCGACATCACCCCGGGTGGCACCATCACCTACACCCCCACGGCCAGCTACGTGGGCAACGACAGCTTCACCGTCCAGGTCAGCGACGGCTCGGCCAGCGCCACCCGCGTCATCAACGTCACCGTCGGTTCCGCCCGGACCGTGACGGTGAATGCACTGACGCTCAATGCCATGGTGGCGAACACCCCGTTCGTCAGCCAGAGCTTCAGCGCCGCGGGCGGGTACGGGGCCTACACCTACAGCGTGTCTGCCGGGTCCCTGCCCGCAGGCATGTTGCTCAACACCAGCACCGGGGCGCTGTCGGGCACCCCCACCACCGCGGGTGCCTACAACTTCACCATCCAGGCCGCAGATTCGAGCACGGGCACGGGTCCGTTCAGCGGCACGCGCAACTTCACCGGCTCGGTCGTCCTCAATGGGACTTGCGGCACGGCCAACGGCACGGCCATTGCGTACCAACCCGCAGCGGCCAACCTGTGCAGTGCGGGCACCGCGAGTGCGGTCACGGTGGGCTCTCCGTGGACCTGGACCTGTGCGGGTGCCAGTGGGGGCACCACGGCGAACTGTTCCGCCCCCAATGGGTCCACGGCCACGGGCTCGGGCAGCGGTCGCATGGAAATCACCTCGTCCAGCGGTGGCACGGCCTGGCAGGTTCAAAGCGCTTCTTTCGTGTCCACCGCGTCCACGGGCAGCACCCCTCCGGCCGGTTACAGCTTCCCACACGGGTTGCTGGACCTGCGCCTGGACACCGGTACGGCCGGAACCAGCGCCACCGTCACCATCACCTACCCCTCAGCCTTGCCCGCAAACGCGGTGTATTGGAAATACGGCAGGACCACGGCCAACACCACGCCACATTGGTATCAGTACGCCGGTGCCACCATTTCGGGCAACACCGTCACCCTGACCCTGACCGATGGCGCCGATGGGGACGATGACTTGGACGCAACCAACAGCCTGATCACCGACCCGGGTGGCCCCGGCCTGCCTGGCGACCCGTCGGGGGTTCCCACCTTGTCTCAGTGGGGGCAGCTGGCACTGTCGGGCCTGTTGGCCATGGTGGGTGTGGGGGCGATGCGCCGTCGCCGCACCTTGAACAAGTGATTCAATCACTCCTGAAAAAATAGCACTCTGCGCTTTGTTTAAAATCGCCAGAGGCTATTTTTTTCAACAAACTCACACCGGCGCAGGCAGGTTTTCACCCAGCCGCTTTTCAGACACGTATTCCTGCCGGTAAAGCTCAAACGGCAGGGTGTCGGCGTCTTCAATGGCCTTCTGGGCAACCAGGGACTGGCGGCTTTCGGCTTCGCAGGCGGCCTGTTGCTCGGGCGTCCAAGGCAGATCGAGCAGGTGCTGCCGGGTGTGGGCAGCCTGCTCGCGCACAAAGCCCACAAACGACCGGTCTGACCGGGCCAGCAGCTGCGCCAGCACCTGGGCCGACGGGGCGGTGTCCAGCGCCGACAGGCGTTGCACCATGGCGGCCAGCGCCTGGGTGTGGCTGTGGGGGGCGTGCTCGTCCAGCCCTTGCACGGCGTCCAGCCGCTGGGCAATGGGGTGCATGGCAGACAACAGGTCGTGCCCCCAATCGGTGAGGCGAACGGGGTGGCCGTGGCGGCGCAGGGTCAGGCCCGGTTCGCGCCCGCGGGAGGCGGTGAGCTGCTGGTTGTGGGCCAGCTCGTGGAGTTCGTCGGGCGTGTCGGGCGGGCTGTCGGTCAGCAGACAGTGCAGCAGGAACACGTCCAGAAAGCGCAGCGTCTGGGCGTTGATGCCCACGGGCTCGAACGGGTCGAGGTCGAGCAGGCGCACCTCCACATACTCCACCCCACGCTCGCGCAGGGCGTGCAGGGGCCGTTCGCCCTGGAAGATGGTGCGCTTGGGGCGGATGGTGCCGTAGAACTCGTTTTCGATCTGCAGCAGCGTGGTGGCCAGTTGCAGGTAGTCGCCACCGGGGTTGACGATGCCCAGCGCGTCGTAGGCGGGCCAGGGGCGGGTGAGCGCGTCGTGCAGGCTGGCGGTGTAGCTGTCCAGGCTGTTGTAGCTGACGCAAAGCGAGGCCTGGGCGTCGCTCTGGTAACCCAGCTTGCCCATGCGCAGACTGGTGGCGTGCGGCAGATGCAGGGTGCCGCAGGTGCTGGCGTGTTGCGGGTCGATGGGCACCAGGGGATGGTCGCGCCCTTCCACAAAGGTTTTGCACACCGCGGGTGAGGCCCCCTGCAACGTCAGCAGCAAAAAGGCGTGGCGGCGGAAGTTGCGAATGAGCGCAAAGTACTCGGCACTGCTCACACCGGGCAGCGACCAGTTGTAGTGGATGCCCGAAATGGTCTGCATGCGCCGCCCATACCGCAGGCCCAGGCCCATGCGGTAGACGCTTTTGGCACGCCCCACGTTGGAGCTGCCGTAGCGGCCCAGCGGAATGGTTTCGTCGGTGGGCAGGCCGCAGGGCATGCTGGAGACCCACATCATTTCGTCGCCCTGGGCGGCCAGCACCCGTTGGGTGAACTGGTGGATGCGCGTCAGCTCGGCCAGGCAGTCGTCCACACTGGCGTGTACGCCGGTGATCAGCTCCAACTGGCTTTCGCTGTAGTCGGTGGTGATGTGGGGATGGGTCAGGGCCGACCCCAAGGCCACCGGGTGCGGCGTCAGGGCCAGGCCACCGTCGGGGCGGGCCCGCAGGCTTTCCTTCTCAATGCCCCTTCGCATGCCCAGCAGCCGCTGCTCAGTCAGGCGGTGCAGGGCCGTGCCAGGGTCCAGGGATGCGGGGGCGGAGAAGGTCTTGGCGCTCATGGGCTGGGAACTTACCATGCCGAGTACAGGCCAGCGTGACGCCGGTTTTTGCCGTTTCTGTTACGGTGGTATGGTTGCTGGCATGACTTCCATTCGTTCCACACACCTTCTTTTCACTGTCGCGCTGGCCGTGGCGGGGCCTTCCGTCTGGGCACAAACCACCGCGGCAGCGTCGGTGGAAACCCTGTCCAACGGCGTCAAGATCCAGCACATCACGGTGGGCACCGGCCCGCAGCCGTCCTACAAGGACACCGTGAAGGTGCACTACCGCGGCACGCTGGCCGACGGCAAGGAATTCGACAGCTCGTACAAGCGCAATGCGCCAGCCACCTTCCCGCTGTCCCGCGTGATCCCGTGCTGGACTGAAGGCGTTGCACGTTTGCGCGTGGGCGGCAAAGCGGTGCTGACCTGCCCACCCGCCAGCGCCTACGGCGAGCGAGGCGCGCCCGGAGCTGTGCCACCCAACGCCACCTTGACCTTCGAGGTGGAACTGCTGGGCATTGGCGGTTGAGTGCAGCGGTGAACGTTCAGCCCCCTTTACTGCATTCACAAAGCGTTCACAATATCACCCCATGAACCATCATCGCGACGAGCCTGAGTTCGGGGCCACCGGCCAGTTTGAGCTGACCGGGGTGTACTTCGTGGACAAGAAGGCCGAGTCCTCCTTTGCGACCACGCTGGGCATGGACCGGATCAAAACCCTGCTGATGGTCGGCATCGGGCCCGCACACCTGAAGGTGCTGACCCAATTGGCCGCCCATCGGCGCTCGGACGTGGACGTGACGCTGATCCACCCGTGGTCACACCTGACCCACCCGGCCATGGTGCCGGGTTTTGTGGCGGGACACTACCCCCTGGAGGCGTGCCAGATCAACCTGCAGGCGCTGTTGCGTGAAGCAGGGGTGCGCTGGATCAACGCACGCTGCGGTGGTCTGGACGCCAGCACCAACTCGGTCATGCTGGACTATGGCGGCAGTGGTCCCTCCCTCAGCGCGACCAACGCCGGGGTCATGGTGCCCCGACCGGCCATGCTGACCTACGACTTCCTGAGTGTGGACAGCCACACCGCCATGGAGCGCCGCCACCTGGATGCCCTGCTGCCCGGGGCCAGCGAACACGGCCTGCTGGCCTTGCCCTGCGAACAGTTCGTCAACCGCTGGTCGCAGTGGCTGCAACGGCTCAAGGCGCAGCCCGGCAAGGCATGGAACGTGTCGGTGGTGGGGGCCGATGCTGCGGCGCTGGAGCTGCTGTTTGCCATGCAGCAAGGCTTGCTGAAAGTGGGCATCCTGGCCCATCTCCGTCTGCTGACGCACGGAACGGAACTGGCCTCGGGCTTTTCTGCCGGGGTGCAGAAGCGGTTGATGGCCCGGCTTGAACACCACCACATCGACGTGTTCGCCCAGCGGTGTGCACGCATCCACGCCGATGCCGTGGAACTGGACGATGGCCAGCGCCTGCCTTCCGACCTGACCCTGATCGCCACCGGCGCCTGTGCGCCCGACTGGCTGCAACACAGTGGCCTGGCCCAGGACAGCCAGGGCCTCATCCAGGTCAACAGCCAGCTGCAAAGCGTGTCGTACCGCAACGTGTTTGCGTCCGGTGCCGTGGCCACCCGGGCCGACCGTCCCGGCGCCGCAGGCATGCAAGCCGACAACGTGGGCAGTGACCTCGCCATCAACCTGCTGGCGTCGTTGACCGAACAGCCCCTGTCGGAACACAAGCCCGCCGACCGGGCCATCCAGGTGATTGCCTGCGGCCCCGGGCACGCCATTGCCCAGTGGGGTTGGCTCCACGGCGAGGGCCGCTGGGCCTGGGGCCTGCGCGAAAAGCAGGACCGCGCCTTTGTGGCGCAGTTCAAACGCTGAGCGTCAGCCGCTCACCGTGAGCCGGGCGGCTTGCCCGGCGGGTGCGGGCAACACGGTACCCACCTCGGCCGCCTGTTCAAAGCCATGGCGGCGGAACACGGCCAGCACCTCGTCCACCGATGCTGCGCTGCAGGACACCAGCAACCCACCGCTGGTTTGCGGGTCGCTCAGCAGCGCCTGGTCCACCGGCGTCAGCCCGTCGCCCAGGGCCACCTCGGCGCCATACGCCGCCCAGTTGCGACCGGACGCCCCGGTGACCATGCCCTGTGCCACCAGGTCGCGCACACCGGGCAGCAACGGCACCCGGGACCAGTCGATGTGAACCCCGCACCCTGCGCCGCGGGCCAGCTCCAGCGCATGCCCAGCCAGGCCGAAGCCGGTCACGTCGGTCAGGGCATGCACCCCGGGCAGGGCCGCCAGCTCGGGGCCGGGGCGGTTCAGGCGGGTGGTGTTGGCGATCATCTGGGCATAACCTGCGGCATCCAGCGCGTTTTTCTTGAGGGCGGCGGACAGCACGCCCACCCCCAGGGGTTTGCCCAGCACCAGGCGGTCGCCCACCCGGGCGTCGGCGTTGCGCTTGACGCGCGAGGGGTGCACCAGCCCCATCACCACCAGACCGTAGATGGGTTCCACCGAGTCGATGGTGTGCCCCCCCGCGATGGGGATGCCCGCGTCGCGGCACACGCTTTGCCCACCTTCCAGGATGCGGCCAATGGTCTGCACACTCAGCACGTTGATGGGCATGCCCACCAAGGCCAGCGCCATGATGGGGGTGCCGCCCATGGCGTACACATCCGAAATGGCGTTGGTGGCCGCGATGCGTCCGAAATCGAACGGATCGTCCACGATGGGCATGAAAAAGTCGGTGGTGGCGATCAGCGCCTGTTCATCGTTCAGCCGGTACACCGCCGCATCGTCCGCGGTTTCGATGCCCACCATCAGCTCAGGGGGCAAGGGCATGCCCGGCATGCGTTGGAGGATGTCGGTCAGCACCCCTGGGGCAATCTTGCAACCACAGCCCCCGCCGTGGGACAACGAGGTCAGGCGCGGTTCTTCCGGGCGGGCAGAGGGGTTGGAGGGGGCAACGGGTTCGGACATGGCGCAATGGAAGGACGTGGACACAAGGGCGCCCACCGGGGCGCACGCAAGGTGGATTGTGCGGTAACGAGAAACCGCCCCAGGGCGCGGTCGGTGGCGGTCTGACAACAGGTGTTGACGTCTTCATGCACTCGACCGTGCCCGGTGTTGGCGAGCCGGAGGGCAGGCGATACGATCGTTCCATCACAGGGATGTGACATGAAGCCACACAGAGTGAACACACCACAGTCACCGTGACCCCAACGAGACAAGCCCCCTGACATCGCCCATGGCCAGCAACCCATTCCTCCAAACCGTGTCAGGCACACCACCCCGGCTGGGTCGTTTTGAACTGGTTCAACTGCTGGGCCGTGGTGCCCAGGCCGCCGTGTGGCTGGCGCACGACCCGCTGCTGGAGCGTGACGTGGCCCTCAAGCTGCTGCACGCGCCCGCCGACGGCAGCCTGCCGCCCGAGGCCCAGCAATGGCTCAAGGAGGCCCGCAACCTCAGCCGCCTGACGCACCCGCACATCGTCACCCTGTTCGAGGCCGACGTGTACGACGGCCGCCCGGGCCTGGTGCTGGAGTACGTCAACGGCCCGTCGCTGGCCCACCGGCTCAGGACCGACGGTGCCCTGCCCGCCCCCCAGGCGGTGGCCCTGATGCTGGAGGTGCTGGATGCCCTGGCCACCGCCCACGCCCAGGGTGTGGTGCACCGCGACCTCAAGCCCGCCAACATCCTGCTGGACCCCCAGGGGCATGCCAAGGTCAGTGACTTTGGCCTGGCCCTGCGCCTGAGCGGCACCCAGGCCGCGGCGCTGCCCCCCGGGGTGGAAGGCACCCCCGGTTACCTGTCGCCGGAGGCGGCCCGCGCCCAGCCGCCCGCCCCTGTGAGCGATGTGTTCAGCGCCGGGCTCATCCTGGCCGAGCTGCTCACCGGCCAGCCCGTGGTGGCCGAGACCGACCCGTTCCGGGCCATCTACCGGGCCGCGCACGAGGACCTGACGCTGCCACCCCACCCCGACCACCCGGTGGACGACGGCCTGCGGGCCCTGATCCACCGCGCCCTGGCGCGCGACCCCTCGCTGCGCTTTGCCGATGCCGCCGCCTTTTCCGACGCCCTGCGCCAGTGGGCCAGCCAGGCCGAGGTGGACGACAGCAGCGACGGCCAAAGCGCCACCCTGGCCTTCCTGCTGCGCCGCATGAAGCGCAACAGCGACTTTCCGGCCATGTCCGAGCAGATCATCCGGGTGCAGAACCTGGCCAGCTCCGAGACCGAAAGCCTCAACGGGCTGACCAACGAAATCCTGAAAGACGTGGCGCTGACCAACAAGGTGCTGCGCATCGTCAACTCGGCCCACTTCAGCCATGTGGGGGCGGGGAACATCAACACCGTGTCGCGGGCGGTCAGCCTCATCGGGTTTTCGGGCATCCGCAACGTGGCCACCAGCCTGGTGCTGCTGGACCACATGGAGAGCAAGGCCCACGCCAACCAGCTCAAGGGCGAGTTCCTGCGGGCCTTGCTGGCAGCGTCGCTGGCGTCGGACCTGCGCCCGGCCCAGCGCGAAGCCGAAGAGGTGTTCATCGGGGCCCTGTTCCAGAACCTGGGCCGCATGCTCACCGAGTTCTACCTGCCCGACGAAGCCCAGCAGGTGCGCCAGGCCATGGCCCCACCGCAACAGCTGAGCGAGGAACTGGCCTCGCGAACCGTGCTGGGCCTGTCGTTCGAGGGCCTGGGCCAGGGCGTGGGCCGGGCCTGGGGCCTGCCCGACACCTTGCTCAAGCTCATGCGCAAGCCCTTGGCCGCCCCCCCGATGCGCCAACCCGCCGACGTGCAGGAGCGCATGCAATGGGTGACGGTGGCCGCCAACGACATGGCGGACGCCTTCCTCAACGCCCCCGACGACCAGCTGGCCACCCAGCTGCGCAAGACCGCGGCCCGCTACGCCGGGGTGCTGGGGTCCAGCACCGACCAGCTCGAATCCGCCGCCCGCCTGGCCCGCGACAAGCTGGCCGCCACCGCCCAGGCCATTGGCCTGAGGGTGCCCGCCAACGCCCCCGGCGCTCGGCTGCTCAAACCGCCGTCACAACCCCTGGGGGCCTCGGCGAACCTGGTCGTGCCCGGCACCACCGAGCTGCATGCCACGGTGCATGCCAGTGTGGGCGCCGGGGCGGTGACACCGCCTGCCCCCCCTGCGGCGCCCCCGGTGGAGGCCCCGCCCGCACCGTCGGCCTCCAGTCAGCGCAAGCAGGCCGATGAAACCGCCTCGCTGCTGGCGCAAGGCATCCAGGATGTGACCAACGCCATGATGGACGAGGGTTTCAAGCTCAACGACGTGCTGCGCATGATCCTGGAAGCCATGTACCGGGCCCTGGGCTTCCGGCAGGTGGTGTTCTGCCTGAAAGACCCCCGCAGCGGCCTGATTCAGGGGCGGCTGGGCCTGGGCACGGGGGCCATGGACGCCGCCAAGGTGTTCCGCGTGGACCTCAGCGACCCACGCAACCTGTTTGCGCTGGTGTGCAACAAGGGGCTGGACACCCTGATCCACAACGCCGCCGACCCCAAGGTCATGAACAACCTGCCCGCGTGGTACCGCCAGCACATCAACGCGCCGTCGTTCATGCTGCTGCCCATGCAGTCCAAGGGCAGCCCCTACGGGCTGATCTACGCCGACCAGGCGCAGGCCGACGGCATCGTGCTGGACGACAAGGGCCTGTCCCTGCTGAAGACGCTGCGCAACCAGGCGGTCATGGCCTTCCGCCAAGCCCAAAAAGGCTGACGCCCTGAGGAAACTTCAAAAAAAAATAGCTGCTTACGCTTTCATACAAAGTGCTGGCAGCCATTTTTATATTGAATTTTTCCTCGACTTCTCAGGTCCCTGGCACGTTGCGGTCGCCCCCCAGTTGCAGGGGCCGGTCCTCAAACTCGGTGTTCAGCACCACCGTGCTGGTGGTGCGGGCCACCCCGGCAATGGCCTTGATCTGGTACAGCACATCCTCCAGGGCGCGGGCGTGGGTGACGCGGATCTTGGCCATGAAGTCGTATTCACCGGCCACGCTGTGCAGCTCCAGCACCTCGGGCATGGCCCGCAGGCGCGGAGCCACCTCCCGGCAGTGGATGCCGCCATCGTTGCGGATGGCCACAAAGGCGGTGAAGTTCAGACCCACGCGCTCAGGGGCCACGCGCAGCGAAAACCGCTCGATCACCCCGCGCTCCACCATCTTGCGCACCCGCTCGTGCACCGCCGCGGTGGACAACCCCACCTCTGCCCCCACATCGGCGTAGGAACGTCGGCTGTCTCCACTCAAGGCCGAAAGAATTCTGGCATCCACATCGTCAATCTGTAAATTCATCGAACAAACCTGGAGTTTCCGCGTTAAACTGGCCCACAACCCACCACATCAGTAAATTTTCCGGCCAAACACCCATCATGACAGACATGATTCAGCCACACCATCCCGCAAGTCACCCTTCATTCAGCCGAAAAGGGCCGCTGGTGGTGGCCCTGCTGCTGGTTTACGTGGTGTGGGGCACCACCTATTTTGGACTGTCGGTGGCGTTGAAAACCATGCCGCCCCTGTTCATGAACGCCAGCCGTTTCCTGGCCGCCGGGTGCCTGATGCTGCTGCTGGCCCGACGCCAAGGTGCCGCCTGGCCCACCGCCGCCCAGTGGCGGCAATCCGCCCTCATCGGTTGTCTGATGGTGTTTGTGGCCATGAACCTGGTGGGGTTTGCCCAAAAAATGGGCATCGGCTCCGGCCTGATGGCCACGGTGGTGGCCACCATGCCCATGTGGCTGACGCTGTGGACGCGCCTGGGCGGGGCCCGTGTGCCCGTCACCAGTTGGGTGGCCCTGGGGCTGGGGGTGGCCGGGGCGGGCCTGCTGGCCCTGGAAGGTGACTTTTCGGCCACCTGGCTGGGCGGCCTGCTGGCCTTTGGGGCCCCCTTGGCCTGGAGCCTGGGCTCCTACCTGTCCAAACACGCCGACCTGCCGCCAGGCCCCATGGCCCCCGCCACCCAATGGCTGTGCGGCGGCGTCCTGGGGGCCGCCACGTCGCTGGCGTTGGAGCCGGTGTCGGCGTGGTCTCACATCAGCACCACCTCGTGGCTGGCCTGGCTGTACCTGGTGGTGATGGGCACGCTGGTGGCCCTCAACGCCTACCTGTGGCTGCTGCAAAACACCTCGGCCACGCTGGCGGGCAGCTACTCGTTCGTCAACCCGGCGGTGGCCCTGCTGGTGGGCGTGGCCTTGGGCGGCGAACAACTCACCGGGTGGGTCTACCTGGCCCTGCCGCTGATCGTGGCCGCCCTGGTGCTGCTGCTGTTCGGGCCGCAGTGGGTGGCGTCGTTGCGCCGCCTCAAACGCACGGTGCAGCCCCTTCGCTGATCAGGCCGCCCTGGGGCGGCAGCGTCCCCACGCCACCATGCCCATCAATCCCGCCAGCAGCCACAGCGCCCACTCGCTCAGCGTGGGCACGCCCGACACGTCGGCCCCCGCCCCCAGACCCACCGGGTCGTCGATGGTGCCGTTGAGCGTCCAGTCGTTGTCCCCCTTTTGGCCGTCGGTCAGCACGTAGGTCACCGTGCCCGCGTTGCGGTCGATGGTGGCGGGGAACACAAACCATTGGCTGCTGGTGTCGGTGGCCGCTTGCTTGCCGTACTTGTAGAGCCGTGCCCCCGCCGGAATGCTGCTGAAGCGCAGCACCACCGTCGCCTGGCTGCCCAGGGTACCCCCGGTCAGCACCACCTTGGTGGCCCCCCCTGAGAACGTGACTCCCGCCGGAGCCGGGGCCGGCAAGGCGATGAACCCCGACGTGGCGGTGCTCACCTGCCAGTTGTTGGTGCTGGCCGCCTGAATGGCCCCCACCACCCCGTTGGTCCCGGGGATGGTTTCAAACGGGGCGGAACAGGTGGCGTGGGTACCGCCGTTGCTGCTGCCGCTGCACGTCCAACCCCAGGCGCTGCTGCCAGCGGTCACCGCGCTGGCGGTGCCACCGTTGGTGGCGCACAGATTGGCGCTGGCCGGGGTGTAAGCACTGGCGGTGTTGGCCGCGCTGCCACAGGTGCCGTTGACCACGGGGATGAACTGCGCCGTCACGGCCTTGGTGCTGGTCACGTTGCTCAGGCTGCAAGCGCCCGTGCCCGTGCAGTCGCCACCCCAACGGTCAAAGGTGTAACCGGCATTGGGGGCGGCGGTGCACGTCGCGCTGCTGCCGTGGGACACGGGGTTGGGCGAACAACTCACCGAGCCCCCGGCCAGCGGGTTGGCGGTGAGGGTGATGGTGTAGGTGTTGAGGGTGAAGGACGCGGCCACCGCGCAGTCGGCGGTGACCGCGCTGGTGGTGTAGGTGCCGCCGCTCAGGCTGCCGCCGCACGTGCCGCCCACGCTGGCGGTGTAACCGCTGTTGGCGGTGACGGTGAAGGCGGGCTGCGCGTTGTAGGCCACCACTTGCGCGGTGTTGGGGCTGATGCTGCCGTTGGCCCCGGCACTGGCGGTGACGGTGTAGCCACGGCCTGCCGAACAGGCATTGGCCGCGGTGCTGGTGCCGCCGTTCTGCCCGTTGCAGCCCCAGGTGTAGCTGCTGTTGCCCG
Organism: Hydrogenophaga soli; assembly: GCF_054777695.1. NCBI lineage: Bacteria > Pseudomonadati > Pseudomonadota > Betaproteobacteria > Burkholderiales > Comamonadaceae > Hydrogenophaga > Hydrogenophaga soli. The sequence continues at coordinate 528,780 of NZ_BAAHAK010000002.1, read as the reverse complement.
TGGTCACGCTGGTGGGCGTGCCGCTGCTGCACAGGTTGGCACTGGGCGCGGTGGTCACCAGTGCGGCGTTGCTGGAACTGCCACAAGTGCCGTTGACAGGCGCGGCCAGGGTGGTGATGGCCACATTGGCCACGCTGCTGGGGTTGCCCGCCGCGTCTTTGGCCACGAAATACAGCTCGTAGGCGGTGCTGGGGCTCAGGCCGCTGAGGGTGATGGTGGCTGGGGTGTTGGCCACCAGGGCCAGGTTGTTGGCGGCCACCACGGTGACGGCACCGTAGTTGACCCCGGCCTGCACTTCGGCTGCGCTGGGGGCGGCAGAGCCTGCGGGCACCAGCACCCAATACCCGGTGCCGGCTTCATCGGCGGTGACGCTCAGGCTGGCCCCGACATGGCTGGGGCCGGTGCTGATGCTGGGGCCGGTGACGGTGGGGGCGGTGATGTCGGCAAAGCTGGCCGACACCGTGCAACTGGCGGTGACGGCGTTGGTGGTGTAGGTGCCGCTGCTCAGGCTGCCGCCGCAGGTGCCACCCACGCTGGCGGTGTAACCCCCGCTGGGGGTGACGGTGAAGGCGGGCTGCGCGTTGTGGGCCACCACCTGCACGGTGTTGGGGCTGATGCTGCCATTGGCCCCGGCGCTGGGGGTGACGGCGTAACCACGGCCCGCCGAACAGGCATTGGCTGCGGTGCTGGTGCCACCGTTCTGCCCGTTGCAGCCCCAGGTGTAGCTGGCCGTTCCCGGGGTCACGCTGGTGGCGTCTCCGGTGCTGCACAGGTTGGCCGCGGGCGCGGTGGTCACCAGCGTGGCGTTGCTGGCGCTGCCGCAGGCGCCATTGACTTGGGCCGCAAAGTGAGCGGTCACGCTGACGGTGCCCGTGACACCGGTCAGGGAGCAACTCGCCCCCGAACACCCGCCACTGAAGCCGGTGAAGGTGTAGCCACTGTTCGGCGTGGCGGTGCAGGTGGCATTGCCGCCATGGGTGACGGGATTGGGCGAGCAACTCACACCCCCACCCGCAACAGGACTGGCCGTGGCGCTGATGGCGTAGCTGGCCACCTCGAAGTGCGCCACCACATTTTTGGCCGACACCACGTTGCTCAGGACGCAACTGCCCCCGGTGCAGTCGCCACTGAAACCCGTGAAGCTGTAGCCCGCTTGGGGGGTGGCCGTGCAGGTGCTGCTGCCGCCCAGCGTCACACTGCTGGGCGAGCAGCTCACCGTGCCCCACCCCACCGGGTCTGCGGTGGCGGTGATGGCGAAGTCGCCCGCCAGGTCGCCGCTGAGGGAGACCGCGTAGTCGCCATCCCTGGGGAACACCGCGTCCACGCGGTCTGAATAACTGGTCAGCACCAGCTGATACGTGGTGTTGGCGGCCAAGTTGACACCAGAGAGGCGGGCATGCGGGTAGCCCCCGCTGTCGTCGTCTGCCGCAATGAGGTTGGCCCGGGGTTGGGCCGGATCAAACGCCGAATACAGCGCCAGGAAAGAATCGAACGCGGTGCTGCCATTCACGGTGAACGTGAATGTGCCTCCGCTGCTGCCGGTGGTGACGGGAATCACCACACGCGGCATGGCGGTGTTGGCAGAAGCCTGATAGCTGCCGCTGACCCACCGGTTGCTGGGCCGGTCAAACGTGGAAGCGCTGGCCGTGAGGGAGCCGTTGACCACCACATCCACGGCATGGGCGGAGCCCATGAAGCCCCAACAGGCCGCCAAGCCCCACAAAATCCGTCGGCAAAACGCTTGAAACACAGCCATGCCTCTCAGGGATGCGTGGGGAACACGCCTTGCACCGCGATGATGCAGCGCAGGGTGGTGTACGGCATCATGTTGTTGTGGGCTTGGCCACCGCCCACGCTCGCCAGTGCACCCGCGGCCAGGGTGCCGTCTGTCGAAGGGCTGTACAGGTGGCCACTGGCCGCAGCCCCCAGCACATGGTTGGCCGGGTCGGTCAAGGTGGCCGTCTGGGTGCTGACCTGCACGGCGTGGGTGTGCGCAGGGATTTCGTTCAGGGTCAGCGTGTGGGTGGCCTCACCACCCGACTGACCCAAGGTGTACGCCGACAATCCCGGGCCTTGACCGGCCTGCACAGGCACCCTTCCTCGCATGTCGGGCAGGGCAAAGGTGGTGATGCCGTCCCCGCCGAACCGGGTGCCCAACAACGAAAACAACGCCGAATTGGACGCAATGCTGAGCAGTTGCCCGTCACACGACGCCCACCCCGTCGGGGCGAAGTTGTAGGGCACCCACATGATTTCCCCCAGGATGGGCGATGACCCACCCGCCCGGCAGCCATCGGGCATGCCCAGCTGAAGGGCCGCCACCACGGCGGATGCAACGACACGCCAGTTCTTGTTTGTGATGTTCATTGGCAATGTCGCTCAGTTCTGACTGGGGAACACGCCTTGCAACGCGATGATGCAAGTCAACGCAATGAAGGGTTTCATGTTGGTGTGGGGTTGACCGCCCCCCACGGAGGTCACCGACTCCGCAGCCAGCGTTGTGCTGGGGGTGCTGCCGTAAGCCGAAGTGCCCCCGCTGGTCTTGGCCAGGTAGGCGGTGGTATCGGGGGTGGGCAGCGTCGCCTCGCGCCCGTCCACCTGCACCGCATGGGTGTGGGAGGGCAACTCGGCCAGGGTCAGCGTGTGGGCTTCGGTCCCACCCTTTTGCCCCAGAACGTACCCTCCTCCCGCATTCACGTGCAGTGGGGCTCGTCCCTGCAGATCCGGCAAGGCAAAGTTGGTCGTCCCATTGCCCCCATAGGTGGTCCCCAGCAACGAAAACAACGCCACGTTCTGGTTGATGGGCAGAATCTGACCTTTGCACAACGCCCAATTCTTTGGCGCATAGCCAAACGCCACCCAGCGAATCTCGCCCAAAAAGGGGTCGCCTTCCGCCCAGGACAACCCGGGCAGCAAAGCCAGCACCGCGGCCAACAACCGCACACTCAACCGCCACTGGCGTGGTTTCCACATGTGGTTCACCCTCAAGATGGCGTGGGAAAAACACCCTGCAGCGAAATGCAGCACTTCACCGCCAGATAGGGTTGGAGGTTGTTGTGGGGCTGGCTGCCGCCCACTGTGCTCACCGATGCAGGCGCCAACGAGGCGTTGGCACCTGTGCCGTAAATGGGGGCGCTGGCGGGTGCCACCCCTGGTACCCGATCCCGTGGGGTGGCGGCTTTCTCCGCACCGCTGTGCGCTTGCAAGCCATGGCTGTGACTGGGAATTTGCTGAGACGAAAGCACCACCTCCTCAACCCCCCCCGTCTCGCCCAGGGTCCGGCTTTGCAAGCCGGCGCCGGTGCCCATCCCGATCACCGTGCGACTTTGGATGTTGGGCAGCGCAAACGTAGACTGGCCATCCCCACCATAGGTGGTCCCCAGCAGGGTGAACAATGCGTCGTTGTCGGCAATGGGCACCTGCTGGCCATTGCATTCAGCCCACCCCGCGGGGCAGAAATCCCAGCCGCCGCACATCACTTCGCCAATGAACGGCCCGGTCTGTGCCCGCCCGACCAGGGGCAGAACGGACAGGCCGACCCAGCCGACCGCCACCACACCCCGCAAGGCGCGCCGCCATGGCGAGCTGCGGCGGCTCTCTGTTGTGAACATGCTTTTCAACCCCATGAATATGTTGGCCTTCCGGTGCCCAGCGTGATCCGCTGGCGCCACCAAATGCGAACTGTTCACCACAGGCGTCACAACAGCGTCACAACGCTCGCCAAACGCCACCGCGGTATGCTGAAACCCACGGCGCCACGGGAACTTGTGCTTTAGCACTCACTCACAGAGAGTGCTAACATTTGGATTGAGGAGGGTTCCACATGACCGCTGCATTCAACACCCCCGCCCTGGCGGCAGCCCAAACCTGGGCTTTGGTGCCGCCCCTGGGCCACCTGGACGCCTACATTTCGGCCGTCAACCGCATGCCCATGCTCACCCACGAGGAAGAGCAGGCTTACGCCCGCCGCCTGCGCGAGCAAAACGACCTGGATGCCGCCGGCAAGCTGGTGATGTCCCACCTGCGGCTGGTGGTGTCCATCTCCCGCCAGTACCTGGGTTACGGCCTGCCGCACGGCGACCTGATCCAGGAAGGCAACGTGGGCCTGATGAAGGCCGTCAAACGCTTCGACCCCGACCAGGGCGTGCGCCTGGTGAGCTACGCCATGCACTGGATCAAGGCCGAGATCCACGAATACATCCTGAAGAACTGGCGCATGGTCAAGGTGGCCACCACCAAGGCCCAGCGCAAGCTGTTCTTCAACCTGCGCAGCATGAAGCAGGGCTTCCAGGCCGATGCGGGCCTGGACGACAACGCCCCCCACCGCAGCACCCTGTCTGACCGCGAAATCGACGTGGTGGCCAGCGAGCTCAACGTCAAGCGCGAAGACGTCATCGAGATGGAAACCCGCCTGTCCGGCGGCGACGTGGTGCTGGACCCCACGCCCAACGACGATGGCGAGGAAGCCTTTGGCCCCATCGCCTACCTGAGCGACGCCAGCCACGAGCCCACCGCCGTGCTGGAGGCCCGCCGCCGCGACGCCCTGGCCACCGACGGCGTGGCCCAGGCCATGGCGGCGTTGGACGACCGCTCGCGCCGCATCGTGACCGAGCGCTGGCTCAAGGTGAACGACGACGGCACCGGCGGCATGACGCTGCACGAACTGGCCGCTGAATACGGTGTGAGCGCCGAACGCATCCGCCAGATTGAAGTGGCGGCCATGAAGAAGATGCGCAAGAGCCTGAGCGAATTTGCCGCCTGACGGCGCGGCGTTTCGCCTGCGTCATGCGCCCCGCCTCAGGCGGCCTGCAAAAAAACCACTGTCGCCCTCAGGGCCACAGTGGTTTTTTTCATGGAATTTGCAAACTTTTTTGTACCCTATCGCTTTATTGGCGGCACAAGTTTGCTATGGAAATCAAACTTCCCGGCGCAGTGCGGGGAACAGGATGATGTCTCGGATGCTGGGGCTGTCGGTCAACAGCATCATCAGGCGGTCCATGCCAATGCCACAGCCACCGGCCGGGGGCATGCCGTACTCCAGGGCGCGCACGAAGTCGTGGTCGAAGTACATGGCTTCGTCGTCCCCGCCGTCCTTCTGGGCCACCTGGGCATGGAAGCGGGCGGCCTGGTCTTCGGCGTCGTTCAACTCACTGAAGCCGTTGCCGAACTCGCGCCCGGTGATGTAGAGCTCAAAACGCTCGGTCACTTCGGGACGGGTGTCAGAGGCCCGGGCCAGCGGCGAAATTTCGGTGGGGTGCTCGCAGATGAAGGTGGGGTTCCACAACTTCTCTTCCACGGTTTCCTCGAAGTACAGCACCTGCAGCCCTGCCAGGGTGCGGGCGGAGAGTTTGTTCTTCTCTTCGCTCATGCCCAGCTTCTTCAGGGCGTTGATGAGCCACTCGCGATCGTCCACCGCGGCCACGCCATGGTGGCCCAGGTCGCCGCCCGCCGCGGTGTGCTTGAGGATGGCTTCGCGGATGGTCAGGCGCTCGAACGGTTGGCTCAGGTCCACCGGCTCGCCGTTGTAGGTGAGCTGCAGCGTGCCCGCCGCCTTCATGGCTGCATCACGGATCAACTTTTCGGTGAAGTCCATCAGGTCCTGGTAATTCCAGTACGCCGCGTAGAACTCCATCATGGTGAACTCGGGGTTGTGGCGGACGCTGATGCCTTCGTTGCGGAAGTTGCGGTTGATTTCAAACACCCGCTCGAACCCGCCCACCAGCAATCGCTTGAGGTACAGCTCGGGCGCAATGCGCAGGAACATCTGCTGGTCCAGCGCGTTGTGGTGCGTCTCGAACGGCTTGGCGTTGGCACCACCGGGAATGGGGTGGAGCATGGGGGTTTCCACTTCCAGGAAACCGTGTTCCACCATGAATTCGCGAATGCCACTGACCGCACGGCTGCGGGCCACAAACCGCTTGCGGGTGGCCTCGTCGGTCATCATGTCCACGTAGCGCTGGCGGTACTTGACCTCCTGGTCGTGGATGCCGTGGAACTTGTCGGGCAGCGGGCGCAGGCTCTTGGTCAGCAGGCGCACGCGGGTGGCGTGGATGGACAACTCGCCCGTGCGGGTCTTGAACACCTTGCCCTCGGCGGCAATGATGTCCCCCAGGTCCCAGTGCTTGAACTCCGCCAGCGCTTCGGCGCCCACGCTGTCGTTGTTCAGGTAGATCTGGATGCGGCCATTGCTGGGGCCAAACGAGGCGTCTTGCAGCGTGGCGAAACAAGCCTTGCCCATCACGCGCTTCAACATCATGCGACCGGCCACGCTGGCGGTGGCTGCCAGGGGCTCCAGTTCTTCCTGGCTCAGGGCATCAAAACGGCCAAACAGGTCTTCAGCCCGGTCGGCGGGCTTGAAATCGTTGGGAAATGCCACCCCGCCTTGGGCCTGGGCCTTCTCACGGATGCCTTTGAGCTTTTCGCGACGCTCGGCAATGAGCTGGTTGTCGTCAAAGGCTTCGGAGGCGTGGGCGTGCGCGGCAGACGCGGGAGGGGTTTGTGAAGTCATGATGGGGAAAAAGAAAATGGGCTGCGCCGTAAAGCGCAACCCATCATTTTAAGTTTGAACGACATGCGGGGACGAAACCCGCCCCGCACAGCGGAAAAACCTCACTCGCCCAGGTACGCGGCGCGAACCTTGGGGTCGTCCAGCATCAACTTGGCGTCGCCGGTCATGGTGATGAGACCGGAGTCCATCACGTAGCCACGGTCGGCAATCTTCAGGGCGCGGCTGGCGTTCTGTTCCACCAGGAGGATGGTCACGCCCTGGGCGTACACGTCGCGCACCACTTCGAAGATCTTGTCCACCATGATGGGGGACAAGCCCATGGAAGGTTCGTCCAGCAACAGCACCTTGGGGCGGCTCATCAGCGCACGCGCCATGGCCAGCATTTGCTGCTCGCCACCCGACATGGTGCCGGCCAGCTGGTCCTTGCGTTCGCGCAGACGCGGGAAGATGTTGAACATCTTTTCCATGTCGGCGGCAATGCCGTCGTTGTCGTTGCGGGTGAAAGCACCGATTTGCAGGTTTTCCGTGATGGTCATGCGGGTGAACACCCCACGACCTTCCGGCACCATGGCCAGGCCTTCCTTGACCAGGTCCCAAGAGCCCTTGCCCTTGATGCTCTGGCCCAGGTACTCGATGTCACCTTCGGCAAAGGGCAAGGTGCCCGTGATGGCCTTCATGGTGGTGGTCTTGCCTGCGCCGTTGGACCCGATCAGGGTGACCAACTCGCCCTCGTTCACCTCCAGATCGGCACCCTTGACGGCCTTGATGCCGCCGTAGTTGACCTTGAGGCCCTTGACTTTCAGCAGTGTTTTTGCCATTGGGAAGTTCTCGCTGCGTTCAGTGGCCCGTGCCCAGATAGGCTTCGATCACTTTTTCGTTCTTCTGCACCTCGGCCGGCGTGCCGCTGACCAGCGGCTTGCCATAGTCGAGCACGGTGACATGGTTGCACAGGCCCATGACCAGCTTGACGTCGTGCTCGATGAGCAGGATGGTGCGGTTGTCATTGCGGATGCGGTCGATCAGCTCGCGCAGCTGCACCTTTTCGGTCGCGTTCATGCCGGCGGCCGGTTCGTCCAGCGCAATCAATTGCGGGTCGGTGGCCAAGGCACGGGCAATTTCCAGACGACGCTGGTCGCCGTAGGACAGGGTGCGGGCCTTGAAGTCGGCATACTTGCCAATGCCCACGTAGTCCAGCAGCTCCTGGGCGCGCTTGGCAATGGCTTGCTCTTCTGCCTTGAAGGCGGGGGTGCGGAGCACCGCGCCCAGCAGGCCCGACTTGGTGCGCACATGGCGACCCACCATCACGTTTTCCAGCGCGGTCATTTCGGCAAACAACCGGATGTTCTGGAACGTGCGGGCAATACCGGCCTTGGCCACTTCATGCACCGCAGTGGGTGTGTAGGGCTTGCCAGCCAGCTCGAACGTTCCGCTGTCGGGCGTGTACAGCCCCGTCAGCACGTTGAAGAAGGTGGTTTTGCCAGCACCGTTGGGACCGATCAGGCCATAGACCTGACCCCGCTTGATGGTGATGCCCACATCGCTCAGGGCCTGGAGGCCACCGAACCGTTTGGACACACCCGCGACTTTCAGCACGATGTCAGCGCTCATGCTGCATCTCCTTTGCTCAGGGACTTGCCGTGCTCAGGCGCTGGCCACAGGCCGCGCGGACGAGACAGCATGATGATGATCATGGCCAGTGCAATCAGCAGCTGACGCAGGATTTCGGGGGCCAGACGGCCATCGGTCAGCATGGTCAGCGGACCGGCCATGTGACGCAGCAGCTCAGGCAGGGCCGCCAGCAACAGGGCACCCAGGACCACACCAGGGATGTGACCCAGACCACCCAGCGTGACCATGGCCACGATCATGGTGGACTCCATCAGGCTGAAGGACTCCGGAGACACAAACCCTTGGAAGCTGGCGAAGATCACGCCCGACACGCCACCGAACGACGCGCCCATGCCGAAGGCCAGCAACTTGAGGTTGCGGGTGTTCAGGCCCATGGCCTTGGCGGCAATTTCGTCTTCACGGATGGCCATCCAGGCACGGCCGATGCGCGAACGCTCCAGGCGGGTGGACACCAGCACGATCAGCAACACAAACAGCAGGATCAGGTAGTAATACAGCGTGACCGACTGGAACGTGATGCCGAAGAAGGTCTGCTTCTGGCCCAGGCTGACACCAAACACCGAAATGGCGTCGATCTGCATCAGACCCTTGGGGCCGTTGGTGATGTTGACCGGGCGGTCCAGGTTCAGCATGAAGATGCGGATGATTTCACCGAAGCCCAGGGTCACGATGGCCAGGTAGTCACCGCGCAGCTTGAGGGTGGGGGCACCCAGCAGCATGCCCACCGTTCCCGCGACCACCAAGGCGGCAATCAGGATCCACCACACGCTGTTGTGCATGCCGTTGGGGAACATCGCCGCCAACGCCGGAAAGGTGTCGGTCAGGTGGGGCGAGTTCAGCAAGCCCATCAGGTAGGCACCGGTGGCGAAGAACGCCACGTAGCCCAAGTCCAGCAGACCGGCAAAACCCACGATGATGTTCAGGCCCAAGGCCAGCATCACGTACAGCAGAGCCATGTCGACGATGCGAACCCAGGCGTTGCCAAAGGGTTGCAGCAGCAGGGGCAGCACCAGCAGCCCCAAGCCACAGAGCGCAAACCAAATGAATTTGCCTTGTTGATTTTTGTAGTTCATGAAGTTTCTCCTCGGTCGCTCAGGCGCGGTCCGCCACGCGCTCACCCAACAGACCCGAAGGACGCAGCGTCAGCACGATGATCAGCACGACAAACGCGAAGATGTCTGAATACTGGCTGCCCAGCACACCCCCGGTCAGGTCGCCCAGGTAACCCGCACCAATGCCTTCGATCAGGCCCAGGGAAATCCCCCCGACCACCGCACCGGCCAGGTTGCCGATGCCACCGAACACGGCTGCGGTGAAGGCCTTCAGACCCGGCATGAAGCCCATGGAGTGCTGCACGGTGCCGTAGTTGGCGGCCCACATCACGCCAGCCAGCGCGGCCAGCATGGCCCCGATGACGAAGGTGGCGGAAATCACGAAGTCGGGTTTGATGCCCATCAGGCCGGCCACGCGGGGGTTTTCAGCCGTGGCACGCATGGCACGCCCCAGCTTGGTGCTGTTGACCAGCCACATCAGCAGGGCCAGCGTGATGGCGGTGGAAGCCAGGATGAACACCTGGGTCACCGAAATCACCGCTCCGCCAATGGCAAAGGGCTCGGTGGACAGCACCGACGGATACGACTTGGGATTGGGTTTCCAGATGATCATGGCGATGGTCTGCAGCAGCAGCGACATGCCGATGGCCGTGATCAGCGGAGCCAGACGAGGCGAATTGCGCAGAGGCCGGTAGGCCAGCTTCTCGATGGTGAAGTTCAACACCGAGCACACCACCATCGCAATGAGGATGGCCAGCACCAGAACGATCCAACCCGGCGCACCGGGCATGGCCTCTTGCATGGCAATGATGATGGTCCAACTGGTGAGCGCACCCACCATCAGCACGTCACCGTGGGCAAAGTTGATCAGCCCGATGATGCCGTACACCATGGTGTATCCCAGCGCCACCAGTGCGTACATGCTGCCCAAGACCAGACCGTTGATGATCTGCTGTAGCAAGATATCCATATGTGTGTTTCTCCGTTGTTGGGGCACCTGCCAACCAGGTCCAAGTCGAACTGGCTAGCAAAAAACCCGCCAGCCAACTTCCTGTAGGAACCTGGCTGCGGGCTGGAGGCGGATTGTAGCCAAGGGGCTTACCCGAAAAACCGCCGCACGGCGCCGGATTGCTCGGGTTTTCCCGAGGGCATTGGGGTCATTTCAACCCGTTTCCCTGCTGCATCAGAGAAGCAGCATCTTCATCAGCCCGACTGATTATTCAGCAACACACTGAAGTCATGCTAATTTTTCATGAAGCTGTCATGCGCTTCGGCGGATAAACCCCAATGGGTCAGCACGGGTCGGCTTCATCGTCCAGTTTTTGCAGAAACGCCAGCTTTTCCCCGATCTTCGCTTCCAGCCCCCGCGGCACCGGCTGGTACCAATGTGGTGCAGCCATGCCCTCGGGCAGGTAGGTTTCGCCCGCCGCATAGGCATGGGGCTCATCGTGGGCGTAGCGGTATTCGCGGCCGTGCCCCAGCTCCTTCATGAGCTGGGTGGGCGCATTGCGAAGGTGGACAGGCACCTCGCGGCTCTTGTCCTGCTTCACAAAGCTGCGTGCGGCGTTGTAGGCCTTGTAGCCCGCGTTGCTTTTGGCGGCCACCGCCAGGTAGATGACCGCCTGCCCCAGCGCCAGCTCGCCCTCGGGGCTGCCCAAACGCTCAAAGGTGAGTGCAGCGTCGTTGGCCACCTGCAGGGCCCGCGGATCGGCCAAGCCGATGTCTTCCCAGGCCATGCGCACGATGCGGCGCGACAGGTAGCGAGGATCGGCACCGCCATCGAGCATGCGGCACAACCAGTACAGCGCAGCATCGGGGTTGGAGCCCCTGACCGACTTGTGCAAGGCGGAAATCTGGTCGTAGAAGTGATCCCCGCCTTTGTCGAAACGGCGGGCGTTCAAGCTCAGGGCGTTGGTGACGAACGCGGCGTCCACGGTCTGCGTGCCCGCCGCCCCGGCCGCCGTGCTGCACTGCTCCAGCAGGTTGAGAAAACGCCGTGCGTCGCCATCGGCATACCCCACCAAGGTGTCCACGGCCGCCGCCTCCAACTGAAGGTGGGCCAGGGCCTCGCGTTGCGCCCGCTGGAGCAGCAAACGCAGCTCGTCGTCGGTCAATGACTTCAGCACATACACCTGCGCCCGCGACAGCAGGGCCGAATTCACCTCGAACGAGGGGTTCTCGGTGGTGGCCCCGATGAAGGTGAACAGCCCCGATTCCACATGCGGCAGCAACGCGTCCTGCTGCGATTTGTTGAACCGGTGGATTTCATCCACGAACAGGATGGTGTGTTTGCCCTGGCTGAGGTGCTGCTGGGCCTGCTCCATGGCGGTGCGGATGTCCTTGACCCCCGAAAACACCGCCGACAGGGCAATGAACTCGCTGCCGAAGGCGTGGGCGGTCAGCCGGGCCAACGTGGTCTTGCCCACGCCGGGCGGCCCCCAGAAGATCATGGAATGGGCCTTGCCCGACTGGAACGCCAGCCGCAGCGGCTTGCCCGGCCCCAGCAAATGGCTTTGCCCCACCACCTCGTCCAACGTGCGGGGGCGCAACAGCTCGGCCAGCGGGGCCATGGGCTCCTGTGCAAACAAATCAGTCACCCCCACACCCTCCTCCGCTGCAACCACCGTCGCCCGAACCATCGCTTCCCGCATCCCCGGAAGTGCCGTCCGGACCCCAACCGTCGGTGGACCCATCCACCGAGGCGTCTGAAAAATCACCCGCGCACTGCGTCCCACCCGAGCCATCGTCCCGCCGCACGCCCGAGCAGTCGGGCACATACCGGTAGCCGTCGGGGATGCCGAACTTGGCGTCCAGCGCGAACAGCAGGGGCAGGCGCGACGGCTTGGCGGGTTGGATGGACTCGATGCGGCAACACCACCACCAGCAGCGCCGCAACCCGGCGTTGATGTCCCGCTTCTTGCCCAGCACCGCCGCTGGCGTGTGGTGGAAGAACCGCCCAAAGGCCTGGCGGCAGAACGCGTCGTAGGCCTTGGTGTACAGAATGAACTCGTGCCACAGGTCGTCGGCCAGCTGCGAGGGCATGGCCAGCGAGGCATGGCCGCTCATCTGGTAGGCCCGGAAGAACTGCCGCAGGCCCTGGGCCACCAGCTCGGTGTCTCGCGGGGTCAATTGCGGGCGACGCTTGCGCAAACGCTCCAGCAGGCCCCGGGGCCAGGGGTATTGGTCGAGAAACGCCGTGCGCCGCTGCCGCACCCGCATGCGCCACACCACACCGGCCAGGGTCACGGTGGCCAGCGCCAAGCCCCCGCTCAGAAGGCTTGCCAAGTTCAGGGCCACCGTTGGCCTGCCTCAGGGTTTGAGCACGTCCGCACCGGGCGGCGGCTTGAAATTGAAATGCCCCGCTTCAAACGCCGGGTTGGCCTTGAAGCCCTCGAACTTGAGCACCGAGCGCTGGCCAAAGCTGTCTTCCATTTCCAGCACCGCCAGCTGGCCGTCGGCAAAACCCACACGCACGCTGCGCAGCGTGCCATCGGCCTGGCGGGGCACGGCCTTGGCCCAGCTCAGGCCCTGGGCTTCGGGCTCGTCGGACAGTTCGAACACCTCGGCCAGCTTGGACAAACTGGCCGACGACGTGACCAGCGCCGCCGGTGCACTGCCCAGCGCCTGGGCCTGGGGCTTTTGGGTCACCTGGTTGAGGTCGCGGTCGAACAGCCACAGCGTCTTGCCATCGGCCACGATGGTCTGCTCGAACGGGCGGCTGTACTCGAAGCGAAAGCGGTCGGGCCGCTGAAACTCGAAACGCCCGCCCGAGGTCTTGGTGCGCGGCGCAGCCTGCCCGGCGCGGCTGGGCGCGGTCACGGTCTGGGTGAAGGCGGCACTGCCCGCCCGTGTGCCCGACAGAAAGTTTTCAAGGTCTTTCAGGCCTCCAGCGCTTGCATTGAAAGCGCAAGAAGCTATAAAAACAGAAGCAACTAGTTTGTGCATGTGGGTCAATCGGCGCGGGGCGCCACCAGGATGTCGCGCTGGCCGCTGCTGGTCAGGGCGCTCACCAGACCGGCTTTTTCCATGTCTTCCAGCAGGCGGGCCGAGCGGTTGTAGCCAATTTTCAGCTTGCGCTGCACATAGCTGATGCTGGCCTTGCGGTCTTTCAGGACGATTTCCACCGCCATGTCGTACATGGGGTCCTTTTCGCCGGAAGCGCCACCACCGTCGACCTCGCCACCAAAACCATCGCCCTCGCCCACCGGGGCTTCCAGCACGCCGTCGATGTAGTTGGGCTCGCCGCCTTGTTCTTTGAGATAAGCCACCACGCGGTGCACCTCTTCGTCGGACACAAACGCGCCGTGCACCCGCTGGGGGAAGCCCGTGCCACTGGGCATGTAGAGCATGTCACCCATGCCCAACAGGGCTTCGGCGCCCATCTGGTCGAGGATGGTTCGGCTGTCGATCTTGCTGGACACCTGGAAGCTGATGCGGGTGGGGATGTTGGCCTTGATGAGGCCGGTGATCACGTCCACGCTGGGCCGCTGCGTGGCCAGGATGAGGTGGATGCCCGCGGCCCGCGCCTTTTGCGCCAGGCGGGCAATGAGCTCTTCGATCTTCTTGCCCACCACCATCATCAGGTCGGCCAACTCGTCGATGACCACCACGATGTGCGGCAGGCGGTCCAGCGGTTCGGGCTGCTCAGGCGTGAGGCTGAAGGGGTTGCCAATGATCTCGCCCCGCGCCTTGGCCTCGTCGATCTTGGTGTTGAAACCGGCCAGGTTGCGCACGCCCATCTTGCTCATGAGCTTGTAGCGCTTTTCCATTTCGGCCACGCACCAGTTCAGGCCGTTGGCGGCCTGTTTCATGTCGGTGACCACCGGGCACAGCAGGTGCGGAATGCCCTCGTAGACGCTCATTTCCAGCATCTTGGGGTCGATGAGCATGAGGCGCACGTCGTGGGCGTCGGCCTTGTACAGCAGGCTCAGGATCATGGCGTTGATGCCCACCGACTTACCCGACCCCGTGGTGCCGGCCACCAGGCAGTGCGGCATCTTGGCCAGGTCGGCCACCACCGGGTTGCCCACGATGTCCTTGCCCAGACCCATGGTGAGCAGGCTCTTGGCGTCGTTGTAGACCTGCGAGCCCAGGATTTCGCTCAGGCGGATGGTCTGCCGCTTGGCGTTGGGCAGCTCCAGCGCCATGGTGTTCTTGCCCGGGATGGTCTCGATCACGCGGATGGACACCAGGCTCAAGGACCGCGCCAAGTCCTTGGCCAGGTTGACGACCTGCGCCCCCTTAACCCCGGTGGCGGGGTCGATTTCGTAGCGGGTGATGACCGGGCCGGGGGCCGCCGCCACCACCGTGACCTGCACACCAAAGTCAGAGAGCTTTTTCTCGATGAGGCGGCTGGTCATTTCCAGCGTTTCGGGCGACACCGTTTCCTGCCGTCCGGGCGGGCCATCCAGCAGGTCCACCTGGGGCAGGTGCGAATCGGGCATTTCGGAGAACAGCGGTTTTTGCCGTTCCTTCACCACCCGCTCGCTGACGGCAATGTCGGCGGCCACAGGCTCAATGTGAATCGCCCGCTCCACCCGGTGGGTGCTGGGTGCCGCTGCAACTGCCGCGGCATGGGCAGGGGCCTCGTCCCAGGGCGGGGTGAGCTCGTTGAGCAGGTCAGGTCCCGTGGGGGCCACGGGCAAGGGGCCGTCCAGGGTGGGTTCCTTGAACACCGCGGGTGATGGATGACCATGGGGCAAAGCCTCGGCCCAGTCGGCCACCGACTCTTCGCGCTGACGCACCGCCTGGCGCCCGATCTGGGCGTCTTCGTTCGCTTCCAGGCGGTCCTTGCGGGCCTGCCACCAACCGTCCAGGCGAGCACCGATGGATTCGGCCCAGTGCCCCCACGAAAACTGGAACACCCGGGCCGACGCCAGCACCATGACCACAATGGCCAGCAAGGCCGAACCGTTGAACCCCAGCCAGCGCACCGCCATGGGCCCCAGCCAATAGCCGAACGCCCCGCCCGCATGCCCGGGCAGCCAGGCCTCCAGCCGGTACAGGCGGCTCCATTCCAGCACCATGCTGGCCACCAGCAGCGCCAGAAACAGCGCCCAATAACCCAGGCGGCGCAAGGGAGCCGCATGCACCCAGGCCCAGCGGCCTTCGGGTTCAGGCTCAGTCGGCGCACGCTCGGTGCGCAGCCAGTTGGCCAGCGTGCCCAGCCACACCCGCACCCCCACCAGCACCATCCACCAGGACGACAGGCCAAACAGGTACAGCGCCATGTCGGACACATAGGCCCCCGCCCGGCCCGCCCAGTTGGTGACAGCGCCGCCTTGCCCTGTGGTGGACCAGGCCGGGTCGGACGCATGGTGCGTCAGCAAGGCCAGCAAGGCAAACACCAGCAGCACCAGCCCCACGACCAGGCCCATCTCCTGGGTGAAACGGCGAATGCCCGACGGGGGGGCCGTGGCGCGATCGGTGTTGAGGGTGTTGAGTGAATAAGTCATGCAAAAGGGGAAAGACGCGGATGTGCGTCAGGGCTCAGGGGCGAAGCAGGCGGTCGTGAACCAAGGTGCGGCCATCGGCCTGCACCTCGATGAAGCCCCGGTCCTCCAGGTCCTTGAAGACCCGGCTCACCATCTCACGAGAGGCACCGATCATCTTGGCCAGCTCCTGGCGGGACACCTTGCCCGCAATGACCCATTGCCCCGGGGCCTGTTCCACCGCCAGATCAGTCAGCGCACGCGCCACCCGGCCATAGACATCCATCAGCGCCAAAGATTCAATCTTGCGGTCGGCCTGTCGCAAACGCTGCACCAAACCCTTCATGATGGCGTAGGCCATGGCGTTGTTCTCGGGCAGGCAGCGGGCAAACTCGGTGCGCCCCAGCAACAACACGTCGGTCTGGATGTCGGCCCGCACCGTGGCCGAATGGGGCTGGTTGTCGATCAGGCTCATCTCGCCCAGGTGGTCACCGGGGTGCAAGGTGGCCAGGAACACCTCGCGCCCACGCTCGTCCGAAGTCAACACACGGGCGCGTCCGGTGAGCAGGATGGCCAGGAATCCCGACTTCTTGCCCTGCTCCACGATCACGTCGCCCCGGCGGTATCGCTGCTTGGTCACGGCGTCGGCCACAAACTGTGCCTGCGTGGGCGTCAGGGACGAAAACAGGGGAACCCTGCGGATCAGGTCAAGATTGGACAGAATCGACATGGTTGCCTGGACAGTGAGGGTGGTTGCGGGACCGCGAAGGTCGGAGCTTAAGGCCAGCCAAAGCTGTCTCCCTACAATGTTGAACCACCATGAAGCATTCTAAAGTTCTGATTCTGGGCTCCGGCCCTGCCGGTTACACCGCAGCCATTTACGCCGCCCGCGCCAACCTGTCGCCCACGCTGGTGACCGGCATCGCCCAAGGCGGACAACTCATGACCACCACCGAGGTGGACAACTGGCCCGCCGACGTCAACGGCGTGCAGGGTCCGGAACTGATGCAGCGCTTCCAGCAACATGCGGAACGCTTCAAGACCGACATGGTGTTCGACCACATCAACGCGGTGGACCTGTCCAAACGCCCGTTTGTGCTGACCGGCGACAGCGGCCAGTACAGCTGTGACGCCCTGGTGATTGCCACCGGTGCCTCGGCCAAATACCTGGGCCTGCCCTCCGAAGAAGCCTTCATGGGCAAGGGCGTGAGTGGTTGCGCCACCTGCGACGGCTTCTTCTACCGCGGCCAGCCCGTGGCGGTGGTGGGTGGCGGCAACACCGCCGTGGAAGAGGCGCTGTACCTCTCCAACATCGCCAGCAAGGTCACCCTGATCCACCGCCGAGACAAGTTCAAGGCCGAGGCCATCATGATCGACCACCTGATGGAAAAGGTGGAAGCCGGCAAGATTGAACTCAAACTGTTCAGCGTGCTCGACGAGGTGCTGGGCGACGACAAGGGCGTGAACGGCGTGCGCCTGAAAAACGTGCAGACCGGCGCCACCGAAAACGTGGACGTGCAAGGCTGCTTCATCGCCATCGGCCACCAGCCCAACACCGACATCTTCAAAGGCCAAGTGGAGATGAAGGACGGTTACATCATCACCCGCGGCGGCCACACCGGCTTTGCCACCATGACCAGCGTGCCCGGCGTGTTTGCCGCCGGGGACGTGCAGGACCATGTGTACCGCCAGGCCATCACCAGCGCCGGCACGGGCTGCATGGCCGCGCTGGACGCCCAGCGCTTCCTGGAACAAGGCGGGGCCTGAGCCCCGTTGGTCGGTCGACCACCCCGCATTTGCCCGGCTCTGCAAGGCCGGGCTATAATCGCAGGCTTTTCAGGGTTACCGCCACCCTTTTTTTGGCGAGGTGAAGCTGCCAAGCCCGGTGCAAACGGGCTTTCAGGCCGACAGGCCACGGCAGCTGTGTTTTTCGGAGTGTCCACACATGGCACGCGTCTGCGAAGTCACGGGCAAGAAGCCCATGGTGGGAAACAACGTTTCCCACGCCAACAACAAAACCAAGCGCCGTTTCCTGCCCAACCTGCAATACCGCCGGTTCTGGGTTGAGAGCGAAAACCGTTGGGTGCGCCTGCGCGTTTCCAGCGCTGCCCTGCGCCTGATCGACAAAAACGGCATTGAAGCCGTGCTCGCTGACATGCGTGCACGTGGTCAAGCCTGATCACTGAAAGGAACCGACCATGGCAACCAAAGGCGGACGCGAAAAGATCAAGCTGGAATCCACTGCGGGTACCGGCCACTTCTACACCACCAACAAGAACAAGAAGACCACGCCCGAAAAGCTGAGCTTCATGAAGTTCGACCCCAAGGCTCGCAAACACGTCGAGTACAAGGAAATCAAGCTGAAGTGATCCACTTCAACTGACCCACAAAAAAAGCCGCTGGATTCCAGCGGCTTTTTTGTTGCCTCCGGCAACCATCACACCCGCACGGCGCGCAGGGTGTACGAGAACTCTTTCAGCGCGGCCACGCCGCTGTCTTCCGCCCGGCGACACCAGGCTTGCAGTTCCTTGGCCAGCTGCTCGCGCGACAGCGTGGTGGACGACCAGAGCAGCCGCAACTCTTCACGCATGCTGTGCATCTTGTCCAGCACCGGGTGCTGGGCCCGCACCTGGGCCAGCTGCGGACGCAACGCGGCAGGCACCTTCTCGTCGTCACGCGGCAGCCAGCGGCGGGCCACCTTCAGCACAGACACATCGGCCAGATCGGCGCTGCGGGCTTTGGCGGCCTCCAGTTCGGCGGCACAGGCGCGGCGCATTTCCCGGGCGTACTGGGCCATGACCTCGTAGCGATGGGCGATGATGGCCTCCAGCGTTTTTTCGTCAGCCACCGGCTTCACGTCACCCAGCACCATGTGGGGCACGGTCTTGCGGGCCTTGGCCAGACCCAGCATTTCCAGGGCGCGGATGTAGACCCAGCCAATGTCGAACTCGTACGACTTGACCGACAGCTTGGCCGACGTGGGGTAGGTGTGGTGGTTGTTGTGCAACTCTTCGCCCCCAATCAGGACGCCCCAGGGCGAGACGTTGGTGCTGGCGTCGGCCGCCTCGAAGTTGCGGTAACCCCAATGGTGACCCAGCCCGTTGATGATGCCCGCGGCAGTGATGGGAATCCAGGCCATCTGCACGGCCCAGATGGTCAGGCCGATGGCACCGAACAGCAGCACGTCGATGATCAGCATCAGGCTCACCCCCAGCGCGGAATGGGGCGCGTAGACCTTGTTTTCCAGCCAGTCGTTGGGCGTGCCGTGGCCATAACGGGCCATGGTTTCGGCGTTTTTGGATTCGGCGCGGTACAGCTCGGCCCCTTGGGTCAGCACCTTCTTGATGCCGAACACCACCGGGCTGTGCGGGTCACCCTCCTGCTCACACTTGGCGTGGTGCTTGCGGTGGATGGATGCCCACTCCTTGGTGACCATGCCCGTGGTCATCCACAGCCAGAAACGGAAGAAATGGGAGGGAATGGGGTGCAGGTCCAGCGCCCGGTGCGCCTGATGGCGGTGCAGAAAGATGGTGACGCTGGCGATGGTGACGTGGGTCAACCCCAGGGTGATCAGCACCACTTGCCACCAGGTGGT
Organism: Hydrogenophaga soli; assembly: GCF_054777695.1. Taxonomy (NCBI): domain Bacteria; kingdom Pseudomonadati; phylum Pseudomonadota; class Betaproteobacteria; order Burkholderiales; family Comamonadaceae; genus Hydrogenophaga; species Hydrogenophaga soli. Next base: position 509,565 of record NZ_BAAHAK010000002.1, on the reverse strand, counting down.
GTTGATCAGACCATGGCCCAGCCAATGGACCAAGGTGTCCAGAACATTCATGTGTAGCCTACTTTCGCAAAACAATCCCTGCGCAGGCGTGTGCGCAGGAGCCCCAACGATGGGCTCTTGATTGTAGAGAGCGAAGCGGCTCAGCGCACCTGCCGCATGTCGCGCAGGCAACGAATGACGGATGGGGCCTGCCGGTCAGCCCTTGCGCTGCCAGACGGCCGCAAAAAAACCGTCGGTCTGGTGGCGGTGCGGCCACAGGCGCAAATGCGGGCCGTGGCACAGGCTTTGGGCCTGTTGGGCGGCCTCGGCCTCACTGGTGCCCTGCGCCAGCAAGCGGGCCAGGAGGTCGGGCACGGGCAGCACGTCAAAGTCGGGGTGTTCGGCGGTGAAGCGCTCGGCCACGGCCTCGTTTTCGTCGCTCAGGATGCTGCAGGTGGCGTACACCAGCCGCCCGCCCGCCTTCACCAGGCGCGAGGCGCTGGACAGGATGGCCAACTGCTTGGCCTGCAACTCGGCCACGGCCTGGGCGGTCTGCCGCCATTTCAGGTCGGGGTTGCGGCGCAGGGTGCCCAGGCCGGAACAAGGTGCGTCCACCAGCACCCGGTCCATCTTGCCGGCCAGGCGCTTGATGCGCTCGTCCCGCTCGTGGGCAATGGCCACCGGGTGCACGTTGGACAGGCCACTGCGCGCCAGACGGGGCTTGAGCGCATCCAGCCGGTGGGCCGACACGTCGAACGCATACAGGCGGCCCGTGCTGCGCATCATGGCACCCAGCGCCAGGGTTTTGCCCCCGGCCCCGGCACAGAAGTCGGTGACCATTTCGCCACGTTTGGCCTCGGTGAGCCAGGCCAGCAGTTGCGAGCCTTCGTCCTGCACCTCCAGCTCGCCGCTCAGGAAAGCGGGCAGCTTGTGGATGGCGGGTTTGCCGGGCACGCGAATGCCCCAGGGCGAATACGGCGTTGCTTCTGCTTCAATAGCAGCCTTCTTAAGCAGATCAAGCGCAGCAGGCCTTTTTTGCTTCAAATCGTTGACCCGCAAGTCCAGCGGCGCGGGCTGGTTGAGCGCCTCGGCCAAGGCCTGGAAGTCGTCGCCCACCTGGGCCTTGAGCGGCGGCACCATCCATTCCGGCAGGTTGTGGCGGTGGTGGGGTTGCAGGTCGCCCGAGGGCACCTGGTCGGTGGCGTCCAGCCAGGTTTTTTCGGCGTCGCTCAGGGCGGATTTGACAAACCCCCGGTCGCCATGGAAGCCCAGCACCGCCAGCTTGCGCTCGCGCGAACCGGGGCCGCTGCGGGCCAGGTACTCGAACAACAGCTTGTGGCGCAGCACCGCGTAGGCGGTTTCGGCCAGCGTGGCCCGCTCGCGGGGGCCCAGGTTGCGGTGTTCGCGGAAGTAGCGCGACACCACGGCGTCGGCGGGATGATCGAATTTCAGGACCAGCCTCACCAGGTCGGTGCAGGCGTCCAGCAAGGCTTTGGGATGCATGGGCCCGATTGTCCCATGGCCCCGCCCACCCGCCGGGCGCCCACCCCGGGCTGGGATAATCGCGCCCCATGTCCGACATTCAAGACCAAGTGCGCCGTCGCCGCACCTTCGCCATCATCTCCCACCCTGACGCGGGTAAAACCACCCTCACCGAAAAGCTGTTGCTGTTTTCGGGTGCCATCAACATCGCGGGTTCGGTCAAGGCCCGCAAGGCCGCCCGCCACGCCACCTCGGACTGGATGGAGATTGAAAAGCAGCGCGGCATTTCGGTCGCATCGAGCGTGATGCAGATGGAATACCGCGACTGCGTCATCAACCTGCTGGACACCCCGGGCCACCAGGACTTTTCGGAAGACACCTACCGCGTGCTGACCGCCGTGGACGCCGCGCTGATGGTGATTGACGCCGCCAACGGCGTGGAACCCCAAACCCGCCGCCTGCTCCAGGTCTGCCGCGCCCGCAACACGCCCATCCTGACCTTTGTGAACAAGATGGACCGCGAGGTGCAGGCCCCGCTGGACGTGATGGACGAAATCGAGCGCGAGCTGGGCATGACCGTCGTGCCCTTCACCTGGCCGGTGGGCATGGGCAAGCAGTTCCACGGTGTGTACGACCGCCGCACCGACCAGATGCGCGTGTTTGCCGCGGGTGAAGACCGCGCAGGCGGCGACGAAGAGGTGCTGGTGGGCCTGGACAATGCCGACACCGCCAGCCGCTTCGGCATGGAATGGACCCAGGCCAAGGACGAAATGGAGCTGGTGGAAGGTGCCAGCCCCGCGTTTGACGAAGCCGAGTTTTTGGCCGGGCGCCAAACGCCCATGCTGTTCGGCTCGGCCATCAACAACTTTGGCGTGCGCGAGGTGCTGGACGCCCTGGTGGACCTGGCCCCGCCGCCCGGCCCCAAGCCCGCCATCCAGCGCGTGGTGGAGCCGACTGAACCCAAGTTCAGCGGCGTGGTGTTCAAGATCCAGGCCAACATGGACCCGGCGCACCGCGACCGCATCGCCTTTGTGCGCGTGGCCAGCGGCAAGTTCGAACGCGGCATGCCCCTGAAGGTGGTGCGCAGCGGCAAGGTCATCAAGCCCAACACGGTGGTGACGTTCATGAGCCAGCGCCGCGAGCTGCTGGACGAGGCCTTTGCGGGCGACATCATCGGCATCCCCAACCACGGTGTGCTGCAACTGGGCGACACCCTCACCGAGGGCGAGCAACTCCAGTTCACCGGCCTGCCCTTCTTTGCGCCGGAAATCATCCGCAGCGTGGAAGTGGCCGACCCGCTGCGCACCAAGCAGCTCAAGGCCGGGCTCACCCAGCTGGGCGAGGAAGGGGCCATCCAGGTCTTCCGCCCCGTGGCAGGCAGCGTGCTGATGCTGGGGGCCGTGGGCCAGTTGCAGTTTGAGGTGGTGGCGCACCGGCTGGAAACCGAATACGGTGTGAAAGCTCGCATCACCCACAGCAACTACCAGGTGGCCCGCTGGGTGACCTGTGCGCCGGAAGACGGTGGCGAGCAGGAGCTGAAACGCTTCATCGACGCCAACCAGCACCGCGTGGCGCTGGACGCGGTGGACGCTCCCACCCTGCTGGTGGACCACAACGCCACCCTGCGCGCCGTGGAGGCCAACTGGCCCAAGATCAAGTTCCACGCCATGCGGGAACACGCGGGGCTGGTGTTCCACAAGGCAATGTGAGCCGTCGTCGCCCCCCGCCAGCCGCCCCGTGGGAACCGGGGCAGAATGAACGGGTCTCAGCGCCGATTCAGACTGCCTTGGAGTCCCCATTTTGACCATTCACCGAATGCCCCCTCTGTGGCGCTTTGCCGCCTGGGGTCTGGCCGCCCTCCTGACCCTGGGGCTGGGCGCTTGCGGCTCGCAGCCTCCCGTGCGCCCGCCTCTGCAGGAAAAATTCGACTCGGAAGAAACCTATTCCCGCCTCATTCCGGGATCGGCCCCGCAGAGTTGCGAGGCCGCGCGGCGGGCCCTGCTGAGCCAAGGCTACATCCTGGTCAACACCAAGCCCGACCTGATCGACGCCAAGAAGAGCTTCCAGCCCACGCCCGAGGCCCAGCAGGAAATTCTGATCCGGGTGGTTTGTGCGCCCGACACCCCGCCCGAACGGTGGAGCCTGGTGTTCGTCACCGCCATCAAGGACACCTATGCCCTGAAGAAGTCGGCGTCATCGGCCAGCGTGGGGCTGGGGGGCATCGGCTCGGTGTCGCTGCCGTTTTCGTCGACCGACGAAGCCCTGGTGAAGGTCGGCAGCGAAACCATTTCGGTGGAAAAGTTCTACGACAGCTTTTATGACCTGGTGCGCCGCTACCTGGCGGACGACACCAAGCCAGAGTAGTCCGCGCCCCCTCACACCGGCAAAGCCGTCTTGTCCACCACCCGGCGCAGCACAAAGCTGGAGTGCACGCCGGTCACCCCCTCGATGCGGGTGATCTTGTTGAGCAGCAGGTCCTGGTAGTGGTCCATGTCGCGCACGGCCACCTTCACCTGGTAGTCGGCATCCTGCCCGGTGATGAGCAGGCATTCCAGCACCTCGGGCAGCACGCTCACGGTGGCCTCGAAGTTGGCAAAACGCTCGGGCGTGTGCTGGTCCATGGAAATGTGGATGAGGGCCATGAGCGTCAGGCCCAGCTTTCGCGCGTCCAGCACGGCGCGGTAGCCCCGAATCAGGCCCGCCTCTTCCAGCGCCCGCACGCGGCGCAGGCAGGGTGAGGGCGACAGGCCGATGCGCTCGGCCAAGTCCTGGTTGGGAATACGCCCCTCGGCCTGCAAGATTTCCAAAATTTGCCGGTCATAGCGATCAATATCCATGATTCACCCAAAAAATGTATTTCATTGGCAGATTCTGCCAAATCCAATGGGTATTGACGCAACTTCGCAATCCACTGCCCCGCCCCGCGGCCTACACTTCTTTCCATCTGTTGATCGCAGCACATCCCCCGGCAGGGCCACCCGCCCCAGCCGACACACCCAGGCCTTACCGGGCCTGCCTGTGGCAAAAACAAGCCCCCACACTGTCACCACAGCGCGGGGGCTTTTTGTTGGGGGCGGGAGGGGCCGTGCCGGGCCCGGCACTCAGCCTTTGACGTCAATTTTCATAGCTATCAATGCTGATGGAAAAAGCGCCAGATGCCAAAAAACCTTCAAGCCTTCAACACATCTTCCACGGCCTTCGGGTACATCAGGTGCTCCTGCGACAACACCCGTGCGGCCAGCGCTGCCGCAGTGTCGCCGGGCAGGATGGGCACCACCGCCTGCGCGAGGATGTCGCCGTGGTCCAGCTCCGCCGTCACCCGGTGCACGGTGGCCCCGGCAAAACGACAGCCCATGTCAATGGCCCGTTGATGGGTGTTCAAGCCGGGGAATGCGGGCAACAGGCTGGGGTGGATGTTGAGCATGCGCCCGGCGTAATGCGCCACAAAGCCGGGGGTGAGGATGCGCATGAAGCCCGCCAGCACCACCAGATCGGGCTTGCCCTCGGGACGGCCCTGGCCGCCCAGGCGGTCGATCTCGGCGCTCAGCGCGGCGTCGAAGGCTTCGCGGCTGGGGTGGGACTTGTGGTCCACCACGGCGGTGGCCAGGCCGTGCTCGGCGGCAAACTTCAAGCCTGCGGCGTCGGCCTTGTTGCTGATGACCGCTGCCACACGCGCCCCCAGGCGTTGCGCCCAATCGTGGCGCTGGGCATGGCGGACGATGGCGGCCATGTTGGACCCCCCGCCAGAGATGAGAATGACGATGTTTTTCATGTCCGCCCGAGTGTAATGAACCCTACCCTGCGCCCCGACCTCCGCCCCCTGTCTGCCACCGAAGCCCGCGTGCTGGCCACGCTGATGGAAAAAGCCCGCACCGTGCCCGACAGCTACCCCCTGTCCATGCAGGCCCTGCTGACCGGCTGCAACCAGAAAACCACCCGCGACCCGGTGATGAACATCACCGAAGCCGAAGCCGCCGAGGCCATTGACGAGCTCAAGTCCCTGGCCCTGGTGGTGGAACAGAGCGGTGCCCGCGTGCCCCGCTACAGCCACAACTTTGTGCGCGGCGTGGGGGTGCCCGACCAGTCCGCCGTGCTGCTGGGCCTGCTGATGCTGCGCGGCCCGCAGACGGCGGGTGAGCTGCGCATCAACGCCGAGCGCTGGCACCGGTTTGCCGACATCTCGTCGGTGGACGCCTTTTTGGAAGAGCTGCAAGACCGCAGTGAGGACAAAGGCGGCCCGCTGGTGATCAAGCTGCCCCGGGCACCGGGTGCCCGCGAACAGCGCTGGGCCCACCTGCTGTGCGGCCCGGTGGACACCCAGGCCCTGGCCGCCCAGGCGGGGGCCACTGGCTCCACCGCCACCGAGGGCGAGGTGATCACCCTCACCCGCCGGGTGGCCGCGCTGGAGGCCGAAGTGTCCACCCTGCGCACCACGCTGGCCGACGTGTGCCAGCAGTTGGGGCTTACCCCGCCTGCCAGCGGCGACTGACTGGGGTTTACCCCGGGTTGTCCCGCCGTGGACAACCCAAAACCGAACGACCGTGCTAAAAAAGTCTCCTTTCAAATGCCGATGGAGACATGTGCATGGATCTGGCCTTCACGCCCGAAGAACAAGCGTTTCGCGAAGAGGTGCGCACCTGGGTGCGTGCCCACCTGCCCGCAGACATTGCCCACAAGGTGCACAACGCCCTGCGCCTGAGCCGCGACGACCTGCAACGATGGGCCAAGATCCTGGGGGCCAAGGGCTGGCTGGGCTTCGGCTGGCCCCAGCAGTTTGGCGGCCCGGGTTGGACCGCGGTGCAAAAGCATTTGTTCGAAGAGGAATGCGCCCTGGCCGGTGCGCCGCGCATCGTGCCCTTCGGGCCGGTGATGGTGGCCCCGGTCATCATGGCCTTTGGCACGCCCGAGCAGCACCAGCGCTTCCTACCCGGCATCGCCAGCGGTGAGGTGTGGTGGAGCCAGGGCTACAGCGAACCGGGCTCCGGTTCCGACCTGGCCAGCGTCAAGACCCGCGCCGAGCGGGTGGGCGACCACTACATCGTCAACGGCCAGAAGACCTGGACCACGCTGGGTCAGTACGGCGAGTGGATCTTCTGCCTGGTACGCACCAACACCGAGGTCAAGCCCCAGGCCGGCATCAGCTTCCTGCTGGTGGACATGAAAAGCCCGGGTGTGACGGTGCGCCCCATCAAGCTGCTGGATGGCGAGTGCGAGGTCAACGAGGTGTTCTTCGACAACGTCGAGGTGCCCGCCGAGAACCTGATTGGCGAGGAAAACAAGGGCTGGCACTACGCCAAACACCTGCTGGCCCACGAGCGCACCAACATCGCCGACGTGAACCGATCCAAACGCGAGCTGGAACGCCTGAAACGCATTGCCAAGGCCGAAGGCGTGTGGGAAGACAGCCGCTTTCGCGACCAGATCGCCCTGCTGGAGGTGGACATCGTGGCGCTGGAAATGCTGGTGCTGCGCGTGCTGAGTGCCGAGCGCTCGGGCAAGCCCTCGCTGGACCTGGCCGGGCTGCTGAAGATCCGCGGCAGCGAAATCCAGCAGCGTTACGCCGAGCTGATGATGCTGGCCGCCGGACCGTACAGCCTGCCCTTCATCTTCGACGCCATGGAAGCCGGTTGGCAGGGGGATGCGGCATTGGGCCTGTCGGAATTCCCCGGCGGCAACCTGGCCAACGCCCCGCTGGCCAGCACCTACTTCAATTACCGCAAGACCACCATCTACGGTGGCAGCAACGAAGTGCAACGCAACATCGTCGCGCAGACGGTGTTGGGCTGAAGCGAATCAGGAGACACCATGGACTTTGATTTTTCCGACGACCAACAGCAACTGCGCGACGCCGTCTCCCGCTGGGTGGACAAGGCCTACACCTTCGAACGCCGCCGCCGCATCGTGGCCCAGGGCGGCTTCGACCGCGTGGCCTGGGGCGAACTGGCCGAACTGGGCCTGACCGGCCTGTGCGTGCCCGCCGACCACGACGGCATGGACATGGGCCCGGTCGAGGCCATGGTGGTCATGGAGACGCTGGGCCAGGGCCTGGTGGTGGAGCCCTACGCCCAATGCCTGGTGGCCTCTGCCGTGCTGAGCCAGTTTGCGCCCGCCGACCTCCAGTCCACCTGGTTGCCCCGCATCGCCTCGGGCGACGCCCTGGTGGCCTTGGCCCACCAGGAACGCAAGGCCCGGTACCGGCTGAATGTTTGTGAAGCAAAAGCAACCCCAGCGCTTTCTGCATATGCGCTGACTGCTACCAAAAACATGGTACCCGCGGGCGACCAGGCCCAGGCCTGGATCGTCCCTGCCCAGCTGGACGGCCAACTGGCCCTGTTCCTGGTGGAGCGTGGGGCCACGGGTGTCAGCACCGCAGGTCACCCCTGCCAGGACGGCAGCCGCGCCGCCAACCTGGTGCTGGACAACGCCCCGGCCCAACTCATCACCCGCGACGGCCTCACCGCCCTGCAACTGGCCACCGACGTGGGAGTGGCTGCGTTGTGCGCCGAGGCCGTGGGCGTGATGGACAAGGTGTTTGCCCTGACCGCCGAGTACCTCAACACCCGCAAGCAGTTCGGCGTGCTGATCGGCAGCTTCCAGGCCCTGCGCCACCGCCTGGCCGACATGAAAATGCAGCTGGAACTGGCCCGCAGCATGAGCTACTACGCCACGCTGAAGCTGGGTGCCCCCGCCGACGAACGCCGCCTGGCCATGGCCCGCGCCAAGGTGCAACTGGGCCAGAGCATGCGCTTTGTGGGCCAGCAGGCGGTGCAATTGCACGGCGGCATCGGCGTGACCGACGAGTACATCGTCAGCCACTGCTTCAAGCGCCTGACCCAGATGGAAATGACCCTGGGCGACACCCTGCACCACCTGGGCGTGCTGAGCGACGGCCTGCAGGAGACGGCGGGCGTTTTCGCCTGAGCGGGCACAATCGGGGGCCATGAACATCCTTCGCGGCCACCCCCACCTCAAGCCCGCCCCGCTGACCGCGGGCGCAGTGGGACGGGCCATCACCATCGGCAACTTCGACGGCGTGCACCGGGGCCATCAGGCCATGCTGGCGCTGCTGATCAACGAAGCCCGCCACCGCGGCCTGCGCAGCTGCGTGATGACCTTCGAGCCCCACCCGCGCGACTACTTCGCCGGGGCACACCACAAGCCCGACCTGGCCCCGGCCCGCATCGCCACCCTGCGCGACAAGCTCACCGAGCTGCAACGCTGTGGCGTGGACGAGTGCCTGATCATGCCCTTCGACGCCCGGCTGGCCGCACAGACGGCCCAGTCGTTCATCCAGGACACGCTGGTGCGCGGGCTCAACGCCCGTTACGTGCTGGTGGGTGACGATTTCCGCTTTGGCGCGGGCCGCCAGGGCGACTACGCCATGCTGGACGCCGCGGGCGAAGCCAGCGGGTTTGATGTGGCCCGCATGCAGTCCTACGAGGTGCACAGCCTGCGCGTGTCCAGCTCCGCCGTGCGCGATGCCCTGGCCCAGGGCCGCATGAACGATGTGGCCGCCTTGTTGGGCAGGCCCTACAGCATCTCGGGCCATGTGGTGCATGGCCGCAAGCTGGGCCGCGAACTGGGGGCCAGCGCCCCGGGCAAGGGCGACGGTTTTCGCACCCTCAACCTGCGGTTCTCCCACTGGAAACCGGCGGCCAGCGGCATTTTTGCGGTGCAGGTGCACGGCCTGCACCCCGACCCCTCGGCCCCACCGCTGCCCGGCGTGGCCAACCTGGGCGTTCGCCCCTCGCTGGACCCCGACGACGTGAACGGGGGCCGCGTGCTGCTGGAAACCCACTGCCTGAGCTGGCCCGACGAGGTGGCCCGCCAGGAGGCCTACGGTAAAATTGTGCGCGTGGAGCTGCTGCACAAACTGCATGACGAACTGAAGTACAACAGTCTGGACGCCCTGACCCAGGGCATCGCCAAGGACTGCGACGACGCTCGTGCGTTTTTCGCCGACTCCCACACCCAGACCCGTCGCCAGACCACGCGCGACCGAATTTAACGCCCGCCCCACGCTTGTCGTGCCGGTGCCAGTCCGGCACGAAGAGCCCCTGCCGCGCCATGCGCCTCCTCCCCGTTGCCGACACGGGGCCCCGTTGTCCAGGGCATTGCCTGCCCACCGCCGTTTTCACCCACCATGTCCGACGCCAAACCCGAATACCGCAGCACCCTCAACCTGCCCGACACCCCTTTCCCCATGCGCGGCGACCTGCCCAAGCGCGAGCCGGGCTGGGTGAAGGCCTGGGACGACAACGGCCTGTACGCCAAGCTGCGCCAGGCACGTGAAGGTGCGCCCAAGTTCATCCTGCACGACGGCCCGCCCTATGCCAACGGCCAGATCCACATCGGCCACGCGGTGAACAAGGTGCTGAAGGACATGATCGTCAAGGCCCGCCAACTCAAGGGCCTGGACGCGCAGTACATCCCCGGCTGGGACTGCCACGGCCTGCCCATCGAAAACGCCATCGAAAAACTGCATGGCCGCAACCTCAGCCGCGACGACATGCAGGCCAAGGCCCGCGCCTTTGCCACCGAGCAGATCGCGCAGCAAATGGCCGACTTCAAGCGCCTGGGCGTGCTGGGCCAGTGGGACAAGCCCTACCGCACCATGGACTTCGCGACCGAGGCCAACGAAATCCGCGCCTTCAAGCGCGTGATGGAACGGGGCTTTGTGTACCGGGGCCTGAAGCCTGTGTACTGGTGTTTTGACTGCGGCAGCTCGCTGGCCGAATTCGAAATCGAATACCAGGACAAGAAGAGCCAGACGCTGGACGTGGCCTTCCCCTGCGCCGAACCCGACAAGCTGGCCGCTGCCTTCGGCCTGCCCGGTTTGAGCAAAGAGGCGTTTGTGGTCATCTGGACCACCACCGCCTGGACCATCCCCGCCAACCAGGCGCTCAACCTCAACCCCGAGCTGGTCTACGCCCTGGTGGACACGCCCAAGGGCCTGCTGATCCTGGCCGACACGCTGGTGGAGAAGTGCCTGGGCCGCTACGGCCTGGAAGGCCATGTGGTGGCCCGCGCCCAGGGGGCCAAGCTGGAAAAAATCAACTTCCGCCACCCACTGGCCCATGTGCACGAGGGCTACAACCGCCTGTCGCCCGTGTTCGTGGCCGACTACGCCACGGCGGACGACGGCACCGGCATCGTGCACTCGTCACCCGCCTACGGCGTGGACGACTTCAACAGCTGCGTGGCCAATGGTTTTGCCTACGACGACATCCTCAACCCCGTGCAGGGCAACGGCCAGTACGAGGCCGAACTGCCGCTGTTCGGCGGCATGAACATCTGGAAAGCCTGCCCCGTCATCATCGACACCCTGCGCGAGCACGGTCGGTTGATGGCCACCGAGGTCATCACCCACAGCTACCCGCACTGCTGGCGGCACAAGACGCCGGTGATCTACCGCGCCGCCGCCCAGTGGTTTGTGCGCATGGACGAAGGCGACGGCATCTTCACCACCGACAAGGCCCCGCAAACCCTGCGCCAGATGGCGCTGGCCGCCATCGACGACACCGGCTTCTTCCCCGAAAACGGCCGTGCCCGCCTGCGCGACATGATCGCCAACCGGCCCGACTGGTGCATCAGCCGCCAGCGCAGCTGGGGCGTTCCCCTGCCCTTCCTGCTGCACGTGGACACGGCCGAGCCGCACCCGCGCACGCCCGAGATCGTGGACCTGGCCGCCAGCGTGGTGGAGCAAGGCGGCATCGAGGCCTGGAGCAAGCTCAGCGTGGCCGACATCCTGGCGCGCATTGGCGACAGCGCCAACCCCGCCAGCTACACCAAGAGCACCGACATCCTGGAGGTGTGGTTCGACTCCGGCACCACCCACACCACCGTGCTCAAAGGCAGCCATGGCCAGAAGTGCGCCGACGGCAGCCTGGCCCACGCCCACGACGAGGGTTGCGAGGCCGATCTGTACCTGGAAGGCCACGACCAGCACCGCGGCTGGTTCCACAGCTCGCTGCTGACCGCCTGCGCCATGTATGGCCGCGCCCCGTACAAGGGCCTGCTGACCCACGGCTTCACCGTGGACGGCCAGGGCCGCAAGATGAGCAAGAGCGTGGGCAACGTGGTGGCCCCGCAGGAAATCAGCAACAAGATGGGGGCGGAAATCATCCGCCTGTGGGTGGCCGCCACCGACTACTCGGGCGACCTGGGCATTGACGACAAGATCCTGGCCCGCGTGGTGGACGCCTACCGCCGCATCCGCAACACGCTGCGCTTCTTGCTGGCCAACATCTCCGACTTCAACCCCGCCACCGACGCGGTGCCCGACGCCGAGCTGCTGGAAATCGACCGCTTTGCGCTGGCCCGTGCCGCGCAGCTGCAAGCCGACATCCTGGCGCACTACGAGAAGTACGAGTTCCACCCCGTGGTGGCCAAGCTGCAGGTGTACTGCTCGGAAGACCTGGGCGCGTTCTACCTGGACGTGCTGAAGGACCGCCTGTACACCACCGCCCCCCAGAGCCTGGCCCGCCGCAGCGCCCAGACCGCGCTGCACCGCATCACCCACACCATGGTGCGCTGGATGGCCCCGTTCCTGAGCTTCACCGCCGAAGAGGCCTGGGGCTTCATGGCGCAGGCCGGGCAGCCGCACAGCGAGTCCATCTTCATCGAGACCTACACCCAGTGGCCCGAGCCCACCGCTGCCAGCGAGGCCTTGCTGAACAAGTGGCAGCGCATCCGCACCCTGCGCGACGCCGTCAACAAGGAGATTGAAGCCGTTCGCACCACGGGTGCCGTGGGCTCCTCGCTGCAAGCCCATGTGACGCTGACGGTGCCTGGCGACGACCACGCCCTGCTGGCCAGCCTGGGTGACGACCTGAAGTTCGTCTTCATCGTCTCCACTATTGAATTGGTAGCTGGTGACGCTTTACAAATAAGCGTGGAAGCCTCAAAACACCAAAAATGCGAACGCTGCTGGCACTACCGGGACGACGTGGGCCACGACGCCGCCCACCCCGGCCTGTGTGGCCGCTGCACCAGCAACCTGCACGGGGCGGGTGAAGCCCGGGTCCACGCCTGATGGCCACGCGCAAACCCGGTGCCGCCAGTGGCCGCAGTGCGGGCAAACCCTCGGCGGGCGGCAGCCGCCCCGCCGACGGTGGGGCGCTGCTGTGGCCGTGGCTGATCTGGTCGGCCATCGTCATCGTGCTGGACCAGTTCACCAAGACGCTGATCGTGGGTTATTACCAGCTGGGCGACAGCACGGTGGTCACCCCGTTCTTCAACATCGTGCGGGCCCACAACATGGGGGCGGCGTTTTCCTTCCTGCACGACGCCGGGGGCTGGCAGCGCTGGGCCTTCACCGCCGTGGGCGTGCTGGCCGCGGGCTTCATGCTGTGGATGCTGAAGAGCCACCCCGGCCAGCGCCTGTTTGCCTTTGCCATCAGCAGCCTGCTGGGCGGGGCGCTGGGCAACGTGATCGACCGGGTGATGCACGGCTACGTGGTGGACTTTCTGGACTTCCACTGGCGCTGGCTGGAACCGCTGTTCCACGGCGGCCATTTCCCGGCGTTCAACCTGGCCGATTCGGCCATCACCCTGGGGGCCGCATGTTTGATCCTGGACGAAATCTTGAGGGTGCGCCGCGGCTGAACCGTCGGCTGAGCGCCCTGTGCATGGGCCTGGGGGTTTTGACCGCCCCGGCATGGGCCGCCTCCCCCGCCACACAGGCACCGGTCCCGTCGGTCGTCTGCCATGTGGACTACGGCGGCGAGGTGCGGCACATCGCCGCCCCCGCGGTCGATTCGCCCTACACCGTGGCCCCGGTGGAGGTGGGCTCGTACTTCCTGTTCCGCGTGGTCAACGAAACGCAGCCCGCGGACCTGGCCAGCGTCAAGGTGTATGTGCTGGCCAACCACGACACCGGGCCGGTGCCCATCCACCAGGCGCAATTCGCCCCCTCCGCACCGCAGCCCCTTTCAACCGGTTCGCCCGCTTCACGCCGCCCCCGGCCTGCGGGCAAAACGGCTTCCTCCCACGGCTTCACCGGCCTGCACCGGGTGTACGAGCCGCTGCGCGACGGCGAGCTGACGTATTGGTGTGAACACACCCGCGCCACCCTCGCGGCCCCGGCACCCGCCCCAAAAATATCAAATTTGATAGCACCTTACGCTTTATATGAAAGCGCTAGAGCACCAAAAGATACTAAAACGGTGAGCCTGCTGTTCGCGGGCGACCTGATGCTGGACGACGGCCCGGGCCGGGTGATTGCCCAGGGCGGGGACCCGCTGGCCGATTTCAACGCCGTGCTGCGCTCGGTGGACCACCGCATCGGCAACCTGGAGGTGCCGGTGGCCACGGTGGGCCAGCCCACGCCCAGCAAGATCTACAACTTCCGCGCCGACCCGCGCACGCTGAAGGTGCTGCAAGGCCGCTTCGATGCACTGTCGGTGGCCAACAACCACTCGGGCGACTACGGCCCCGCCGCCTTCCTGGAAACCCTGCAGCATGTGGCGCAGGCGGGCATCGCGTCCTTTGGCGGGGGGCGCAACCTGGTCGAAGCCCACCGCCCGCACTGGGTGGAGCGCAACGGCATTCGCATTGCGGTGCTGGGCTACAACGAGTTCAAGCCCCGCTCGTTCGAGGCCGGGGCCACCACCCCTGGCATCGCCTGGAGCGAGGACAGCCAGGTGGTGGCCGACATCCGCGCCGCCCGCGCCGCGGGGGCCGACCTGGTGATTCCCTTCATGCACTGGGGCTGGGAACGCGAACGCCAACCCTCTGAACGCCAGCGCCAGCTGGCCCGCACCCTGATCGACGCCGGGGCCGACGTGGTGGTGGGTGGCCACCCACACGTCACCCAGGGCGTGGACGCCTACAAGGGCAAGCTCATCGTCTACAGCCTGGGCAACTTTGTGTTCGACAGTTTTGACGACGTGCCCGGCGGCACCACCGGGTGGTTGCTGCGCCTGACGCTGGACCGCCGCGGCCTGGTCCGTTGGGACACGGTGGTGGCCGAAATGGACGCCGACGGCGTGCCCCACCGCCAGCCCGGGCTGCGCTCGCCCTGTGGCAGCGTGGTGAAACACCGCGTGACGTTGGAGGAATGCGTCAACCCCTGAGCACTGGGTCACGGTCCGTGAAACCACGGATGCGACGCAGCCCTCTAACCTTGATACTCGCCTTAAAGTATCATGAACAAACGTTTTCCCTGTCCAATATTCCGCGTTCCGCCGTGAACCTCATCCGCAACAATTCCCTGGCCTGGTTGCTCGGGCTGTCATGTGCCGTGGCGTCGGCACAAACCGACGATGCGCCTCCCCGTGTGCGCCTGAACGGCTTTGCCACCGTGGGCGTGGTGGAGGGCAGCTCCAATTTCGACGGCATTTTTGTGCGTGATGTGGCCCAGGTGGCCGACCGCGCAGGCCTGCAAACCAAGCCCGACAGTCGCCTGGGCCTGCAGGCCAACGTCAACGTCAACAGCGAACTGGAACTGGTCGGTCAGGTGGTGGCGCGCCCTCGCTCCCCAGGGGCCAAGCGCACCGACGCCGTGGAATGGGCCTTTGTGTCTTACCGCCCCACCAACGACATCAACATCCGGGCAGGGCGAACAGGGGTGGACCTGTTCCTCATGTCCGACCACCGCAACGTGGGTTATGCCTACCTGACAGCCCGCCCGCCGGTGGATTTTTATGGGGTGCTGTCGCTCACCAGCCTGGATGGCGTGGACATCACCAAAAGCTGGCAGACCGACGACGCCCTGTGGAAGCTGAAGGGCTTCACAGGCAACACGGCCTACGACATCAACCGCAACCGGGGCCAAGTCCGCCACATGACCGGCGTGGTGCTGTCCCGTGAAACCGAGGGACTGACCCTGCGCGGCACCTACGCCCGCGCCAAGCTCAACCTGACCTCGTTCACCGACGTGGAAATGGCCCGCCAGGGCCTGGAATCCCTCAGCAGAATCCCCATCCCCACGGTGGCGGCAAGGGCCGCCCAGCTGGCCACCGAACTCGATTTTCGCAACATCCCGGGCGTGTATTCGTCACTGGGCCTGTCCTATGACCGCGACAACTGGGTGGCCACCGCCGAACTGATGCGGGTCAGCGCCGCGTCGTCCGTCACCTCGGGCTCGGGGGCCTATGTGGTGCTGGGTCGGCGGCTGGGCAACGTCACACCTTATGTGGGCTTCAGCCGCAGCCGCCTGGGCAAGGGCATCGCCGCCGACCCCCAATGGGGTCAGGCCCTGGCCCCGCTCACCGGATTGCTGGGCCCCTCGGTGGTGCAACAGGCGGCCCTGCTGGGCACAGCCGCCGCCGACGCCATCAACAACGCCCGCGTCGATCAGCACACCCAAACCTTGGGCGTGCGCTGGGACTTCAGCCCGCAAGGCGCACTGAAATTCCAGCATGACCTGGTGCATGTGGCCAACAAAGGCAACGGCATGTGGCGCGGACAAAACACCGGGGGCCGTGCCCGGGTGACGTCTGTGGTGCTGGAACTGCTGTTCTGAGGAGGCGAGACCATGAAACGTGTCGCACTTCCCCTGCTCACCCTGTGCCTGTGGGTCGCCCTGCCTGCACAAGCCGACATCTATGTGGTGGCGTCTGCACAAAGCCCACTCAAGGCCGGATCGGTCAAAGACATCCAGGCCCTGTTCATGGGACGCACACGCACCTTGGGTGACGACAACACCGTGGCCCAGCCGGTGGACCTGCCCCGCGACAACGAGTTGCGCAACCAGTTCTACAAGCTGATCACGGGCTGGAGCCCCGCGCAGGTCAACAGCTACTGGGCGCGGCTGCTGTTCACCGGCCAGGTGACGCCGCCCCTGCCCTTGCCCACCGAGACCGCCGTGGTGGCCCACCTGAGCCGCAACCCCAAGTCCGTGGGTTACTTGCCACAGCCCCCCGTGGATGGCAAGCTGAAGGTGCTGCTGGTGCTGCGCGCCGATGCAGAACCTGACGACCCCCGCCGTGGCCCCTAACAGCCTGCAAATCCGGTTCATCCGCGCGCTGCTGGTGGCCGCGGGGGTGTTTGCGCTGGTGGCGGCCAGCCTGAGCTACCTGTTCAGCTACGAACGCGCCATTCGACAAGGGGAAGAGTCCTTGCAAAGCCTGTTGACGGCGGTGGAACGCACCGCCGTCATCGGGGCCTACGCGTCCGACAAGGTGCTGTTGAAAGAGGTGGCTGACGGCTTGGTGATGAACCACCTGGTGGACGAAGTCCGGGTGCTCGACGCCGCTGGGCAGGTGTTGCTGGTGGCCACGCACCCCCAGGTGTCCCCTGCCCCACGCCCCAGCACCGACACGTCGGTGCGGGCGGTGCGGACCTTGATGTCCCCGTTCGAATCAAGTGAGCAGGTGGGCAGCCTGGAAATCCGGGCCAACATGGCCAAACTCAAGGAAAACGCCCGAACCGAGGCCGTGATTTCCGCGTTGCTGATGCTGACCCAGGCCGTGGCCGTGGCGGCGGTGGTGTACTTGGTGGCCGCCAAGGTGGTGTCCAACCCCATCCTGAACATGGCCACCTCGTTGCGGGCCATGCAACCCGGCACCGCGCAGCGGGTGCCGCTGCCCCCCGAACACCAGAGCGACGAAATTGGCAGCCTCATCGTCAGTGCCAACCAGCTGTTGCAAGCCAACGAAGATGCACTGCTGCGCGAACGCCAGTTGCGCGAAGAAGTGGCCAGCATGGAGGCCCTGTACCGGGCCATTTTCGACGCCAGCAGCGCCGGCATTTTTGTGCTGGGGTTGGACCGGCGGCTCATCAACAGCAACCCCACGGCCTTGCAGGTGGCGGGTCTGGCTGAACACCCCATGGACGAGTTGCGGCAGGTGGATTTCATTGCCGCCACGTTTGCCACGCCTGAGGCGGTGCACGAGATGATCGAACGGGCCTCGGCCACCGGCCAGACCCTGACCGCCGACCTGGAGCTGCGCCAACCCCACCGCTTGGCCCGCTGGGTGCACTGCCTGATTTCCGTCCAACGGGGCACGAGGAGCCCGGCAGGTGCGCCAGGCACGCAAGGCACCCAACCCACCGAACGCATCGAAGGGGTGATGTACGACATCACCGACCGTCGCCAAGCCGAACGCGCCGCACTGCACCTGGCGTCTCACGACCTGCTGACGGGCCTGAAGAACCGCTCAGGGGCCGATGCAGCCATCGACCGCATGCTGGCCGAGGCCCGAGCCAGCCAGACCGCCGTGGCCCTGCTCTACATGGATTTGGATGGGTTCAAACAGGTCAACGACCTCCACGGGCACAAGGCCGGTGATGCGGTGCTGGCCGAATGCGCCCGCCGCATGAAAACCCAGGTGCGCCGGGCGTCCGACCTGTGCGCCCGCATCGGGGGGGACGAATTTGTGGTGGCCCTGCACCACACGGGACCGGACAGCCCCATCCTGTGCCGCATCGCCCAAGGGCTGCTGGCGCAATTCCAGGAGCCGTTTGAACTGGACGACGGCAGCCGGTTGCACGTCGGTCTGAGCATCGGCGTGGCCTGCTTCCCGCTGCATGGCCAGCAGCGCAAGCAACTGCTGCACATGGCCGACATGGCGTTGTACGAGGTCAAACGCACCGGCAAGCACTGCGTGGCCATGAGCTACGCGGCCGACCTGGTCATCCAGGCGGCGGCAATGCCAGGACCTGCGCCAACACCCAGTGGGCCTCCGGTGTGAACCGCCCCTGGGCCAGGGCTTCGGCCACCTGCGCGGGCGTCCAGGCCTCGAAATGGTCCACCTCGCCGTCCTGGTTGACTGGCGTTTGGTCGGCAGGCACGGTCACGGTGAACCAGTGGGTGTCTTCCACCAGGTAACCGGCGTGGTCGCCGTCGGGCACGGGCCGCGTGGCGGTGAAGCTGCCGCCGTGCTGCAAGCCAGGCAGGGTGTGGAGGTGCAGGCCCGCCTCCTCCCAGGTCTCGCGCTCCAGGGTGAGGACCAGCGTTTCCCCGGCTGACACGGTGCCCCCCATCAGGGTGTCCCACAAGCCGGGGTCGTTGGGCTTTTGCCAGGACCGCTGCTGCACCCAGAGGCATCCGTCGGGCCGCCAGCCCACCAGGTGAACCGCCTGCGTGCGAAAGCCCAGCACCCGGACGGCCCCGCGCTCCACCTCGGCCCAGGCACGCCCTTGGGCGTCGAACACCGGCAGGCGCTCGTGACGCCAGGGGCCACAACAGCCACAGGTGCGCAGGCTTTCGGCCAGGCTCGCCAGGCTTTGATTCAAATCACCCTCTGGCGCTTTTTCCAATTCACCTTTTTGCTGCAATTTTTGAAGCAAATCAGGCCACCCGCCCGATGCCGGGGGGGTGGCCTGACGCAGGGCGGCCAGCACGCGGGGCTCCACCGAGCCCACCTCGCCACCACCCGCCCACAGCGTGAGCCGAGGGGCGCACGGGGGGCGTTGAACGTCCGCCAGCTTCACTGCGCGGTTTCAACCTTTTTCAGGTGTGCGTAGATCTGGTCCTTGAGGGCGAGCTTTTCCTTCTTCAGGTTTTCGATGTCGGTCGCCGAACCGGGTTCGATGTGCGACTCGATGTTCTTGACCTTCTGATCCAGTTCGTTGTGCTTGTCGAACAGGCGGGTGAAGTGGGCATCGTGCCCTTTGAGTTGGCTGATCAGGTCGCGGTACTCGGGGAACATGGGTGTTTTCTCCTCAGGTTGAACACATTGGAAACGTCTGTGGCTCAGGTGTACCAGAACCCCACTCCTGCGGGGTTGACGCAATCGGCATCACAGCAAGGGCGCGGGGGATGTGGGCACCAGGTCCAACGCCTCATGCCCCCCGGCACATTTGACGGTGTAGGGCGACGACGCCAGCCAGTGCAGCAGGGCGGGGTCGGACATGGGACGGGCCACCCAGAACCCCTGGATGCGGTGCACGCCCAGGCGAAGCAGGTGGTCCAGTTCCACCTGGGTTTCCACCCCTTCGGCCACCACCTGCAAGTTGAGCTGTTCGGCCAGGTCCTTGACGGTGCGCACCATCACGTCGTCACCACGGTCCAGGGGCACCACAAAGCTGCGGTCGATCTTGAGGGTCTGGAACGGCAGGGCTTGCAGGCGGTACAGCGACGAATGGCCGGTGCCAAAGTCGTCAAGCATGAATTCAAAACCCTGACGGTGCAATTCGGTCATGGCCAGGGCCAGCTCGGCGTCGGAGTGGGCCACCAGGCTTTCGGTGATTTCGAGCCGGACAGCCGAATGGGGCAAGCCGTGTGAGGCCAGCACACGCGGAATGTCCTCGACCAGGTTGAACTCCAGGAACTGCCGCAGCGAGAGGTTGACGCTGCACGGCAGGTCCACACCCCGCCGGCGCAGCCGCGCCACCATGCCACAGGCTTTGTCCAGCACCTGCATGCCCAGCTTGCCGATCAGGCCCGACTCTTCGGCAATGGGAATGAACTCGGCCGGGGACACGGCCTCGCCATCCAGCGACCAGCGGGCCAGGGCCTCGATGCTCACCACACGCTGGGCCACCATGTCCACCACCGGCTGGTAGACCACCTGGATGCCATCTTCGACCACGGCTTGCTTGAGTGCCTGTTCCAGGCGGTTGCGGCGTTGGGCCTCGGTCTTCAAGGCGTCGTTGAAGGTGGCGCAGCTGTCACGCCCCTGCTGCTTGGCCTGGTACATGGCCAGGTCGGCGTTGCGCAGCAGCTCGGCAGGGCCGGAGACCCCGTCGCAAAAGGCCAGCCCCACCGACCCGGTGGTGGCCACCTGCATGTCGTTGTGGGTGAAGGGCTGGCGCAGGTGCTCCAGGATGCGCTGGGAAAAGCCCGCCACCGCCTCACGCTGCACGTTTTGCAGCAGCACGGCAAATTCGTCGCCGCCCAGCCGCGCCACGATGTCGCCCTGGCGCACCGCCAGGGTCAGTTGTCGCGCCACATGCACCAGCAGGGCATCACCCACGTCGTGGCCAAAGCCGTCGTTGACGATCTTGAAGTTGTCCAGGTCCATGAGCATCAGGCAGCTGGTGCGGCTGCGGTGCTCAAACCCGTAGTAGGGCAGCTCGGACAACACCCGCTCCAAGCCTTGGCGATTGAGCAGGCCGGTGAGCGGGTCGTGGGTGGCGTTGTGCTCCACCTGCCAATGCACCAGCTTGACCAGCTCGTTGAGCGAGTGCCCCAGGTTGTCGATTTCGTCGCGCCCGGAGGCGGGCCAGGAGATGGACCAGTCGCCCGTGATGCGGTACTCGTCGGCCAGGTAAGAAAACCGCATGAGGCGGCGGATCACCATGGCGTACAGCAGGCTGTACAAAACCATGCCCCCCACGCCCGCCAGCAGGGCAAAGCCCCCCACCATCCACCACATGACGCCCCGGCGCTCGTCGGCCAGGGACTCATCCACCCGCACCTGCAAGGTGGCTGGCCACGGAGACAGAAGCTGCTGACTCACCCAGTGACCCAGGCCATCCCGCTGGGTGGTCAGCAACGCACCGGCTTGCGGCAGCAGGTCGAACTTCACGCCCAGTTGAGGCTGCAAGGCGCCAATGTAGTCGGCGTCGATCAGGCGCATCATGACCAGGCAACCGCGCGAAGGCTTGTCGGCCGCGGTGTTGCGCATGGGTGACCAGGACACCATCAGGGCCTGTTCCTGCACCCAGACCAGGTCGTTCACCCGCCCCTGGCAACGGCCCAGCGCACGCTCGCCGGACACGGCATCGCGCCATGCGGGCGGCAACTCAGGCTCCAGCCCTCCTGCCGTGGCGTAACGGGCCTTGAGCACCTTCCCTTGCAAGTCCATGACCTGCACCGCCTGCACCCGGATGTTGCGCATGGACGAGGCGGTGAAGTTGTCGTCCATGAAGGTGTCGGACGGCTTGCGCAAGAAGGCATAAAAGTCGTCCCAGTGAGCGTAGTCCACCAGCAGCTCGCCCAGGGTCTGGCTGTCGCGCTGGAGCACGGTGCGCACGCGCACCAAAGCGTCGTCTGCCGCGGCACGCTCGAACGAATCGAACGACCGGTTGAGCAGGTACTGCCCCAAGGTGAGCACCGCCCCCCCCACCAGCAACAGCACCACCGCCAAGCGCCCCACCAACCGCCGCCCCAGGCGGCCTTGCAGGGGCATCATCCGCACAGGGGGAGCCGCAGGGGGTTGAATCGGTTCGTGCACCGCATCCACCGCTTCGGCACGGGTGTGGTGAGGGTGATCAGGCGCATCCATGGCGCTGCCAATATAGCCCACAAGCACCGCTCGGCGTCAGGGCAACAACACGGTGCAGCCGGTGGTCTGGCGGGCTTCCAGGCTGCGGTGGGCGGCCTGCACATCGGCCAGGGCAAAACGCTGGTCGATGTGGATGTTCACCTGCCCCGACTGCACCACGGCAAACAGCTCGTCGGCCATGGCCTGGGTGCGTTCACGGCTGGTGATGTGGCTGAACAAGGTCTGGCGCGTGACGTACAACGAGCCCTTGGGACCCAGGATGCCGGGGGCAAACGGCGGCACCGGGCCGGAGGCGTTGCCAAAACTCACCATCAGGCCAAAGGGGCGCAGGCAGTCCAGCGAGCCGTCCCAGGTGTCCTTGCCCACCGAGTCGTACACCACCTTGACGCCTTGGCCCGAGGTGATGTCCTTGACCCGCTGGCTGAAGTTCTCCGTTCTGTAATTGATAGCAAACTCTGCCCCATTGGAAAGCGCCAGTCGGCATTTTTCATCTGAACCTGCGGTGGCAATCAGCCGCAGCCCCAGCGCCTTGGCCCATTGGCAGGCGATCAGCCCCACCCCACCCGCGGCGGCGTGGAACAGCACGAAGTCCCCGGCCTCCAGGCCCTCCACCGGCTTGCAGCGGCGCAGCAGGTACTGGGCGGTCAAGCCCTTGAGCATCATGGCCGCGCCGGTCTCGAAGGAAATGCCGTCGGGCAGGCGGCACACGTTCATGGCGGGCATGACCCGGCGTTCGCAATAGCTGCCCGGCGGGTTGGCGGCATAGGCCACGCGGTCGCCCACCGTCAGGTGGGTGACGCCCTCGCCCACCGCCTCCACCGTGCCCGCACCTTCCATGCCCAGTTGCAGCGGCAGGGGCAAGGGGTACAGGCCGGTGCGCTGGTACACGTCGATGAAGTTGAGGCCGATGGCGGCGTGGGCAATGCGCACCTGCCCCGGGCCGGGTTCACCCACGGGCACGGTGACCTGTTGCATCTGCTCCGGGCCGCCGGGTTGCTGGATCTGGATGGCCAGGGTGTGTGTGAGGGTCATGTGTTGTCTCCTGAAAAAAGGCGGATCACCAGCCCACGTAGGCCAGCATCACCTGTCCGGTGGTGGACAGGCGGGAGGTGGTCAAGGGGCTGTGGGCGGCAGCCCCCAGCAAACGGCCTTGCCCCACCTGCACCGACACCCGCCAGTGCCGGTCCACGGCCTTGGACATGCCCAGCCCCCAATGCCATTGCTCCCAGCCGCCACCGGGTTGCCACAGAGGGCGACTGGCGTTGGCCTGGGCCGCAGTCACGCCGTGAAACGTCTGCATGGCCCGGGTGTTGGCCCAGGTGGCCCCCAGGCTGGCGTCCAACACCCAGCGGTCGGCCACCGGCTGCTGCCAGCCCACGCCCAAGGTGGCACGGCCCCCTTGCCTGTGGGCCAGGTCCTGCTGCCAACCCACGCTGGCACGCCATCGCTCGGACAAGGCATACCCCGCCGACAGGCGCATGGCCAAGGAGCGCTTCACGTCGGGCAGGCCGACCAACAGGGGATCGTCCGCGCTGGTGCGCCCGTGCGTGAGGCGGAACCCCACGCCCAGCTTCCACCGGTTGGCGGCTTCCCACTGGGTGCTGACACCGCCCGCCACCGAGCCGCCGCTGAGGCTGCGGGCCGACGAGGTGGCCAGCATCCAGCGCCCCACCCGTCCGGCCAACACGGGGCGCAAGCCCACACTGCGGTCACTGGCCCCTGCCCGGCTGGGGCTGGAGGTGATGGCCATGCCCAGCACCCAGCGGGCCCCGGCCTCGGGGTCCACCTGCAACGGCGGCAAGGCGGTGGCCTCGGCCTGTGCATCCAGGGGCTGGCCGGGCGCAAACGGCTGGGCCTGCACCCCCGAACCCCACAAGGCACCCAGCCCGATCAATCCCCCGCAAACACTTCGAAAACCGTGGTTCATGGGAACCAGTATGCAACACGCTCACGCCTCTGCGGTGCATCCATTACAGTGCCCGTTCTCCTGTCATTCCCCACCTCCCCTTGCCCCCACCATGTTTCCAGGACTGACCCCCCGCAGTGCCCTGCTGCTGTCCACGGCCCCCTTGCTGTGGGCCGGCAATGCGGTGGTCGGTCGGCTGATGAGCGACCAGCTGCCGCCCATCACCTTCAACCTGATGCGCTGGCTCACCGTGCTGGTGCTGCTGTGGCCCCTGGCGTCGTGGGTGCTGCGCCGCGACAGCCCGCTGTGGACGCGGTGGCGGCGCATGGCCTTGCTGGGTTTTCTGGGCATGGGTTGTTACAACGCCCTGCAATACGTGGCGCTGAAAACCTCCACGCCCCTCAACGTGACCCTGGTGGCCTCCAGCTCGCCCATCTTCATGCTGGGGCTGGGCAGGCTGTTTTTTGGCGCAGCCATCCACCGCAGGCAATGGTGGGGCGTGCTGCTGTCCACCGCCGGGGTGCTGGTGGTGCTGACCCGCGGTGAACTCTCCCAACTGGGCGCCCTGAGGCTGGTGCCCGGGGACGTGCTGATGCTGCTGGCCACCGCCACCTGGAGCTGGTACAGCTGGCTGCTGATTCGCCCCCCGGCCCAGCAGCCTGACCCCGCCGCGCTGCGCGGCAACTGGTCGGCCTGGCTGATGGCGCAGGTGCTGCCCGGGGTGTTGTGGTCCAGCCTGTTCACGGGCCTGGAATGGACGCTGATGCCCGGCCTGCACATCCAATGGGGCTGGCCCTTGGCCCTGGCGCTGGTGTACGTGGCGCTGGGCCCCTCCATCCTGGCGTACTACTGCTGGGGCAACGGCGTGGCCGCCGCAGGGCCGCAGGTGGCGGGCTTCTTCGTCAACCTCACCCCCCTGTTTGCCGCCGTGCTGTCGGCGGCGGTGCTGGGCGAATGGCCCCACCTGTACCACGGCGTGGCGTTTGCGCTGATCGTGGGCGGGATCGTGGTGTCCTCCGGTCGGCGTTGACGGGGCGCCGACTCAGTACGTGCCCGGGTAGGCCCCACCGTCCAGCAGGATGTTCTGCCCCGTGAGGTAGCCCGCCTGCTGGCTGCACAAAAACGCGCACACCTGGCCGAACTCCTGCGCCGTGCCGTAGCGGCGGGCGGGGATCTGCGCCACCTGGGCGGCGCGCACCTGGTCGGTGGTCTGGCCCGACTTGGCCGCTGCGCCGTCGATGGTGGCCTTGAGCCGGTCGGTGTCGAACTTGCCGGGCAGCAGGTTGTTGACGGTCACGCCCTGGGCCGCGATCTGCGGGTTGCGCGCCAGCCCGGCCACAAAGCCGGTGAGGCCGCTGCGTGCGCCGTTGGACAGGCCCAGGATGTCGATGGGTGCCTTCACCGCGCTGCTGGTGATGTTGACGATGCGCCCGAACCCGCGCTGGGCCATGCCGTCGATGGTGGCCTTGATGAGCTCGATGGGCGTGAGCATGTTGGCCTCCACCGCGGCCAACCAGGTGGTGCGGTCCCATTGGCGAAAGTCGCCCGGCGGCGGCCCGCCCGCGTTGGTGACCACAATGTCAAACGCCGCGCCCGGCCCGCCCGCCACCGCCAGTGCGGCCTCGCGCCCGGCGGGGGTGGTGATGTCGGCGGCCACCGTCAGGATGCGCTGATTTTCAGAATGTTTTTGGCCTCTAGCGCTTTCATTGAAAGCGCAAGCAGCTCTTATTTCAATAGCAGCCTGTTCCAGAGCCTCTGCGCCCCGGGCCACCATCACCAGGTTCACTCCCTCGGCCGCCAGGGCCTGGGCACAGCCCAGCCCCAGGCCTTTGCTGGCCCCGCAGACCAGCGCCCATTTGCCCGTCAAACCCAAATCCATGTCGTCTGTCCTTTCAGGCTGCCAAGGCCGCTTCGATGTCGGCCACCAACTTGGCCGGGGTGTCCTGGGGCGCATAGCGGCGAATCACCTGCCCGTTGCGGCCCACCAGAAATTTGGTGAAGTTCCACTTGATGCCCTCACTGCCCAGCAGCCCGGGGGCCTGCTGCTTGAGCCAGCGCCACAGGGGGTGGGCGTCGCCGCCATTGACGTTGACCTTGGCCATCATGGGAAAACTCACGCCGTAGTTGAGCTGGCAGAACTGGGCAATCTCGGCATCGCCCTTGGGGTCCTGCCCGCCAAACTGGTTGCAGGGAAAACCCAGCACCGCCAGCCCCTGCGGGCCATGGCTGCGGTGCAGCGCCTCCAGCCCCTCGAACTGGGGCGTGAAGCCGCAGGCGCTGGCGGTGTTGACGATCAGCATCACCTGACCGCGGTAACGGTCCAAGGACACCGGCTGACCGGTGATGTCGATGGCGGAAAAGTCGTACACGCTGGCCGGGGTGGCCGTATTTGAGCTCATGAAACAGTCTCCTGAAAGGGGAATGGCACGATCAACGCGCCTTGGACGACGCCCGGGTGACCACCAGCACACCGGCCACCACCAGCACCGTGCCCGCAATGATCCACGCATTGAAGGGTTCACCCAGCAGCCACACCCCCATGGCAATGGTGGACATGGGGCCAATCATGCCGGTCTGGGCGGCCAGGCCAGAGCCGATGCGCTCAATGGCCATCATCACCATCAGCACCGGGGCCGCCGTGCAGGCCACGGCATTGAGCACCGACAGCCACACCACCTCAGGGGCCACCACCGCCGCCGACAGCGGGCGCAGCAGCACAAACTGCGCCATGCACAGCACACAGGCCACGGTGGTGGCCAGTCCCACCAGGCGCAACGAGCCCAGGCGCTTGACCATTTCGCCGCTGTAGACCAGGTAGATGGCGTAACTGACCGCACTGGCAAACACCAGTGCGCCGCCCAGCAAGGTGTGGGGCCCGTCAAAACGGACCTCGTGCCCGAACACCAGCAGCACGCCGCCATAACTCACCGCCATGGCCACCGCCTGCACGTGCCCGATGCGACGCCCGTACAGCCACCACCCCAGCACCAGCACCAAGGTGGGGTTGAGGTACAGGATCAGCCGCTCCAGGCTGGCACTGATGTACTGCAAACCCCAGAAGTCCAGAAAGCTGGCCAGGTAGTAGCCCGAAAACCCCAGCCCCAGCACGCCCGCCCAGTCCTTGCGCGACAGCGGGGCCTTGCCCCGGCTGGCCCACCAGGCCATGGCCGCAAACAGCGGCAGCGCAAACAGCATGCGGTACATGATGAGCGTGACCGCATCCACCCCGTGGCGGTAGGCCAGCTTGACGATGATGGCCTTGCCGCTGAAGGCGATGGAGCCTGCGGCGGCCAGCGCGAGGCCCACGGCCGTGTGAGCCGTCGCTGTGGGGTCTTTCAAAACAACCTCTCTCTCTTCTTGTGGGGTGACACCTCATCACGCAACAGTTTTTGAGGAAGTCACCTAATTCATCTTGCGTTAATCTGATTTACACTGGCCGTTCATTATTCTTGTCAATGATCTGGATCAACGATGGCCCACCATGCTCAATCCACGATTTCGCCGCATCAGACCCATGCATGGGTTCATGCATCGACCCATGGTGTGGCACAAATCGGCCTTCAGCACAGTGTGGTTCGCCTGAGATCATGGCCCACACTGTCCACCATGCCGTCGGAACTGACGCCAGACATTGCCCGGGTTTGTGCTCTGTTGGCAGTGCGCCCCACGGGCGTTCCACTGGTGCACCTGCTGTTGGGCCTGCCTCGGGACCACGTGAGTGGCATCGTCGGCATGCTGCACGAATTGGGTCACCTGACCAGCGCGGCACACGTCAGCACCAAAACATCGGTCTCTCCACAACGTCCTGACGAACTTGTCTCGCCGAACCTCGCGCGAGACACCCTGCCCCCCCCTTCCACCCTGGTGCAACGTCTGTGGCGGCGACTGTCCGCGCATTCGGGGTAACGCATGGAGTGGTCTATCTTGTTCATGGGGCCTGTGGGTGCAGGCAAGACACAAGCCATACGCACCCTGTCGGACATCGAGACCGTCGGCACCGACGTGCAAGCGTCGGACTGGGCAAGCCTGATCAAACCCCAGACCACGGTGACCATGGACGTCGGCATGTTGGAGCTGGACCAAGGTGACCGGGTTCGCTTGCTGGGAGCCCCCGGACAAGACCGCTTCGACTTCATGTGGGACATCCTGCTGAAACAGGCGCAGGCGGTGGTGGTGCTGATTGACCACAGTCGGGACAGCCGTTTGGCCGACCTGGATCATTTCATTCGGCAAATCGGCTGGCGAGTCGAAAACCGTCGCCTGCCCTTGATCATCGGCGTCACCCATGTGGACATCCAGCCCACCCGGGATTTGGAGACGTACCACCGTCGCATCTACCAGCTGTCACCGCACTACGCTTGCGGTGTGGTTCCCGTTTTCCCGGTAGACGCCCGCAATGCCACCGACGTTCGTGCGCTGGTGATCAGCGTGGCGGCCATGCTGGAAATGGAGCAGCGTTTTGGTCAACGGTGAAACCGTCCCCGCCGTGCCACCGCAGCCTGTGCTCTCGCTCAACGGTGTGGGCTTGGCGTTCCATGAGCGCACCGTGCTGCGGTCGGTCAGCTTCCAGGTGCCCGCCACGGGCTGCACCGTGCTCCTGGGGCCAGCGGGCACCGGCAAATCCGCATTGCTGCGTACGCTGGCGGGCTACAACGACAACCACCCCGCGCTGCGACGTTGGGGCAACGTGCTGTACCAAGGACAAGCCCTGTCGCCTGCACACCGCCCGTCCATGGTGATGCAAAAAGCCCAGCTGATGGTGGCCAACGTGCTGGACAACCTGCAGGTGGGGCTGCCCGACCGAGCCCAATGGACGCGGGCGCAGCAGATGGAGCGCATCACCGCACACGTCAACGCCTGGGGCGAAGGCTGGGTGAGCTCGCTCTACGCCGTGCCCGTGGTCAGCTTGAGCCTGCACCAGCAACGCATCGTGGCCATCCTGCGTGAAACGCTGCGTCAGCCCGCGTTGCTGATGCTGGACGAACCCACGGCCGGATTGCCAGAGGCGGACGCGAACCGCGTGATCCAGCTGATGTCCCGCGTTGCCGAGCAACGGGCCGTGCTGGTGGTGATGCACCATTTGGCACAGGCCCGTGAACTGGCCCACCAAGTGGTGCTGCTGGCCTGTGGCAGCGTTCAGGAAGCGAGCGACGCCGCCCGCTTCTTCAGCGCGCCAAGCAGCGAAGCAGGACAGCAATTCCTTCGAACCGGCTCCTGTCCGGAAACCGCCACAGCCCGCCCATCAGCCGCCGGTGCAGGACGCTGGACAAGCTCTGCGTTGCCCCCCAGCGCGGGCCGTGGCCCCAACGGCTTCGTCTGGCTGATCCCCGGTGAACTGGCCGGTACGCCCTGGCCAGGCATCGTGAGTGATGTCACCCACGACCTGAAGGCCCTCCATGACGTGGGCATCACCCGCTTGATCAACCTCACGCCCGAACCCTTCAACGCCGCCTTGGCCAAAGGCTTTGGCATAGAGGTTTTCCAGAGCCCCATCGCCGATGGGCAAGCCCCCACCGCCACGCAGGCGGCCCTGCTGTGCACCCAGTTGGAGCAATGGATCCAAGCGGGCGAAGTCATTGCCCTGCATTGCCGTGCCGGGTTGGGCCGAACCGGCACGCTGTTGGGCGCCTTCTGGCTGTGGCGGGGCAATGGCACACGCAGCGCCGTGGAAAGCGTGGAAGTGATCCGGCGACTCAACCAAAACATGATTCAAACGATGGCGCAAGTGGAGTTTCTGCACACATTCGCCCAGCGCCTGTCGTCTGCCCCCAGCAAGCCGTTGTTGACGGCCTCCCCCAGTGACCATGGGCCATGGTCTGCCCCCTCCCCACACGAAAAGGAAAATTCCCATGAGCAAACTTGACGACAACCTGCAGCGCGCCATGACCAGCATCCCCGAATGCCTGGCTGCTGGCATGGTGGACCTGGCCTCTGGCATGGTCCTGAGCATCAAGACCGTGGACTCCCACCCCAGCCAAGTGTTTGACTTGCTGGCCGCGGCCACCTCCGACCTGTTCCAAGGCCCCAACGTGGTCGCCATTGAGCAGGTGTTCAAAAAAGCCCGCGGCCTGCCCGAAAGCCACGACCACCACTACTTTCAGGAAATCATCGTCAACAGCGACAACCTGATCCACGTGTTCCTGCGCGGCAAGCGCCAACAGCAGGTGGTGTGTTTTGTGTGCCGCAAAGGCGCCAACCTGGGCATGGTGCTCACCAAAGCCCGTTTGGCCATGCCCGACGTGGAAGCCGCCCTCTGAACCTGGGCGCCCCCACACGCACGGCAGATCCGTGGGCTGCGTGAACCATGCACAACACAGACAAAGAACAGTTGGTCAGCCGGTTGCGGGGGGTGCTGCGCAACCTCCAAGTGACGCTGCCCGACATTGAGGCCTCTGCGGTGGTGACGGTGGACGGCATCACCATCGCATCCCAACTGACCTCTTCAGCCGACCCAGACCGGCTGGGGGCCATGTGTGCCTCGTTGCTGGCCTTGGCCGACCGGGCGGGCCGGGAGGTGAACCGGGGCCGCCTGCGCCAGCTCATCCTGGATGGCAGCAGCGGCCCCATGCTGCTCACCCATGCGGGCGATACCGCCGTGCTGGCGGTGGCTGCCGCACCGTCCATCAACCTGGGACGGCTCATCTTGGAAACGCGCAAGGTGGCCGCTGAGGTGCAGGCACAGTTGCCCCATCCGGGCTGAGCACCATGCCCACCCTGACCTACCAGAGGCACTGCGTGCCATGCCACGACGGGGAAACCGTGCTGGCCGCACTGACCCGCCACGGCCTGAACATCCCTTTCTCGTGCAAAAGCGGCGTGTGCCGTCGCTGCATGCTGCGCTGCACCGACGGCGAGGTACCGCCCGCGATGGCCACTTTCCTGCCCCCACCACTGCTGGCACAAGGGCTCGTGCTCGCTTGCCAATGCAGACCACGGCACGACCTTGCGCTGGCCCCCGTCGACAAGCCCCCCGCCAACCCAACCCCGGAACCCGGGCTGCCACAGCCCGCAGACGCCCTGCAACCCAACCCCGCGCTGTGGGCCGCGCTGGGCCATGGTCAAGCCGTGCGCACCCTGCTGGAACGGTTTTATGCCCAGGTGTATGCCGACCCGGTGCTCAGCCCCTTTTTCGGACGGGTCACGCTGGATCGGGTTATCGACAAGCAATACGCCTTCATGCGCCAGTGCATCACCGGCGAACCCGTGTACCTGGGCGAGCAACCCGACAACGCCCACCACTGGATGGTCATCTCCGAAGAGGTGTTTGATCGACGCCAGCGCCTGATGCGCCAGACCCAGCAGGCCTGCGGCTGGAGCCCCGAACAGATGCACGCCTGGGCGCAAATTGAAGAACGGTTTCGCAACCACATCGTCAAGGCCCAGCCCCGCCCCAAACGCATCGGTCACCTGAGCGTGGACACCGAGGGCCTGGACTCGGTGGTCTTGGACGTGGGCACCGTTTGTGACCATTGCGGGCAGGAAATTCCTGCGAACACCCTCGTTCAGTTCCACAAACGGCTGGGGCTGGTGGGTTGCCGCGATTGCACACCGTTCATCCATGCCGCAACCTGACCCCACCCGGGCATCACCCACGCCCAGGCCACCCTGGCGCCCCCCTGTGGCACCACGTTACCTGCACGCCTTGCCCTGTGGGGTTGTCCGATGGTTGGGGCGAAAGCCGCCTGCCGACCCGGACGGCACCACCTTGCACCGGCTGTTCACCCACATCCTGTTCGCCCCCTCCCCGGTGGCCCTGGACTTGCCCACCTGGTCCCGCACCCTGAACATGCCGTCCCCGAACCTGGCCCAAGCCTTGTTCGCGCTGAACCGCGAACACTGCGTGCAGGTGGACACCCAAGCCCAAACCCAAGCCACACCAGGCTGGCACACCCTGCAAGAGCAACTTCATGCCATGTCTATCCGGCTGGGCCGCACCCCGCTGGTGCTGGCCGACCCGGATGGGCTCTGCATCCACGCCTGCCACGCCGCCGCCGAACCAGCCCAAGCGCTGGCTGCCTCGGACGCCCCCTTGTTGCACCGCATGCCCCTGTTCATGGGCGTGCGCCCCTTTCAACTGGTCAGCCCGGCTGCACTCCCCACCACCGACCCGGGTTGGACCGACATTGCCCGCAGCTTGTGGGTCCTGACGCCGCGCTCCGCATGAACATCGAAGACGCACTCCGCCCGATCACCCTCTGCCCCGGGGTGGAAGGTGTCGTGATCGCCTCCGCAGAAGGGCTGCTGCTCGCCGCTCACGGACAACTCCAGGGTGACGAAGCAGCCGCTTGCGCTGCCCAGCTCACCATTGAAACCCAGACCACCATGGCCATCCTGGGCCACGAGCGCCCCATGGAAGCCATGCTGTGGACGGACACCCACGTGTGGTACCAAACCCGCACCCCGTCCAACCACTCTGTGCTGGCGGTGTCAGCCAGCCACGCCCACGCCGGGGCCCTGCGAATGGCCGTGCTCTCGGCGCTCCCCGCCATTCAGGACGCCATGGACCAGCTGCACACCGACCCGGCCACCCACGGGGATTGACGCCTACCAACCCGCCGCCAAGCCATCGCGACGCGGATCGCTGGCGACCATGTAGCCCTCGGTGCCCGGATCGCCCAGACGCCAGATGAACTGCCCCGCCCCAAAGTCCTGGTAGCTGTCGTGGATCACCTCCACCCGGTGGCCCAGGGCCTGCAAACCGGCCACGGTGTCGGGGTTCATGCCCGCTTCCACGTTGAGGGACAGGCCGCTGTTGAAGCGCCAGCGCGGCGCGTCACAGGCCGCCTGCAAACCCTGGCCATGGTCCAGCAGGCGCACCAGCGTCTGCACATGGCCCTGTGGCTGCATGTTGGCCCCCATGACACCAAAGCTCATCACCGGCTCCAGCCCGCCGGTGGCCGTGGGCCGGGTCAGGAACGCCGGGATGATGGTGTGGAATGGCCGTTTGCCCGGGGCCACCAGGTTGGCTGGGTTGCCCGTGACCTGCCCGTCGGGCCCCATCAGACCGGCGGGCAAGGCAAAACCATGCCCCCGGTTTTGCAGGCTGATGCCGAACGTGGGCTCCACACAGCCCGAGCCAAAGCCCATGTAGTTGCTCTGGATGAAGCTGACCATCATGCCCTGCTCGTCGGCGGCGGTCAGGTAGATGGTGCCGCCACGGCGGTGGGTGTCGGCGGGGCTGCCTGCCTCGAAGGCCTGGGCCTTGCGGGGGTCGATCAGGCGGGCACGCTGGGCCAGGTAGTGCGGGTCCAGCATCTGCGCCACGCTGACGTGCATGGCGGCCGGGTCGGCCACAAAGCGGTAGACGTCGGCAAAGGCGAGCTTCATGGCCTCAATTTGCACATGCTGGGCAGCCACGCTGTCCACCGGCAGGCTGGCCACGTCCCAGTGCTGCAACAGCCCCAGGGTGATGAGGGCGGCAATGCCCTGGCCGTTGGGGGGAATCTCGTGCAGCGTGTGCCCCCGGTAGCCCTGGGCAATGGGTTGGACCCACTCGGGCTGGTGGGCGGCCAGGTCGGCCTCGGTCAGGGCACCGCCATGCCGGGCGGCAAAACGGGCCAGGGCCTGGGCGATCTCGCCCCGGTAGAACGCCTCGCCCCCGGTGGCGGCCAAGGCCTGGAACGCCCGGGCTGCGGCAGGGAAGCAGAAGCGCTCGCCCACCTGGGGCGCGCGCCCCCGGGGCAGGAAGGTCTGGGCAAAGCCGGGCTGGCCTTGCAGCTCGTCCACCACCGCGGCCCATTTTCCCTGCACCACAAAGGGCACGGCGTACCCGCGCTCGGCCACTTCGATGGCGGGTTGCATCAAATCGGCAAACGGCAGGCGGCCAAACCGCTGCGACAACGCCATCCAGCCGCTGACGGCACCGGGCACGGTCACGCTGTCGATGCCGCGTTTGGGCGGGGTGCGGGCGTCGGCGCCCCAGCGGCGGGCAAAGTACCCGGGCGTCCAGGCCTGGGGTGCGCGGCCTGAGGCGTTGAGGCCGTGCAGCTCGCCTCCCGCCCACACCAGGGCAAACGCATCGCTGCCCAGACCGTTGCTGACCGGCTCCACCACGGTCATGACGGCGGCGGCGGCCACCGCGGCATCCACGGCATTGCCGCCACTGCGCAGCATGTGCAGCCCCGCCTGCGCCGCCAGCGGGTGCGAGGTGGACACGGCGTTGCGCGCAAACACCGGCAGGCGCACGCTGGTGTAGGGGTTGGGGGTTTGAACAACGGAGGACATGGCAGGCACCATAAAACAAAACGGCACCCCGAGGGGTGCCGCTGGCCATACAAAGGGGCGTTGGGAGGGGATCAATCCTCCACAAACGCCTCCTCGCGTTTGCTCTTGACCGCAGGCAGGGTCACCACCACCAGCAGGGCCAGGGCGGCCACCAGCAACGAGGCCGACAGCGGACGGGTGACGAACACGCTCCAGTCACCACGCGACAGCAACAAGGCGCGGCGCAGGTTCTCTTCCATCATGGGGCCCAGGATGAAGCCCAGCAGCAGGGGCGCGGGCTCCAGCCCCAGCTTGATGAAGGTGTAACCCACCGCGCCAAAGGCAGCCACCATCCAGATGTCCCAGGTGTTGTTGTTGGTGGAATACACGCCGATGGCGCAGAACAGCACGATGGCCGGGAACAGCCAGCGGTAGGGCACCGACAGCAGCTTGATCCACAGGCCGATGAGCGGCAGGTTCAGGATCACCAGCATCAGGTTGCCGATCCACATCGAGGCGATCAGGCCCCAGAACAGCTCGGGGTTGCTGGTCATGACCTGCGGGCCGGGCTGGATGTTGTGGATGGTCATGGCACCCACCATCAGCGCCATCACGGCGTTGGGCGGAATGCCCAGCGTCAGCAGCGGGATGAACGAGGTCTGCGAACCCGCGTTGTTGGCCGCCTCAGGGGCCGCCACGCCGCGGATGTTGCCTTGGCCAAAAGGCACTTCGCCCGGTTTGACCTTGGTCTTCTTCTCGATGGAGTAGGCCGCAAAGGCCGACAGCAGCGCCCCACCACCGGGCAGGATGCCCAGCGCCGAGCCCAGCGCCGTGCCGCGCAACACGGCAGGCACCATGTTCTTGAAGTCTTCCTTGGTGGGGAACAGGCCCTGCACCTTGTCGGTGAACACTTCGCGTTTCTCTTCCCCGTGCGACAGGTTGCTGATGATTTCGCCGTAGCCGAACACGCCCATGGCA
The DNA here is from genome assembly GCF_054777695.1 of Hydrogenophaga soli. NCBI lineage: Bacteria > Pseudomonadati > Pseudomonadota > Betaproteobacteria > Burkholderiales > Comamonadaceae > Hydrogenophaga > Hydrogenophaga soli. The sequence goes on along the minus strand of NZ_BAAHAK010000002.1, from coordinate 474,900 downwards.
ATCACCACAAAACCGATGCCGTCGGTCAGCTCGGCAATGTCAAAGCTGTAACGTGGCACGCCGGAGTTGACGTCGGTGCCCACCATGCCCAGCAGCAGCCCCAGCACGATCATGGCCAGCGCCTTGAGCAACGAGCCCGAGGCCAGCACCACCGCACCGATGAGGCCCAGAACCATGAGCGAGAAGTACTCGGCAGGGCCGAACTTGAAGGCCACTTCGGTCAGCGGCGCAGCAAAGGCCGCCAGAATCAGCGTGCCCACGCAACCGGCAAAGAACGACCCCAGTCCTGCCGCGGCCAGCGCCGGGCCCGCACGGCCCTTGCGGGCCATCTGGTAACCGTCGATCACCGTCACCACCGACGACGATTCACCGGGCAGGTTGACCAAAATGGCGGTGGTGGAGCCCCCGTACTGGGCCCCGTAATAGATGCCGGCCAGCATGATGAGCGCAGCCACCGGGGGCAGTGCGTAGGTGGCGGGCAGCAGCATGGCGATGGTGGCCACGGGGCCGATGCCGGGCAGCACCCCGATCAGCGTGCCCAGCAGGCAACCCACAAAGGCGTACATCAGGTTCTGGGCCGTGAAGGCCACGCTGAACCCGAGCGACAAGTTGTTGATGAGATCCATGTGCAGCTCCTCAGCCGGTGATGAAGGTGGGCCACACCGGGAACTGCAACTTCAGCGCCCAGACAAAAGCCACATAACTGCCTGCCGACAGGATGGCCGACAGGATGAGCACTTCCTTCAGGCGGAAGTCATCCCCTGCCAGGCTGGCAATGAAGGTCAATCCAAAAATGGCCACCACCAGACCCATGCCAGGCAAACCGATGCTGGGCAGGCCAACGAGCAGCACGCCAAACACCACGTTGGCCAGCAGCACAAAACTCAGGGGACGCCAGGCAATGGCCCCGATCTTGTCGCCATCGGGCGAGCCGTGCACAAACGACTTGGCCAGCACGGCCAAACCCATCAACGCCAGGATGACCCCCAGCATCAACGGAAAGTAACCGGGCCCCATGCGTGCGGCATCACCCACCTGGTACGTGGTGGCGCCATAGGCAAAACCACCGCCCACCACCGTGAACATGAGCCCTGCGCCGAAATCGCGCTGGCTTTTGATCGTCACATCGGTCTCCTCAGAAAATACAGACCGACCGATTGTGGGAGCGCTTGGCCTTCAGCGGGCCTGTGGTAAACACATACACCAACACCAGGGTTTACCCTGGATTCAAGACTTCGACAGCAGCGATCGATCCCGAATCCGGTAGCTGCGCCCCTGCCTGTCCACCGGCTCCAACGCACCTTCCCGGATGAACGCGCTCAGGGCACGGCTCACGGTTTCCAGTGTCAGGTTGAGCATGGAGCCCATGTCCTCACGCGAAAACAGGGTGACCAAGTCACTGTCCTCCGAGGTGGCGTGCCGTTCGTTCATCTTCAGCACCAGACCCGCCAGGCGCTGGCGGGCATTGCCGAAGTTCAGCTCGGCCAGCCAGTCGTCGGCCTCGCGCAGGCTTTGGTGCCATTTCTCCATCAGGCGCTGGTGCAGCCGCGGCGTTTCGCGGTTGAGGCGATGGATCACGTCCACCGGCAGGCGACACACCTTCACGTTCTGCAAGGCCACGGCCTCGGTCTCGTAGGCGGACACAAACAAGGCCTCCAGACCGATCACATCGCCAGGGCTGAGCACCCGCACGATGCGCTGTCGCCCATCCTGCATGTTGCGCACCAGCTTGACCATGCCCGTTCGCAAGGTCATGAGGCTGGAGGCCGCCTCACCCATGTGGAACAGGCTGTCGCCGGGGTTGAACTCCAGGTCGTCGATGGGGGAGTGGATGAGGTTGAAATCGTCCGCTTGCAGGTCGGCAAACAGCACCATGTCCCGGATGCCACAGGTGCGGCAATCGGCGGTGCCACGCCAGGCGGACTCGGTTTTGATGGGGATCATGCGCAATCAGGCGACGGGACGATCGGCAGTCAACGGTGTGCCGCCCGACGGTTGGAAGCGGGACGGCAGGGCCGCCGACTCGGACGAAGCCAGCCGGATGCGTGCGCCCCCTTCCCGGCGGGCCCGCAGCGCCGCCTGACTGGCCGATTCGACCAGGGCATCGACCGTCACGCTGCCGTCGTCCCAGCTGGCCAGCCCCATGCTCAGGGTGAGGTTGATGGCTTGCCCACGCCACAACATGGGGTTGGCCTTGACCGTGGCCTGGGTGCGCTCGGCCACCAGGGTGGCACCCACCGCCGGGGTGGAAGGCAAGAACAGCAGCAGCTCACCCTGCAGGGAACTGGCCAATCGGTCGGTCTTGCGCAGGTTTCGACCGATCACGCCCGTCACATGGCGCAAGGCCGCATCTCCGGCGGCAAAGCCCAACTGACGGTTGAGGGCGTCGTACTGGTCAATCTGGCACACCACCAAAGTCTGCATCTGCGGGTGGCGGCGCAGGCGCTCACGCTCGGCATTGAGCAGGTTGATGAAAGTGCGCATGTTCATGGCACCGGTCAGGTCGTCTTCGGTGCTGAGGTCGCGGATCTTGTCGATCAGCTTGAGCATCACCAGCCCCAGCAACGTGCCGTTGATCAGCGCCCAGGTCACCAGCCACACCAGGGCAAAAGGCACCCCCAGGATGTCTGCCGCCCCGCCCTGTCCCGCCCCACCCGAAAGCAGCGTGACACGCAACCCGGCCCAGACCATGCCCCCAATCCAGGCAAACCCGGCCATGCCCACGGGCATCAAGGCCCAACGCGCCGCCGACACCCCGGCCGACGCGGCAATGGACGGAAAGCCCTGCTGCACCGTCACCCCCAGCATCCACAGGCAGGCCCCGCAAGCGGCCATCAGGATGGACTGGCCGCTGCCATCCACCCAGGCCACCGCGGCCATCACCAACCCCAGAAAAGGCAGCATGAAGGGGGAAACCGCATAGGTGGCCTTGAAGTCGTGCAGTTTGTGCAAGCCCAGACACAGCCACTGCATGCCAGCCAGCAGGACCACCAGCCCCAGCGTGAGCCGATAGGTGGGGGGAAACGCATTGAGCACCGGCAGCGGCCACCACACCAGCGACGCCACAGCCACCAGCCCGTTGAAGACCACAAAGTCACGGGACGGGCGGGCAAACACATGCAGCGGCCCGGCCGCCACCATCCAGCCCATGGCACACAAACTGGCACCCAGCGTGAGGGCCTGGACCCAAACCTGGGCGTTCATGAGGGGTCACACCCGTAAGTTGTCAACATACCCGTAGCTTAACAAGGCCCAACCGATCAGGACAGCGGGGGCGTGCACAGCAACACCTCGTCCAGCGTCGTCAAGCCCTCGGCCACCCGCATGGCCCCGCCCACGCGCAAGGGCCGCATGCCGTCGGCCACGGCCTGGCGGCGCAGGGCGTCCATGCTGGGCTCGCGGTTCACCTTGTCTTTGAAGGTTTCGCTCAAGGCCATCAGCTCGTACAAGCCCATGCGGCCCTTGAAGCCGGTCATGCGGCAGTCCACACAACCCACCGGCTTGTACGGCGCGTAGTGGCCGTTGGCCTGCCAGGGTTTGATGACGTCGTCAAACGCCTGCCGCTTGGCATCAGGGTCGGGCTGCTTGCATTGCGGGCACAGGGTGCGCACCAGGCGCTGCGCCAGCACACCCAGCACCGTGGCGTTGATGAGGTAGGGCGGCACGCCCAACTCCATGAGCCGCATGATGGCCGAGGGGGCGTCGTTGGTGTGCAGCGTGGAGAACACCAGGTGCCCGGTCAGCGCCGCCTGCACCGCCATGTCGGCGGTGGGCAGGTCGCGGATTTCGCCCACCATGATGATGTCCGGGTCCTGCCGCATCAGCGCCCGCAGGCCCTGGGCAAAGTCAAAGTCCAGGTGGGCCTGCACCTGGGTCTGATTAAAGGCCGGTTCGATCATTTCGATCGGGTCTTCGATGGTGTTGACGTTGACCTCTTCGGTGGCCAGGCGCTTGAGCGTGGAGTACAGCGTGGTGGTCTTGCCCGACCCCGTGGGGCCGGTGACCAAAATGATGCCGTGGGGGCGGTGCACCAGGTCTTCCCAGCGGCGGGCGTCGTGGGCGGCAAAACCCAGCGCGTCCAGCGTCTTGACGGTGGTGTCGGGATCAAAAATCCGCATCACCGTTTTTTCGCCAAAGGCGGTGGGCAGGGTGGACAGGCGCATTTCCACCTCTTCCCCCCGCGGGCCTTTGGTCTTGATGCGACCGTCTTGCGGGCGGCGTTTTTCCACCACGTCCATGCGGCCCAGCAGCTTGATGCGCGCCGTCATGGCCGCCAGCACCGGCGTGGGCACCTGGTACACCGGGTGCAGCACCCCGTCGATGCGGAAGCGGATCACCCCCTGCTCGCGCCGGGGCTCCAGGTGGATGTCGCTGGCGCGTTGGTCAAAGGCGTACTGCCACAGCCAGTCCACCACCTGCACCACGCCCTGGTCGTTGGCGTCCAGCTGGCGGTTGCTGCGGCCCAGCTCCACCAACTGCTCGAAGCTGGCCTGCGCCACCGCACCGGCCTTGGTGGCCGCCCGCACCGATTTGGCCAGGGCAAAAAACTCGGCGGTGTAGCGCTTGATGTCCAGCGGGTTGGACACCACCAGACGCACCGTGCGCTTGCTCTGGCGCTCCACCTCGGGAATCCAATCGGTCAGGCCCGGCTCGGCCGTGGCCACCACCACCTCGGTGGGGGTGACCTGCACCGGCAGCACCTTGTGGCGCTCGGCATAGGCCGCGGACATGGCATCGGCCACCCGCCCCACGTCCACCTTGAGCGGGTCGATGCGCCAATACTCCATGCCCACATGCTGGGCCAGCCATTGGGTCAGGTCGTCCAGGGACAGGGTGGCCCCGTCGCTGGAACGCACCATGCCCACCACACTGAGGCGCTGCAACGGGGGCTGGCTGCTTTCCGCTGCCGAACAGCGAGCCAGGGTGCGGTCGGCCTCATCGGCGGAAATGACCTTGTCGTCGGCCAGCCACTGGATCAGCCGCTTCCAGTCCAGGGGACCGATGGGGCGTACGGGCAGCGCCGCTGCACTGCGATGGGGGGCGGAACCTGCTTTCATGCCGCCATGCTACGCCGCCGCCGCACCGCCCCGTCGACCCAGCGCCCGACTTTGCACGGCGTTCACATTTTCAGGATGGCTTCGATCACGGTTTTGAGGTCGGCGTCGCTGATCTTGTCGGGGCCGGTGGGCGTCATGGCCAGGGTGCCATACACCCCCGAGCCGCCCTTGCGCACACGCTCCATCAGCTTGGCCACCACATCCTGCCCCTTGTACTTGGCGGCAATGTCCTTCTGGGCCGGACCCACGGTTTTCTTGTCCTTGGCGTGGCACGCCACGCAACCGCCCTTGAGCATCAGCTGGTCCACCGTGTCGGCCTGGGCCCCGCAAGACCAGGCCAAAGCGGTGGCGGCCACCAGCAACGTGCGTGCAATCATGAAAAAAACTCCTGCAATGAGATGGGTTCATGGGCAGCCAACCGACCGCCCCTGTCCATGGTAGGCCCGCCCCGACCGACGTTGTGCAAGACCGAGTGAAACACTCCGGCGGACGGGCAACCAGCCGAGCCCCCCAACACACCCACACCATCACTTCAAATAACAGAGCACAGAGTGCAGAAAGAAAAAGCGCCAGGAGCCAAAAACATCACACATCCAGCGGCTTGAACACCTTGAGCCACTTGGGCGCGGGCAGGCCCCAGCGGGTCTGGATCTCGGCGGCGCGGTCTTCCAGCTCGGCTCGGGTGGGGCGGCTGGGGGTGGCCTGGGCCAGCACCACGGTGTTGCCTTCCTTGGTGGGCTTGAACAGCCACACCGCGTCGCGGCCAAAGGCGGCGGCGATTTCCTCCACGCTGTCGGGGTACTGGTTGCGCGAGCCAAACAGGTTGACCGTCATGCAGCCCTGCTCGGACAGGGCGGCGCGGCAGTCGCGGTAGAACTCGAAGCTGTCGAGCACCGGCGCGGCGGCCTCGTGGTCGTACAGGTCCACCTGCAAGGCGTCCACGCCCCCGGCCCACTCGGCGCTGCGGATTTCCTCGCCCGCGTCGGCCAGCACCACGCGCAGCTTGCTGTCGTCGGGCGGCAGCTTGAACCAGAAGCGGCAGGCGGCCAGCACCTGCGGGTTGAGCTCGATGGCGGTGGTGCACATCTTGAGCTTCTTGCGGCAGAACTTGGTCAAGGCCCCCGACCCCAGCCCCAGCTGCATGGCGTGCAGCTTGGCCACCTGCGCCGGGGGCATGAACAGCAGCCAGGCCATCATGCGCTGCACGTACTCCAGCTCGATGTCGTAGGGCCGGTCGATCAGCATGCTGCCCTGCACCCACTCGGTGCCCAGGTGCAGGCAGCGCACGTTGCCGTAGTCGGAGAAGTTGACATCGGGCAAGGCCGCGGCAGCAGCGCTGGCGCGGGCCGCGGCGGACGGGGTGGACGACAGGGGAGCGGGCTTGGCGGGTTTGACCATGGCGGGGCGGAAAGCGGTGAGGAAAGCAGAAAGGCCGAAGGAGCGACGCGGCGTTGCAACAGGCCCGCCACGTTCCGTGACAGGCCACACGGGGACTGGCCCCAGCCACAGCGTCCAAGCGACCTGGACGGGGACACTGTTCGGCTGGCTCAACCCGTGTGAAAGGACCGATTATGAACACCGAAGCCATCTGGACCTTCCTGTCCACCCAAGGGGCCGACTTTGGCCTGAAGCTGCTGGGTGCCATCGCCGCGTGGGTGGTGGGGCGCTGGCTCATCAACCTGGCGGTGAGCCTGATCGGCGGGGCCATGGAACGCGCCAAGAAGCTGGACCAGACGCTGATCCGCTACCTCAAGTCCATCATCGGCGTGGCGCTGACGGTGGTGCTGATCCTGGCCATCCTGGACATTTTTGGCGTCAAGACCACCTCGTTCGCCGCCCTGCTGGCCGGTGCGGGTCTGGCCATTGGCGCGGCCTGGAGCGGGCTGCTGGCCCACTTTGCCGCCGGGGTGTTCCTGCAGGTGCTGCGCCCCTACAAGGTGGGCGACTTCATCAGCGCGGGCGGCACCACCGGCACGGTGAAGGAGCTGGGGCTGTTTGCCACCACCATCCTCACGCCCGACAACGTGACCACCGTGGTGGGCAATAACAAGGTGTTTTCCGACAACATCCAGAACTTCAGCGCCGAGCCCTTCCGCCGCGTGGACTGCGTGGCCAAGGTGGCCAACGGCGTGGACGTGCAAGACGCCATGGCCCGCCTGCGCAGCGCCGTGGCCGCCATTCCCAACGTCAAGGCCAGCCCAGCGCCTGACGTGGAAATTTTGCAGTTCACCCCCGAAGGCCCGCTGCTGTGCGTGCGCCCCTACACCCACACCGACACCTACTGGCAGGTCTACTTCGACACCCACAAAGCCGTGGTCAGCACCTTTGGCGCGGCGGGCTACCCGGTGCCGGAAACGCCGGTGGCGCATCGGACGGTGGGGTGAGGCGCAGCATCAAACAGCCGACACGCCGTCTTTGCCGTTGATTGCCCTCAACACCACTTGTTTGGCTGACGTCAGGTGGCGCCTGACTTCAGCGCAGGCTTTCTCCGCATCGCCGACCTTGCACGCCGCCAAGATGGCTGCGTGTTCGGCTTGAAAAAACGCTGTGTTCACCAGCAGCCGGCTTTGCAAACGCTCATAACGCTCCATCTCGCCTCGCAACTCCCAAAGGGTTTTCAACAACCGTGTCTGCCCGCACGGCGCGTACAGCAGTGCATGAAACTGCCGATCCAACGCCCCCTGCTCGGATGCAGTGATCGCTTGCCCTAACTGTGCATGCACAGAATCCAGGGCAGAAAGTCCTGCTGCGTCCAACTTGGCCACGCTGCGGGCCATGGCCTCGCCCTCCAGCATCATGCGCAGGTCGTAGATTTCCAGTACGTCTTGCTCAGACAGCCCTCGAACGCTGGCCCCACGCTGTTTGGACACCTCGACCAAGCCTTCGCGCACCAGTCGCTGCAAAGCCTCGCGCAGCGGGACTCGACTCACTGCATACCGCTGAGCCAGATCGCGCTCCACCAAACGCGTTCCCACCGACAGAACACCGTCATTGATCTCTTGACGAAGCAGTGCCGTGACCACATCTGCCGCGGAATTTTTTGAACTCATAAAACAATATAATTTTGGTATACCAAAACAATTACAATGCAAACATCAGCATCCGAACAAGGAAACTTCATGATCAATCGCCAACACCATTATCAAGTCACCGTTCAATGGACTGGAAACAAAGGGAGCGGAACGTCGGCTTACAAGGCTTACGCGCGGGACCACATGATCAACGCCGAGCACAAGCCCTCCATTCAGGGATCATCCGACCCCGCTTTCCTGGGAGACCCCACCCGATGGAACCCGGAGGAATTGCTGCTCGCATCTGTCTCCGCATGTCATCAACTGTGGTATTTGCATTTGTGCGCAGACGCGGGCATTGTCGTGATTTCGTACGCCGATGAGGCAAAAGGCACCATGGTTGAAGATCCCCGAGGCCATTTCACCGACATCGTTTTACACCCACACATCACCATTCGCCCCGAAGACGACATTGAGCTTGCCACTCAATTGCATCACCTCGCTCACGAAAAGTGCTTCGTTGCAAACTCGCTCAACTTCCCGGTGCGTTGCGAGCCCGTCATCCGCACCGCAGCGATGTGACCCGCGCTCACCCGTTTCACCCTTCACGTCAACACTGACCCCACCAACACATCCCCCAAAGCCGCCCCCCACGCGGCTTTTTTTTGCTCCAGGCTCCAGCTGGCGTTGGCCGGGCTGGTGGAGGGCAGCTGAACCACCGCCACGCCCCGCGGACCGAACAGGGCGCGGGTGTGGCGGGCGTGTTTGCCACTCTCGCCACCGTTGTGGGCCACCAGGCGCAGCTGGGGGCACTGGGTCAGCAGGGCCGACAGGTCGTTGGGTTCGGCGGCGCGGATGTCGGCGTCCAGGCTGCCCGGGCGTTGGCAGGCGGCGTACACGTCCCACAGGCCCACGCCATGGGCCAGCAGCCAGGCGCAGCGCCAGGCGTAGTCCCTTGGCACACCATGCTCATCTTTTTGATAGCTGCTTGCGCTTTCAGAATAAGCGCCAGAGCCCAAAAAAGCTTGAAACACATGCGCCATCACCGGCCAGAACTGGTTGCGCGGATGCCCGTAGTACTGCTGGGCCGCCAGCGAGGCCACGCCCGGGAAGCTGCCCAGCACCAGCACGCGGGTGTGCGCGTCCACCAGCGGCGGCAGGCCGACCAGGCGGGGCGTGGTCACAGCAACGGCCCCAACCGGGGCAGCGCGGCCACGGCGTTGGTGGTGGTCTGGGCCGCCCAGTCGGCCACCGGCACGCCCCGCAGACCAGCCACCACCGCGCCCATGCGCGGCAGCTCTGCGGGGGTGTTGAGGCCCTGGGCTTGCCCTGCCTGACGCTGGGCGGCGGTGGCGTACAGCCACTGGGGCGGGATGTCCGGCGCGTCGGTTTCCATCACCGGCACGGTGGCGGGCAGCTGGGCGGCCAGGCGGCGGATCTGGCGCGAGGTGTCGAAGGTGACGGTGCCGCCAAACCCCAGCCTGAAACCCAGCGCCACAAAGGCCTGGGCCTGCACGTCGCTGCCGTTGAAGGCGTGGGCAATGCCCGCCTGGCCCGGCGGGGGGCAGCCCCCGGGGGCGTTGCACCAGACGTCGCGCAGGTGTTTGAGCAGCGCATCGGCACTGCGGCGCACGTGCAGCAGCACGGGCAGGCCGTGGTGGCGGGCCAGTTGCAATTGGGTGCGGTACACCTGGGCCTGGCGCTCGCGCAGGGCCGGGGTGCACAGCGCGGGCACAAAGAAGTCCAGCCCGATTTCGCCCACGGCCACCAGGCGCGGGTCGTCGCGGTGGCGGGTGAGGTGTTCGTCCAGCAGGGCCAGGTCGGCGGCCACCTGGGCGTCGGTCCGGTCCAGCAGGTACAGCGGGTGCAGGCCCAGGGCGTAGGCATCGCCCTGGGCATGGGCCAGCTGGCGCACGGTGTCGAAGTTGAAGGCCGCCACCGCGGGGATGACGCACAGGGCCACCCCGGTGGCGCGGGTGGCCTGGCAGCGCGGGGCCGCCTCCAACAGCTCGGGGGCGTCAAGGTGGGCGTGGGTGTCGATCCACATCGACTCGGCCTTTGCGCCCCTCAGCCCTCTTGCAAGCACCCGGCGGTCAGGCGGGCGCGGCGGGCGCAGCGGGCGGCCAGGGCCTCGTCGTGGGTGACCACCACAAAAGCCGTGCCCTGGCTGCGGGCCAGTTCCATCATCAGTTCGAACACGCCGTCGGCGGTGCTGCGGTCGAGGTTTCCGGTGGGCTCGTCGGCCAGCACGCAGGCGGGCTGGGTGACCAGTGCGCGCGCCATGGCCACACGCTGGCGCTCGCCGCCCGACAGTTCGGCGGGCCGGTGGTGCAGGCGCTCGGCCAGGCCCACGCGGGCCAGCATGGCGGCGGCCTGGGTGGCGGCCTGGGCACGGTCCATGCGGCGAATCCACAGCGGCATGGCCACGTTGTCCACCGCGCTGAACTCGGGCAGCAGGTGGTGGAACTGGTACACAAAACCCAGGTGGCGGTTGCGCAGCTCGCCTTGTTGCTGGGCGCTGAGGGCCGACAGGTCTTGCCCCATCAGCTGCACGCTGCCGCGGGTGGGGGCATCCAGCCCGCCCAGCAGGTGCAACAAGGTGCTTTTGCCCGAGCCCGAGGCCCCGACGATGGCCAGGGTGTCCCCGGCGCGCACGCTCAGGTCCACCCCGTGCAACACGGTCACGTCCAGGCGGCCTTCGGTGAAGCGTTTGGTCAGGCCCTGGGCCTGAAGCACCAAGGTTTTTTGGGCTTCAGCGCTTTCAGAAAAAGCGCAAGTAGCTACAACATTCATAGCATCACTCATAACGCAGGGCCTCCGCCGGGTTGACGCGGCTGGCCCGCCAGCTGGGGTACAGGGTGGCCACAAAGGCCAGCACCAGCGAGATGACGCCGATGGGCACGATGTCCGAGGCCAAGGGTTCGCTGGGCATGCGGCTGATGAGGTACATGTCCGGCGGCAAAAAACGGGTGCTGAACAGCCGCTCCAATGCGGGCACGATCACGTCGATGTTGAACGCCACCCCCAGCCCCAGCAGCAGGCCACCCAGGGTGCCGATCACCCCCACCATGGCCCCCTGAACCACAAACACCCCCATGATGCTGCGCGGGCTGGCCCCCAGCGTGCGCAGGATGGCGATGTCGGCCCGTTTGTCGGTCACCGTCATCACCAGGGTGGACACCAGGTTGAACGCCGCCACCGCCACGATGAGGGTGAGGATGATGAACATCATGCGTTTTTCCAGCTGCACGGCGGCGTACCAGGTGCGGTTGACGCGGGTCCAGTCGCGCACGAACAGGTCGCCGCTGAGGGTCTGCACCAGCTGCCGGGCCACGGTGGGGGCCTCGTGCAGGTTGGCGATTTTCAGGCGCAGGCCGGTGGGGCCTTCCAGGCGGAAGATGCGGGCCGCATCGTCCATGTGCAGCAGGGCCAACCCGGCGTCGTACTCGTAGTGGCCCGAGTCGAAGGTGCCCACCACCGTCATCTGCTTGAGGCGGGGCACCACGCCCGCCGGGGTCACCTGCCCGCTGGGGGCGATGAGGGTGATGGAGTCGCCCTCCATCACACCCAGGTTGCGCGCCAGGTCGGCCCCCAGCACGATGCCAAAGGCCCCGGGCTTGAGGCGTTGCAGCACGGGGTTGCGGGCAAACACGTCGCTCACCTCGCCCTCCAGCGCCGGGTCCACGCCGCGCACGATGGTGCCTTTCATGTCCTCGCCCCGCGCCAGCAGGCCCTGGGCGGCGATGAAGGGCGCGGCCCCGCGCACCTCGGGGTGGGCCTTCACCTCGGCCAGGGTGCGCGGCAGGTCGGGCAGGGCCGCGCCATTGGGCGCAAACACCTCGATGTGGGCCAGCACGCCCAGCATGCGGTCACGCACTTCCTTCTGAAAACCGTTCATCACGCTCAGCACGATGATGAGCGCCGCCACCCCCAGCGCAATGCCCAGCATGGACACGCCCGAGATGAAGGAGATGAAGCCGTTTTTGCGCGTGGCCCGACCGGCGCGGGTGTAGCGCCAGCCCAGGGAGAGTTCGTAGGGGAGGTTCATGGCGCTGGGGATTGTGGCATCCCCGACAATCCCCGCATGCCGCCCACCCCCTCCCCCGATCAGCCCTCCGCTCAGCCCCCCGCGCAGCCCCCGGCCCTGCACCTGGTGCTGCCCTTCGCCCAGACGGGCGGCGATCCGCACGAAGCCCCCGCCCTGGCCGCCTGGCCCGAGGCCCTGCCCCACCTCCAGGCCCTGCTGGCCCTGGCCAGCACCCGGCACTGGCACCGCGGCACACTGGACACCCGCACCCCACCGCACGAATGGGCCCTGGCCCTGGCCCAAGGCCAGCTGCCCAGCCTGCCCGCCACCTTGCCCGCCACCACCACCCTGCCCTGGGCGGCGTGGGAGGCCCGGGCACACCACGCCCACCGGCTGCCCGCACCCAACGCCGCTGCGGCCTGGTTCATGCCCGCCCACCAGGAGGTGGGCATGGACCATGTGTCGCTGCACCCGCCCGAATCGCTGCGGCTGGACGACGCCACCTCCCTGCAACTGATGCAGGCCCTGGCCCCGCTGGCGGCGGAAGACGGCATCACCTTGCACTGGGTGTCGGCCCACCGCTGGCTGGCCGTGGGCGAGGTGTTTCGCGGCCTGGCCGTGGCCTCGCCCGACCGCGTGACCAGCCCCAGCGGCGAGCGCTCCATTGGCCCCTGGATGGCCGACCTGCCCCCCAGCCTGCGCCGCCTGCAGACCGAGGCGCAAATGCTGTACTACACCCACCCCGCCCACGACCAGCGCAGCCAACAGGGCCTGCCCCCGGTCAACAGCGTGTGGATGGCGGGCACCGGTGCCGCCAGCGCGGACACCCCACCGCAAGCCATGCGCCCGGTGGACCTGGTGCATGGCTTGCGCCAAGCCGCGCTGGCGGGTGACGCCGCCGCCTGGACCCGCGCCTGGCTGCACACCGATGCCGAGGTGCTGCCCGCCTGGCTGGACCGCGCCCGGGCCGGAGAACCCATCACCATCTGCCTGTGCGGCGAGCGCAGCCTGCTGCGCTTGGGCTTTGGCCCCCGCAGCCTGGGCGAGCGCTGGGGCGCCAGAATTTCAAAACTTTTCAAGCCCCAGCGCTTGAATGACATTCAGAGTTTGCTATGAAATTCGTTACACGCACCACCGCACCCCGCGCCGCCTGGGCGCTGGAGCAGGCGGGTGTGCACCCGCTGCTGTCCCGCCTGTACGCGGCCCGCGGTGTGCAACAGCCCGACGAGCTGGACGACCAGTTGGGCCGTCTGCTGCCCCCCAGCACCCTGCTGCACGCCGACGCCGCCGCCCGCCTGCTGGCCGACGCCCTGCTGCAAGGCCAACGTGTGTGTGTGGTGGCCGACTACGACTGCGACGGGGCCACCGCCTGCGCCGTGGCGCTGCGCGGCCTCACCCAACTCGACGCCGCCGTGGCCCAGGCCCAGGGGCGTGCACCGCGGCCCGGCCACTTCAGCTTTCTGGTGCCCGACCGGGTGGCCGACGGCTATGGCCTCACGCCCAGCATTGCCCAACGCGTCAAGGCCAGCGGGGCCGACATCCTGATGACGGTGGACAACGGCATCGCCAGCCTGGACGGCGTGCAGGCCGCCCGCGAGCAGGGCCTGCAGGTGCTGGTGACCGACCACCACCTGCCCGCCCAGGTCAACGGCGAGGTGGTGCTGCCGCAGGACTGCGTCATCGTCAACCCCAACCAGCCCGGCTGCCCCTTCGAAAGCAAGGCCCTGGCCGGGGTGGGCGTGGTGTTCTACGTGCTGCTGGCCCTGCGCGCCGAGCTGCGTGCGCGTGAAGTCATCACACCGCAAAATCAACCCAAGCTCGACGCCCTGTTGCCCCTGGTGGCCCTGGGCACCGTGGCCGACGTGGTGCGGCTGGATGCCAACAACCGCCGTCTGGTGGCGCAGGGGCTCAAACGCATCCGCGCCGGGGCCCTGCCCCCGGGCCTGGCCGCGCTGTACGCGGTGGCCGCCCGCCAGACCGCCAAGGCCAACGCCTTCGACCTGGGGTTTGCCGTGGGCCCGCGCCTCAACGCCGCAGGCCGCCTGTCGGACATGACGCTGGGCATTGCCTGCCTGCTGACCGACGACCCCCAGCGCGCTGATGAGCTGGCCCGGGCACTGGACGGCATCAACCGCGAGCGCAAGGCCATCGAGGGCGACATGCGCGACCAGGCCCTGCAACTGGCCGACGAGCTGATGGACGACACCGACACCCCGCCCCCGGCGCTGTGCCTGTTCGACCCCGATTTCCACGAAGGTGTGGTGGGCATCGTGGCCTCACGCATCAAAGACAAGCTGCACCGCCCCACCTTTGTGTTTGCCCTGAGCCAGGCCGACGGTCACGAGGACGAACTGAAAGGGTCGGGCCGCAGCATCCCCGGTTTTCACCTGCGCGACGCGCTGGACCTGGTGGCCAAACGCTGCCCCGGCGTGCTGCGACGTTTTGGCGGGCATGCCATGGCCGCGGGCTGCACCATCGACGCCGACCGGCTGGACGAGTTCGAAGCCGCCCTGCAGCAGGTGGCGCACGAGTGGCTGGACGCCGCCACCCTCACCCGCCGACTGGAAACCGACGGCCCGCTGGACAAGGCCTTTCGCCGCCTGGACGTGGCCGAGCTGTTGCAGCAACCCGTGTGGGGCCAGGGTTTTGCCCCGCCCGTGTTTGCCGAGGAGGTGGAGGTGGTGGGCCAGCGCCTGGTGGCGGACAAGCACCTGGCGCTCAAACTCAAGCACCAGGGTGACCCGGTGGACGCCATGTGGTTCAACCGCACCGAGCCTCTGCCCCCCAAGGCCACCCTGGCCTTCCGCCTGGAGGCCGACGAGTGGCAGGGCCAGCGACGTCTGCGCTTCCTGGTGGAAGGCGTGGAGGGCTGAACCGCCTCAGAAGTTGTATTTGGCGGTGAAGATCAGGGCGTCCTGGTACGCCCCGTGGCCCAGCTTCTGGTCGGCGTAGCGGTAGGTGGCCCCCAGGGTGACCGTGGGGTTGAGGTGCCACCACAGCGACACCGCGCCGTTCTGAGCGGTCTTCTTGGCGGTGGTCACACCCCCGTTTTTGGCCACGGTCAGGTACTTGTCTTTGCGGCCAAACTCGGTTTCGTGCCAGTTGGTGAGCATGAAGGACTGGTCACCCACCTTGAAGCTGTAGCCCAGCACCCAACCCAGCATGCCCCCGTTCAGGCCTGCACCCAAACCGGTTTTATCCTCCTGGTGCAGGCCCACGAAGGGCTTGATCCAGTAACCGCCTTTGCCCAGGGTGGTGCCCAGACCCAGCACGCGGTTTTCGTCGCGGAAGCCGTGCTCCTCAAAGTGGTACACATGGCCGTACAGCTGCACCGGCACGCCTCCGGCCTCGGTCAGGTTGTAGCGGCCCACCACCTTGGTGGCAATGCGGCGCCCTTTGCCCACCGTGTTTTCCACGGGGCTGTTGGTGGGGTTCTCGATGTCGAAGAAGCCATACACATCCCCCCATTTGCCACCCATGCCCCCTTCCAGCTCCAGGAAGGTGAAGTCCTTCTTCTGCCCGAAGGGCCCGGTGCCGGTGTGGCGCTCGGTTTTGCCAGACCAATCCAGGTGATTGATGCTGACGTTCTTGAACGACCAGTCCTGGGCCATGGCGGCAGGACTGAACACGGCGGCGGCCAACAGGGCAGCAAGCAGAGACAAGCGTGGGGTTTTCATGGAGGGGTTCATCAAATGGACGGTGACAACAGGCCTGTCACCTTGGCGGGTGCCTCACAACGGCAAGCGTCAGGCATCAAGCAAACATTGCGCCAACTTCATGTAGCAAACATTTGCGCAAACGTTTGTACTTTAATTTTCTGGGTCAATTTCACCCCATTCAGGCAAATTTGGCAGAGACGCGCCAAGATCGTGTGAAATACAACATCACCCCTTGACGAGCCCCACCCCCGCGCACACCCGCATCGCTCCCCCGCCCACCCGGGCGCTCCCTACAATCTCCCCATGGCCCGTCCCAACCCTGCCGACCTGCTCAACGCCGACTTGCACTGCCATTCGGTGGTTTCCGATGGCACGCTGACCCCCGAAGCCCTGGCCCAGCGCGCCAAGGCCAACGGCGTGGAACTGTGGTCCCTGACCGACCACGACGAGGTGGGCGGGCAGCACCGGGCTTGTGCAGCCGCACTGTCCTTGGGACTCCCCTACGTCACGGGCACGGAGATTTCGGTCACCTTCGCCAGCGTGACGGTGCACATCGTGGGCCTGGGCTTCGACCCCGACCACCCCGCCCTCATCCAGGGCTTGGCCAACACCCGCGGGGGCCGCGGCGCCCGTGCGCTGGAAATGGCCGAGCAGTTGGCGGCCGTGGGCATCCCCGGCACCTATGAGGGTGCGCTGAAATACGTGGGCAACCCAGAGCTGATCTCCCGCACCCACTTCGCCCGCTACCTGGTGGAAACCGGGGTGTGCGCCGACACCCACGAGGTGTTTCGCCGCTTCCTGACCGAGGGCAAGCCGGGCTTCGTGCCGCACCGCTGGGCCAAGCTGGGCGATGCCGTGCGCTGGATTCGCGAGGCCGGTGGAGTGGCGGTCATTGCCCACCCCGCCCGTTACGACCACAGCCCCACCGCCGAGTACGCGCTGTTTTCCGAGTTCCAACGCCACGGCGGGCAGGCGGTGGAGGTGGTGACCGGCAGCCACACGCCCGACGAGTACCTCACCTACGCCGACATGGCGCAGGAGTTCGGCTTGGCCGCCTCGCGCGGCAGCGACTTCCACAGCCCCGAAGAAAGCCATTGTGATTTGGGCCAGTTGCCCCATCTGCAAGGGCGGCTCACGCCCGTGTGGACGCTGCTGGGCGACCGCATCCAGTGGCCTGCGGGCGTGTGACGCTGCTCAACGCTTCATTCTGTTCAACCCCCACCAGACGAAACTTTCACCATGAAGAAAGCCTGGCTGCTGTTTTCCCAGACCGTCACGGTGCTGCTGGCCGCGTATTTCGTGGTGGCCACCCTCAAACCCCAATGGTTGGACCGTCGGCCACG
This sequence comes from Hydrogenophaga soli, assembly GCF_054777695.1. Lineage (NCBI taxonomy): Bacteria > Pseudomonadati > Pseudomonadota > Betaproteobacteria > Burkholderiales > Comamonadaceae > Hydrogenophaga > Hydrogenophaga soli. The sequence continues at coordinate 457,803 of NZ_BAAHAK010000002.1, read as the reverse complement.
CCTGGCCTCGGTGGTGCCGGTGATCGAAGCCCCCGCCACCTCGTCCGAAGGACCGGGTGTCAGCAGCGGGGCCACGTCGTTCCGGCATGCGGCCCAGGTGGCCTCTGCCGCGGTGGTCAGCATCCGCACCAGCACCGCCCCCCAGCGCCACCCCAACAGCAACGACCCCTGGTTCCGCTTTTTCTTTGGCGAGCAGGGCATGGCCCAGCAACAGCCCCAAACCGGGCTGGGCTCGGGGGTGGTGGTCAGCCCCAATGGCTACCTGCTGACCAACAACCACGTGATTGAAGGGGCCGACGACATCGAAGTGATGTTCAACGACGGGCGGATCGTCAAAGCGTCGGTGATCGGTACCGACCCCGAAACCGATCTGGCCGTGCTGAAGGTGGAGCTGGACGGCCTGACCCCCGTGACCCTGGGCGACTCCGACGCCTTGCAAGTGGGCGACCCGGTGCTGGCCGTCGGCAATCCCTTCGGCGTGGGCAAGACCGTGACCAGCGGCATCGTCAGCGCCCTGGGCCGTTCCCAACTGGGTCTGAACACCTTCGAGAACTTCATCCAGACCGATGCCGCCATCAACCCCGGCAACTCCGGCGGGGCGCTGGTCGATGTCCACGGACACCTGGTGGGCATCAACACCGCCATCTATTCACGTTCGGGCGGCTCCATGGGCATTGGCTTTGCCATCCCCACCTCCACCGCCCGCACCGTGATGGAAGCCATTGTTCAAGAGGGCAAGGTCACCCGGGGCTGGATTGGCGTGGAACCCCGCGATCTGTCCCCCGAATTGGCCGAAACCTTTGGCCTGCCCCCACAAACCACCAACGGCGTGGTCATCGTCGGGGTGTTGCAAAACGGTCCGGCCGCACTGGCGGGCGTGAGGCCGGGTGACCTGGTCACCCAGATCAACGGCCATGCGGTGGACAACGTGCCGCAGCTGCTGGCGCAAGTGGCCTCGGTGAAACCCGGCTCCCCGGCCGACCTGACCGTGCTGCGCAACGGCAAGGAAACCCACCTGAGTGTGGTGGCGGGCAAACGCAACCCGGTGCGGGTGCAGCAGTGAGAAGCTGAGGGCTGAACGCCAGCGTCAGTTGGCCGCGTCGGTGCCGGATTCGCTGCTTTCGGGCGGGTGGACCTTGGCCATGTAAGCCGCCCCCAAAATGCCCAGCTCGTACAGCAGCGCCATGGGCACCGCCAAGGCCAGTTGCGAAATGACGTCGGGCGGCGTGACCACCGCGGCGATCACGAACGCCAGCACCACAAAGTAGCCGCGGAACTCGCGCAGCTTGTCCACCGTCACCAGCCCGAAGCGCACCAACAGCACCACCACGATGGGCACTTGGAAGGCCAAGCCGAACGCCAGATACAGCGACAGGATGGCCTCCACATACGACGCAATGTCGGGTGTGGCCGCCACACTGGCCGGGGTGAAGCTCTGGATGAAGGCGAACATGCGGTCCAGCACAAAAAACTGCACGAACGCAATGCCCGCATAGGCCAGTGCGCTGCCGAAGACAATGAGCGGCAGCGCAAACCTCTTCTCGTGGGAGTACAGCCCCGGGGCCACGAAGGCCCAGGCCTGGTACATCAGCCAGGGCAGCGACATCAGCACCCCGGTCATCATCAGCACCTTGAGGGGCACGAAAAACGGCGTGAACACGCCCACGGCAATCAGCTTGGCGTCGGGTGGCATGTGTGCCCGGATGGGCATGGCCACGAGGTCAATCAAGCCAGACGGACCCGGCCAGATGGCCAGCAAGGCCATGCAGGCCCCCACGCCGTACAGGGCATAGAGCATGCGGTCCCGCAGTTCAATGAGGTGCTGGACAAAAGGCTGCTCGGTGCCCGCCAGTTCGTCGTGCGGGTCGGGTTGGGATGAAGACATGGATCAGGAGGTCCGAGATTTGGGGCGGAAGCGCGCCACACGGGCGGCACCCGACTGCACCCGGCCCCGCACGCCAGCCCGGGCCTTGTACCACTGGGGCACCGCCCCCTGCTTGACACGCCACTTCTTGCCCGGGTGCTTGTACTGTGGCACCAGCGGTTGCCCCAATTCGGACAGTGCCGCACTGTGGTCGGTGGACGACGTGGTGTATTCGGTGGTGGCTTCGGCCCAGGATTTTTCAAAGTCGTTGGCCGACGACTGGATGGAGGACTCGACGTCGCGCGCCGCGCTGGTCATCGTGTCCTTCATCTTCTTGAGCTCTTCGAGCTCGATGGAGCGGTTGACCTCGGCCTTGACGTCGGCCACGTAGCGTTGTGCCTTGCCCAGCAAGGCGCCCACGGTGCGGGCCACCTTGGGCAACTTCTCAGGACCGATGACCACCAGGGCCACGGCCCCAATCATGGCCAACTTGGAGATGCCGAGGTCAATCATGCATCAGGACTTGGTCTTGGCTTCAACGTCGATGGTGGTCTTCTCGACCGCGGACTGGCCCACCTGAGGTTTGTCCGCAGCGGCCTGCTCTTCAGAGGCGGCACCGTCGCGCATGCCATCTTTGAAGCCCTTGACCGCGCTGCCCAGGTCGGAGCCCACGTTCTTGAGCTTCTTGGTGCCGAACACCAGCACCACGACCAGCAAGACGATCATCCAGTGCCAGATGGAAAAACTGCCCATGATTCAACTCCAGTGTGTTTCAGCGGGCCACAACGAGTGGCCGGTCTGCTTGGGATTCTAAGCCGTGGGGGAAGTTCGAGCCGGGCCCTGCCCCGCTCAACCTTTCAGCCACGGACGTGGACCGCCCATGACGTGAACGTGCAGGTGATGCACCTCCTGCCCCCCCTCGGTCCCGGTGTTGGACACGATGCGGAACCCCCCATCGGGGTAAGGGTTGCAGCCTTGCTCCAGCGCCAGCTTAGGGGCCAGCACCATCATGCGGCCCAGCAAGGCCTCGTGCTCGGGTCCCAACTGCGCCATCGACGGGATGTGCAGCTTGGGAATCAGCAGAAAGTGGACCGGGGCCCACGGGTGGATGTCGTGAAAGGCATAAATCTGATCGTCTTCATAGACCTTGCGGCTGGGGATGACCCCGGCGACGATTTTGCAGAAGATGCAGTTCGGATCGGCACTCACGTTGACTCACTCCAATGAAGTTTGCAGCCCGACACGGCGGTCAGGCCACCTCGCGCCCGGCATTGAGCGCCAGCATGCCTTTGACGATGCGGTACAGGAACCACACCGAAATCAGCCACCAGGCGATCTGCCCGGGCACAAACAGCAGCAAAAACAGCGGCGATGTCACCACATACAGCCCGCCGGCGATCAGCAGCGTCTGAAGCCGCCAGCGGAAATGGCTGGCGTGCCAGGTGCCCTTGGCGTCGTCACGCTTGACCAGGTCGATGATCACCGCCACCACCAGCAACACCACACCCGCCTGCGCCCCCGGGAACACGGCGGAAGCCGCCACCACCAGGTGCAGGATGTAGCTGACCATGCCCCAGGTGTTGAGGGCGTCGAGCAGGCGCACGTCCACGCCGTCTTCGGACACGGTGATGGGTTCTCGGTCGGTCATGATCGTTCTCCTGGGGGCTGGCGTGTGTGTCAGGCTTCCCCGGCGCGGGTCTTGGCCTTGCGCAGGGCTTTTTCTTCCAGGCCGCTCAGGCCCTCGCGGCGCACCAGCTCGGCCACCACGTCGGCGGGTGACAGGCCATAGTGGGCCAGGGCCACCATGCTGTGGAACCACAGGTCGGCCACCTCGCCCACCAGGGGCTGGGTGGGGGCACCGTGGCTGGCGTCCTTGGCGGCCAGCACCACCTCGGTGGCCTCTTCGCCGATTTTTTTCAGGAAGGCGTCGGGGCCCCTGTGCAGCAGCCGGGCCACGTAGCTCTTCTCCGGGTCGCCGCCGTTGGCGGGTTTGCGGCTTTCGATGACCTGGGCCAAGCGGTCCAGCGCATCGGTGGTGGCCAGGGTGGGGGTTTCAGCGGTCATGCCAGTCATTTGTAGATGTGTTCGGGGTCTTTCAGCACCGGGTCCACCGCTTGCCAGCGGTCGCCTTCCAGGCGTTGGAAAAAGCAGCTGTGGCGCCCGGTGTGGCAGGCGATGCCGGGTTCGTGCCCCAGCTGGGTGACCTTGAGCAACACCACGTCGTGGTCGCAATCGAGGCGGATGTCGTGCACCGTTTGCACATGGCCCGATTCCTCGCCCTTGAACCACAGCTTGCCGCGCGAGCGGCTGAAGTACACCGCACGCCCCAGCTCAGCGGTTTGGGCCAGGGCCTCGCGGTTCATCCAGGCGAACATCAGCACGTCGCCACTGCTGGCCTCCTGGGCGATGACCGGCACCAGGCCCTGGGCATCCCATTTGACCTGATCTAGCCAGGGCACAGAAACTACATTATTCATAGCATGCTGCGCTTACATAATAAGCGCTAGAAGGTTTTTTTGCCATCAATCCAGGCGCACCGGGATGCCGCGCTCCGCCATGCGGGCCTTGGCCTGTGCCACGGTGTATTCGCCGTAGTGGAAGATGCTGGCGGCCAGCACCGCATCGGCACCGCCTTGCTGCACGCCGTCGGCCAGGTGATCGAGGTTGCCGACGCCGCCCGAGGCGATCACGGGGATGTCGATGGCATCGGCCACCGCACGGGTCAGCGCCAGGTCAAAGCCAGACTTGGTGCCGTCCCGGTCCATGCTGGTCAGCAGGATTTCGCCAGCACCGCGGTAGGCCATGTCCTGGGCCCAGGCCAGCGCGTCCAGCCCGGTGTTCTTGCGTCCCCCGTGGCTGTACACGTCCCAGCCAGGCCCCACGGGCAGGCCCTGAGCGTCCAGACGAGCCTCGTCTGCAGCCGAGCGGCGCTTGGCGTCGATGGCCACCACGATGCACTGCGCCCCGTATTTGGCGGACGCGTCGTTGATGACCTGCGGGTTGGCAATGGCCGCCGAGTTGAAACTGGTCTTGTCTGCCCCGGCGTTGAGCAGGCGGCGCACGTCTTCCACTGTGCGCACGCCACCGCCCACCGTCAGCGGGATGAAGACCTGGCTGGCCACGGCTTCGATGATGTGCAGGATGAGGTCGCGCCCATCGCTGGTGGCGGTGATGTCCAGAAAGGTCAGTTCGTCGGCCCCCTGGTCGTTGTAGCGGGCGGCGATCTCCACCGGGTCACCGGCGTCGCGCAGCTCCACGAAGTTGACACCTTTGACCACGCGACCACCGGTCACGTCCAGGCAGGGGATGATGCGTTTGGCAAGCATGGGGCAATTGGATCAGAAATGAGCGACAGGGGGAGCGGCATCGTGCACGGTCAGGCGCTGCCAACCTTGCCACACAGCCCCCGGGGACACCGTGTGGGGCTGGTACACCCGGGCAGCTTCCACACACAGCATGTGGCGCCAGCCGTCATCCGGCAAGTCGTTCATGGCCGCGCTGTGGCGAACGCCGGGGTTCCAGACCACCACGTCGGGCCAGCCCGGCGAGTGGTCGATGCGCAATGAGCGGGGGCCGTCTTGCAGCCACAGCGGTGCGGGTTGCCCCGCCGCGTCGGGCCGGGTGTACACGCGATCAAAACCCAGGTCGGTCTCGTCACGCACCGGGGCGGCAAAACGCAAGGTGGGGGCCGCCGTGGCATGGGTGTCGGCCAGGGCGTCCCATTCGGGCTGGCCGCCCAGGCCAGACAGGGCCACGCGGTCGATGTCGTCCACCGCCAGGTAGGTGTGCAAGGCCCCGGTGAAGGCCCAGGCATCGGTCCCGGTGTTGCGGACGTGCAGCGTGACCTGCAAGCTGCCTGACCACAGCGAAACGGTGAGCAGCGCCGCAAAGGCATGGGGCCACACCGTCTGCGTGCCGGGGTTGCTGTCCAGCGCCAGGTGCACATGCCGAACGTCAGCGTCGGCAACGTCAGCAGGCAGCTCCACCACCAGCCCCGGCCAGCGTTCGGCCACCGTCGGTGCGCTGACCACCGCCCAGGGGAGGTTGCGCACCATGCCGTGTTTGGGCAGCCGCTCGGCCAGCGGGCCACGTTGGTTGAACTGGGGAAAACACACGGGCACGCCACCGCGAATGGGTGCGGAGCCATCCAGCGTGGCGCAAGGGCTGAGGTACAGGCGTTCCCGCCCCCTCGACACCCACGACAAGGCATGGGCTCCGTGCAACGCCACCCGAACCCGGTCACCCCCGGGCAAACCGACCTCGGCCTGGGCGTGCATGGGCCGCTCGCCGGAACGGGTGGTGCTCAACCGTTGAGCTCGTCGGCCAGCTGCTGGGCCGCTTCGAAGTCGAGGTCGCCGCTGTAGATGGAGCGACCGCAGATCACACCTTCCACACCTTCGTCCTCCACCGCACAGAGCTTGCGGATGTCGTCCAGGTTGGACAGACCACCCGAGGCAATGACGGGGATGGACAGCGCCTGCGCCAGCTTGACGGTGGCGTCGATGTTGATGCCGGTCAGCATGCCGTCGCGCCCGATGTCGGTGTAGATGACGGATTCGACGCCGTAGTCCTCGAACTTCTTGGCCAGGTCGATCACCTCGTGCCCGGTGAGCTTGCTCCAGCCGTCGGTGGCCACCTTGCCGTCCTTGGCGTCCAGGCCCACGATGATGTGGCCACCAAAAGCGGTGCAGGCGTCTTGCAAAAAGCCCGGGTTCTTGACCGCGGCGGTGCCGATGATGACGTAGCGCAGCCCGGCGTCCAGGTAGCGTTCGATGGTGTCCAGGTCGCGGATGCCACCACCCAGTTGCACGTCCACCTCGCTGCCCACCTCTTTCAGGATGCGCTTGATGGCGGCCTCGTTTTTGGGCTTGCCGGCAAAGGCCCCGTTGAGGTCCACCAGGTGAATGCGGCGTGCCCCCTTGTCCACCCAGCCCCGGGCCACGGCGGCGGGGTCGTCACCGAAGACCGTCGTCTGGTCCATGTCACCCTGTTTCAGGCGAACACACTGGCCGTCTTTCATGTCAATGGCGGGAATGAGCAACATGGCTGTAAAGGCTGAGGGGGTTGAAGAACAGGGGTTGAAGAAAAAACGTTCAGGGCTGCCAGTTCAGGAAGTTGCGGTACAGCCGCAAGCCCTGGTCGGCGCTCTTTTCAGGGTGAAACTGGGTGGCAAACAGGTTGTCACGGGCAATGGCGCAGGCAAAGCGCACGCCATAGTCGGTCTCGCCCACGCTGTGGCGGGGGTCGGCCACCCGCGCATGGTAGCTGTGCACAAAGTAGAAGTAGGCGCCGTCGGTGATGCCGTCCCACATGGGGTGCACCGGGCGGCCATCCAGCACATGGTGCACACGGTTCCAGCCCATCTGGGGCACCTTGTAGCGGCTGCCATCGGCCTGCAACTGCCCTTGCAGGCGAAAACGCACCACATCGCCGTCGATGAGGCCCAGGCCGTCGCACGGCCCTTCTTCGCTGTGCCCCAACAGCATCTGCATGCCCACGCACACCCCGAACAGGGGCTTGTGGGCCGCGGCGTGCAGCACGGCGTCTTTCAGGCCGGAGCGGGCCAGTTCGTTCATGCAGTCGGCCATGTGGCCTTGACCGGGAAGCACCACCCGTTCGGCGGCCATCACGTCATCGGCACGGCTGGTCACACGGACTTCCACATCTGCGGCCTGGGCCACATGCATCACCGCCTGGGACACGGAGCGGAGGTTGCCGCTGCCGTAGTCCACCACGGCCACCATTCGTCGGGTCATGTTGTTGCGCAGGTTGCGGGACGGTTTGCAAGGGGGCTCACAAGGAGCCCTTGGTCGAGGGGATCGTGTTGCCCATGCGGGGATCGGGCGTCAGGGCCATGCGCAGCGCCCGCGCAAAGGCCTTGAACACCGTTTCCGCCTGGTGATGGGCGTTGACGCCCTTGAGGTTGTCGATGTGCAGGGTCACACCCGCATGGTTGACGAAGCCCTGGAAAAACTCGAAGGTCAGCTGGGTGTCGAAGGCCCCCACCATGCCCGCCGTGAACGGCACGTGCATGTGCAACCCGGGGCGGCCTGAAAAATCGACCACCACGCGGGACAAGGCTTCATCCAGCGGCACATAGGCATGGCCGTAGCGGGTGATGCCTTTCTTGTCGCCCACAGCTTGGGCAAATGCCTGACCCAGGGTGATGCCCACGTCTTCCACGGTGTGGTGTCCGTCGATGTGAAGGTCACCTTCCACCTGGATGTCGAGATCGATCAGCCCATGGCGGGCGATCTGGTCGAGCATGTGGTCAAAAAAACCAATGCCCGTGGACAAACGGGATTGCCCGGTGCCATCAAGGTTGACCGTCACGCGGATGCGTGTCTCGGCGGTTTGGCGCGACACATCGGCACAACGGGGTGCCGGGGTCTGGCAGGATGCGTTCATAAGGTGGATTGAAGGGCCGCCAGCATCTGCCTGTTTTCGTCGGGGGTTCCAACGGTCAACCGCAGGCAGTGGTGCAGCAGTGGGTGCATTTTAGAAACATTCTTCACCAGCACACCCGCACGTTTCATGCCTTCAAAGCTGGCTGTGGCGTCCGGCACACGCACCAGGACCATGTTGGCCTCGCTGGGGAACACCTTGACACCGGGCAATGCGGCCAGATCCGTCAGCAATTGGGCCCGCCCCTGGCGAATGGCCTCGGCCTGTTGCGCAAACAAATCGGCATGCTCCAGCGCAAACAGCGCGCACTCGGCATTGAGCACACTGATGTTGTAGGGCGGACGCACCTTGTCCACTTCAGCCACCAGGGACTGGGGACCCACCATGTAGCCCAGCCGCACACCGGCCAGACCGAACTTGGAGAGCGTGCGCATCAACAGCACGTGGCGGTGCCGCGTCAACCGATCCAGGTAGCTGCGGGCGGCAAAAGGCTGGTAGGCCTCGTCCATCACCACCAGCCCCCCCAGTTCCCCCTGACGCACCACGATGCGCTCAATGACCTCGTCGTCCCACAGGTTGGCTGTGGGGTTGTTGGGGTAGGCCAGGTACACGATGGCCGGGCGGTGGGCGTCCAGTGCCGCCAGCATGGCCGCCTCGTCCAGCTCGAAGTCGGGCGTCAGGTCCACCCCCACGAAGCGCAACCCTTGCAGCTGGGCGCTCATGGCGTACATCACAAACCCGGGCAAAGGGGCCAGGATGGTGGCAGGGGTCCCGTCGTCGTTCGGCCGGTCGCAGGCCAGCGCCAGCAGGCTGATGAGTTCATCCGACCCGTTGCCCAGCATCAGGTCACACCCTTCGGGAACACCGACGTGGGCATGAATCGCACGTTTCAGGTCGTCAACACGGGTGCCCGGGTAGCGGTTGACCGCCACACGCCCGAGCCGCTGCCCCAATTCGTTTTGCAGCGATTCGGGCAGCGGATAGGGGTTCTCCATCGCATCCAGCTTGATGAGGCCGACCGCATCCTGGATGGCATAGGCATGCATGGACTGCACATCCTGACGGAGGCGCAACAGGGGATTGGGGGAGGAAGACATGCAAAAAGGGGGTTGTCGGCCACACCAAACGCCCGAAAAAACTGTGCCGTTCACGCCACGCTTTTAGGGGGCACCCCCCAAACGTGGCGACCAAACTGACCATTCGGGCAGCTTCGTGTTGCATTGCAACAAATTGCTGATAACATTCATTGTAAGTTTCCTGAACAGCCCGCCTCCGGCGGCCCTTCACGAAACATCGGTTGTCTCCTCCACCTTTTCTGTATCGGTGGATTCAGCCCCGAGCTTCACGCTCGGGGCTTTTTTTTGCCTCTTCTATGATGTGACCTCAGGACACACCATGAGCGCAACCCCGACCCCACCCTCTCCCTGCAACACCGCAGACACCCCCAATCCCCTGTCTCCCACCGACTACCTGGCTCGAATTCTGAACGCCCGTGTCTATGACGTGGCCATTGAATCGCCCCTGGAACCCGCCAAGGTGCTGAGCCAGCGCCTGGGCAACACCGTGTTGCTCAAGCGTGAAGACCAGCAGCCCGTGTTCAGTTTCAAGCTGCGGGGCGCCTACAACAAGATGGCCCACCTCAGTCCCGAGGCGCTGGCCCGGGGCGTCATTTGCGCCTCTGCAGGCAACCACGCCCAGGGCGTGGCCATGGGTGCCCGCAAGCTGGGCACCCGCGCGGTGATCGTGATGCCAGCCACCACGCCGCAAATCAAGATCGATGCCGTGAAAGCCTGGGGCGGCGAAGTGGTGCTGCACGGCACCAGCTACAACGATGCCTACGGCCATGCGGTGGAATTGCAGCAATCGCAGGGGCTGACCTTCGTCCACCCCTTCGACGACCCCGACGTGATCGCCGGCCAAGGCACCATTGCCATGGAAATCCTGCGCCAGCTCCAGAAGCTGGACCTTCAGCGGTTGGACGCGGTGTTTGTGGCCATCGGCGGCGGTGGCTTGATTTCGGGCGTGGCCAACTACATCAAGGCCGTGCGCCCGGAGATCAAGGTGATCGGGGTGCAGATGAACGACTCCGACGCCATGCGCCAGTCGGTGGCCGCAGGCCAGCGCGTCACGCTGCCCGATGTGGGGCTGTTTGCCGACGGCACCGCCGTGAAGCTGGTGGGAGAGGAAACCTTCCGTGTGGCCCGCGGGCTGGTCGATGGTTTCATCACCGTCGACACCGACACGGTGTGCGCCGCCATCAAGGACATTTTTGTGGACACCCGCAGCATCGTGGAGCCCTCGGGAGCCATGGCCGTGGCGGCCATCAAGCAGTACGTGGCCCAGCACGGCACGCAAGGGGAGACCTATGCGGCCATCCTCTGCGGGGCCAACATGAACTTCGACCGCCTGCGCTTTGTGGCCGAGCGTGCCGAGGTGGGGGAGGAGCGGGAAGCCCTGTTTGCCGTCACCATCCCAGAAGAGCGAGGCAGCTTCCGCCGCTTCTGCGGCCTCATCGGCAACCTGCCCAGCTTTGGCGGCGGCACCGGTCCACGCAACGTGACCGAGTTCAACTACCGCATCAGCGACCAGCAACAGGCCCATGTGTTCTTGGGCCTGACCACGCGCCACAAAGGCGAGAGCCCGCAGATTGCCCAGGCGTTCACCGAACAGGGCTTTCAAGCCATCGACCTCACCCACGACGAATTGGCCAAGGAACACGTCCGCCACATGGTGGGCGGGCCATCCAGCCTGGCCGAGAACGAACGTCTGTTGCGTTTTGTCTTCCCTGAACGGCCTGGCGCCCTGATGGCCTTCCTGAGCCAAATGCGCCCGGGCTGGAACATCAGCCTGTTCCACTACCGCAACCAGGGGGCCGACTACGGACGCATCCTGGTGGGCATCCAGGTCCCGCCCGCAGAAGACGCTGAATTTGCGAAGTTCCTGTCCACCCTGGGCTACCCCTGGGTGGAAGAAACCGACAACCCGGTGTACCGTCTGTTTCTGCGCCCGCTTGGCACCTGAAACGCCCGTTCACCATGCCCCCCCACCCCGATCCATCGTCCGCGGTCCAACTCCCCACCGTTGAACCGATTGCCAGTCCAACGCTGACCGCCGCGCTGCAACAGCGGGTGGACAGCTTGGCCAAACCCGTGGGCTCGCTGGGCCGGATGGAGTCGCTGGCGCGCCAGATCGGGCTGATCCAGCAAACCACCACCCCCACGCTGCAAACGCCGCAGGTGGTGTTGTTTGCAGGGGACCATGGCATTGTGGACGAAGGGGTGTCCCTGTACCCCCAGCGTGCCACGGTGGAGCGCATCGGCAATGTGCTGGGTGGCGGCGCCGCTGTCAGCGTGCTGGCACGCGACCATGGCTGGGGCCTGACCGTGGTGGACGCCGGGGTGGCCGCCCCCATCCCGCCCGCCCCCCACACCCAGGGCCAGCCCACGGCATCGCTGCTGAGCCGAAAAATCGGTTTTGGCACCCGCAACATGGCCCACGCACCTGCCATGACGGGCCAACGCGCTCTGGCGGCACTGGGTGCAGGCATGGACGTGATGCACCACCTGCCGGGCAATGTGGTGGCCATTGGCGACATCGGGGTGGGCAACTCGTCCAGTGCAGCCCTGCTGCTGTCACGCCTGTGCGCCGTGCCACTGGAAGATGCGGTCGGACGCGGCTACGGCCTGAGCGACCGCCAGATGGAACACAAGCTGCGTTTGCTGTTTGATGTGATGCGAAAGCACCGCAACGCCCACGCCCCGCTGGCCATCCTGGCCGCGCTGGGGGGCTTTGAAATTGCCATGATGGTGGGTGCCATGCTGCAAGCGGCGAGCGAGCGGCGGGTGATCCTGGTGGACGGCTTTGTGGCCGGTGCCGCGGCCCTCCTGGCCCGGGAATTGCGTCCGGCGGTGACCGATTACATGGTGTTCAGCCACCGGTCCACCGAGCAAGGGCATCGGCTGATGCTGATCCACCTCCAAGCGCTGCCGCTGCTGGACCTGGAAATTGCCCTGGGCGAAGGCACCGGCGCCTTGCTGGCTTGGCCGCTGCTGCAATCCGCGGTGCGCCTGATGAACCACATGGCGCTGGCCAACGAAGCCGAGCTCAGCCCCCCCGACACACCCGCCACCCCGCTGACCACCACCCCGCAGCCCCAGGAGCCACCGGCACTGCCGGATGCGTTGGCCACCCTGGTGTGACCCTCCGGCAACTCAGCGCCCGGGGGATTGGGGATCGGGCATGGACAAGGTCAAGCCCGCGCCGTCCGCAGCAGACGCGCCCTGTGGCTGCAAGGTGACACCGCGGGCCGTGACGCGCTGCACCACCCACTGACCATCCACCACGGAGCCCACCGCAAAGGGCCGGGGCTTTTGCCCCTCGACCGCAATCAGCGCCACGCCGTGGCCATCGGGGGTGGCCGCACCGGCCAGCACCCCCACCAACACGTAGCGGACATTCACATCGACCACCGGCGCGGCCGCCGGGGCGCTGCCACCAGCCCCCAACGCACGGGCCACCGCCTGCGTGTCGATGTCAGGGGCAGACACCGCCAGGGGCGCTCGCACAGGGCCATCGGCCTCGCGGGTGAGCCTCAGCCCCCAATAGAGCGTGGCGTATCCCGCCAAGCCCCACACCAGCACCGACGCCAGCCGGGGCCACCACACACCCCCAGCAAGCGCAGAGGCGGTCGAACGTGCCGACACAGGAGGCACCCCTTCAGAGGCAACGCGGGAACGCAGACCAAAGCTTGACATGCGGCCATTATCATTCAGCCCACTTTGCACGGAGTCACCGCCTTGGACCTCGAACGCCACCCCATCCCTCACACCGCCCATCCCGCCACCCGCCGCCCCTGGGGCCAGGCCGTGGCGCGCGGGTTCACCCTCATCGAACTGATGGTGGTGCTGGTCATCATCGGCGTGTTGGCGGCGCTGATCGTGCCCAACGTGCTGGACCGCGCCGACGACGCCCGCACCACAGCCGCCAAGACCGACGTCAACAACCTGATGCAGGCGCTCAAGCTCTACCGCCTGGACAACCAGCGCTACCCCACCACCGAACAAGGGCTGGCGGCGCTGACGGCCAAACCCGCTTCCGGCCCCGCAGCCCCCAACTGGCGCCCCTACCTGGACAAGCTGCCCGCCGACCCCTGGGGCCGTCCCTACCAGTACCTGAGCCCCGGCCTGCACGGCGAGGTGGACGTGCTGTCGCTGGGGGCCGATGGCCAGCCGGGCGGCGAAGGCAAAGATGCAGACATCGGCTCCTGGCAGCCCTGAGCGTCCCCAGGCCCGCGGCGCTCGCGGGTTCACGCTGCTGGAGCTGCTGGTGGTCGTCGCGCTGATTGCGCTGGCCACCACCGGCGTCAGCCTGGCCCTGCGCGACGGCCCCGACCGCGGCCTGGAGCGCGAGGCCCAGCGCCTGTCCGCGGTGCTGACCGCCACCCATGCCCAAGCCCGGTTGCGCGGAGTGCCGCTGACCTGGCAGGCGGGGGACCAAGGGTTCGAAGTGGACGGCCAGTTCCGCCCCTGGACACAACCCGGCATGCGGGTGAACCCCAGCCAACTGACCCTGAGCCCCGAGCCCCTGCTGCCCCCGACCCGGATCGCCCTGAGCCTGGGCGACCAGACCACCTGGCTGGCCACCGACGGCCTGCGCCCGTTCGCCCCGGCCCCTGCACCCGACGCCGCGCCATGACCGCCCCCCATCCTCACCGCGGGTTCACGCTGGTTGAAATCATGGTGGCGCTGGCCATCGTGGCCGTGGCGCTGACGGCGGGCCTGCGCGCCACCGGGTCACTGACCCAACTGTCCCAGCGCCAGCAAGACCAACTGCTGGCGCAACTGTGTGCCGACAACGCGCTGGCCCAGGTGCGGCTGTCGCGCACCCTGCCCGGCATTGGCACCAGCAGCCAAACCTGCGTGCAGGCCGGGCAAAGCCTGGAGGTGGTGCAGGACGTGCTGCCCACGCCCAACCCCAATTTCCGCCGCGTGGACGTGCGTGTGCGCCCGGGCGGCAGTGGCAGCGACGGGGCTCAGCCCATCAACCTCATGTTCGTGTCCACCGTGGTGGGGCGCTACTGATGAAGCGGCGACACGGGTTCACGCTGGTTGAGGTGCTGGTGGCCATTGCGGTGCTGTCGGTGCTGTCGGTCATGGCGTGGCGGGCCATCGACGGCCTCTCGCGCACCGAACGCCTCACCCGCGAACGCGGCGACGAGTTGCTGGCCCTGCAAGCGGGCCTGGGCCAATGGGCCGCCGACCTGGAGGCCATGACCGAAACCGGCCTGGTGCCCGCGGTCGATTTCGACGGCCGCACCCTGCGCCTGACCCGGCGCGACGCCCTGGACACCCCCAACGCCAGCCCAGGCCTGCAGGTGGTGGCCTGGACCCTGCGTGACGGCCAATGGCAGCGCTGGCTGCAAAACGGGGTGCGCACCCGCGGTGGTTTGACGCAAGCCTGGGAAGCCGCCAGCCGCTGGGGCCAACGCCCCTCGCAAGACGACCTGCCCCGCCAGGTGAGCGTGGCCCGCGCCAGCGGCTGGCAGATCTACTACCACCGAGGCGACAGCTGGACCCACCCACTGTCGTCCACCGGCGCTCCCAGCACGGGCATGCCCAACCCCAGCAGCAACAGCTCGGTGGGCACACCGCCCGAGGGCGTGCGTCTGGTGCTCACACTGGCCGGACCACAGGCGTTGACCGGCGACATCGTGCGCGACTGGGCCCGCCCCACCCTGGGAGGCGGCAAATCATGAAACAACGTGGTGCCGCCCTGCTGGTGGCCTTGTTGACCGTGGCCCTGGTGGCCACACTGGCCAGCGCCGCCGTGTGGCAGCAATGGCGCAGCACCGAGGTGGAACAGGCCGAACGCGACCGCCAGCAGGCCACCTGGGTGCTGACCGGCGCCCTGGACTGGGCGCGGCTGATCCTGCGTGAAGACGCCCGCACCAACCAGAACACCGGCGCGGGCGACCACCTGGCCGAGCCCTGGGCCGTGGGCCTGGAGGAAGCCCGGCTGTCCAGCTTCCTGGCCGCCGACAAGACCGGCGATCCGCCGCCTGCGCTGGACGCCTTCCTCTCCGGCGCCATCACCGACCAGCAAGGCTTGCTGAACGTGGCCAACCTGGACAAGCAAGGCGCGGTGTCCAAGGACGATGTGCAGGCGTTCGAGCGCTTGTTTGAACAACTGGGCCTGCCGCCCGAACAGGTGGCGCCCGCCGCACAGGCCTGGCTGCGCTCGTCCACCGTCGCCACCGCAGCAGCACCAGGGGGCACAGGGGCGTCACCCGGGGCCACAACCGCCGACGCCGCCCCCACCGGGGCCGAGCGGGTGTTGCGGCCCCAGCGGGTGTCGCAGCTGGTGTGGCTGGGCTGGTCACCCGCCACCGTGCGCCGCCTGGCCCCCTACGTCACGGTGCTGCCCGAACGCACCCCCGTCAACCTCAACACCGCCCCGGCGGTGGTGCTGCGGGCGGCCATTGCCGGGCTGGACCGGGCCCAGGCCGCCCGCTTGGTGTCGCAACGGGCGCTGCAACCGTTCAAGACCCTGACCGATGCCACGGCCCTGGTGGGGGGCCTGCCCCTCAATGGCGACGCCCACAGCACCCAAAGCCGGTATTTCACCGTGCTGGGCAAGCTGCGCCTGGGTGAGCGGGTGGTGGCCGAACAGTCGCTGGTGGTGCGCAACGGCCTGGACGTGCGCACCCTGTGGCGCGAGCGCGTTCCGCCCCCGGCGGAAGACCGTGCGGCCCGCCCAAGCCCAGCTTCATGAGCACTCCCTACAATGGTTCGCCCGGTCTTCTCCGGGTTTGCCTGCCCCCCGCTTCACCCCGCACCGCTGTCACTGCCGTCCCCGATCACATGCTGCCGACCCTCGAAGCCCTGAACCACGGCCTCACCCCCTTGCGGGAGGTGACCGGGTGCTGATCGTCCTGCCTGGCAGCGACACCGCGTCGCCGCTGACCGAACTCCACTGGGTGCAAAGCCGTGACGGCCTGCACCCTTCGCAACAAGGGCAGGACCCCGTCTCCCTGCTGCCCCCCGAAACCGACGTGGTGCTGGCCGTGCCCGCGCCCTTGCTCTCGTGGCATTGGGTGACCCTGCCCGCCACCGGCGCGGCGCGTGTGCGCCAGGTGCTGGACGGCCTGCTGGAAGACCTGCTGCTGGCCGACCCCGCCACCCTGCACCTGGCCCTGCAACCGGGGCTGGTGCCCGGGCAGGCCGGGTGGGTCTGCGCCTGCGACAAGGCGTGGCTGACGGGCTGGCTGGACGTGCTGCAAGCCGCCGGACGGCGGCTGGTGCGCATCGTCCCCGAAGCCGCCCCGAATGCGCTGCACCACCACGGCCTGTGGTCGGCCCTGGGCCAGGCCTGGCGGGTGGAAACCGGCCCCCGCGGCGTGTGCTGCACCCCGGTGCAGCGGGACGACGATGCCGCCACCCCGCAGCAAGCCCCGGCCTGCGCCTCCGCCCCCTCCACCGACCTGCCCCCCTGGACCGCCGAGCCCGCACTGACGGCGCTGGCCGAGCGCCTCAGCGGGCAAGCGGCCACGGTGCAAACCCCGGGGCAACGCCTGTTGGCCGCCAGCCAGTCCGCCTGGGACCTGGCGCAGTTCGAGCTGCGGCAGTCGGCCAGCATTCGCCAAGGCCAGCGGCTGCTGCAAGGCATGCGGGCCCTGGCGTTCGGCCCCGCGTGGCGGGCCGTTCGCCTGGGCCTGCTGGCCAGCGTGGCCGTGACCACCCTGGGCCTGGTGGCCGCCGCTTGGCAAGCCCAGCGCCAGATCGACGGCCAGGCCCAGCGCATCCGCCAGTTGCTGACCCAAACCTTCCCTTCGGTGACGCTGGTGCTGGACGCCCCCTTGCAAATGCAGCGGGAAGTGGAACGCCTGCAGCGCGCCAACGGTGTGGCGGGCCCCGCCGACCTGGAAACGTTCTTGATGGATTTTTCTGCCTCCGCGCTTTCCAATGTTGGTGTTTCTGCTCTTATTTTTGAGAATGGCACCGTCACCCTGACCCTGCCACCGGGCGCGGAAGCCGGACAGGCCGACGTGGTGGCCGGGCTGCAACAGCGCGGCTGGCAGGTGCAACAACAGGCCGCGGTGCTGACGGTTCGCCGGGCACCGTCCACCCCTGCCGCCCCTGTCGGAGGCCGCCCATGAGCGCATCCCCCCTGTCCCGCAGCTGGCAACGCCTGAACCCCCGGGAACGCCTGGGCGTGGGCCTGGCCGCCGCCGTGGTGGTGCTGGGCCTGCTGCTGGGCGGTGTCGTCTGGCCGGCCTGGAAACGGTTGCAAGCCGCCCCCGCCCAGCAGACCCGCCTGGATGCCCAGTGGCAGACCATGCAGGCCCTGGCCGCCCAGGCCAAGGCCCTGCAAGGGCAGCCGCCACGCCCCCGCGACGAACGCCTCAAGGCCCTGGAGACCGCCACCCGCCGCCACCTGGGCGCGGGCAGCAGCGTGAAGGGGGCCAACGACGATTTCACCGTGCAGATGCAGCCAACCTCGCCCCAGGCGGTGGCGCAGTGGCTGGCGGATGTGCGGGTCAACGCCCAGCTCACCCCCAACGGCGTGCGTCTGAACCGCCCCACCCCCGCCGCCAATGGCACGCCCAGCGCGTGGCAAGGCACGGTCCAGTTCAACCTGGGCGGTTGAGCCCTGCCATGAAAGCGCCCCAACCTTTTGTGTCCAAGCGCCGCCCGGAAGCCCCCCGGCTGCCGCAGGCGTCCCGCGCCGCCCACACCCTGCGCACGCCGGGCTGGGGCTGGGGGGTGGTGCCGGCCTGCGTGGGGGCCTTGTGTGCCGCCGTGGTGCACGCCCCGGCCGCGTGGCTGGCCGACCCCGTGACCCGGTTGACCCAGGGCCGATTGGTGTTGAGCCACGCCCAAGGCACGGTGTGGCGCGGGCAGGCCTGGCTCACCCTCACCGGCGGGGCCGACAGCACCGACCGCGTGACCCTGCCCACCCCGCTGTCGTGGCACCTGTCGCTGCAAGGGCGTGGCCTGGGCGTCAGCCTGGACACCGCCTGCTGTGTGGCCACCCCGGTGCAGTTGCACTGGACCCCCGGCTGGTCCCAGCAGACGCTGGCCATTGCCCCCCACCGCAGCCAATGGCCTGCCGGTTTGCTGGTGGGCCTGGGCACGCCCTGGAACACCTTGCAATTGCAGGCCCAGCTGGCCTTCCAGACCCCGGGCATGCAATGGGTGCTCAAGGGCAACGCCCCGGCACAAGGCAGCGGCAGCGCCACGCTGGACGTGGTGGACGCCAGCAGCCGCCTGTCCACCGTGCGCCCATTGGGCAGCTACCGCCTCCAGCTGGGCTGGCCCAGCGGTGGGAGCGACGGCACGGCCACCAGCCCCACGCTGAACCTGAGCACGCTGCAAGGCAGCCTGCTGCTCAGCGGCGAGGGCCAGTGGGTGGCCGGACGCCTGCGTTTTTCGGGCGAGGCCCAGGCGGCCAGCGAGCGCGGAGACGCCCTCAACAACCTCATGAACCTTCTGGGGCGGCGGGTCAATGGCCGCACCCTGATCAAGATCGGATGAACGACATGCAGACACCGTGGCACACCGCAGCACAGCCGGGTCCTCACCTGGCTCGCAATGCTATTGTTTCAGTAGCTGCTTACGCTTTCATTGCAAGCGCTACAGGCACTTTTTGCTTGAATTCCTGGGCACAAAACGCCGCGCCCGCCCCCATTCAACCCGCCTCCGCCGCATCCAGCACCGCGAACTGGAAGGCCGGTGAGCCGGTGGTGCTGAACTTTGCCAACGCCGACATCGAGGCCGTGGCCCGCGCCATGGCCACCCTCACCAAACGCAACGTGGTGGTGGACCCGCGGGTCAAGGGCCAGATCAACCTGACCACCGAGCGTGCCGTGTCCCCCGCGGCGGCGCTGAACCAGTTTGCCGCCGCCCTGCGCCTGCAAGGCTTTGCCCTGGTGGAAGCCGGGGGCTTGTACAAGGTGCTGCCCGAAGCCGACGCCAAGCTGATGGCCGGTGGCGTGAACGACGGCCCGCTGACCAACCTGCCCGGCTCCGCCGTGGGCGGCAACACCATGGTCACGCAGATTTTTTCGCTGCGCCACGAAAGTGCCAACAACCTGGTGCCGGTGCTGCGCCCGCTGATCGGCCCCAACCAGACCATCAACGTCAACCCCGGCACCAACGCGCTGGTCATCACCGACTACGCCGAAAACCTGCAACGGGTGGGCCGCATCATTGCGGCGCTGGACATTGCCAACGCCACCGACGTGGAGGTGATTCCCCTGCAACACGCCGTGGCCAGCGACATGGCCGTGCTGGTGCAGCGCCTGACCGAAGGCGGCGCCAACGGCGGGCCGGCCACCCAGGGGCAGGCCGACACCTCGTACAAGACCACCATCCTGGCCGAGCCGCGCAGCAACGCGCTGCTGGTGCGCACCGCCAACCCGTCACGCCTGGCGCTGGTGCGCGCCCTGGTGGAAAAACTCGACCGCCCCACGTCCGACAAGGCCAGCGGCACCATCCATGTGGTGCACCTGAAGAATGCCGACGCCACCCAGCTGGCCACCACGCTGCGGGCGGCCATGGCGGCCGACGGCTCGGGCGCAGGCGGAGCGGCAGGCACGGGGGGCAACGCCACCGCCCCACGCACCCCCCCCACCGCCAGCCCCCTGGGCACCACGCCCTCCGGCACCAGCAGCACCGCACTGGGCTCCACGGGCGGCTCGCTGGCCACCAGTGCCCCCAGCACGGGCGGGCAGATCCAGGCCGATGCGGCCACCAACTCGCTCATCATCACCGCGCCGGAACCGGTGTTCCGCCAGATGCGGGCCGTGATCGACATGCTGGACACCCGCCGCGCCCAGGTGTATGTGGAGAGCCTGATCGCCGAGGTCAACGCCGAGCGGGCCGCCGAGTTCGGCATTCAGTGGCAAGGCCCCTTGGGCAAGTCGGGCGACAACGTCATCGGCCTGCTGGGCACCAACTTCGGCACCGGGGGCAAGAACATCATCAACCTCGCCACCGGGGCGGCCAGCGGCACCACCCTGCCCGCCACGGGCATCAACTTCGGGCTGGCCCAGCAAAAGGGCGGGGTGTATGTGCTGGGCTTTCTGGCCCGGGCGCTGGAGGCCAACGGCGACGGCAACGTGCTCTCCACCCCCAACCTGCTGACGCTGGACAACGAGGAGGCCAAGATCGTCATCGGCCAGAACGTGCCCTTTGTCACCGGCCAGTTCACCAACACCGGGGCCACCACGGCCACGGTCAACCCGTTCCAGACCATCGAACGCAAGGACGTGGGCCTGACGCTGAAGGTCAAGCCCCAGATCAGCGAGAACGGCACCGTCAAGCTGAGCATCTACCAGGAGGTGTCCAGCATCGACGCTTCCACCAAGGCCAACACCAACGGCCCCACCACCAACAAGCGCTCCATCGAGTCGCAGGTGCTGGTGGAGGACGGCCAGATCGTGGTGCTGGGCGGGCTGCTGCAAGACGAATACGCGGGCAACGTGGACCAGGTACCCGGCCTGGGCAGCGTGCCCATCATCGGCAACCTGTTCAAAAGCCAGAGCCGCAGCCGCAAGAAGACCAACCTCATGGTGTTCCTGCGGCCCGTGGTGGTGCGCGACGCGCAGCAGACCGGCTCGCTGGCGCAAGACCGGTACGACGTGATGCGCACCATCCAGCAGCAGGCCCAGCCCAGCCAGAACAGCCTGCTGGGCATCAACGAAGCGCCGGTGCTGCCACAGCGCATGGACAACAGCTTGCGCCCGGCGGTGGATGCGCCCGCCACGCCCCCGGCTGCACCCGCCGCGGCCACCCCCGCCCAATGAGGACCGCACGGTGAGGTACCCGCTTCCCTACGCCTTTGCCCGCGAACACCTGCTGCTGCTGGAGCAGGACGGCCCCGACCTGACCCTGCACTGGGCCGGGCCCGACAGCGCCGCCACCGAAGCCGACGAGGCCCAGGCCATGCGGCGCCTGTCGGCCTTTGGCGAGGCCATGCGCCAGCACCGCCCGCAGCGCGTGCAAAGCCACCCGGCAGCCGACCTGGCCCAGCGCATCAGCGCCGCCTACGCCGCCCAGACCGGTGGGGGCAGCGCCGCCGCCGTGGTGAGCGAGGTGCAGAGCGACGCCGACCTCAGCCGCATGATGCAGGAGCTGCCCGCGGTGGAAGACCTGCTGGAAGCCGCGGACGACGCACCCATCATCCGCATGCTCAATGCCCTGCTGTCGCAAGCCGCCCGCGACGGGGCCAGCGACATCCACATCGAGCCCTACGAGCGCCATTCCGCCGTGCGCTTCCGGGTGGACGGCACGCTGCGCGACATCGTCCAGCCCAACCGGGCGCTGCACGCCGCGCTCATCAGCCGCCTGAAGATCATGGCCGAGCTGGACATCTCGGAAAAGCGCCTGCCGCAAGATGGCCGCATCAGCCTGCGCCTGGGCACCCGCGCCATCGACGTGCGGGTGAGCACCCTGCCCAGCGCCCATGGCGAACGCGCCGTGCTGCGCCTGTTGGACAAGACCGAAAGCAAACTCACGCTGGAAGCCGTGGGCATGCAGGGCGACACGCTGACGCGGTTCGAAAAACTCATTGCCCAGCCGCACGGCATCATCCTGGTCACCGGGCCCACCGGCTCCGGCAAGACCACCACGCTGTACTCGGCCCTGCAAAAGCTGGACGCCAGCACCAGCAACATCATGACGGTGGAAGACCCCATCGAGTACGAGCTGGCCGGAGTGGGGCAGACCCAGGTCAACGCCAAGATCGACCTGACCTTTGCCAAGGCCCTGCGCGCCATCCTCCGGCAAGACCCGGACGTGATCATGATTGGCGAAATCCGCGACTTCGAAACCGCGCAGATCGCCGTGCAGGCCTCGCTCACCGGCCACCTGGTGCTGGCCACGCTGCACACCAACGACTCGGCCAGCGCCGTCACACGGCTGACCGACATGGGCATTGAACCCTTCCTGCTCAGCTCCAGCCTGCTGGGCGTGCTGGCGCAGCGACTGGTGCGCAAACTCTGCCCGCATTGCCGCCGCCTGGAGGGTGACGGCTTGAGCGCCGGGCCGTCCCAAGCACCCGTTTGGCACCCGGTGGGTTGCGAGCACTGCGGCCACACCGGCTACGCCGGGCGCACCGGCGTGTTCGAGCTGCTCACGGTGGACGACACCCTGCGCGCCCTCATCCACAGCCGCGCCCCCGAGGCCGACCTGCTGGCCGCTGCCCAGGCCAACGGCCTGGCGCTGATGCGCGCCGACGGCGAGCGCCTGGTGGCCGAAGGCATCACCAGCCGCGAAGAGCTGCTGCGCGTCACGCGAGACTGAGCCCCGCCACGCCATGCCCGCCTACACCTTCGAAGCCCTCACCGCCAGCGGCCAGACCGAAAAAGGCCTGCTGGAGGCCGACACCGCCCGGGCCGCCCGCAGCCTGCTGCGCAGCCGTGGGCTGGTGCCGCTGGTGGTGGAGCCAGCCGTGGCCGCCGACAGCGCCAGCGGCTCGGGCCTGAACCGCACGCTGTGGCGCAGCCGCGCCTTCAACGCCGCGCAACTGGCGGTGTGGACGCGGCAGATGGCCGGGCTGGTCACTTCCGGCCTGCCGCTGGAGCGTGCACTCGGTGCCCTGGCCGACGAGGCCGAGGTGGACACCCAGCGCCACCTGTTGGCCGAGCTGCGCTCCGAGGTGAACGCCGGCTCCACCTTTGCCCGTGCGCTGGCGGCCCACCCGCGGGAGTTTTCCACCGTGTACACCGCCGTGGTGGCCGCGGGTGAACAAAGCGGTGCCCTGGGCACCGTGCTGGAGCGCCTGGCCGACGACCTGGAGGCGCGTGAAGCCCTCAAGGCCAAGCTTCTGGGTGCATCGCTGTACCCGGCCATCGTGAGCGTGGTAGCACTGGTCATCGTGCTCTTCCTCATGACCTATGTGGTGCCGCAGGTGGCCTCGGTGTTTGCCAGCAGCAAACGGGCCCTGCCCATCCTGACGGTGGTGATGCTGGGCCTGAGCAGCGCCATCCGCCAGTGGGGCTGGCTGGGCCTGTTGCTGGCCGTGATCACCGGCACCGGGGTGGTGCTGGCGCGGCGGCAGGACGGCCCGCGCCAGGCCATGGACGCCGCCTGGCTGCGCCTGCCCTTGGTGGGCAAGCTGGCCCGGGGCTACAACGCCGCCCGTTTTGCCGCCACCTTGGCCATGCTGGCCGGGGCGGGCGTGCCCATCCTCAAGGCCTTGCAGACCGCCGCCGAAACCCTGCACAACCGCGCCATGCGGGCCGATGCACTCGAAGCCCTGGTGCTGGTGCGCGAGGGCTCGCCCCTGGCCTCGGCCCTGGCCGGGCAGAAGCGTTTTCCGGGCCTGCTGACCCTGTTCGCCCGCCTGGGCGAACAGACCGGCCAGTTGCCCGCCATGCTGCAACGCGCCGCCACCCAGCTGGGCAACGAGGTGCAGCGCCGCGCCCTGCAAATGGCCACCATCCTGGAGCCGTTGCTGATTGTGGTGATGGGGGCCGTGGTGATGTTGATCGTGCTGGCGGTGCTGATGCCCATCATCCAGCTCAACCAGCTGGTGCGCTGAGCCATGTCCACATTGCTGCTGGTGGACGACCACGCCCTGTTCCGGGCCGCCCTGACGTCGGTGCTGGAGCACCTGGCCCCGGACCTGAACGTGGCGCACGCCCCCGACCTTCAGGCCGCGTTCCAGCATTGCCAGGACATGGGGCCGCCCGACCTGGTGCTGCTGGACCTGGGCCTGCCCGACGCCCAAGGGACCGAGGCCGTGAAGACCTGCCTGAACCGCCTGCCCGACGTGCCGGTGGTGATGCTCTCGGCCACCACCGATTCGGAACTGGTGCAACGCGGCCTGGCGGCGGGAGCCAAGGCCTTCATCCACAAATCGGACGAACCGCAACGCATGCTGGCCGCCCTGAGCCCCTGGCTGCCCGACGTGGCGCAGCCCCCCAGCCCCCGCCAGATGGAGGTGCTGAACTGCCTGTGCCGTGGCCTGACCACCAGCAAGGCCATCGCCCGCGAGCTGGGTTTGAGTGAGTACACGGTGCGCCAGCACCTGGCCGAGGTGTTCCGCAAGCTGGGCGTGCACAACCGGGCACAGGCCATGGTGGCCGCTCAGAGCTGGCTGGCACTGACAGGCGGGGCGCCGCCGCGCGAGGCTTCAATGCCCCTGGACGACGACCCCCAGGGCTGAAAGCACGTCGGCAATTCCCGCCGGTTTGAACAGCACCGGCCAGCCCAGCGAGGGAATGTCGGCCATGAACCCGGGCGAGGTGTTCCCCGTGACGATGACCGCCCGGATGGGCGCCCCCCGCAACTCGGCAATGCGGTTGAGCAACTCCGCACCGGAAACCGGTCCGGCCAGTTGCTGATCAACCACAAACGCGTCAAACCGCAGCAGCCACGCGTGGGCCAGGGCCTCGCCCACGTTGTGGCACACCACCGCGTTCAGCCCCTGGGCCTCCAGCGAGGCCTGCAGGGCCTCGGCCACAAACACATCGTCATCCACCACCAGCACCCAGCGATTGCGGTTGTCGACCACCGATGGCAGGGTGGACAACGGGGCCGACGCGGGCAAGGGTTGCACCGCGGGCGCGGGGGCCAGAGCGCCCCCCAGGTCGTCGCGGATGACGCGCCGGGGCGGCAGCCAGACCTCGAACACCGAGCCTGTCCCCATCACCGAGCGGCAAGACACCCGCAGCCCCAGCACCTCGCAGGTGCGCTGCACGATGGACAGCCCCAGCCCCAGGCCCTGCTCCCGGTCGCGCTGCGGGTTGTGGACTTGAAAAAACTCGTCGAACACCCGGCGGAGGTCGTCGGCGGCAATGCCCTGGCCGGTGTCCCACACCTGGCACAGCAAGCCCCCGTCTTTCGGGCGAATGGCCACCAACACGCCCCCCTGGTGGGTGTACTTCAGGGCGTTGGCCACCAAGTTGTTGAGCACACTCATCCACAGGCGCGGATCGATGTGCAGGGTCAGCGGGTGCTCGGGGTACCAGATGCGCAGCGACAGCCCCTTTTGCACCGCAATGGGGGCAAAGGCTTCGTGCAGCTCGGCCATCATGTCTTCGATGCGCAGCCATTCGTCGCGCGTCTTGACGGTGCCCGACTCCAGTTGCGACAGGTCCAGCAGCGCATCGAGCAGCTTGCGCAAGGACATCGACGCGCCTTCGACCGACTGCAAATACGCCTTGACGCGCACCGGGTCGTCCACCCGACGTGCGGCGTCGAACAGCAGGCGCATGGCATGCAAGGGCTGGCGCAGGTCGTGGCTGGCGGCGGTGAAGAAGCGGGTGCGGGCGCGCTCGCGCTCTTTCAGGTTGTCCAGCGCCTGGCCCAGGGATCGGTTGACCTGGTTCAACTCCCGGGTGCGGGCCTCCACGTCTTGCGCCAACTGGCGGGCGTGTCCGCGCAAGGTGTCCAGCAAGCGGTTCTGGGCCTCGTCGGCCCGTTCACGCGACAGGCGCAGGGCCCGCAAGGTCCGGTCGGCCAAGCCCCAGAAAAACACCACCGGAAGCCACAGGGTGCGAAACAGGTCGAAGGCCGACCCCATGGCCCACTCGGTGGGAATGGCATGGCGCAAGCCCACCGCCTGCAGGGCATACACCCCCCAATAGACCGCAATGGGTGCCAGGCCCACCAGCAGGATGGCGCAAGCCCGTTCGCCCCGCCGCCAACCCCGCGCATTGCCCCACACGGCCACGACAAAGTGCAAGGGCAGCCACACAAAAACCAGCGCATCGGCCCAGGCGGGTCGAACCAGCTGAAACACCGCCAACGCAGCAAACCCTGTGGCCACCACGCTCCCCGCCCGGGCCAGCAAGGGGCTGTGCGACCCAAAGCGCCCGTAGCGCACATAGAACCAGGCCGACAAGGCCGACACCACGTACTGCCAAAGCGCAGGGTTCAGCCAGCACCAGACGCCGTCGTCGAACACGAAGCCCAGCCCCGACTTGGCGAAATGGGTCAGCGCCTGGAACGTGGCATACGCGGCAAAAATGCTGTAGTCCAGGTCACGCAGCGCGAACTGGAAAAACACCGCCACCAACGCGGTGGTCAACAAAAACCAGACCGCCGCGGTGTTGATGTGGTCCACCTGCTGCTCGTGGCGCAGGTGGGACTCTTCCGTCACCCAGGCCATGCGCACGCGGGAGTCGGTGCCAGGAATGTCCAGGGTACCCTCCACCGGAGTCAGGCGTGCATACAGGCGAGCGGGTGCATGCCAGCCGCCCGAAAAGGTCGCCTGCCGCCCCGTCACCCAGGCGTTGGCGCTGGGCCCCAGGCGCACGGCACGCCCCAGGGCATGGCCCTGCCCGTGCAGCAGGTCGATGTCCACACGGGCCACATGCAAGTCGAAAAACGACAGCGACTGCCCGTCATGCGACGGCAGCACCGGCACCCGCACCCAGCAGGCCTGTGAGCGCGAGGGCAGGTGCACGCCCCCGTCCGTCACCGCCTGCCACCCCTCGGTCTGGGCCCAGGGGTCGGCACGCAACTGCTCGGTGGGGCCGCAGTGGTAGGCCATGCCGTCAACGTCCGCAGCCCAGGCGCCCCCCACCCCCAGCAAACACAGACACCAACAGCACCAGACAGCAAGGATTCGAGCCATGGAACACCCAAGAAAACGACGGGTGTATTCTTGCCGCAAACACCCCCACTCCTTCACCATGGCAGCATCCCTCGACGGCAAGCTGGTGGTGGCCATTTCATCCAGGGCCTTGTTCGACTTCGAAGAAGAGAACAACCTGTTTGAAGCCACCGACGACCAGGCCTACATGCAATTGCAACTCCAGCGTCTGGAGGTGCCCGCCCGCCCGGGGGTGGCCTTTTCGCTGATCAAGAAACTGCTGGACTTCAACCACAGCGGCGCCGAGGCCGGGCGCGAGCAGGTCGAGGTGGTGGTGCTGTCACGCAACGACCCGGTCAGCGGCATGCGGGTGTTCCGCTCGGCGCGGCACTACGGTCTGCCCATCGAGCGCGGGGCCTTCACCCGCGGGGCCCCGCCGTGGCGTTACCTCAAGCCCTTGCGGGCCAACCTGTTCCTCAGCGCCCACCTGAGCGACGTGCGGGCGGCCCTGGACGCCGGTGTGCCCGCGGCACGGGTGGTGCCGCTGGCGGCCCGGGCCAGCGATGCCCACCCCCACGAGGTGCGCATTGCCTTTGACGGCGATGCGGTGCTGTTTTCAGACGAAGCCGAACAGGTGTTCCAGAACCAGGGGCTGGACGCGTTTCACCGGCACGAAGCCGACCTGGCCGAGCAGCCGCTGGCCGACGGCCCGTTCAAACCCTTCCTGATGGCCTTGCAGCGCCTGCAGCAGACACCCCACACCCACATGCGGGTGCGCACCGCGCTGGTGACCGCCCGCAGCGCACCGGCCCACGAGCGGGCCATTCGCACGCTGATGAACTGGCGCATCAACGTGGACGAAGCGTTGTTCCTGGGCGGGCTGGACAAGGGCGAATTCCTGCGGGAATTCGAGCCCGATTTCTTTTTTGACGACCAGACCGGCCACGTCCAATCGGCCGGTCTGCACGTGCCCGCGGGCCACGTGGCCAGCGGGATCAAGAACACTTGAGGTGAATGACGCTCAGGGAATGGGCGTGGGCCGCAGCACCGCGGTGACCGACACCCCGCCATTGCCCTGCTGACCTTCCACGTTGCGGCCCCAGCCCATCAGCAGGCCATCGGTGCGGATGGCGTAGGTGGCAAATTTGCCAGCAGACAGCTTGCTCCAGTTGGTGGCCGTGCCCACCTGGGTGGGTGCTTTGCGGTTGCTGAGCGAGCCGTCGCCCAACTGTCCGTCGCCATTCTGGCCCCAGGCCCACAGGGTGCCGTTCTGGCGGATGGCGGCGCTGTGCCCCTCGCCTGCCGAGGCGGAGGCCCAGTCCTTGTCCGTGCCCACCGATTGCGGGGCGTTGGCAGCAGTCACACCCGTCTGCGTACCCAACTGGTCGTACAGGTTGCTACCCCAGGCGTACAGGGCACCGTCGGTGCGGATGGCCACCACATGGGCCGCCCCGGCACTCACCGACGACCACACATGCCCGCCCGTGACCTGCACCGGCACCAGCGAGTTGGTCGACGTGCCGGCCCCCAATTGCCCGTTGAAGTTGCTGCCCCAGGCCCACAGGTCGCCGTTGGACAACAGGCCCAGGGAGAAATCGGCCCCTGCCGCCACCGCCTTCCAGACGACGGTGGAACCGGCCGAGGTGCCGTAGGACGTGGGCACGGCAATCTGCACCAGCTCGGGATCGGCGTTGTCGCTGGTGGCGTTGTTGCCCAGTTGCCCGCTGGCGTTGCGGCCCCAGGCCCACAAGGTGCCGTCTTTCTTGACCGCCAGGGTGTGGTAGCTGCCGGCGGCCACGTCCACCCAGTCCTTGCCCTTGCCCACCTGGGTGGGCTCCAGCAGGTTGGCAAACTTGGTGGAACCCAGTTGGCCGTTGGTGTTGTAGCCCCAGGCCCACAGCGTGCCGTCGGTGCGCATGGCCACCGTGTGGAACTCACCCGCCACCACCTTGGACCAGGTCTTGGCAGTGCCCACGGTGGTGGGGGAGAGTTGATCGGTCTGGGTGCCCAGGCCCAACTGGCCCCAACGGTTCAGGCCCCAGCTTTTCAGGGTGCCATCGGTCTTGACCGCCAGCGCGTGAGACCCACCGCCGCCCACCGCCTGGTAGGGCGTGCTCACCACCACCTGGGCGGTGGCCGACAACGTGCCGTTGGTGGCGGTGAGGGTTTCCGTCCCGGCGGCCACCGCCGTGGCCACCCCGGTGGCCGCCCCCACCGTGGCTGCGGCCCCAGACGCTGCCGACCAGGTGATGCCCGAGGTGAGCGTGGCCGTGGTGCCGTTGGAGTAAGTGCCCACCACCGCAAAGGTCTGGGTGCCGCCGGGCACCAGGGTGACAGACGACGGGGTCACCGCCATGGAAGTCAGCGTCACCGCGGGCGGGGTGGGTGTTGGCGTGGGGGTGGGGGTGGTGTCCTTGTCACGTCCACCGCCGCAGGCCACCAGGCCCAGCGACAGCATCGACGCAAGCAGGGCGCGGCGCGAAGCACTCAAAGTCATGTTGTTCCCTCGAATCGAGATGATGGCGGCTTGAGTGTAGGCTTGGAACTGTCGGCCCAAACGCACAACAAAGCGGGTTTGCACCCCCTATTCCATGGCAACTCCTTCCGCGTCTACTCCCGGTCTCGGCACCCCTTCCGGCACATCTTCCGCCGCCGAGGCCATGCCCCCTTCCCCACCCCCACACAGCCCCCGCCTGCGCGACACCGTGCGCCATGTGTGGGCGCTGGCCGCGCCCTACTTTTCGTCGGACGACCGCTGGCGGGCCCGGGGCCTGCTGGCCGCCATCGTGGCGCTCAACCTGGCCGCGGTGTACATGCTGGTGCAGTTGAACGACTGGAACCGCCTGTTCTACGACGCCTTGCAAAACAAGGACCAGCCCGCCTTCTGGCGAGAACTCGGGCGCTTTGGCTGGCTGGCGGCGGGTTACATCGTCATTGCCGTCTACAAGTTCTACTTGACCCAGCTGCTGGAACTGCGCTGGCGCAACTGGATGACGCAACACCTGCTGGACCGCTGGCTGGCCCACGGGGCCTTCCACCGCATGGAACTGCTGCGTTTTGCCCACGGTGAGCAACGCCCCGCCGACAACCCCGACCAGCGCATTGCCGAAGACCTCAACCTGTTCACCGGGCACACCATGGCGCTGAGCATGGGCCTGCTCAACGCCGGGGTCACCCTGGTGAGTTTTGTGGGCATCCTGTGGGGGCTGTCTGGGGCGTTTTCGTTCGACTGGGGTGGCCAGACCGTCACCATCCCGGGCTTCATGGTGTGGGTGGCCTTGCTGTACTGCCTGGCGGGCAGCGTCATCAGCCACTGGGTGGGACGCCCGCTGTCGGGCCTGAACTTCGAGCAGCAACGCAGGGAAGCCAACTTCCGCCACCACCTGCTGCGGGTGCGGGAGTACAGCGAATCCATCGCGCTGGACCGCGGCGAAACCGTGGAACGCCAGCACCTGGGCCAACGTTTTGCCCGCGTGCTGGACAACGCCACCGCCCTCATCCACGCCCAAAAGCGCCTGACCTGGTTCACCAGCGGCTTTGGGCAGGCCGCCGTGGTCTTTCCCTTCATCGTGGCGGCACCGCGGTTCTTCAGCGGGGCCATTCAGCTGGGCGAGCTGATGCAGATCGCCTCGGCGTTTGGCCGGGTGCAGGACAGCCTGTCGTGGTTCGTGGACAACTACAGCACCCTGGCCACCTGGAAGGCCACCAGCGACCGGCTGGCGCAATTTCAACAGCAATTGTTGGACCCAGCGCTTTCAGAACAAGCGCAAGACGCTATCGTTTTCGAAAAACCCACCACCCCAGACACCTGGCAGGTCAACGACCTGACACTGAGGCTGCCCGGGGGGCAAACGCTGGGCACGCCCCACCAATGGACGCTGCACGCGGGCGACCGGGTGTGGGTGCAAGGCCCGTCGGGCAGCGGCAAGTCCACCTTCTTCCGGGCGCTGGGCGGCATCTGGCCCTGGGGCCATGGGCAGGTGACCCCGCCCGCCGACCACCCGCAACGCACCCTGTTCCTGCCCCAGCGCCCCTACCTGCCCCACGGCCCGCTGCGCGACGCGCTGGCCTACCCCGCCCCCGCCGACACCTACAGCGACGCCCAGCTCCGCCAGGCCCTCACCGACGCCCTGCTGCCCCACTGGGCGGACCGGCTGGACGAGGAAGCCGCCTGGGTTCAAACCCTGTCGGGCGGCGAACAACAGCGCCTGGCGGTGGCGCGCGCCTTGCTCAAGCGCCCGCGCTGGCTGTTTGTGGACGAGGCCACCAGTGCACTGGACACCGACGCTGAGCGCACGGTGTACGAGCGCCTGGACACCATGGTTCGGGCTGAGAACGGCGCGCTGGTGTCCATTGCGCACCGGGACGGGGTGGCGGGGTTTCACCGCCAGACCTTGGGGGTGACGGCGGGGCGGGGCTGAGGTCTCGCCCTTTTCTCGCGCTTCAGGGGCGGTTGCGGTCCTCGTGGCTTGCGGGGAACGTCCTCGCGGCGGGGTGGAGCGGGTGGGCTGTGGGGTGGGTGCCTCGCCGGGAGTCCGCTTTGCGGACTGCGCTGCGGTGCTCGACCGTGGGGCGGTGTCGCGGAACTCACTCCGTTTTGCCCTTGGCAAAACTCCGTTCAAACAGCCGCGACAAGTCAGAGGTGGAAGGTGCGCTGGTGCGCACCCGCCCCACGGTCTGTGCGCCTCGCCCCCGGCGAAGGCAACCACCCCACAGCCCACCCGCCCCACCCCGCTGAGGTGCTGCTGGTTCACCACCGGAGGCGAAGCCGGGGCCTGAGCTTGCGCCGCACATCACTATGCTTTTGGTAGCTGCTTGCGCTTATATAAAAAGCGCCAGAGGCACTTTTTGCTTGATATGTCCCACACAACCCACGGGTGGCCGCAGGCGGTGGGGGCGCGGGGCGCTGGGCCCTTGGGTGGGGGGTGCATGCGCAGCCGAGAAGCGCAGCCAGGGGGCCGCAGCGGGCGCAGCCCGCTTCCACCTCTGACTTGCGGCGGCTGTTTGAGCGGAGTTTTGCCTTCAGGCAAAACGCAGCGAGTTCCGCCGCACCGGCCCCCTGGCGAGCATCGCAGGGAACCCCGCAGGGGCCAGCATCCACCCCCCACCCAAGGGCCCAGCGCCCCGCGCCCCCACCGCCTGCGGCCGCCCGAACCCAAAAGCTCAGCGCCCCTCAACCCACCGCGCAAACCCCTTGGCACGCAAATCACAAGCCGGGCAGCTGCCACAGCCGTAACCCCAGGCGTGCCGATGCACCCGGTCGCCTTGGTAGCAGGTGTGGGTGTGTTCCACGATCAGGTCCACCAGCTGCTGCCCGCCGCCAGGCTGAGCGCGTTCGCCCAGGTCGTGCGCCAGCTGCCAGGTGGCGGCCTTGTCGATCCACATCAGCGGGGTGTCGATCAGGTAACGCTTGTCCATGCCCAGCGACAGCGCCAGCTGCATGGCCTTCATGGTGTCGTCGCGGCAATCGGGGTAGCCGGAAAAGTCGGTTTCGCACACGCCGGTGACGATCACCTGCAGCTCGCGCCGGTAGGCCAGGGCTGCGGCCAGGGTCAGGAACAGCAGGTTGCGCCCGGGCACAAAGGTGTTGGGCAGGCCGGTGCTTTCCATCTGGAAGGCCATGTCGCGGGTGAGCGAGGTTTCGCTCACCTGGCCCAGCACGGCCAGGTCCAGCACATGGTCGTCGCCCAGCTTGTCGGCCCAGGCGGGGAACTGGGTGCGCAATTCGGCCAGCACGCGCAGGCGGGCGTCCATTTCCACAAGGTGGCGCTGGCCGTAGTCGAAACCGATGGTTTCCACCCGCTGGAAGCGGCTGAGGGCGTGGGCCAGGCAGGTGGTGGAATCCTGCCCGCCCGAGAACAGAACGAGGGCGGTGGTGTGCATGATGGGGCGGGAGGATACCCGGCTCAGTGGCCAAGTTCGCGCCGTTTGACGAATTGCTGGTCCGACGGCTCACGTGCCGTGGCCAGCAGGTGGATGACGGCGCGGTTGGCCTCGTCCAGCCCGAAGCCGGTGCGGGCGCACACGTCGGCCAGTTCATGGATGCGGTGGGGCGCAGCCAGCGTGCGCGCCAGCTCCAGGTAGGCCACGTAGGGGCCGTCGCCACGCACCAGCGAGGCAAAGATGCGCCCGGGCAGGGGCAGCTGGTTGAGCATTTCGGCCAGCGGCTCCTTGGTCAGCAGGTCCAGCTGGGCAAACACGCCGGTGAGGTGGATTTCGGAGGCCACCAGGTCGTCGGCCTGGGCGTCCAGCAGCAGGCGCATGAGGCGGGCCCGCATGTGCATGGCGTGGCGCAAGGGGTGCAGCGACCGGTCGGTGCTGGCCCCGGCCTGGGAGGCTTGCAACCAGCTGCGCAGCTTGTCGTAGCCCAGCATCATGAGGGCGTGGCGGATGGTGCCCACCTCGTGCGTCAGGCCGAACGCAGCCGAATTGACCATGCGCAGCAGCCGATAGACGATGACCGGGTCTTGCGCCACCACGGCCACCAGGGTCTGGATGGGCACTTCGGCGTCCACGGCCTGCATGATCTGCCCGATGACGCGCTGGTCCATGCCAATGGCCTTGTGCGGCTGGGACAGCAGCAGCTCGTCGTCCGGCCAACCCACCACGCCCCAGACCTGCTTGCGGTCCAGGCAGTGGTCGGCCAGGGCCCGGTTGGACACCCCCACGTACAAGTGCCCGGGCAGGATGGGGCTGGCAATGCGCTGCACATGGGCCGGGATGGAGAACTCCCCCCCTTGCGAGGCCGATTGCAGGGCCTGGATGGCGTCGTCCAGCGACAGCTCCAGCACGGCCCGCAGGCCGGGAAACTTCTGGCCATAGGGCTCGAAGGCGGACAACTCCCCGCGCCACAACAGCTGGTGGCCGAAGCGGCGGGCCGCCATGATCAGCGCCAGCGTGGAGGGCTGCCGCCACAGGGGTTCGGGCACTTCCAGCCAGGTGTTGCGCACCGGGGCCTGCTTGAGCAGTTTGATGAGCAGCATGGGCTCATCGGTGGACAGCAGCAGGGGTGGGGCGTCGGGGGGAAAGCCGTCAATCAGCGCCGTGAGCAGCGCCACGATGTCCACCACCCCCGGGCGCAGCGCGTGGATGGTGAGGCGGGAGGCGCAGATGCGTCGGGTCTTGTCCCAGACGGGCTCGTAGGCAAAGGCGATGTCGTCAAGCGGCGAGTGCAGCATGCACCGACGTTACCGCAAATAGTCGAACATCGACAGTTTCTGTACCTGGGCGTAGGACTGCAGGGCCGCCTGGTAGGCCGTGGTGTTGCTCTGAAAGTCCGTCACGGCCTTGACCATGTCCACATCCACCAGCTCGGAGTTCTCTTTCTGGTAGGCCACGGTGCGGTCGGTGAAGTTGGACTCCATGGCATCGGCCCGGGTGAGCCAGTCGCCCAGCTGCCCGCGGACGGACAGCATCTGGTCCTGGCGCAGCGCCAACTGGTTGTGCACCACGTCCAGCTCTTGCGACAGGTCGTGCCCGGACTCGCCTTGCTCCAGCGCGCCAATGGCCCGGTCCATGGTTTCCCAGATGTCGCGGTCCACCGCGGGCGTGACGCTGAACGAGGCCGGGGTGTTCAGGTCGGCGAGCTCATCGGCATGCAGCGACACCTCCATGCCGTCGAAGTTCAGCACCACGTCCTGCCCCACGGTGGTCACCTGGGCGGGCAACAGGTTGTACGGTGCTGGCGCCGCCGGGGGCAAGGGTGCGTTGGTGCGGTTGGTCTGGGTGACGGTCCAAGTGGCGGGCGTGCCCGGTGTGTAGGTGATGGCGTACTTGCCCTGGGTGCCGCCCAGCGCGTCGGCCGTGGTGTCGAACACGTCGGGGTTGGGGGTGGTGACCTTGACCGACACGGCCTGGATGACCCCCGCGGTGGTGTCGGCGATGGCGGCGGGATCGCCCTTGACGCCTTTGAACACGCTGTAGCCGTCCACCCCCTGCGGCAGCGAGGTTTCGGTGGCCGCCTGCTGGCCCCGGGTGGCATCCCACTGCACGGCCCTGCCGTCGGGGCCATAGGTGGTCTGGTTGACCGCGGGGCTGCTGAGCTGCTCCACAAACGGGTTGCCCAGCGGGTTCAACGGGCCCATGCCCGCAAACAGCGGCTGGCCCGCCGTGTCCTTCTGGTTGGCCAGGCTCAGCAGGTGCTCGCGCACACCCTTCATTTCTTCGGCGATGGAGCGCTTGTCACTGGCGTTGAGCGTGGCATTGCCCGCCTTGACCACCAGCTCCTTGAAGTGGTCGTACAGGTCGGACACCGTGCCCAGCGTGCTTTCGGCCTGCGCCAGCGAACGCCGGGACGCCTCCAGCGAGCGCAAATCCGACTCGGTGCGGGCCAGGCGGTTGAGCGTGCGTTCGGACAGCGTGGCCGCCACCGCATCGTCGCTGGCTTGCTGGACGCGCTTGCCCGAACTCAGCTGGGCCTGGGACTTGCCCAGCTCCGACTGGCGCTGCTGGATGTTGAACAGCGCCCGGTCGTAGGTGTTGGCGGTGGAGACTCGGTAGATGGTCATGGCTCACTCCATTCAGAGTGTGGGTCAGCGGAAGGCCGAGATCAAGGTGTCGAACAGGCTTTGCACCGTGTTCATGTATTTGGCCGACGCCTGGTACGCCTGCTGGAACTGGATGAGCAGGGCGGCCTCCTCGTCCAGGTTGACGCCGGCAATGTTGGCGCGTTGGGTTTCGGCCTTGGCGGCCTGACCCGCCGAAAACTCGGCGGCAAACTTGGTTTCGTTGACGGTGGAAGCCACGGTGGAAAACGCCGCCACATAGGTGTCGGACAAGGCCACCGTGCCGTCCAGCACCTTGTGGTCGCGCACACCCAGCATGGCGGTGGCGTTGCCGCCGTTGAAACGTGCCGCAGTGGGGGTGGTGAGCCCAATGGCGAATTGGTCGCCGTTCTTGGGCTCGCCCCGCAAGTTCAGTTGGTAGGTGAACTTGTTGGCCGGGCTGCCCCCATCGTCGTAGGACCACACCAGTGGTTGGCCCGGCGTGTACGTGAGCGTGGTGGGGGCCTGGATGTTGGCCGGCACCGGGGCCACGATGCCAAACTGCCCCGTGCCCGCGTTGTATTGGATGTTGAAGGTGGGCACCGGTGCGGGCAGGTTGCCCTGCTGCACCGACAACCCCACCGATTGGATGGCCGTGCTGCCCGTGTTGGTGGACGCGGGTGACAGGCCGATGGCGCTGGCCACCGCCAGCTCGCTGGGCGCGCTCAAGGCCACCGCCAGGGTGCGCGCGGCGTCGCGGGTGGGGCTGAAACGGTAGGTTTCGCCCACCGTGGCGGCGGCGGTGGGCCGCAGCGAAATGCCGTCGAACTGCAACTGCGGGTCGCTGGGCGGGGTGAGCGTGGAGAAGTCGATGGTGGTCGGCGCGGTCTCGAAGGCGCTGGTGGCCGGGTTGTAGTACTTGCCGTCAGACAAGCGCTGCACCGTGGCCAGGCTGGCCGCGCTGTACTGCACCACGTAGTCGTCGGCTTGCAGGCCGGTGGATTGAAAGTCCAGCGAAAACCGCGAGGGTGCCGAGGGAGTGACCGGCACGGAGAACGAAAACAGTGCGCCGCCCACGGTGCCATCGGGCTTGAGGCCGCTCTTGTGCTGGTTGTTGACCTCGATGGCCGTGGCCAACGCCATCTGGCCCAGGGCTTCCTTGGCCTGGTTGAGGTCGGTGTTGACGAAGTCGATCAGGCCCTTGATTTCGCCGCCGCCCAGCAGCTCGGGGCTGATGTCGGTCTTGCTGCCTTCCATCACGAAGTTGAGCTGAAGGCGGTTTTCGGTGTCCAGCGGGTGGGGGTCCACGCTCATGCCATTGGCGCGGTTGCCGATCACCAGCGGTTGGCTGCTGGCCACGAACACGGTCAGGCTGCCGTCGTCCGCGGCCACGGTGGTGGTTTTCACCAGCTTGTTGAGGTCGGCCAGCAGCTTGTCACGCTGGTCCAGCAGGTCGTTGGGTGGCAGGCCCGACGAGAACACGCGGGAAATCTTGTCGTTCAGCTCGGCCAGCTGCGTGGCCATCTGGTTGATGGACTTGACCGTTTCCGTGGCCTGCAGCCGGGCGGTCTGCCCCACTTCGTCCAGGCGGGTGTAGGTGTCACGAACGCGGGCGGCAAACTGGTCGGCCGACGCAATGGCCACCTGCCGTGCGGTGGAGTCGGTGGGGGACGATTGCACGTCGGTCCAGGCATTGAGGGCCTTGTTCAACAAGGTGCCCAGGCTGCCGTCGCCCAAGGGGAACAGGCTTTCCACCTGCTGCATCTTCTGGTAGCGCACCGCGTCCGACGAGGCCACGGTTTGGGTGGCATTGGCCTGGCGGGCCAGAAACGCGTCATACGAGCGCTTGACCGCCAGAATCTCCACGCCCTTGCCGTAATACCCGGCACCGGCCTGCTGCCCTTCCACCGCGCTGAGGCTGACCGACTGGCGCGAATAGCCCACCGTGTTGGCGTTGGCAATGTTGTGCCCGATGACGTTCAGAACCGCCTGGTTGGTGTTCAGCGCCCGGGCGCCGATGTTGAGGCCTGCACTCATGCTGTGTTCTCCCCGTCAACCCTGCTGGGCCGGGCTCATGCGGCTGGCCATCAAGGCCCGCTGCAGGTGCAAGGTGGTGTTGATGGCCTTGCTCAGTTTGTTGGCGTACTGGGGGTCGGTGGCGTAGCCAGCCTTTTGCAGCTGGGTGGCAAACGCGTGGGCCGACCCCAGGTTCTGCATGGCCCCCTGGTAGCGGGTGTTGTTGCCCACCAGGTTGGCATAGTCGCGAAAGGCGTCTTCGTACGAGTCGTAGGCGCGGAACTTGGCCTTGACCTTGCGGGCCTCGCCGTTGACGTATTCGGTGGTGGTGACCTCGGCCACCTTGCCCTTCCAGCCGGCGTTGGCCTTGATGCCGAACAGGTTGAACGAGGTGCTGCCGTCGGCGTGGCGGATTTCACTGCGGCCCCAGCCGGTTTCGTGCCCGGCCTGCCCCAGCATGAAGCTGGCGGGAATGCCCACCTCGGCCGCCACCTGGTTGGCTGCGGCGGTGTGCTTGGCCACAAAGTGGGCCTGGGCATCGGTGACCTTGGCTGGCACTTGGCTGACGTCAATGCGCGGTGTGGCCACCGCACCGGCCTGGCGCTGGTAGGCCGACAGCCCACGGGCGGCAGCCCCGTTGACCGCCCCCGGCACGGCCCCGGCGGCGCCGTTGGGGTCCATCTGGCGGGACAGCTGGCGCTCGATGGCCTCGCTCAGCCCACCGGGCAAGCCGGTCATCTGGGTGGCCATCTGCTGGTCCAGCAAATCGGTGGCCAGGTTCTCGCCTTGGTCTCCGTCCATCAGGCCCGACTTGGCGGTGGCCTGGCGCATGCTCTTGATGAGTTCGCGCATGAACAGCGACTCGAACTGCTTGGCGGCCTCCTTCACGGCGCCTTTGCTGTCCTTGCCGGCCTGGAACTTGAGGGCGTTGAGCGAGTTGCCGTCGGCCGCCAGGCCCTGCGTGCCCAGGGGGTTGATTGAGGCGCTCATGTCAAATGACCTCCAACTCCGCGTTCAAGGCCCCCGCGGCCTTGATGGCCTGGAGGATGGCCAGCAGGTCTTGCGGCGTGGCCCCCAGGGCATTGAGTGCCTTGACCACGTCGCTGAGCTGAGCCCCGGCCTGCATCTGGATGAGGGCGCCGGGCTCCTGCTGAATCTTGATGTCGGCCCGTTCGGTCACCACCGTCTGGCCGCCGGTGGAAAACGCATTGGGCTGGCTGATGACCGGGGTGGCGCTGATGCTGACCGACAGGTTGCCGTGGGCCACGGCCACCGGGTTCAGGGTGACGGCCTGGTTCAACACCACCGAGCCGGTGCGGGCGTTGACGATCACGCGAGCGGCGGGCACGGTGTTTTCAAGGCGCAGCTCTTCCAACTCCGCCAGGAAGGCCACGCGGTTGACGCTGGCAGGCATTTGCAACTGCACGGTGCGCCCGTCCACCGCCACCGCCGTGCCATCACCCTTGGCGCGGTTGATGGCCTGGGCCACGCGGTTGGCGGTGGCGTAATCGGCACTGTTCAAGCCCAGCGTCAGGGTGTCGCCATTCAGGAACGGGGTGGGCACCGAGCGCTCCACCTGGGCACCCTGGGGCACGCGCCCGGCACTCAGGTGGTTGACCTGCACCTTGCTGCCGCCCCCGGAGGCCCCGGCCCCGCCCACGATCAGGTTGCCTTGGGCAATGGCATAAATTTCGCCGTCCAGGCCCTTGAGTGGCGTGGAAATCAGCGTTCCACCGCGCAAGGACTTGGCGTTGCCGATGGACGACACCGCCACGTCCACCATCTGCCCGGGCTGGGCAAACGGCGGCAACTGCGCGGTGACCAGCACCGCCGCCACGTTTTTCATTTGCGGGGTGATGCCCGCGGGCAAGGTGATGCCCAACTGCTGCAGGTAATTGCCCAGCGACTGGCTGGTGTACTGCATCTGGTTGGTCTGGTCCCCCGTGCCGTCCAGGCCCACCACCAGGCCATAACCGGTCAATTGGTTGGTGCGAACGCCTTGAACGGCGGCCACTTCCTTGATGCGCATGCTCTGGGCCGCAGCCACCGAAGGCCAGGCCACGGACACCGCGGCGCTGGCCGCCAGCACGCCCATGGCCGCCACCGCCCGCCCCAGACGCACCAAAGCCAGCCCGAGGCCCGTGCGCCCGGCTGGCTGGTGTTGGATGGTTGGGAACATGTCGGCACTCCTTGTCGGTTTCAGACCGATGCGAAAGGAGTCGCATCAGCCTGTTCGACAAGTTTGCCGAGAACTAAAACGGCAGAACGCTCAAAAAGAACCTTGAAAGCCAGCCAATTTGCTGTGCCTCGGCCTGCTGCCCGCGACCCCGCGACTGAATGCGGGCGTTGGCCACCTGGGTGGAGTTGACGACGTTGCCGGGGCGGATGTGGCGCGGGTCCACCGTGCCCGAAAACTGCAACACGTCCACATGCTGGTTGATGCCCACCTGCTTTTCGCCCACCACCACCAGGTGTCCGTTGGGCAGCACCTCCATCACCGTGGTGCTGATGGTGCCCTGGAAGGTCTGGTCGTTGGCGGTGTCGCCCGCGCCCTTGAAGGTGTTGGAGCTGTCGGCGCTGGCCCCCAGCTTGCCCAGCAGCGAGGCGTTGCTGCCCACGATGGGCAGCGCCGTGACGCCACTGTCCACCGCCCCGGTTTTGCTCACGTTGGACGTGGACTTCTGCGTGGCAGACACCCGCTCTTCAATGACGATGGTCAGGCTGTCACCCACCAACCGGGCCCGGGGGTCTTCAAACCCGGGGCGGTAGCTGGCGGCCTGGAACAGGCTGCCCGTGGCCGGGCGGGCCGCCACCGCTTGTTGCTGCTGGTTGACCTTGCGCCAGTCGATGGGCGCGGGCTCGGCCAAGTCCACCTTGGGCGTTTCCTGCAGCGACGCACAGGCCGACAGGCCCATGGCCAACCCCAACGCCAGGCCCAGCCGCCGACAAGCGGGGATTGAAACTACATTTTTAATAGCAAACATATCAACACCTAAAAGCGCTATATGCCAAAAATTCAATCAAAGTTGACCCAGCTTTTGCAGCATCTGGTCCGAGGTCTGGATGGCCTTGGAGTTCATCTCGTAAGCGCGTTGCGTCTGGATCATGTTGACCAGCTCCTGCACCACGTTCACGTTGGACGACTCCAGGTAGCCCTGCAGCACCGGCCCCAGGCCGTTGGCCCCGGGGGCGCCGGTTTGCGGCGCGCCGGACGAAGCCGTTTCGGTGTACAGGTTCTGCCCGCGGGGCTCCAGCCCGGCGGGGTTGATGAACGACGCCAGCTCCAGCTGCCCCACCACGGTGGGTGCCGGGTTGTTGCCCTGCACCACGCTGATCTGCCCGGTGTTGGAGATGGTGACGCTGCGCGCATCGGCCGGGATGGTGATGCCCCCGGACAGCAGGTAGCCCCCGGAGGTGACCATCTGTCCCTGCGAGTTGACCTGGAATGCGCCGTCGCGGGAGTAGCCCGTGGTGCCATCGGGCATCTGCACCTGGAAAAAGCCGTTGCCGTTGATGGCCACGTCCAGGTTGTTGCTGCTTTGTTGCAGGTTGCCCTGGGTGAAGGTGCGACTGGTGGCCACGGTGCGCACCCCCAGGCCCAGCTGCAAGCCGGTGGGCAGTTGCGTCTGCTCGGAACTGGCCGCGCCGGACTGGCGCAGGTTTTGGTAGATCAGGTCTTCGAACACCGCCTGGCCGCGTTTGAAGCCGTTGGTGGACACGTTGGCCAGGTTGTGCGAAATCACGTCCAGCTGGGTTTGCTGGGCCTGCATGCCGGTCTTGGCGACCCACAGTGAGTTGATCATGGTGAAGACTCCTTCTCAGCGATGATGCCCGTTCGGCATCAGCCCATTCCCAGCAATTGCGCCGCGGTTTGGTCGTTTTTCTCAGCCGTTTGCAGCAACTTCATCTGCTGCTCGAACTGGCGGGCCACCTGGATCATGCCCACCATGGCCTCGATGGGATTGACGTTGGAACCCTCCAGCGCACCGTCCTGCATGCGGGCGTTGAGGTCGGCATTCAAAGGCCCGTTGGCCGAGCGGAAGAAACCGTCTTCGCTGCGCGTGAGGCGTTCGTCCTCGTTGGGGGTGACCAGCTTCAGGCGCCCGATGGCCTGGGGACGCTCGGTGCCCACACGGGCGGTGATGGTGCCGTCGGCACCGAACTGCACCTGTGCCCCCTGCGGAATGCTGATGGGTGCGCCGCCGGTGTCCAGCACGGGCAAGCCCTGGGGGTTGACCAGGTTGCCGTCCTGGGTCACTTCCAGGGCACCGGCCCGGGTGTAGGCCTCGGTGCCATCCAACCCTTGAATGGCGAAGTACGAACCACCGCGGGCCGCCACGTCGAGGTTGCGCCCGGTCATGGTGATGGGCCCCGGCTTGTCCAGGTGGCCCGCCGTGGCCTCCAAGGCAAACACGCGGGTGCTGGCCCCCGAGCCCTCCAGCGGCACCGAACGGTGCGTGGACAACTCGGCCCGAAAGCCGGGTGTGGACACGTTGGCCAGGTTGTTGGACAGGGCCTGTTGGCGCGCCATGGCCGCATTCGCGCCCGAGGCGGCAAGGTAAATGATGCGGTCCATGGTGTGGTGTCCTCAATGCGTTGCCGCCGGGGTCAGCGGATGTTGACCAGGGTGGTCATCACCTGGTCCTGGGTCTTGATGGTCTGCGCGTTGGCCTGGTAGGAGCGCTGCGCCACGATCATGTTCACCAGCTCAGCCGTCAGGTCCACGTTGGACTCTTCCAGCGCACCCGCCCGGATCTGGCCAAACCGCCCTTCCAGCGCGGCCCCGTCGATGGGGTCGCCCGACGAGGCACTGGCCAGCCAATACCCGCCGTTGACCGCGGCCAAGCCCTGCGGGTTGCGGAAGCGGGTCAGCGCCACCTGGCCTGCCCCGAAACTTTCGCCGTTGGAGTAGTTGGCCGTCACCACCCCGGCTTCGCTGATGGAGATGTTGGTCAACTCACCGGCGGCGTAGCCGTCCTGGTTCAGGTCGAACACCGAGAAGTCCGAGCCGTACTGCGTGAGCGTCCAGCCCTTGGTGGCGTCGCCAAACGACATCTTCACGTCGGTCAACGTGGCGCTGGGAATGCCCAAGGCAATCGTGT
This sequence comes from Hydrogenophaga soli, assembly GCF_054777695.1. NCBI lineage: Bacteria > Pseudomonadati > Pseudomonadota > Betaproteobacteria > Burkholderiales > Comamonadaceae > Hydrogenophaga > Hydrogenophaga soli. The sequence continues at coordinate 415,390 of NZ_BAAHAK010000002.1, read as the reverse complement.
CAGCCGGGATGGTGAACTGTGCCGGCACCGACGCCGCCACGGGTTGACCGGCGTAGGTGGGTGGCACAGCCAGCAGGTTGTCCACCGAGTTGAAGCTGACCGAGGTACCGGCCGACATGGCCAGCAGGTTCTTGCCGCCATCCACACTGGCACGCACCTGCCAGGTGTTGGGCACCACCGGGTCTTTGATGAAGTACATCTGCACCGGAATGGCGTTGCCCAGCGAGTCGTACACATTGATGGAGGTGCCGTACTTGCGCTGCTCGGCGGTCAGGGCGTGTGTGGCGGGCGCCACCGGCCCGGTGCCTGCTGCCGGAATGGCGGTGGACGACACCGGTGCCCGGGAGTCCAGGTTGGCCGTGGCCACGATGTCCGTGGTCACCTTGGGGGCCACCGTGGCCCCGGTGGGCAGCTTCAGGTCACCCGTGGTCACCCCGGCGCGCACGCCTTTGGTGTCGGTGGGGTAGCCCTGGAGCTTGGCCCCGTTGTTGGTGATGATGTAGCCGTCGGAGTTGAGCTTGAATTCGCCGTTGCGGGTGTAGGCGGTGCTGCCATCGGTCAGCGTGGTCTTGAAGAAACCTTCACCGTTGATGGCCATGTCCATGGTGCCACCCGTGACCTTGATGTTGCCCTGGGTGAACTGCTGCGCAATGGCCGCCACCGACACACCGATGCCCCCGTTGCTACCGCCTGCGGCCCCCAGCGCACTGGCGTACATCTCCGAAAACTCGGCGCGCCCGGCCTTCATGCCCGTGGTGTTGGCGTTGGCAATGTTGTGCCCGATGACATCCAAGTTCTTGGATGCGGCGTTCAGTCCGGAAAGTCCTGTTCCAAAGCCCATGATTGACTCCTGTAGGTTGTGTGAAGGGGGTGCGGGGGCTCAGCGGTAGCCCAGCACATCCGTGTACGCGAAGGTCTTTCCCGTGGCCGAGGTGAGCGACAACGTGCCGTCTTTCATGCCCACCGACGAAATGGCCTGCAAACTGATGTTCTTGACGGCCACGGTCGCGGTGCCGTTGGTGGCCGTCACCTTGAAGCTGGCCACCTTGGCGGGGTCCACCCCGGTCAGGGGCACCTCGAAGAAGTGCTGTCCGGCGGTCTGTGCGCCCATGTCCACCGTCCCCAGGATGTCGCCGCCCTTGCCCAGGATGTCGACCTTGACGCTGTTGGCGGCCTTGGTCAGCTCCAGGCCGCCATACGCTTTTTCGTTTTCCACCGTGGGGGTGTTGCCTTCGATCATGGCCACCTTGCCAATCAAGGACACCCCTTGCAAGGCCTGCAGGTTGCCGAACTGGGTGGCCATGGCCGCCATGGTCTTGTTGAGCTGCTCGATGCCGCTGACGGTGTTGATCTGCGCCATCTGGCTGGTCATCTGGGCGTTGTCCATGGGGTTCAACGGATCCTGGTTCTTCATCTGAGCCACCAGCATCTTCATGAACTTGTCCTGCATGGAGGACGCATCGGTCTGGTTCTTGTTCTTGGCCTTGTCGGCGTTGTAGGCGTCGATCTGGGCACTGCTCAAGGGTGAGGCGAACATGGCTTATTCCTTTCACTGGCCCATTTGCAGGGTCTTGAGCATCAGGCTCTTGGCGGTGTTCATCACTTCCACGTTGTTCTGGTAAGAGCGCGATGCCGAAATCATGTTGACCATCTCCTCCACCGGGTTCACGTTGGAGTGCGTCACATACCCTTCCGCATCGGCACTGGGGTGGTAGGGGTCGTGCACCTTGCGAAACGGGGCGTCGCTTTCGTTGATGGTTTTCACCTTCACCCCCGCGGTGCCCGGGTCGTTGCCGGGCAGACTTTGGAACAGCACCTGACGGGACTTGTACGCCTTGCCGTCCGGACCGGCCACCGCATCGGCGTTGGCCAGGTTGCTGGCCACCACGTTGAGTCGCTGGGCCTGTGCGCTGATGGCACTGCCTGACACCCCGAAAATGTTGAACATGGACATGTGAAACTCCTGCAAACGTGCGGTCACTGCCCCGTGATGGCACTCAACATGGTTTTGACGTGGCTGTTGATGAACCGCAACGTCGATTCGTAGCGGATGGCGTTGTCGGCAAAGTTGGCCCGCTGCTGATCCAGATCCACACTGTTGCCGTCCAGGCTGGGCTGGGTCTGCACCGTGTAGGCCATCGGGCTGCCGATCAACCCCGATGTGCTGGTCAATGTCAGGTGCCCTGTGGCGGTCTGCGACATCTTGGGAGCCGTCGCCCCCGACAGCGCATTGCGCAACGCCGCATTGAAATCAATGTCCCGCGCCACGTAACCGGGCGTGTCCACGTTGGCAATGTTGCTGGCCAACACCTGCTGGCGTGCTGCGCGCAGCTGCAAGGAATTGGACAACGTGTCCAACCGACCTGTCATTTGCTCCAGCATGGCGTGCTCCGTGCAAGGGTTGAGGTGCCTGTCCATCACACCCGCCAGAGACACCTTGAAACTGGCTGGTGAATCGATTATGGAAATCTTGAGGGTCAGCGATCCACGGATAAGGCACCCAATCCCCCCCCTTTTCCACCCCCCAAACCACACCGGAAAACCTACAGTCCAAACACCGTGAACGCGATACACCCGCTTGGAGGCCCCATGACCGCACACCCCCCCTCCATCAAGCCAGGCACCGTGTGCCGTGCACTGGCCATCGCTGGCCTGCTGCTGCCGTTCACCTCGCACAGCCAATCGCTGGACCACTTCGCGCGCGAATGGGTCGATCAGGCCATGGCCAGCGCCCCAACCAGCCAGGGAGGCATCACGCTCCGTCCCGAAGTGGTGATGGGCACCTTGGACCCCCGCCTCCAACTCGCACCGTGTGCCCGGGTGGAGCCCTACCTCCCCAGAGGCACGCAACTCTGGGGACGCAGCCGCATCGGCCTCAAATGCGTCGAGGGCCCTGTGGCCTGGAATGTGTTCCTGCCCATCACCGTCAAGGCCTGGGGCCCGGCGTGGGTGGTCAAACGGACAGTTCCAGCCAACACCCCCGTCACCCTGGCCGACGTGGAACAGGTGGCTGAAGTCGACTGGGCGGACCATCGGTCTGCCGTGTTGCCTCAGCTGGAACAATGGCAGGGCATGCTGGCGGCCTACACCTTGACACCCGGCCAACCCCTCAGGGAAAACAGCGTCCGCGCCCCCCAAGCGTTCGGGGCGGGCAGCCAAGTCAAAATTGTGGCGACGGGCCCTGGCTTCCAGTTGACGGCCAGTGGTCAAGCCATGACCACCGGTTATGTGGGGCAGGTCGCCCGGGTCAAGCTTGAAAATGGCAAGGTGCTGACCGGCAAAGTGCGCCCCGAGGGCAGTGTTGAAGTAAATATTTGATAGCATCCGGTTCATGCCATGTATGAACCGGACCACAAATAGGCTGGGTTTCTGCTTTTTTTTGAGCGATCGGGGTTAAAGTTTGGCGAAATCCCGCCGATAGTCTTTCCAAACCGCCCTGACGAGGGCTTGGAGAGTGCCATGAAACTTGACCTGATGTCCGAAATTCAGACTGGTACACCCCCAGCGGGTGCAACCAAGCCTGCGGAACGTCCTGCACCCAGTGGTGCAACGGGCGCAGGTCGTTCCACGTCCCGCAGCAACAGTGCCTCATCCACCGCAACGGGGGTCACGGTCACGTTGTCTGCACAAACGCAGTCTTTGTCCGCCCCCGGAACCAGTGAAGTGGTGGACACCGGCAAGGTGGAAGCCATGCGCTCTGCCATCCAGAGTGGCAGCTTCAAGGTCAATGCCGAAGCCATTGCCGACAAGCTGCTGTCCAACGCCAAGGAAATGCTCACCGCCGCTCGCCGTTGATGGCGTCACCACGGTATCCTCAGGGAATGCCAACGTCCGCAACACCACCCAGCGCGCTTTTTCAAACCCTCTCAGGCCTGCTGGATGGCGTGCAGGCCGCGCTTCTGCAGCAAGATGCCGATCAGGTTGAGCACGCCTGCAAAGCCCTGATGCAAGGGCTGTCGGCCGAGTTGAGCCCGCAGTCAAAAACCACCATCACCCGCGCCATGACAGGGGCCGAGGCCGAGTCACTGGCCAGCCGCTTATCGTTGCTTCGCCAAAGTCTTGCACAGCTGTCCGCCGCCAATGGCCGACAGCTGTCGGTGTTGCTGCCGGAGCAGTTGCCCAGCGCCTATGGTGGCAAATCGGCCTTCGGCTCTCCCAACCGATTCACCCACCTCAAGTCCTACCAAGCCTGAGTCCGATCACTCCAACGGCAGGAAATCCGTCTGATAGGTCCGTGAACCCACCTGCACGGGCTGCTGGTCCCCTTTGCTTTGGCGCATGGCCTGAGCAAACGCGGCAAGTTCGTCTGCCCCGATGGGCTCCACAGAGAGGCGACGATCCTCCAGCACGGTGTCCGGGAACCCATCCTTGCCACCGTCGGTGGCACGCCGGGTGGGCACAGGTCCGTCCCAGCTGGGCGGAACGGCGGGTTTGGGACCGGTCGGCCGTCGACGATCCGCCACCGGCACCGGAACCGCTGGAGCTGGCGCATCCAAGCTCTGCCGCTCAATGCGCCAATACACATTGGTCACTTTCACGCGGTAGCGGGTGGCCGCAGCATGGGTGATCTGGGCCTCCATGGCATTCCACTCCCCTGAGGCCTCCAACACCCGACCTGCAGACGGCGCCAACAAATCCACCATGACCGCATAACGATGCCCGCGTTCATCCAGGCGGGCCACGTTGAGGCGATACGCCAGCGGCGGCACACCATGGCTGGCCAACACCTCCCGGATGGACTCGAACACCATTTCCCGACGGAAGATCATGCGCTCTTCCAGGGTCATGAGTTTTTGTCCGGGCGGTGGCTCCTGTGCCACGACCGGTGCGCTTGACGACTTCACCCCCAGCAACCGCTTCAGCCAATTCACTTGAGACATTCGCGCCCCCTCCGATCACACACATCACCGGCACACCGCCGTCATGCGAGTGTAAGATGCCCAGCCCCCCTGCCCCGAACCCTCAACTGGAAACATTGCCCTGGTGGAACCTCTTTTGCCTTTCGTCAAAGCCCTGGCCATCGTGCCCTTGACGTTGCTGCCCATCATCAACCCCCTGAGCGGGGCGCCCGTGTTCATGACCACCACCGGTGGGCATGCCGCGGTGATCAAGCCGCTGGCCCGGCAAGTGGCCATCAACTGCTTTGTGGTGCTGGTGGTGTCCATGCTGGTGGGCACCTATGTCCTGGACCTGTTTGGCATCTCGTTGCCCATCGTCCGACTGGGGGGTGGGCTGCTGGTGGCCACCACCGGCTGGCGGATGTTGAACCACCAGGACAGTGACGATGTGAGGGCTGCCGTGGCCCACCAGACTGAAGTCGGGCTGACCGAGGTCGACATTGTTCGCCGGAGTTTCTTTCCCATCACCTTTCCCCTGACCACCGGACCGGGTTCCATTGCCGCCGCCATTGCGCTGGGGGCGAAACTGCCCAGCACACCCGCTTTGTATGTGGTGGGGGCGTTCGTGGCGCTGCTGGGAGCCGCCATCACCGCCGGTGTGATTTACCTGGTCTACAGAAACTCGGCCCGCCTGCTGGCGCACTTTGGCGAAATCGGCACCCTGGTGATGATGCGCCTGTCGGCATTTGTGCTGCTGTGCATCGGCATTGAAATCATGTGGACGGGCTGGACCGAGCTGAACGCACTGACCACCAACTGACGAGGCTCCACATGCACGCTGCGCCCCCAATGCCCATCCGGCAAAACGCCGTGCGTTCGTTCACCCACTCGGCCTTGTTTCCCGCATCAGCCCCCATCAAACGACATTGGACAAAACGCTTGGTCGTGACGCTGGCCTGCTTGGTCGCGGCGGTCCCCGGTTTGGCGGAGCAGGTGGGAGAAGTCACCACCGTGTTCAAATTTGTCGGCGCCAACCACAAGATCGTGGTCGACGCCTATGACGACCCCAAGGTCAACGGCGTCACCTGTTACGTCTCGCGGGCCAAGACTGGCGGACTGGCGGGCACCTTCGGCCTGGCCGAAGACAAGGCCGAAGCCTCCATCGCCTGCCGCCAGGTGGGCCCCATCTCGTTCACCGGCAAGCCGCTCAAGGTGCAAGAAGATGTCTTCAGCGAGCGCATTTCACTGGTGTTCAAGAAGCTCACCGTGGTTCGCATGGTGGACCCACGGCGCAACACCCTGGTGTACCTGACCTATTCTGACCGCCTCATTGAAGGTTCACCTCAGAACAGCGTCACCGCGGTGCCGTTGGACGCCTCCATCGTCATTCCCCTGAAATGAAAATCCCCCGGTCAGTGGGTTCACCGACCGGGGGATTGAAGCCTGACCACCGTCAGACCTCCGCCGCCATCAACGCGGCACCATGAACACCGCCTTTTCACGGACGCCGTGCGGATCGTCCCCGGTGCTCTTCACTTCAAAATGGATGGGATAGGTGCCCGGCTGCTCGGTCCCCGGAGGAACCTGCACACGCACGGCCACGGCGCGCACTTCGGTGGGCAGAACCTCCACCTGAGTCTCGGCGTCTGACCCCATTCGCAGCCCCGGCAAGCCTTCCACCGAAATGCTGTAGCGCTGCGTGCTTTCGGTCGCATTCATCACCTGCAAACGGTAGATGTTCTCGACATAGCCCTGGTCCACGATGCGCGCCAGAGCCCCGCGGTCACGGATCACATCGACCTTGAGCGGCACGCGCAGGTAGAGGCTGATGCCCAGCGCCACGCAGATGCCCGCCAGAATGCTGGTGTACACCAGCACCCGTGGCCTGAAGGCCCGGCGGATCATCTGGGCCGTGTTCCACCCGTTGTTCATGCCGTTCTGGGTGGAATACTTCACCAAACCACGGGCATACCCCACCTTGTCCATGACTTCGTCGCAGGCGTCGATGCAAGCACCGCAGCCAATGCACTCGTACTGCAGGCCCTTGCGAATGTCGATGCCCGTCGGGCAGACCTGAACACACGCATTGCAGTCCACACAAGCCCCCAGACCCAAGGCCGCAGAGTCGGCCCCCTTCTTGCGCACACCGCGCGGCTCACCGCGCTTGGTGTCGTAGGTGACGATCATGGTGTCCTTGTCGAACATCGCGCTCTGGAAGCGTGCGTACGGGCACATGTACTTGCAAACCTGTTCGCGCATGAAACCCGCGTTGCCGTAGGTTGCAAAGCCGTAGAAGAACACCCAGAAGGTCTGCCACGGCCCCAGGCTGGCGGCCAACGTCAGCTCTGCCAACTGGCGGATGGGGGTGAAGTAGCCCACAAAAGTGAAGCCCGTCCACAGGGCGAACAGCACCCACAACGCGTGCTTGGCCGTTTTGCGCCCGAATTTGCCCACGGAAAGATCGCTTTTGTCCAGACGAATTCGTGCTGCGCGATCACCCTCCACCTTGTGCTCAATCCACATGAAAATTTCGGTGTACACCGTCTGCGGGCAGGCGTAGCCACACCACAGCCGCCCGGCCACCGCGGTGAACAGGAACAACGCCAAGGCAGAAATGACCAGCAAGCCCGTCAGGTAGATGAAGTCCTGCGGATACAGCACCAACCCAAAGATGTAGAAGCGACGCGCCTCCAGGTCGAACAGCACCGCCTGCCGACTGTTCCAGTCCAGCCAGGGCAAGCCGTAGTACACGATCTGCGTCAGCCAGACCAAGGCCCAACGCCATTTCGAAAACAAGCCATGCACGGCCTTGGCATAAATGGCCTGACTGGACTGGTAAAGGGAAATCAGAACTTCCTTCTGGTCGTCAGGCTGCTCACTGCCTGACGTCGGAGACGGGGGAACTTGGGTCATGGTGGGGTCTGTCAAAAGGGGAAGTGGCCCGATTCTTTCCAATTTCCGTGCCAGACACGGTCGATCAGATCAAGGAAGGGGCGAATGCACGGTATTTTCGGCGAACAACGGCACTTGAAGCCTTAAAACCCGTCGGAGGTCAGGACAGAAGTGCCATCCCATGCAGCTGTTTACCCCCTCTGGCCCACGCCAGACTGACAACAATGGCAGTTTGACTGCCAGAGCCGTTTTCAGACGTAGCCCACCACCGGGGGGCGATGACGGATGTGCAGCGCCAGCCCCAGGGCATCCATGTGAGCCCCCTCCCGGCTCAGGATGGCGTGGGCCAGAGGCAAATAGCTGGACTCTTCACCGCGGGCATGCGCTTGGTAACGAGACACCAATTGGGCCAACGCCTCGGCGGGCAGTTCCACCTCCTGCCCCTTGGCCACCCGTTTGAGCGCGGGCTGAACCTGCTGCCACAGGGCCTCCAGCTCGCGGTGCTCGTGGGTGAGGGTTTGCGCCAACTCAACCATCCGTGCGCGTTCGTCTCCGGCAGCGGCGGCCGCTTCCACCGCCGGGAAGAGGGCCCGCTCTTCCTCTTCATGATGCTCATACATCACCAACTCGAAAAACCCCAACATCTCCTGCGCTGCGACCCGGGCTTTGGCGGCCGCTTCCACCCAGGCAGGCAGCTCGTGAAGCACAGACAACTTGCTCAGGATGCCCGCATGGCAGTTGGAGAAGTCATTCAAAGGGGTCTGGTCGGCGGCTGAGTGGGTGATGTTGTTCATGGTAGGGCTGACAGAGGGTTGAAAAATCGCAATTCATGCACCCCCAAAGTCTCCGTTCCCGCCGCCGTCAATGGCCTTGATTCACATCAAGCCTGCGCCACTGCTCCACCGCTTGAAGGGTGTTTTCCACGTGACGGTCCGGGCTGAGGCTGCTGTACACGTAAACGATTTTTCCCTGCGGACTGATCACGTAGGAGATGCGATCGGCCGTGTTCGGCATGATGAACAAGCCTGCGTCGTACAACTTGACGATGCGAGCGCCTTCGTCCGCGGCCACCATGAACTTGTTGCGGCACGCCTCGACCGAGAATTTCTTGAGGGTGTCGATGGTGTCGTTGGACACCCCCACCACCGTGGCGCCCAGGGCCGCAAATCGGTCTGTGGCTTCGGCAAAGTTGTGCGCCTCGATCGTGCAGCCCGAGGTGAAGGCCTTGGGGTAGAAGTACAGCACCACGGGCCCCTTCTTCAGGGTCTGGGCCAGCGAAAACGGCATGGCCTGGCCTGCCAGCGCGGCTTCGGTGCTGAAGTCCGGGGCGTCTGCACCCACCTTCAGCGCGGCCTGCGACGGCAGGGCAAAACCTGCGGCCAACACACACGCCAACACCCGTTTGAACCAGTCCATTGTGTTCATGCGGTTAATCTCCTGCAAAAGTTCCATCATCCCACCGAACCTTGATTGAGCACGCCACCATGATCATTGAAGTTGCCGACATCAGCATCCACCCCGAACAGCACGACGCCTTCAAAACGGCCATTGCCCACGGCGTCAAAACCGTGCTGTCTCAATCCAAGGGGTTTCTGGGCCACCAAATCCTGGCCGGGCATGAGAACCCGGGCCGCTTTGTGCTGGTGGTGAAGTGGGCCACCCTGGAAGACCACAACATCGGCTTCAGGGAGTCCCCCGCCTTTGCCGAGTGGCGCGGCATCATCGGCCCGTACTTTGCCAAGGCCCCGCATGTGGAGCACTTCCACCTGAGCGACCAAAGCTGAGGCCTGGCCGCGCAGCGCTCAGCGAGGGTCGTCCACCTTCATGTTGGACTTGACCACCTGGGCCAAAGCCGCAAAAGCCTTTTGCCGTTGCTCAGGCGACATGCGGGCCAGTTGGGCCTTGAATTCAGCCAGCGCAGCCAGTTGGCTTGAGCCTGCCGGTTGAGTCGGCGCGGGCGAAGGGGGCGGGGACTTGGGTTCCATGGACGGACTCGACAGGCAGTGAGATCCGCACAGTATCCACCGCAGGGGCGTCGGTGTCGAAACGCCCTGCCGACACCGCCCAAAAAACAGGCAAACTGTTTGCACCTCAAGCGGGACGCGGGTCCGGCACATCCATCCTCACCCTGTCCCCAACTTATCCACAGAGTTGGTCCCGAATGCCTGGGATAAGTTGAAAACCTACAGCCAACCCCAGATGCGCCGAATCCAGTGCGGCAGCGTCAGCACCTGGCCGGGACGGTAGGTCTGGCGATATTGGTCGTGCAAGCGCATGGTGAACTCCATCAAAGGCTGTTGTTACAAACAGTGTATGAATTTACAGTCCTCATGACAAGCCCTGGCCGCCGTTGGGGTGGGCGTCAGGCCCAGTCTGTGGCCGACGCAGTTGCGCCGCAGCGGTCTGTTCGGCCTGTACCCGGGCATCGGGTCGGCGCAGGTCACCCGTCAGCACCGGAAACGACGGCAGCGCCAAGGTGTCGGGGCGCTCGTTCAGGTCCAGGTCCAGCGTGTGGTTGACCGTCAACACGGCAGACAAGGCATGCGACTGCGTCTGCGGCGATTCATGGGTGTCCGCGTGCTGCGCCGCGTCCGGGTGCGGTACCCCCGCGGCAGGTGCACCCGCAGTTTTGCGGGACAACGACAGTGTGTTCAGCGGCTGGCGGGGCGCCACCGCCCCGGGTCGGTGCCCAGGCGAACGTTTCAGGGGCGGCAAACGCTCTGACGCCTGCGACGCAGGCAACGACGGGTGTGCGTGATCGTCGGTCTTTCGGCCCCGTGATGCCGTGGTTGTGGCGTCAACGCCGCCATCGGGCGGCGCTGCGGGTGGGGTGCAGGGCATCAGCGCGGGCATTCGTGTTCCTCTTTGCGCCAGCATGGGACACACCCACCCCCTGCACACCGAGGTTCACGAAGCGGGGTTGCACCACTATTCTGGGTAATTAAAGTTGTAAACACAGGCCCAGCATCCATGCGGGTTCCAGGCGATCGATTCTTGCGGTTTGCCGACTAAAGTCGTAAACACCCAGAGTTACTTCCACGCCTGAGCGTTCTTGCACGTGGGAATGTCCACCAGCAGATCCGGCGCGTAGATAAGGGCGGGAATCGGGCCTGAAGGCCCCGCGAACTGCCCAAATGGGGGCGCGAGAGGCCAAAACATCCAAACAACTGAGTCGTTTAGTGCCCCATGGCAAATTTCGACAGCTTGTTCAGCGTTGACCTAAGATTTGCTCCAAGGACGATGGATCGCACGCCATACCCATACCAAGGGAGCAAAGTAGTTCCGAACTGACTGTTTGGCAACATTACAAATGTTCATGTTGCCATGCGTACCTTTGCCTGCGTCAATACGCAACACAATCTCAACAGGCATGAGAGCCCTCCCTCCTGCATCAGCCACCACTAGGGAAGGTCTGCACAACACCCGCCGCGGCGTGAGTTGGTGCACTTGATGTCAGATGGCGGAGATTTCAGCATCTCGAGGGCCGTTTCAAGGCTGATTTCCCCCCATTTCGCGGCCCTTTGCCGCATTTGGACGCACTCATCCCCGCATCTCTTGCAGCAACGTGTGCCGCACCATCCACAGGTTGGACAGCGCGAACAGCGTGTGCAACTGCGCCGTGTTCTTGAGCAGGCCCCGGTAGCGCACCTTCACATGCCCGAACTGGCGCTTGATCACCCGGAACGGATGTTCAACCTTGGCACGGATGCGTGCTTTGACCTGCTCCAGCTGGTCCAGGATCGCACCCCTCGGCGAGCTCTTGTCCAGCGCCTTACGGTTGCCCGGTCGCATCGCCACGTACCAGTTGACGTCGAGTCCTTGGGTCTCTGTTCGCTTGTCCACGCCCTGGTAGCCCGCGTCGGCAAAGACATCCGTTTCCTCTCCGTGCACCAGTGCATGCGCCTGCGTTACGTCGTTGACGTTGGCCCCCGTGCCCACCACCGTGTGCACCAGGCCCGAGTCCGCATCAACGCCAATGTGGGCTTTCATTCCGAAGTGCCACTGGTTGCCCTTCTTGGTCTGGTGCATCTCGGGGTCTCGTTCACCGCTGCTGTTCTTGGTGGAACTCGGGGCCGCAATCAAGGTGGCATCGACCACTGTGCCGCTCTTGAGCAGCAGGCCCTTGGCGGCCAGCGTGGCGTTGACGGTGGCCAGGATCTGCAAGCCGAGGGTTGTGGGCTTCGAGCAGGTGGCGGAACCGAAGGATGGTGCTTTCGTCGGGGTAACTGTTCACCCCCCTCCCGGAGATGCCTCAGAAACAAGCTGAAGGGTGAAGATGGACGTGCTCAGGCACCAAGGAAGGCGGGTGGACGCTCTGCAACCAAGCCGTCATGCATTGGCCCATGTACTCAAAGCTGGAGAGGCCCTGCATCGCACAGGTCTGCACCGTGGACATGGCCGTCTCCCAAAACCGCATGCCCCGCCCTGATCGGGTGCAATACGAAATCTTTCGCTTGAGCACCAATGGCCTGAGCGCTTGCTCGGCCGCATTGTTGGTCGGCTCCACCAAGGCATTGCGTGTGAACATCCAAAGGGCATCCCACACCTTGATGAGGTTGGCGCAGGTGTTGGCCGTTTTGCTGCATGCGCTTTGGCCAGCCCCCAAGGTCAGCAGGCTGTGCATGCGCTTTTGCAGCCAGGCGGTGTGCTTGCCATCGAGCTTGTCCCGGCCCCGCCAGCGAAACAGCACATGCCCGTAAGTGCCCAGGCGTTTGCCGATTTGTCCTGCCTGGCCTGATCGCCCGGCCATGCGCTCGAAGTCGCGCAGCAAATGCGCCCAGCACACCTGGCGTTGTTGCAATGGCAGGTAGTTGTAGGCGGCGTAGCGGTCACTGACCAGGATGAAGTCAGGCCGCTCACCCAAAATGGCCTTGGCCGTGCTTTGACCGCGTGAGGGATCGATGGTGAACTTCACGCCCCAGTCACTGGCTTGAACCCAGGTCCACAGGGTGTGGGCATGGCTTTGGTGGCGGGTTTCGTCGGCATGGCACACAGGCACATGCCGCAGTTGGGCCTGGAGTTGGTGCACGGGGGCCTGGAGCCCTTGGGCCACCAGTCCGTGGGCTTGTGAGATGGCCCCCAGGCTGAAACGCATGCCCATGATGTGCGCCAGCACGGCCTGGACTTTGCGCTGGGTGAGGTGGAATTGGCTGGCCAGCGTGCCCACCAAGGCCAAGGCCCTGGGGCCCAGTTGCCCGCTGGGCACACCCACCGGCAAGGGGGCATGGTGTTTGCGTCCACAGGCGGTGCACACGCCACGCAACCTCACGTAGTCGGTGACGATGGGCTGGATCTGCGGCAGCTCGAACACCTGGTGGTGCATGGCGCTGTCCTGGCTTGCATCGGCCTGGATGGCTCCACCACAACCACAGTGAGGGGCCACTTCGCACACGACCACCTGGTGCACCTCGTCCTGGGGCAGCATGGCGCGGTGGCTGCCTTTGTGTCCTGGTTGTCCTCCGGCTTTCTTGCCGCTTCTGGGGCGCTGGCGTGGTGCGGGTGGTGTGCCGGGGCCGTCGCTGGAGGGGGCTTGGAGGAATTGCGGGAGTTGAGCTTGAGTCGTTCTTCCAACTGGCTCAGCCTCTGGTGCTGCTCCAGCATCGAATCCCAGAGCTTGCCTATGAGTTCATGGCAGGCATCCACGCTCTGCGGTAGCTCGGACGGCGGGGGCTTTGGTGGTTCGGAGGGCACGGGTCTCTACTGCTTGCTCTGGTTGATGACCATGCTATCAGTTTTGAAATCCCGTCCACCGGGCTGGGGGGGGTGAACAGTTACTTCGTCGGGCAGACTGTCCTCACCAGCATCCAGCCCCACGAACTCTCGAAACAGCGCCATGTCGTACAGCGTTTCTTCCATTGCAGGGTCCGAGAGGTTGAACCACTGGCAAGTGCTTGGCCAGACCCTGAACAAGGCCGTGCGCATCGGGACCCAGAGCGGCCAGCGCAAAGCGCCTGAGGGGCAACCCAAGCTTTATGCCTGGCACGCCCCGGAGGTGGACTGCATTTCAAAAGACAAGAGACACTACTTGGTTGCGCTATGCTGACATCTGTTCGATGGATTGAGAGATTTGCCGGTAGTACGTTCAGAGTGCCTTGACTTCTTGGTCTGAGCGTGGGGCCTGATATCCAGGAGCCAGCAGTGCGTTGCTTGCGCCGTAGAGCGCGAGCGGGTCGCGCAGCCATAGGGCGTACTCAAGACCACGCAGGTGGTGATCCGACGAACAGTCCACGGACCAGCGACGAAGCATGTACCCGGCGTTGGCTGCTCTGACGCGGACTCGAAGCACGCCATCCTCCGGGAACTCGTAATCCATTTTCACGATTTCCGGGCGGGGATACTCGGGGTGGGGTACTAGCTCCAGTTCAATGATGCGGCTCCATTGCACATCGAACTCAGCCGTCTCTTCGCGCTGAACGGAGCTGTCCTCAATAACTACAGGTTCGTCCATTCGAGTGAAAACGAAGTCGCGGAACTGCTTGTGTCTCCGGTCGAAGGCCCGGACGTGCCAGCGAATGCCTGTGTCTACCAACGCAAGAGGAACCAGCTCGCGTTCTGTGTGACCGCTGTCGATGGACGTGTAGCCGAGGCGCACAGCTTTGCCGCGGTTGATAGCTCGAGTGATGGGGGCCAGCACCGACATCTTCGGCAGGCTCAATGCGTTCGGAACCTCGCACCTCAGCATGGCTTGCGCCTCATCGCCTAGGAGCTCCCCCACCCCTTCTCCGTAGCCCTGCGTTAGGGCCGTAAGGACTCGACGAGGGTGGTGCTCAAACAGCGGTTTGAAGGCAGGGGTAGGCCGATAGACCTTATCGGAACTGTCCAATTCGAGGTTTTCAGGTGCAACTTCCCGGTAGAGCGCAATGTCCCGCGTAGCGCCGGCAGGGCCAGTGCCGAAGCGGTCAACAACGTCGGCTCGCCGGAGCTCGCCCAGAAAGTACAGCTTGAAGTCAATATGCGACAGCCGTTCCCGCTGCGTCTTGGTTAAGTCGGCGAGGAACTGCGCTCGCCGGTCAAGATTTTTTGCCATCCCCGCATCATAGAAGACGCGACATAAGAGGACCAGAAAAATATACCATTATCATCAATTTGATGAGATATACTGAGCACGATCGAAACATGAGGTCGCAATGGCAAAAAACAATCCGTCCGGCGACGGGTACCGAATCGGCGCTGCGCGCGAGCGCAACCAGAATGTCACGCCCTCGGGGCACCACGTCAAGCGTGATACGCAGACGGGGAGCTTCATGGACGTGAAGGCTGACAAGACGCCTTTCAAGGGCGTCCGGCGCGAAAAGAAGTGAGCCGACCATGCTCGAACGTCTGACCGATTACTTCATCACCAAGCCAAGGTACCTCGTCACGATTGGGGCAGGACTGGTGAGTGCTGGCGGTTTCCTCGCGATCGCTGGCCTCGTAGGGCGGGTAGCAACCACAGGTGCATCGGCCGTTAAAAGGCTGGGCGGCAGCATGCAAGCCGAGGTCGCGCTGTCAGATGTGCTGCCCGGCTACCTCAGCGTCTGGATGCCGGAGAGTGCGCATGGCTTTGCTGTAGCGATGCTGTTGCTAATTGCAGGCTTGATTGCGTCTCGCACAGGACGCGTCTACGAGCGCTACCTGAGCAACTGACGCCTTTTTTGAACGACAGCCCTACCGCCGACCTCCTCATGAACCGAACCGGCTACTTCCCTCGCGCTATTCGCAAAGTCACTGCCTCAGCGTCGGCTCGCTTTACGTACCTGGCAGAAGCCATCGCGAGGGCCTTCGAGCCCACGGCCACACAACTTCAGGAGCTTGAGCGGGCCTATAAAGCGACTGGCGAGTACCTCATCGACTGCATTGAATTCGAAGGGTTAGTGGAACAGGTACACGCACAGGGTTCCCGCCAAATGGGAACCATCGTCCGGCCTATGGAAGCGAACCGCGAGGGCTTCGACATTGACCTTGTGGTGCGATTGTCCAAGGCCGCGCTCGTCAGATATGGCGGCCCCGGCGGTGCGGCGCTGTTGCTCGAGCACTTGTATGTCGTATTGAAGCGCTATGCCGAGCGGCATGGACTTGCCATCGAGCGATGGGAGCGGTGCGTGACGCTCATCTACTCGGGCGGCATGCGAGCCGACTTTGCCCCGGTCATTGACGACCCGCGGCATGGGCTTCCTCATGGCGAGTACCACGGGCGGATCCCTGATCGCGAGCGCAAGAACTATCTTTCGACCAATCCGAAGGGATACTGCCTGGGATTCGATGCGGCTGCAGAGGTGTCGCCAGTTTTCCGGCTTTCTGAGGCCCTGACTGCGAATTTTGCACAGGAGCGCAAGGCTGATCTCGTGCCGCTACCCGAGGCGGATGAGGTATTTGCCCGTCTTCTGAGCAGGTTCGTCCAGTTGGGGAAGGTGCACCGCAACATTTCATTCGGAGAACTGGAGGCAGGTTCAGATATTGCACCGACGTCGGTCTTTCTGACGAGCCTGTTTGCGAAAGCGTACGCCATCTTGGCGCCGCAGCCGCACGATGGTCCTCTGGATTTGTTCTTCGACATCGTGGAGCTCCTGCCGGAGCTGTTTGAGCGGGAGGTTCTCCAGTCCGGCAAAGAAATCTGGATG
The DNA here is from genome assembly GCF_054777695.1 of Hydrogenophaga soli. Classification (NCBI taxonomy): domain Bacteria; kingdom Pseudomonadati; phylum Pseudomonadota; class Betaproteobacteria; order Burkholderiales; family Comamonadaceae; genus Hydrogenophaga; species Hydrogenophaga soli. Next base: position 399,060 of record NZ_BAAHAK010000002.1, on the reverse strand, counting down.
TTGATGAACCCGTGTGCGCAGGCTGACAACCTTGCCGCCTCCATGAACGAGTCGAAACGCCAGCAAGCGTTTTCTCAATGGCAGCAGAAGTTCATGGCCGACCTCGACGGCTTGTTGGTTGCCATTGAGGGCAACCAGGGACTTGACACCGTATCGAAGGCAGTGGAAAACGCGTTCGGCCCGCGAGCGAAACAGGCTGTTCTGGAGCGTAGCGCACAACGACGTGAGAGTCACCGGGCGTTGAAGCAGTCCGGCTTTGTGGTTGCAGGTGCGGCGTCGGTCGTCACCCTGGCGCGCGCCCACACCTACTTCGGAGGGCCCGCCGATTGAGGCCGTCGCCGCGTCTTCCAAGACTTGCCCTGCGCCACGCGGAATTGAAAGCACTGCGGTGGCCAGAGTCGACGCTGGAGTTTGTCCAGGGCCGAGAGCTCCGATTCAGATTCAAAGTGGCGCCGACACCAATGGCCAGGGTTTATCAATGTCTTTTAAAGGTTTACCCCACCGACTTTCCTGAGTTGATGGTGATGAACCCGGACCCAAAGGAGCTCGCGGTAGGTCGGACGCTTCCACATGTCTATCCGCATGAAGGGCCGGGGACCAAGTTGTGCCTTTGGCTCCCAAGGACGCACGAATGGGTACACCAGATGCGCTTCAGCGATACCTATCTGCCCTGGGCCGCTGAGTGGCTTGATTACTTCGAGGAATGGCTCGCGACGGATGTTTGGTCGGGCGGGGGTGAGCATCCAGAGCCCAAGACAAGGAGGTGGGGGCGGCGACCACCACTCATCCTGAACGCCGTAGCCACCTCCCAAAAACACTGAATAGGGAAGGACCACCAATGACCGCCGAGCATCGAATCGACATCGAGCAGAACAAGCCCGAACGACTGGAACTGTTGCGCGCGCAGCGGCGCTTCTATTCCCGCGCGAAGAACTATCAAAACTTCGTGGCCATCACGGCGCTGCTGCTACCGTTGCTGGGCATTTTGTTCGGCGCAGAGTTCCCTGCAATCCGGCCCTATCTTGGCTTCGCGTCTATTGCCCTACTGCTTCTTGATGTGGCGGTCCTCTCGCCGAAGCAGCGTGCCAATAGCAAGGCGGGAGCCAAGGTTCAGGAGCAGTTCGACACCGAGGTTTTGAGGCTGGACTGGAACAAGTTGGTCGCTGGTAGCCGCGTTGACCCTGAAGAGCTGCGTGCAATTACGTCAGGCCAGATGTCCGACAAGGAGAAGAAGGAACTGAAAGACTGGTACGACGGTGCCATCTCTCGTCTGCCGTTGCCGGTGGGGCGGCTCCTGTGCCAACGAACGAATGTGGTCTACGACTTGCGGGTACGCCGAATGTATTCAGGGGCACTCTTTTTCATTGCGGGTCTTCTGGTTGCAGTGCTGCTGGCCGTTGGCCTGTACCACGGACTCAAGGTCGACCAGCTCATCATTTCAGTGGGGCTTCCCGTCTTGCCGCTGGCCAGTTTTGTTCTGCGGGAATACCGCAAACAGGAGGACACCATCGAGTCGTTGACGACGCTGAAGGATGAAATTGAGAAGGTTTGGGACAAAGCTCTCGCTGGCGCTTCGACGGGGGACCTGACGCTGAGCTCGCGCGCATTGCAAGACGCCATCTACCGACACCGCGCGAGCAACCCACTGGTGTTCGATTGGCTCTACAACCGGCTTCGTAAGAACTCCGAAGCGGAGGCCAAGCAAGCAGCTGAGACGCGTGTGGCCGAAGCTGTGAGCAAGCTAACCCTGTCGGGGGTCTGATGAAGCTGCACGAACACTTCAGCCTCCCCGTTGAACCGAAGGAAGGGTAAACACAGGTGCCGCGCATCGGGCGGGCCCGGCGTGACACGCAAATGCCCCCTGGCTGCGCACTGGCGGGATTGCGCATTGCGCTAGCCCAGCCGAAGCGCAAAATGGCCGTAGCCAACGCTCCGTTTCTGCAACGCAGCGAAGTCACGAATCACCTCTTTGGTCTAGGTCTGTTTGGGAGACATCACGAATGCCAACGGCATCTGACTACTTCGATGTGCTGTCCAAGAACGCTCGGCGCGAGCACGATGCGTGGTGGTTGGTCAGCGAGAGGACTGGCACACCGGAGAGCCGCCGCGCCAAGCTTCAGGCCACGCTTCGGTACTTCGGGCAGGATAAAAAGTTCGATGCCTTATCCGACGCCCTAGAGACCTTGCCAGCCAAGTCCGACCTGAGTCCCGAACTACGCGGTCTGCTAGACCAACTGGTCAGCGACCTTGTGGACTACGTGCGGCCTGGCGATCTGGACCTGTATCGAAAAATCCACTTTGGCATGCTTCCACTGAGCTCAGTAGATGGATTCTGCGTGAATCGAACACTGACCGGTGAGCAACTCGACGGCTATCTTGTGGTCATAAACGAAGGGCTTTGGGTATGTGCTCAGCTGTTGGCCAAAGCGTTCGTCTTGGAGAACCTCGGCGGAGATTTTGAAGAGTTCAAGCGGTCCGGTCGGGCCGACTTTGACGCCGCGCTCTCCCACTATTTGTCGCCGTCGGTCATTAACGCCCAAAAAGTCTTCTTCGAGAGTGTTCCTCCGGATGTGGAAGGTGCCTTGTCGGCGGCGCAGTCGTCAATGGCCATCCTCATCATGCAGTTCGTAGTCATGCATGAAGTGGGCCATGTGGTAGGCCAGGACTTCGACTTGCTCGGGGCTTATCGACTTCACCTTGACCATGCCTTCGATGGTCCGCCCGTAGCCACGGATCAACATTGGGTGGCAGAGTACGCTGCGGACGCCTACTCGCTTCAAGCCATCTGCGAACGGTCGGGTACTGACGTCAGTCGTTGGGCGAACTTCATAACCGTCTATGTCTTTTTCAACTGGCTCGCTAGGATAGAGGCCGTGCTTAGAAGGTCGTTGTGCCCCCTCCATCCGCCACCGTCTGAGCGCGGAGAGCGCCTCCTGCAGTGGATGCTGGCAAGATACCCCGGTGCATCCGAGTCAAGAGAGTTCTTGACGCAAACAAGAAGCATCCTAGCTACTTGGTCAGCCTAAGAGGAAGTTATGCAGAACGTCACCTTCGTGATCAAAACCAAAGCCCCCGAAAGCCTACTCACGTCCCCTGCGAAGCGCGGTCCAGATGACCCGGACGTGGTCCTTGAGTTTGGGCTCGCCCGACATGCGCCAGGAATCTCGACGACCGAGGTACTCATCAACGTTGCGATTGGTCTTGCTAGCGGAGTTCCAGCTGGCGTTGCAGCGAACTGGCTCTTCGTGAGGCTAGGCCTCGGCCGTGACACAAAGCTCTACGACCAAACCGGAACTCTTCTGGCATCCGTCAAGGAAATTGAGTCCAAGTTGGAGACATTGAGCAAACAGGTGCCGAACTGAGTGGACTGGCAGCCGCTTGGGGTCGGGCAGCATGGAGCCACTTCCTGACCGTGTTTCTGGACAGCCCCGGTCTTTTGGCTATCTCGCTGTTGCTCAAGCCGTCTCGCAGCTTCATGCGCCGCACTCTTCCCATCATTTCCATGGTGATCACCTTTGGTTTGCTCCTGCCAAAAAATTCAGCAGTCGCGTGATACACCCTGGTCAATTTTGGGTTGGCACACCCCTTATAAAGTGGTCAGTTTTCGGTTGGCGTCAACACATCCTGGAGCCGATCAATGCACAGGCCAAGACCTTGGCAAAGGATGGTAGCGAGGCCACGGACACGGAGGTGCAGGACTTGATTGCAGAAGTCCAGTGGCAGGGCTTGCGTTTGGTGGTGGCACACAACCCACAGCAGGCGGCTGAGCAAACCGCCCAGCGCCAATCGCGCATCGATCAATTGCAACAACGTGCCCAGCAGCTGGTGGGCAAGCTGGACTCGCAGGATGCGGGCAAGGTGTACCGGGGCCGAAAGCTGTCGGATGCGGGGGTGACGGCACGCTTATTCCATGAGGTGAGCGAGGCACACCTGTCACGCATCATCAAGGTGGATTTGCAGGCCACACTGTTCACCTATGACATTGATCAGGCCGCCCTGGCGCGTGCCCAGGCCATGGATGGCAAGTTGTTGCTGGTGACCAATGTGGCGGATTTGACGCCAAGCGAGGTGGTGCGCCGCTACAAGGCGTTGGCCGACATTGAGCGGGGCTTTCGGGTGCTGAAGTCCGAGATCGAGATTGCCCCGGTGTTCCACCGCTTGCCCAGCGCATCAAGGCGCATGCGAGCATTTGCATGCTGGCTTTGATCCTGTACCGGGTGATGCGTCAACGCCTGAAGATGAGTGGCAGCGATTTGTCGCCTGAGGCCGCTTTGGCTGACTTGTGCCGCATTCAGCATCACAGCGTGAGCATCAACAACGCCGCACCCATTGAGGGTGTTTCCTCCATAGCCCAACGTCAGAAGGATGTGCTGGCCGCATTGAAGATCAAGAAGCCTCTCCAAGACACCCAATTGAGCCTGTTGTAGTGGCAGCCGAGAGGCTTGGCCTATACAAATCAATGACTTAGCGTGGTTGGTGTCGAACTCGGGCGACCACGATTGCTATAACTTAATCTCAGTTACCAACGGACAGTGATCTGATACTGCAATCAAGGGGTCTGGACGACTGGCCGTTGACTGAAGAGAACTTCCAAGAACCCCAATCCCAATCTTGTTTGTGCTCACCACTGCGGTTGCTAGGTTCTGCGACACAAGGATGTGATCCAGACCGACCGGGTTCCGGCAGCCAAGGCCTGCCTTACTGCTCAAGAGCTTTTGCTGCTCAATGGTTGGTATCCCTGTTTTGGAAGCGCCGCAGGCTGCTTCAAGCTCCACTGAGCCAGAGCACTTGGGCGTGAGCAGCTCGGCCTTGGATGAAACCGGCTGACCATCGTTGACTTCCATGAGCAGGTTACGGGTGCGAACCCCGATCACCAGCGGCGTTGTGAGGTCTGCGGACTGGTCACTTCGCACTGGTTCTGCACCTGAGACTTGGTTGAGTTCGTGTGCCAGATTGCGGTTGAAGTCACCCAGAACCACAAAGTGATCCACACCAAGGCCAAGCTTCTCGAATGCGCTTTCGAGTGGCCGCACCTGCTGCTGCAGCACCGCGCAGGCGGCCACGGACTCATCGTCTAGACGTCCCGGATTCTTGTCGAGAGGGCTGACGCAGCTCGACTTCAGATGGACCGTAAGGAAACGCACCTTTTTGCCAGCCAGCGTGAGCGTTACGCTGTACGCTGGACGTACCTGATCTTTGGGAAGTGCGTCAGGCAGCGACACCTCGTGAACCGCACGGCAGGTCTCAGCCGCGTCACCGAACTTCTTGCGCCAAGCAAAAGCCAAGCGCTGAATCTTGTAATTACCATCGAACGAGCACACGTTGTAATCGGCGGCGGCGCCCCCGAGCGCTTCGACCACAGCCTGTGTTCCCGACACCTCCTGGAACGCGATAACGTCTGGCTGCACGTCACGTGTGAGAACCTGACTGAGCTGCTGAACACGCCTTGCGTATGCTCCAGGAGTGATCGCAATACCCTTGTGGTTGGCGGTCTGATAGACGCTACATGGCGGCATGATCGCCAAGTCAACCCCTTCGAGAGTGGCTCGCGATTCAGTGATTTCCCAACCGCGCTTGGCATTAGGTGCACCCTCCTGCGTGAGATCCCAAACTTTGGTCGCCCGATTCTTGACATAGAACTTTTCGCATTGGGTAATCCAAGCTGGCACCTCTGCTTTTGAAACATGCCAGCCAAGATTCCAGGTTGCAATGCGGAAGGTTTCGGCCGATGCAGGCAAGGAAAGAGCCGTGAACAAGATGGCACACGCTGCGCAAATCGTAGAGTGAATCCGGATCATAAATACCCCCTCAAAATCCAGAAATAAGGTCACGGACAAGCCGTTGGACTCAGCGAAAAAGTGCAAGTGCGACCTGGTTCGTCTCGCCATGGATGTTTGTCCATGCCAGGAGTACAGGACAGGTCCTCAAGAAGCGCCTTCGTACCATCCTCAGTGCAAACCATCAATACGACACCCTTCTCACCACGCTGCAGACGAAGTGTGTCTGAGCCGAGTTGCGGCTTGAGTAACGGATTGTCTGCAAACGCTTTGTCGAATAGGGTTTGATCGCTATCCGACGCGCCCGTCGGGCTATACAGGACTGCAGCATCGACGTAGGCCGTTAGCTTCGTAAGTGCCGACGCTTTGTCGAACATCTGCTGGGGCTCTACAACATTCGAGCAAGCCAGAACGACTATTGCCGAGGTGGCGATGAGCCAGAGTCTCCTCATCATTCTTGGCTCCTCCAGAACACGTACTTGCCTGTCGACACCGACCTTCCGGTGTCCAGGTTCCAGTCTTGAAGACCATCAAGGAAAGCCCTGTTGTTGCCACTCAATGCGTTGTCGATTCCCGACCAGACACTGATGATGTTGACCACTGCACGGTCAAACAGTTGCTCGTACTTCATGAACCCTTCAGGAGTCTTGAGGTTCTCCGTGTACGCTTTGTTCAGACTCTTCACATCCGGGTACAGCAACCCCTCATTGGCGGCCACGTGCCGTGCGAACGGAAACAATCGCGTAGCTGCCCCGACACCCTTTAGCACTGTGCAAAATCCCGTGTGCCAAAGGTCTGGCTTGGCCTCCGGGCCACCGTCCTTTGCGGCATTCGGGTAGCTTGTGGCGAGCATCTGGAGCCACATCGTCTTGACAGTGGGATCCAGTAAGAGCCCATTGTTCGACGCACTACAACTTGCGATCCCCGTGTTCAGGTGCTTCGTCAGTCCGACGTCTCCCAAGTCCATTGAGTTGAAAATCAGCGAATCCTGATGCATCTCGCATTCCCGGTGTGCTGCCTTATTCTGCTCATAGGGACCCACGATGCCTTCGACGATGGGGTGAATGGTCATGTCTGTCGTCATGTGACACGCAAAACCGAAGAGCCAACTGATTCCCTTCTCTCTTTCCACTCCTTGGAGCTTCTGCACTGCATCGACGCCCGCGCGCAGCAGGGTGGCTGTGTTCTTGTAGTGCATTTGGTCTGCCCAGAAACCCTGCCCAGGACCTCCCAAGTACGGATAGTCGGGGCTAACGCACCCGAGTTCAGCAAACGCAAGCCTAGTGCCCAGCGCGTAAAGGCTCGAATTGCTCAACTTTCCTCTGGCTTGGCTTTTTGCCCTGTTGACAGCAGTAATGTGTGCATAGGCACCTGACATCTTCAATTCCCCCTACTTTGTCGAGAACGCACCAATCAAACGGTCCAAAAGGGTAAATAACACTTCCACGCTGTAGCCGACCAGGAGGGCCACCGCAAAGGTGCTGACCGCCCCCTCGGAAATACCTGTGCTGGACGGAAACAACTTCGCGGCTGTAAAGCCGGCAACCATGCCCATGTAGTACCTGGAGCGATGTAGGATGGCCCGCTCGGGTGCGTACGCCATCGCTCGGATGTCTTCAGCCAACGCGCGGCTCACGTATAGTGCGGCCCCAAGGAAGCTCCATGTGATGGGGAGGATGAAGGCCCCCAGCAGGGTGAGCAAGCCCTCGAGCACACTGAGAACGCGCTGGGACAGCTCGAAGCTGGCTTGCGGGTCGCCGGGGTCCTTGATGGTCCAGTCCTGCCAGTACAGCAGCTTCTTCATCCACTGAACTCGCCTCTCGGTCTGCTCATTCGCGTCTTCAATCGTCAAACGGGAAACGGCGATTTCCCTGTTCAGCCGACTGATTTCTTCGGGACCCGCCTTGGCTGCCTCTGCCTTATTTTTTGCTTGTTCCAGTTCGTTCAAACGATTAAGGTTCGTTCGAACGATCGCTTGCGCTTCCTTGTACTTGGCGGTGGTGCTCTCACCTGCTTCGTAGTACGACTGGAAGACAGCAACCAAGAACAAGCCAATGAGCGCCCAGAAGCGTGCCCGTCCGACAGCAGCCTCGGACATGCTTTTCATGATTGGCATGTCCGCGCCGCTTCGACTCAACTTGGCCCAGAGCGTCGCCCAGGTTGCCGATGTGGTTTCTGCCGCATAACGAACACTCTCTGAAGTTGCGGGCTTGGTCAATGCCGAGAGCTTCGCCAGGGCAGCCCAGAAAGACTCCTGAGTTTCAAATGTTTCTTTTTCCGTCGTCTGCCTACCGATTAGGGTTTGTGCGCCAACAATCTGGGTTACTAGCGCGGCAGGTATTTCGATGCCCTTGACACTGGCGTATTCCAGTAATCGCTGAGCGTCCTGAACGGCCTTATCAAGTGAGGTCTTGTCGGTCATATCAGCGTACAAAGAAGGTCCACCGGCAAGGCGGCGTTTCACAGGGGACTGGCTTACCGTCTGCGTATAGAACCCGAACGACCCAGGTGCCTCGCCAAAGATTCTGCTTGTGGCTCCACGTTCGCCAGCGGAAATCCCTCCCTTCTGCGACCGAGGAGACCAGACCACCTCGGTCAACGATTGCACCAACACCCAAGAGTTTTGCGACTTCCTGCTCGTTCTCTTGCTCTGGAGACAAGGTGTCCGGGTCCACAAGCAAAGGCGACTTGAAGGCCCATTCATGAACAATGGGTAGCTTGCCTCTCGTCTGCAACTCAGTCATCGTCTTCGGACCTCCTTTCAGGAGTGTCCAAAAGTGAAGCGTCCCCACGACAACACCTGACCTGAGTTGGTCGATGAACTGACGGTCATGGACGCCCGATGTCCAGACACCCTGAACCACCCGCATGTCCTGTGCTGCTACTTGAACCGGAGCAAGCGGAGCCCCTCCCAGGATGGCCAACACCACACCCAAAACTCGAGACCTATTACCAAAAGCGAATTTCATGTCTTGTCGCTCCTATACCGGCCGACGGTCACAGGAGGCAATAGTCAGGACGCTTTCCTGGTAGGTCTGTCCAGCATCTCTATAACTGGAGACCTCGACAGCAGTCCCACCAAATTCGCGGACCGCATCCAGATGGGTGCACCCTTGCACTAAGCCTAGCATTAGCAGAATCAAGCCAAATCGGGCCAGTGCAGGGGCTGCTGATGTGCATCTTCTTGTCATAACCTCCCCTCGAAATACGAAGCCGAAACGGCGCAAGCGCTGCTTCGAGTGATGCGGTCGCAGAGTGATCTGGACGACCAACGCACATAGGGGGAGAACTGGCGGACAAGTCGCGCGAACGCTTTTCGCAAAAGTGAAACAGCCATCCGGTCTGAGCGGACTCAGTTAGCTGTGATTTCGGGCATTGAAGCCCCCTCCCGTTTGTGTTTGCTCATTTCAAGCGCTCACCGAGAATTTGTCAATCGGTATTCTTCCTGAACGGGCGGCTACAAGGGGCGACCGAATCCAGTGGTTCCAACTTGGAATGCTCCTGCTTAGCGCAGCAGCCTGCACCGCGCGTGTAAAGCGGGAGCCAACTGCGCTCGGTTTCAACGCAATGCCATGCTGAGTAATGAAGAGGTGCGGGCTCCCTGCCCCGTGGATAACTAGCTGTGGTCGGACTCTTTGCAGGTACCAGCTCAACATGGCCGCAGCTTGCTGTGCTGTTTCGATTCGGTTCCAAAACGAAAACCGAGTACAGCTCACACCAATAAATGCGTTCGGATCAAGCCTCAACAACAGTGGAATGTTCAAATGCATGCACCGTGCGGCAATAAACATCACTTTGTCGCGAAGGAGGAGACGTCGGTAGATTCCGATGCGCCGACTCACCTCATGATCAATAGAAGCTATCAACAGATCTACTGTGTCGTCCAACACGCCGTGACGCACAACCGCTCGATATCTCTACCAGACAGCATACGAGCGCCAGAAATTGTTAAGGAAGGTCTGCACAACACCCGCCGCGTCGTGAGTTGGCGTACTTGATGCCAGATGGCGGAGATTTCAGCATTTCGAGGGCCGTTTCAAGGCTGATTTCCCCCCATTTCGCGGCCCTTTGCCGCATTTGGACGCACTCATCCCCGCATCTCTTGCAGCAACGTGCGCCGCACCATCCACAGGTTGGACAGCGCGAACAGCGTGTGCAACTGCGCCGTGTTCTTGAGCAGGCCCCGGTAGCGCACCTTCACATGCCCGAACTGGCGCTTGATCACCCGGAACGGATGTTCAACCTTGGCACGGATGCGTGCTTTGACCTGCTCCAGCTGGTCCAGGATCGCGCCCCTCGGCGTGCTCTTGTCCAGCGCCTTGCGCTTGCCCGGCCGCATGGCCACGTGCCAGTTGACGTCGAGTCCTTGGGTCTGTGCTCGCTTGTCCACGCCCTGGTAGCCCGCGTCGGCAAAGACATCCGTTTCCTCTCCGTGCACCAGTGCATGCGCCTGCGTTACGTCGTTGACGTTGGCCCCCGTGCCCACCACCGTGTGCACCAGGCCCGAGTCCGCATCAACGCCAATGTGGGCTTTCATTCCGAAGTGCCACTGGTTGCCCTTCTTGGTCTGGTGCATCTCGGGGTCTCGTTCACCGGGTAATCCCCCAAAATCACAATTTTCGGATCTGTACTGACTTTTTCAACGGCCTATTAGGGCGAACACGAAATACCACGCGCATGTTTCATACTAGGCGCACGATAGATATCTTGCGAGCGCGTTATGGAACATGCGCGTGATATGCACCATTCGCCATGCCCATATTGAACAAGTCTCACGAGTGCGAAGACTCGGACATTGCCATCCGGAACGCCGCGTCGATTTACTGCCTGACAGAAGTTCATGAGTACCAATGCGGCCCTGCCAGGCAGGTCCGGATATCGTGTTCAGCGATGGCCGATGGGCTCGGTACGTGGCAATGGCAAAGTTCGTTAGGGGTGGCCGGGCTGATCGTGTAATCGCCCAGCTCAGTGTGGCAATCATCCAGACCAACTACCATGCCAAGCTGATTCCTGGATCAGATTCATCTCCAGCTACGACCGCACACGCTCGAATCCTGATGCGGAACGGGCGCAGTCTTCGTGTGTCATCCCGCTCAGATCAGGATTCAGCGTATCGAGCCACGCCCGAGCCGCCTCCAAACTGTCCTGGCGATGAACGCGAGGTGGCCAAGCTCCGACAGGCGCTCATACTCCGGGCTGCCAGACTCTGCACCCACCGGGGCCATGCTGTCCCATGCGAGCATCTCAGCCTGGAAAGCCTTTTCTTGTTGGACTTGGGCGAGGATAGCCCGCCTGGCGTCATCGGACAGCAAGCAGGACAGTGGTGACGCTTGCCTCAACTGGTTGCCCACCTCGGAGGTGTCCAATGCGGCTGCCTAGTCCCGATCGCCAATGATCTGCGCCCAGCGCTCGCGCAACGGCCTGGATCGGCTACAGACATGCGTGTCCCAACGGGCCAGGGTGGCCAAGGCTTTGTCACATAAGGTCGGATCAGCCTGCAGCATGCGCACCGCTTCCTGGTGCATAAGCCAGCTTTGTCGGTCTTGCCAGTCATGTCCCTGTTTGATGCCATCAGGACAGTTCATGTGAGACCCTCCTTCCATCTGCAAGTTGGTGTGACCCAAACGCCCGCAGATCAGGGAAACACGCATCCGCACACTCCAGCATCTTCCCAGTGTTCGGACTGCCATCAGGATCCCGCGTGATCAGCACCCGGTGGATCCGCTCATCCACCCCCATCAGGTAAGGCGCATAGTCATCGACAAAGCAGGCAGGCAGCAAGTCATTGAGCAAAGCGGCCTTCGGGCTGGTACCCGTTGCCGTGGGCACACTGTCTGTGGCGTACACGTGTGACAGCGGAAAGCCCAGTTCGCGCAGGTTGTGCCGACGGGCTTCCAGATGGCGGTCCTCCAGGGCCGTCACACAGATCAGTTTGTATCCCGCACGCACCAGTTGCTCGCAAGCCTCCACCGCACCGTAGACCGCGGGAATCGTGCGCCAGAACGTCTCATCGAACACCGCGCGGAACTGTTCCAGCGCCTGGCCGCTCAGGCGCGGCACCCCCCACCGATCCATGGGCCAGTAGGCGTGTGGGTTCACCAGCGTCGGTCTGTCACCGAATGCTCGCTCCCATGCCGCTCCGTAGGCGGTTGCGTAGTCCAGCAAGACACCGTCACAGTCCAGTGCGATGAGCTGGGAAGACTGAGAAGGCCGGGAGGATCGTGAAGATTGGGAGGTCTGTTTCATCAGGTTCATCTGCTTCATGGTTCTGACTGTTCAGTTTCATCCACTGAATGGTTTTTCGCTCAGCTGCACATCGCATCCAGCTGGGCGGCCAGCGCAGGCAGTTGGTCTGGCTGCAAGCCTTGTGTGCCATCGGTCTCGAACAACTGCGGGCAAAAAGGAGAGAACAGCCAGGACCGGTCATCCAGGGCCAGCCAGTGCAGACGTGACGGACGCCATGCCCGCAGCCAGGCAAGACACTGGGCTTCACGCTCATAGGCCAGTATCCGGTCTGGCAACTGGGAGTGGTCGGGCATCAAGGGATTGATGCCCACCACCCGCTGGCAAAGCAGTGGTTCGGCCTGCAGCCACTCGTTCACCTTCACCATGGGTTTCAACCGCCAAACAGAAGTCGCGCTTGTGGTGACGGTAGTGGCGGGAAGGGTTGTGGAACCAGTGGTTGCAGCGTCAGCCCGCTCATAGCGCCAGTTGCTCGACACGACCACTTCCACCCATGGTCGGGGGAGCAACACGGTTGCCAACAGCGGCAGTGCTTCGAAGAACCGGCTGGGGTGACCGTACTCCGGGTGCAAGACACCATCGAAATCCAGGAACAGGGTGGCGGTGGCAGCGGCTGGTTCAGGCATGCCGATCCCCCACTCCAGTGGGGTGTGGACGACATCAGCGGTCATGACTTGGCATCCCTGGCCGCTTTTTTATCAGACCTTGTCCGATTTCCAGATATTTGTCGGAAGCGTGTTGAAGGATCCAGTTCAAGCGCCAACAAGTTGTCGCGAATCACCTCCAGCGGAAACTTGAAATAGCTTCCGTTGAAGTAAACACGGTTCCAATACAACCTTTCGATGCAGACGAACAAGCCCTCCCAGCGATATCGCAGAGGGGGATAGCTGTAAAGGATGCGTGGAAAGATGTCAAACGCGCACGCAGACGCCAAAAAATGCAGCGGATCATCCTCCAGTTCTTCACCTTTTCTGGCTAAGCAAATCAGCACGAGGAAAGCGTCAAGGGAGTACAGGTTTCGGATGCCAAGGATCTGGTCGCGAGTTGGGTTGGTATGGTGAAATCTGCCCCCCCAGCGACCATCTTTATCGACGAACAGGATCTGGCGGATGTTCATCGGGGATTCTTCAAGCAGCCGCAGCATCCAAGACATCCTCGGAGCTTGAGGGGCTAGCAGCGGCCATAAGGGCAGGTCACGCCAGAAATCAAGCTTTACCGCACCTGACGTTCGGGCATGGATGTGGGCGACTGTCGTGTCGTTGGGTAGTGCCTTGCCTTGCCGCCAACGCAAATACTTGTTGGACGACGATGGCTCACCAAACTTGGTGAAGGGCTGACGTCGATCCGCCCGCCACTCAATCCACTTGGCAGACTCAGTCCCGAAGTGGGAAGCCAGTGCCCCGAAGCAAACAGTGCCGCAGGCGCGTTTTACTTGATTTTTATGAGTCCCCCAATCACTGGGTTGATTGCGAAAATCAATAGGCATCCCTGATCTTCACGCATCGGGCTGCCTTTGTCACGCCCAGTTTCGTTTGAGCGGCAGGGTACAAGTTTTTTGAAACCCGTCCACTTTGCCATGCGCCGAAGCTCGCACTAACATTTGTAACCGTTTGCCCTGTCCTGGACAGTCCCTGTTTATGACGCATTTACCCATCAATCCAGACGCCTCTCCATCTGAGACCTCGTATGAAGGTTTCGAGCTCAGCTTGATCAGGGCCTTGGGCACAACAGTCGGCGGAAGCGAATTGTCCAGGGCGTTGGGTTACCCGACCCAAGAGGCATTTCGCAAGGCCTATCAACGAGGTCGCTTGCCAATCGCCACGTTTTTATTGGCTGGCCGACGCGGACGATTTGCCGCGGTACCAGACATTGCACGATGGATATGGCTACAGCGTTCAAACGAGTCGAACAAATGCGCCATGAGTACTGGAGGTGTGCAATGAGTCCCTGATTGAACCCCAAGGGCTGATAGTCAGGCGCAAAAATGAGAACGCCCTGAAGTTCGCGACACTTCAGGGCGTTAGGGTCTTTCGACACCACTCAATCGAAATTCTCCCCCGCTACCCAGCCGGTGTCAAGCCGCGTGCTCGCCTGTTTTCAAAATTCGATCCGCCGGAGCCACAGCCGCTCCTTGGGCGGCGGATCGTCGTGGGAGAAAGACTGTGAACACGATTTACATCACCATCGGGCTGATGTCGCTTTCGGCTAGCTGCCAGCGCAAGATTTTTCGGGTCCAAGATAGCGATTGGAAGCCCAAACACAAAGGCCAGGGGCTCCTCAGCCCAAAAAGAAACGGAAGCCGCGTCTTCGCGCAGACAGCGGATTCGACGCCAGAACTCGGAAAGACTGGGTTTCATTGGCCAGAAGCCACCTTTGAATCTCCGTGCGAATGCAGCTCAAGCCGCTCTTCAGACATTGGATGGGGAGGCGGCAAATGAGAACGGAGAAGAAATTTACGCCAAAAGTCCTTGCTCGTTTCCTGAAAGTGGGACGCGGCCTTGGCACCAATACGGACTACGTCCCATGGCACCGTGTTTCAAGATCTGATCCATCCAGTCACGGCAGATCCCACCTTCTTGTGTGGCGTGACCGTCAGCGGGAGTTGCTATCGGACGGGGAATGGACTGGACTTAACTTTGCATCGATGCTGCCTGGCTTGGCTGACCTCGTGGAGCAGTACCCGATCAGCAAAGAGGATGGCGCGCACGAGCTGAGCCGCTGGCGGGTTGGGATTGGCAAGCAAACCTATCCAGGTACCCTGAATTTGGCACGCCAGATGGGTATCAAACATCCCGTCGTGACCGATATCGACGAGACGGCCATCTGGACCAGCACCACAGACCTCTTGCTGGTTCTTCAAACGCCGGGGGCAAGAAAAATGAACCTGCTGGCAGTCTCATGTAAACCGAGCGAAGCCCTGGCTCCCCGTGCTAAACAGCTCCTAACTCTAGAAAAAACGTACTGGGAAGTGCGGGGCGTGACATGGCTGTTGATCACACCAGCACAGTATGACAAACGCGTCGCGCTGACCCTTCGCAGCACGTCCGCCTGGGGCTTGGCGAAGCCTGCCGCCGCACCCGAACTTGATATCGCCGCGCACGTCGTCCGGTCTATGCCCTTTCATCCTTACTCCGACGTGATCAATCGATTGGCCTGTATTTTCGGTGGGGCAGAGCAGCATGTCTACATTGCCCAGCGTGCACTTTGGCAAGCCGTTTGGCAAGGCAAATTGCCGCTTGATTTGCGCCGGAGTTGGCGCCCTCACCTGCCTCTCACACTGCTGCCGATGACGGAATTCATTGAATTAAATCCAATTGCATCCAGGAGGTCGGCATGTCTCTGATGAGCAATCAATCATTTCGCCTTGCAGGGGATGCTTTGGGCTTGAAAGCAGGGATCATTCGTATTGTGATGGATGCCCCGGAAACCAACGTCGTCTATTGCGTCCAGTTTTACCCTTCACTTCCGCCCGAGATCAAAAAGGGGGGCCGCCCGCGACTAGAACACACCAAGCGGGAGAAAAGGATTGTCAAACCACCGCTGGTAGGTCAGCTATTGCGCGTCCCCCGGCTGGAGCTGCAAGAGCTCTATGACGCCCATGAGTTAGTAGCAGTCAGCCTAGAGCTGCCAGCAATCTACTATCAATCACTCGCTGATCGAAAAACCGCTGAAACATTTGAACATCGATGCAATGTCATGAGCGAGTTCCTTGATTTGGAAAAGCTCAAGGAGGAACTGGTAGTGCGTGGCAACCTGGGGCGCCTGGTTCAAAACGCCGTGGTGAAACACAAGGTGAGCCGAGGCTACGTTTACAACCTTTGGTCCTTGTTGTGTAGGTTCGGATTGACATCTACAAGCCTGCGTCCCCGGTGGTATCTATGCGGAGCAAGAGGAAAACCTCGTGACCTTGGCAAAGATGGGCGCAAGAACAAGGCGGGTCGGAAGACCCTCGCACAAAGGATCAACAAAAAAATATACGGACACTGGGGAGAACCTGTTCAGCCGGGCATGAATGCAGACTGGCGCGCCCAAATCATCTCTGCAGACAAGCGCATCCCAATCCCCAAGCCGTCAATGCGCGAGCGGTTCAAGCAGATCGTGGCGAGCCATTTCGTGAAAAGCCTGACCTACGACGATGCAGGGAAGATCGTGGCGCTGGATCTTAAGCAAGGGGAGTACCCGAACTACCAACAGGTCAAACGCATCCTCACTGTCGAGACCAGCGCCCTAGAAAAAATCCTTCAGAAAACAAGCAAAGGTCACTTCAAACGCTCGCTACGCGGCATGAACAGTTGCAGTTGGCAAGGCTCCCCGGGCCCCGGCCTTCTGTATGCCATCGACAGCACCATCGGTGACATCTACTTGAGATCATCGGTGAACCCCGAGTGGATCATTGGTCGACCGATTGTCTACATCATCGTCGATGTGTGGTCCACGGCGATTGTTGGCTTCTATGTCTGCCTGACTGGGCCGAGCTGGGACACAGCCCAGGTGAGCCTGTTCAATGCAACGGCATCACCAGCGTTGTTGAGCGATCTCTGGGGTTACGAGATGCGCCAGTCCCTGTTTCCAGCCCCCACTCTGCCGGCCCGTCTTCTCTGTGATCGAGGCGAATACCTCTCCAAACGTGCGAAGGCAACGGGTATGAAGCTGTTTCTGGATCTGCAATACACGCCGCCTTTTCGCCCCGATCTGAAAGGCATTGTGGAGGTTCTTCATCGCATCTTGAAAGACAGTCAATACAACTTCTTACCCGGCGCAATGGACGCCCGCCGTGTGGAGTACGACCTCCGCCGCTCAAACCCCGCCGCCGCAACCATGAACGTTCGACAGTACACGCAGTACTTGAGCGAACGCTTCTTTATTTACAACCTCACAGCGGATCGAACAAATCGAATTGACGCCCATATGGCCGCAGCGGGTGTATTCCCCAGTCCTGCCGGACTCTGGCGCTGGGGCCACGCGATGGGTATCGGCTACTTGCGTGCCACTGCTCACGCAGAACTGGTCAGTCAACTCCTTCCAGCCGCTGAGGCTCGTGTAACACCACGCGGCGTACGGTTCAGGGGCAACTACTACGAGTCACCGCTCGTGGAAAAGGAACATTGGTCCACCTTCGCACGGACCTCTGGAGGCCGAGAGATTCCTGCTCAGTACTACCCAGGATCCGTATCGACCATCTGGACTCCAAACGTCAACGGTGATGGCCTCATCGACCTGCGGATCGCCGACCATGCGAATGCCTCACCGGAGATCACTTATGACGATATGGCTGACGCATTCGCCTTTCAACAATTAAAGGCTGCCGACATTGAGCACCAACGAGTATCTGACGCCGTACTGGGCTTGAAGCGCATGGAGGCTATCCGCCAGCAATCTATAGAACAGACTCGTATCGCTCTTGAGCGAACCAGAGGCCGAGCCCCTTCGATCACAGAGGCCCGCTCCATCGAAAATGAAATCGCGGCGCAGCTGGATCACAACGAATTTCGTGGCACTCGAAAAGCCCGAGTCGAGGTTCAGGAGTCACATGTCCGAATGATGGAGGACATCTTTGCGGCAAAGGACAGGGAGGATGCCAATGACCGCTGAACCCACATCTCCACACGACCCGTATGCTGACAATATTTTAGTTAAGGGGCTCGGCCCAATCCGTGCTCGGCAGGAGGTTGCGAGTTCACTCGTTGCGCTGCCCAAAAGGCCGCCCAAAGATATCGGAAACGTTCCGCGTCATCTTCGATTGCACATGCTGATGGACGTACGCAACCTTTACATTCCGAGCATCGAAGGGCTTCAACTCTTCGAGTCCATCGACATGATGATCCGTCAAAACTATCACCATCTGCACCCTTCGTCTGCGAGCACCTGGAGCAAAATCAGTGGTGAGCCAGTTCAATTCCAGCTACCTCTTAACGCTCCGGCCTTCGGAGCCGCCGTGGAGGGTGTATCGGGCGCCGGTAAGACTCAAGCAATCAGAAGATGCTTGGGGAGCTACCCACAGCAGGTCATCAAGCATGCGTCGTTCTTTCGGATGACAAATGGCTTGCAACAAGTTGTCTGGCTATCGCTCGACGTCCCTGCAAGTGGCAAAGCAACTGACCTGGCTGCCGCACTAATGACTGCCTGGAAACGGGTCACAGGGAGCACCCGCTTTGACAACACCCTGCATGGAGAGTGGCGCAACGGGATGCAGATGCTGGAAGAATGGAGACAGGTTGCATCAACCCATTTCCTGGGGCTGCTGCATCTCGATGAAATCCAGAATTTCTTCAAGCTTTCAACTCTGGATCGACGTAGGCGGCGCAAAGTGGGAGAAGCGCCGCCAGAGCTCAGCATTGTGGAGGATCAGTGCATCAAGTGGATCCTCACATTGATGAACACATGGCAAATTCCGCTGCTGGTTTCCGGCACGCCCGATGGCATCAGCGCGTTGACCAGGCGACTGAGCAACGCCGAGCGAATCGTGACCTCCGGCTATCACGCGTTCAAGCACTTTACGGACGTTGAGGACCCGGTGTTTCGACAGCAATTTCTGCCCAGGTTGGGCCTTTATCAGTACGTCGCACGGCCCTTACCGGTTTCGAATGAACTGGCTGAACTCATCCTGGAAAAAACTGCAGGTGTGCAACGTTTGATCATTGCCTTGTGGGTCGCCGCCCATCGTGTGGCTTTTGAACGCAAAGAAGATGACCTGCGGCTTGATGATTTCCGCGTGGCGGCGGACTCCTATCTCGCTCCCGTGGGTCCCGCCGTCGATGCCCTGCTCAGTAACGATCCCAAGCGCATGGACAAATACGAAGACCTGGTCACCCGGGACCAAAGCTTCTGGGCTCAGTTCTGGGGCCCTGTCGGGAGTACTTGAGAGCGAATATGTGAGTATCAATGATGGAGCCCGTTCAATGAACTGACTCCATCATTGCGACCATCTGCGTTGGCAAGATCTGCTTTGCTCGTCGGGCCCTAGGCCTTTCGCTGTGTTGCGGATTCATCTTCTTCAAGGCTTTGGGCAAATTGGGACCGCACATTCGCAGCAACCCCTCGAACCTGTGCTCAGACAGCCCTGCAACCCTCGCACTGGCTGCAAAAGAAAGCCGTTGAAGATAAAAAGCTCTCAAGCCTGCAACGCTGCCAATCGCCTGCGGGTCGTCCACATCTGAAAGCGTCGGGAGCCCGAGGTCTAAAAGTGC
Organism: Hydrogenophaga soli; assembly: GCF_054777695.1. Taxonomy (NCBI): domain Bacteria; kingdom Pseudomonadati; phylum Pseudomonadota; class Betaproteobacteria; order Burkholderiales; family Comamonadaceae; genus Hydrogenophaga; species Hydrogenophaga soli. The sequence continues at coordinate 379,853 of NZ_BAAHAK010000002.1, read as the reverse complement.
CTTTCTCACTGTGTAAGCCGGAAGATCCAACTTCTTCATCACTTCACTATGAGCACCCATGGCCTCGACATACAGATCTATCAAGGTATCGTCATCAGGTAAATTGTGTACGCGTCGATGGCGGCGTCCAACTGGTGCAGGGCTACTGTGACAAGCATCTGATAGCGCGTTAATCCCCGCGTCAGCACTGTCAAACAGTACGGCCAAGACCAAGAGGTAAGCGGTGACAGAGGACGCCGAAGTTCTCAGATACATCACACCGTCGATCTGGTGTGAGAAAGAACCAGGCTCCTTGTCCAAGATTCCATGGAAAACCGACCCGAGCCATTGGCGAGGAAACACCTCGATGATTCGGTCGCTGATCAGACCTCCCTTGCTCTGCCCCGGATTGGTCTTGAACCCCAGGGACCGGCCCAGGTCACCCAACATTGGAGCCAGTAGCGCAACGCTGAATGGATTTGGTTGATCGTAAAGTGCAGCTGCTAAATCCAGGAACCTCAGAACATACCTGTTTTTCAATGCCTCATCCACCCACCCGTACGGGATGGCTTCACTGGTGCCGACGAACTGAACTGGTGCATGTAGAAACGGATCCCCGGACGACACAAAGTGCAACGGCGTCATGTGCTTTGAGCACCATAGCTGCCCGGGGGTTTGATGGTCTCGGCGCCAATAACTCACCCCATGAAAGTGAACATCGGCACCCACACAATCTTTACAGAAGTACGCTGCGTGATACGTTCTCTGCATCGCCGTGTAGTTGAGTGCCGTGCCTTCCCCCTCACTGCCATGGGCAACTTCCGGGCGGTATGAAGTAATTCCTCGTCGCAACGGCAAGGTGGTGTGCCGCTGTGCAAACTGAACTTCAGACATGGCCGCCATTCGACTAAGCAGCGCATGGACGGTCAGCTCGCGTCTGCTGGTTCCTTCGTGCCCAAAGTGCGCTGCCATGGCCTCCGTCATTTCCTTCAGATGCCTGTAGCCATTGATCCTCATGATCCGGCCCAGGTATCCGCGATCCAATTCCTCTGGCAAAGGCGAAGGCTGCACAAGCATGTTCATGACCGTTCTCCTCGTTGTGGTGAACCAGGTATCGTGTGATTCAGGACAGCCAGTGACCGAATGACAGCTGCCAAGGCCTTGGCATGTGAAGCTGACCCATTCCACGTCGCTTGAAGTGCCTCAATAAGGTCTGGGTTGGCCCGCACAGCGTCCGCGGTGACCCCACCCTGAAACCGTTCAACAAAGAGGCAGACCTCTTCAAACAAGCGCGAAGCCCTTACCGCATCTCCTTTGAGAATCCGACTGACCTGGGGTTGACTTGCACCGACATGTGCGGCGATGTCGGCTTGTGCGATCCCATGGGCTTTGCAGACTCGGCGCGCGTTTTCGGCACGGGCGCGTAACTTTGATTCGATCATTCGTAAAGCATATCTCAATACATATTTGCATATCAAGTACACAACAAGTTGCCGAGGCAGGACAGAGTTAGATAAAGGAATCGGCGGAAGGCGGCGTGGCCTTCATGGCAAGCTCAATGGCCAGCCGCGTCATGGGCAAGGAATCCAGCGAATTCATCTTGGCCCTGAGCTCTGGGATAGCTTGATACAGCTGCCAAAGCCGGACGCGACGCAGACCTCGCTCCGTCATCAGATGTAGCGCAGTCTCACTGACTTGGGTGCTCAAGTCCTGGTCACGGGCAGTCCAGTCCACGGGCGACGTCCGCTTACGATTCCTAGGTGGAATCGGGGCAGGTTTGTGGGTGTTCAACCATGCACGATCATTGCGATACAACCACGCATATTCTCTCGGTACCATCTCCCTCATCCACTTGAGGCCGAGGGCTCCATTGGCCTCAAGCTGAGTCAGCCAAGCATCCCTCGCACGGTCACGCACTTTGGCCTCTCTTGATGCGCTCCAGGCAGCGTGCAGACCTGGCTCTCCCAGCAGTATCCGTGTGACGGTTTCGACTGATACACCAGCTGCTGCCGCGACATCAGCTTTGTCTGCGCCAAATTGCAACTGCCTCACTGCCTGCGCTCGCACAATCGGAGAGAGCTTCTTTGGTCTTTTTGACAGGTGGAGACCCATGCTTCCCGCCCAAACTATCGCGGTCTGGGTATCGATGCAGATCGCGCGGGCTGCCTGCCGCACTGACCGACCCTCTTCACGAATCAATCGAGCTAAGAGTTCTCGACGCGAATCCTCGACGTCAATCTCCGGTGCAGGTCTACTTTCGATCCTTGGCAATTCTGCTGATTTGAATACCTGCGCGCATACCTCTTCGAACTTCGCTGCCGTTCCAAACAACCAATGGATGAGCATCAAGTGGCGTAAGGGATGAGTGCCAGAGCGCGGAGGACTGAGCAATCGTGACAGTAGAGTCGATGCTTCCGCAGCATCTTTGGGTAGTCCGGAAAATTCCGGAACACCCCTGATGAGTTCAGCGTACTTGAGAAACGCACCGGAGATCTCAAACCTCCTGAGGTGGCCAGCACTTGTGATCCAATTACGATGCCGCAGCTCATGCCGGTAAACCTCGTGCAGGCGAGCAACAGCAAGCGGTTGTTCAGCACCTCGACGGACGATGTTCTGAACAAGCGTTGAAAGGCTCATCAGCGCATCGAGGGTACGAGCATTGTCTATTGGCACGTGCTGCAAGTCACCGCTATTGGGTAACAGCCACTGAAAACGCTGGACCCCCGTCGCCTTGAGTGTTGATTGAAGCAAAGGCAATCTGTGCGATCCGCACGCCCAGATACCTGGATATTGATGCTGCAAGTGCCAATAAGCCCAACCGGTGGTCTGTGCATCATGCTCCATGCATAGGGGACATGCCTTGAGGGGATGGTTCGACCGAAATCGACTGGTCAGGATTCCCAATCTCAGCTTGAGATGGGACACGTTGGGCCCGGCCATGGTGCATATGGCATCATCGACTTCATTCGACGCCATGAAGGATTGGTAGTACCTCAGCAGGGTATGTACTTGCGCGATGGTTCGAACGTCACCTGCAGCCTCGCCCGTTCGGTCGACGAATGCCTGCAGAGCGTTCGGAAAATCGTGATGGGCACCTGCACGTGGTCGCCCGAAGAGCAACTCACTGGTCTTTGCCGCAGTGGTGTGCCCCCAAAGAAAATGGTGCCGACTCACCAGGCTGAAGAATGTCTCATCTGGAAGCCAAGACAGCAGCTGATACTGAGGGAAAAGGCCGTCGAAGGGGCGCATTTTCGAAATCTACCAGGGCTTCTCTGGGCAGGATAAAGACATCGGCTCCAGTCACCCTGGTCTATACATCCAAGGCTGGCACCACTTGAAAGGCACCTGTATTCAGAACCCAGTCGATCGGTAACCGGGAAGCTGAGCAACGCTTAGCATCTCACATTAGTTTTAGGTCAGCTCTGCAGCGATTGCAGTCATTGACCCGGCACCGGCGAACTCACGGTCACCGACACAAAGCTGACCTTCAGCCAGATGACCGGTTCCGGCGTGAATGTCAGCGATGCGGTGAACACATGCCGCCCGCAATCCGACTCGACCGCCATGTTGCGTCAATGGCCGGCCTTTCCCGGGGCGGCTGACTCGGAAGCATCCCCAACGTGGCGGCAGGCGGGTCCAAGAAAGAGGAGATAGCACCATGAACGGATATCGGCGAAGCCATACCACTTACCTGGAGCCCATTGATGGCTCAGAAGATCTGCTGCTGACCATTCCCGACGAGATCCTGGCCGCCGAAGACTGGCGAGTCGGGGATGTGCTGGAGGTGGAAGCCAGCGGGGGACGCATCCTCTTCACCAATAGGTACAAGCGTGAACGGAAGCGCTCCTGTGGCGATGCGAACGTGGGTGCAGATACAGACGCGCAAAAGAACGCGGATGCTCAGCCAGCAACCCAACGTGACCCACAACGTCGCCGAACATTGCGCTCCAATCGGGTCAAACTGGCGAAATTGAATCAGACTCCATCCGTCACACCATTGAAAGGTAAGGCGGCATTGAATTTGTTGAAAAAACTGGGGATCGTTGGGGATGCGACAGCTATTGAAATCGCGAATTAAGGTTGCAATATAAAAAAAGTACAGACTACATCCGGGCGGAGCAAACGAAATTCAACCATACATCGACGACCGTGCTGGAAGTTCTTTCCAAGATCTTCAGCAATTACGAGCGTCAGTCTCCCAGTATCGTCAGGAGGCTCAATTACACGTGCAGCGCTGAAATCAAAGAATCGTCCAACCGAAGAAAATGCCGCCTTGTAGATACTTTCTTTTGCAGAAAATGCAATAGTTGAAAGCATTGCGTCAGTGAATTTAGCAGGAGAACCCTGCAGGCATGCGCGCTCCCTTTCATCAATAACTAATTCGTGCAACGCCTCAAAATCACAACGTCTGGCGACTCGCTCTATATCGATGCCTATTCCACTAAATGCATCTGTTTTAGGAGCAAAAACGGCAGCCGCAAGACCGGCAGTATGAGTAATACTCCCTATGTAACCAAGCGGCCACAAGGGTTCGCCCGATGATCCAATCAAAACATCGTTATGATTAACACCAATATCGGACATAACCAACTTAGCAGCCAAGCGGCCGTAAAAGAACTCAGCCATACGCTTATTAACACTCTTAGTGATAATCGGAGGTTGAGCAATCGTCGCAAGTTCAAAATACGAACTATCAAATTTAAGTTCGTTGAAAGTCAGCAAGCAAGTGGCTATATCTGACTCAAACAATGGTATAGGCAACCTATCAACTGTATGAACACCAACAGAAGATAGGCCCTCGCAAAGTTCGGTGGATTCAGGAAAGCCCAAGAAGCGTTTGGTATGTCTCTGAATGGCAGATCCCTTTGACAGATATGAATTAAACAGGCTGACTCACGCAAATTATAGCGCCGAAAGCTACAGTGCCTACACCTACAGTAACGGCTGCAGGCCAGCTAAGCGCGCGGACAAGCAAAGACCAGAACAGCACTTGCTCCCTGACGAATCTCAACGCCTGATTGTTGACGCCAACCGAAAACTGACCACTTTATGAGGGGTGTGCCAACCCAAAATTGACCAGGGTGTATCACGCGGCTGCTGAATTTTTTGGCAGGAGCAAACCAAAGGTGATCACCATGGAAATGATGGGAAGAGTGAGGCGCATGAAGCTGCGCGACGGCATGAGCAACAGCGAAATTGCCAAGAGAACAGGTCTGTCCAGAAACACGGTCAAGAAGTGGCTCAAGGCTGCGGAAGACGAGGCACCGAAATACAAGCGGTCGTCAGGCAAGCCCACCAAGCTCAGCGCGTATGAAGACACGGTGGTTGCGGCGCTCAAAGCCGACGCACACCGCCCCAAGGAACACAGGCGCACGGCACGCGCCCTGTTCGCCCAGATCAAGGCGCAGGGCTATCAGGGCGGGTACACCGCGCTGACCAACTTCATCCGGGCCTGGCGTGAGCAATCCGGCAAAGAACCCCAGCGGGCATTCGTGCCGCTGAGCTTCGAGCTCGGCGAGGCCTTCCAGTTCGATTGGAGTGAAGAAGGCATCGTCGTGGGCGGGGTGTACTACCAGGCCCAGGTGTCCCACATGAAACTGTGTGCCAGCCGGGCGTTCTGGTTGGTGGCCTACCCCAGCCAGGGGCACGAAATGCTGTTTGACGCCCACACCCGATCCTTTGCGGCATTGGGCGGCGTGGCCAGACGGGGCATCTACGACAACATGCGAACAGCGGTCGACAAGGTCAAGAAAGGCAAAGGCCGCGTGGTCAACGCCCGCTTTGCCGCCATGTGCAGCCACTACCTGTTCGATGCCGATTTCTGCAACGTCGCCAGCGGCTGGGAGAAGGGAGTCGTTGAGAAGAATGTGCAAGACAGTCGTCGGCGCATCTGGATCGAAGCCCGGGAGAGGAAGTTTGGCAGCTTTGCCGAGCTCAACGCCTGGCTGGGCGAACGCTGCAAAGCCATCTGGGCCGACACGCCACACCCGCAGCACCGACATTGCAGCATCGCAGATGTGCTGTTGCTGGAGCAAGAGCACCTCATGGGCATGCCACATCCCTTTGATGGCTACGTGGACAAGCCCGCCCGTGTCAGCAGCACCTGCCTGGTCACGGTGGCGCGCAACCGATATTCGGTGCCCTGCGAATGGGCGGGCACAGTGGTCAGTACGCGGCTGTATCCGAACAAGGTCGAGGTAGTGGCGACCGAGCGAACCGTCTCAGGGCGCGCAGGACGCGAGCGTGTGGTGGCCAGCCATGCCCGTCTGGCTGACCGTGGGCACACCGCTTACGACTGGCAGCACTACATCGATCTGGTGCAAAGAAAGCCAGGGGCCTTGCGCAACGGCGCCCCGTTCATGGACCTGCCAGCGCCCTTGGCCAGTTTGCGTCAGGCACTGATGCGCCGTGAAGGAGGAGACCGGCTCATGGCCGAGGTGCTGTCACTGGTGCCTGCCTCCGGGCTGGATGCGGTGCTGGTGGCGGTGGAATTGGTGCTGGAGCATGCATCGCCCAGTGGCCAGATCAGTGTCGAACACATCCAGAACGTGCTGGCCCGCCTGAAAGACCCACAGCGTCCACCACCGGTACACACCCACCTGACGCTCAAGGATGCGCCGCGGGCCGACACCACGCGGTATGACCGATTGCGTTGTCTTGGTGGTGCTGAGGCCACGGATTCAGCAGAGTCCACCGCCCTGGTTGCCGTGGACACACAGGGGGATGAGCATGCGAACTGACGTACTGGCTGAACTCAAGGCCTTGCGACTGCATGGCATGGCACAGGCCTGGAGCGAATTGCAGGCCCAGGGCAACCACCACGGGCTCCAGACTGAAGGCTGGCTGATGGAGCATTTGCTGCGGGCTGAACATGCCGAGAGGCACATGCGCTCCATCGCTCACCAGATGAAGAGCGCCCGGTTTCCGTTGCACAGGGATCTGGCCGGATTTGACTTCACGGGCTCAGTGGTGGACCGTTCATTGATCGAACAACTGTCCGACCTGTCGTTCACCGAGGCCGCTCACAACGTGGTGCTCATCGGTGGTCCTGGCACGGGCAAAACCCATCTGGCCATTGCCTTGGGTGTGGCGGGCGTCACCCGCCAAAGCAGACGTGTTCGGTTTTACTCGACTGTGGATTTGGTCAATGCGCTGGAGCAGGAGAAGGCGCAGGGCAAGGCTGGACGCATTGCTGCTGCACTGCTCAACGTGGATCTGGTGGTGTTGGATGAACTGGGGTATTTGCCGTTCAGCCAAGCCGGTGGTGCACTGCTGTTTCACCTGCTGTCCAAGCTGTACGAACACACCAGTGTGCTGATCACGACCAATCTGGCGTTTGCCGAATGGTCCAGTGTGTTTGGCGATGCCAAGATGACCACGGCACTGCTGGACAGGTTGACCCACCACTGCCACATCCTGGAAACGGGAAACGATTCATACCGTTTCCGGTACAGCTCCAAGCAGACACGGGTTCAGGGCAAAGCCCGGGAGAAGGCCAGACAGCAGGCAGGAAAAGATGCCGTCCAGACTTCGTTGGATGAGCCCTTCTGATGGCGTCAATCAGGTAGCCAAAATCAAGACCAAACCCAAAAGAAGGTAGAGTTATCCACAGCCGGGTGCCAAACACCCGGCCTTCGATCCCTGGTCAAAATTCAGTTGGCACAGGTGGTCAATTTTGAATTGGCACCAACAAGCAGGGTAAAGCCGCTGCCTTCGCGCGCCCAGGGAGCCGCCACCATGGTGGTCTTGCCACAGGCGGTGCAAGCCACACGGGGAACATCGGCATGTAGCCAGGCTTCGTACTGAAAGAAGTCCAGGTGCCGCCAGGATTTGCTGACCCTATCGTGTATGCCTTGGGCCTCATGGCCGCAGTGTGGGCAGCTCAGGCGCTTGGCATTGCATTGCACCTCGAAGTCGATGCGGCGCTTGGCTGTGCTGAGCTCGACGTGTTTGACTTGCCAAGGAGTTTGCAAACCAAGGGCTGCGGTGAACAGGGCTTCTGTGCTCAGGCTCATCGGGGTGAATGGGTGTGCGTGGTCTTGTGGGGCTACCAATTTATAACCAGTACGGCAACCAGCAGCCACTTCCATCATGAGGTGTGTGTGATGTCAAGTTCCACTCAAAACGTCATAGAGCCCCAGAAGGCAACACCGATGGATGTTTAAGCGCCAGAATGTAGCCTTCGCTCTCCCATCTTGAACCAAGCCTTAGCGATCTTGCCGTGTTCGACCTCGTAGATGCAAAGTACGTCTATCTCACCTGGTCCCTCGGGGAATGTGCGCGTCACGGTCTCGTGATCGATCACGACGTTGCCGACAACCAACCGCGCCAACAGCACACCATGGAGGTTCACCTCCTTGAAACGCTCGATATGCCGCTCGCGAATTTCGGCAGCACCGTCCGCCAAAAGCGTGGACGGGAAGGCATAGTATTGGCAGTCATTCGCCCACCATGTCATGAAGCCATCGATGTCGCGGGCGTTGTAAGCTTCAAGTTGATTTTGAACGGGAAAGTCGATTTGATCTGTGCTTGCGTTTGACATTACATACTCTTTAAATTAATGATTTTCACTTCAATAAATTACCCTACACACTATATGCGACGAAAACCCATCTTTTTAACTCGGGCGTACCAATCGGCGGGGGAAAGAATGACGATAACCCCCAATGCAACAAGAAAAGAACCGAGAATTACCATCAGGCCGACCTTCTCATCGAGGAAAAATACACCGAAAGCAATTCCAACAGGAAGCCTTAAATAAACTTGGGATGAAGCTGCCATCGAACCCAATGAATTTCTAACCTTGAAGAGGATCCAGAATCCGACTCCCGTGCAGAACACCCCCAAAATCAATACAGTCGACATCGAATTCAAGGTGAATCTAGCAAGCCTCCAATCCTCGAATAAAACGCTCATCGTGAGGAGCACTAGTGAGGCCCATAGCATGGAACCTGCTGCAGCAAACAGAGAAGGTACGCGAGCCAGATTCTTTGCATAGATCGCAGCCACGGCATAGGACAAGCTCGATAGCAATAACGCGGCGTATGGCAGGATATTTTCCCAGGTGAAAGCGCCGATCCCATCACCAGTCGCCAAGACGACGCCCAAGAATCCAAAAACCGCGCCGACGCAGGTTTTGATTGAAATCTTCTCGCCCTCGAAGAGTGCCATCAGGAAAATGAACAATGGAATTGTGCTTCCGAAAATAGTTGCCATGGCGCTCGGGACACTTTTTTGCGCCCAGGCAACGAGCAGCATCGGAATCGTGTTCCCGACCAAGCTTTGCCAGAACAACATACGCCACAACTCGACGCTGTGGTTCACTCGAACCCGTGTTATGGAAAAAATGGCAAACAGCGCAAGGCAAGCCACAAGACTTCTCAAGGCCATCAAAGTCACGAAAGGAAATTCCCGCAAGCCAAGTGCGATCAAGCCGTAAGAGCACCCCCATAGCAGAGACAGGACCAACAACAGAGCAACATTAAATGCCATCGAATCCTGAAATGATTTCACCCGCATTATTTTCATCAACCTCTGTAGCGATCGTTAAATGAACCGATCACAGCGGCTCCTTTCTCCAGCCCGTCCATCGGCACGCGCTCATCGGCTCCATGGATAATCGACATGAAATCAAAATTCGAGGGCAGGATCATCGGAAGAAAACCGTATGTCTGGATATCGAGTGAAGCAAAATGCCGGGAATCGGTCACAGTCGGCAGAAGCATGGGTATAGGAGTCACGTCCGGAAAGAACTCCTGCGCAATTTTTGCAAGAAGAGGGAACTGACTAGAATCGACCTCCTTTGTTATTTGCGCGGAGGGCCTTATTTCTATTTCACAGTTCAACGGCACGTGACGTCGAATGCAATTTTCCAGATCCTCCGCCGTGTCCCCCTGTATCAGTCGGCAATCACACTTGACCGATATCGAATGGGGCAGAACATTTCGCGAAACTCCACTAGAAATCAGGGTCGGAGTGATGACGGTTCGCAACAGTGGCTCAATGACACGCCGCATTTGCGGTCCCATCGCACTCAGTACGAAAGGCGCAAGTGCCCTGCTCTTGAGTTGAGTGAAAAGAATTTTCTTCGACGGGATTTTCATCAAGTCCGCCAAGGCGGACAGCATCTGCCGAGCGGGTTCTGATACACGTATGGGCATCGGATGCCTGGCCATCGCAACAAGAAACCTTCCAACATCCGAGGTGGCCGTGGTCGATGGTGGTGTCGCCGCATGTCCACCGCCGCCATGAAATACCAAATCAATGCAGCAGTAGGCTATTTCCGAGATCTGGATGGGCATAATCTTCCGGCCGCCAATCGACATGGTGAAACCACCGAACACCCCAATCGCGTGTCTGACCCCTTCAAAAGCATCGGCGTGATTCGCAGCCAGATACTCTGCGCCGTATTGGCCGCCTCTTTCCTCATCGCCTACCACAGCCAGGATCAAGTCACCCGGCGGCGAAGTCTTCGCGGCTTTCAGAAAAGCCACAATCAGCATGGCGAGGTCACCCTTCATGTCGAGAGCACCCCGCCCCCATACGAATCCATCCTGAATCCGCCCTTCAAACGGAGGAACCGACCAATTCTGGCCATCCACCGGTACAACATCGGCATGTCCATACAAGAGCAGCGGCGGAGCCATACCTGCACCGGGAATTCTGGCAATGAGATTCGGCCGATTCTCATCGAGCGCATGCATTTGCACTGGTATCCTGTGTCGAAGAAGCAGGTCGCGCGCATAGTGCACACAATCAAGCTCTTTCCCTGATGGGTTGATGCTCTCGAACCTAATCAATTCTTGAAGCAGCTCGGTGAATTCCGGGAGAGGAGTCATATCGCGTTCGGAAAGATGCATCCCGCCCCGAAATATCCTGCATTCGGGCAAGCACAATGAATAATCACCCACATCCCGTACTTCGACACTTCACGCACGTCGTGCTCTCCCCCAAACACGCATCGTGCTCCAGGGGCCATTCGAATACTGGCTTCCGGCAACAAATCGCCGGTCGGAGGGTAATGTCTTCGTGATTTCCGGAAGTTTTCTCCAATGCAAACCGGGCTTGACATGATGTTCTTGGTGATACCCAAGATTGAAAGTCAGCAAGTTCCAAAAGAACCCATATGCGCTGACCGAATCTCTCATTTCATCGAATGGATCCAGCGCGCCCCAGTGCTGGAAATAGTTATCCGCATCCCTTATTTTCGTGATGATGTAGGTCACGGGAATGAAGAAAACGAAGAAAAACCTCCAGTCCAGGATGCACAAAGTCACGCGAAACCCCAGCCAAACAGCGATATCGGCATACGCCTTCTTCAGCATGTCTGAAGACTTCAACCGTTGAAACAGCTTTGTAGCCGTTTCCATTTCATTCGGTGCAGCCAGCGTGGCAACACGCTCCACCGACCAATAGCGTAGAAGCACGAGTAGCACGATGTACTTCAAACCTGTTGCCTCCGTCACGTACAAGGCAAAATCGACCAATTGGGAAAATGGATTTGTCTTGATCCCCAGCATCTGGCGCAGGGAAACATCGTTGAAAGAACGCTGAGTCGCATGGTGAATGCCGTGGCGTATATTAAAAGGTGTCTTCGGGCTTCCCGTCAGAGAAAACCCAAGACGCGCGAGCGTATTTAGGAATCTGTAATTGAATATCGGTGTGTGGTAATGATTATGGTTGGCACCAGCATTCTGCACCGAAAACAGGAACATCAGGATTGGTGCAAAGATCAACCAAACCCAATCCATTGAATGATACCAATACGCGAGAGCAACAAATGACATCACCTGCAACGGTATCGTGAGAATCAGGAATATATCAATTGGATCATTTCTAAAAACTCCAGTCAATCTCATTTTCTACCTTCTGTTGGTTTTCTAAAATTTCTGGGAATGATTTTATTGAAAATCATTCACTCAGATTCAAAAATAGTATCAAGCTCAACGAGACGGCTTGCATCTAGCGCGCGTGAGATGAAGGGGCCAGCCTGCAAGAGAACCTTGCGGTGCGTTGGGGCAATGACTTCGATCACATCCAAACTCGGCAGAAGCTCGCTCCAGGATTGTGTGTCCTTTGCGGAAGCAGCATAGGCAATGCTTGCAGAGACTCTTGCGATCCCCGTGGGCATGTAATTCGTCATCAGTTCACGATTTTTTTCGTAGATCGCGGACCGCTGCAGGATGAAATGCTTTGACAACGTCGCTGGCAAAAGACCAAGAGATCGCGCAAAAGCAATCGCGACCTCGTCCCGGTCGGGCCTAGCCTGGATATCTTCAAGAACCTCAACATCTGGCCGCGCCAAGTTCGCATCGTCCATGGCATCAGCCAGGAACAGTCCAAGTGGCCAGATGTTGTCAACCATGTTCTTACCGAGATCGAAACCTGGAGAAGGTGGATCGAGCAGGATCAATCGCTCGATAACAAAGCTGTGCGCTTCCATCTGTTTCGCGGTCTCAAAAGCAAGGATGGCACCAAACGACCAGCCGGCTAGAGCGCATGAGCCTGACTGGTGGTGCGTCAAGATCTTGACCGCGTACTGCCTTGCCATTTCCGAGACCGATGAAGGAAGCTCGCCGAGCGCATCCACCGTCAAGCAATAGACGGATATGTCACTGCGCAGTGTATTGATTGCAGCGGAATAATCGGCCACACCTCCTCCGAGTGCATGGAATAAATATAGCGAATGGGCACCGCTACCTTGTTTGAGGCAAGAAATCCCGCTCGCACGCAACGGCGCCTGCGCCAGGCGAACAACAAAATCAGCCAGGTTTCTCGCTTCGAAAATATGCCTCACATGCACTTCCTTTTGAAGTCGGGAGGAGACCGCCGACGCAACCGCAACTGCGGAAAGGGAATTTCCTCCGATTTCAAAGAAATTCTCTTCGAGAAAGATTTCCTTTCTGCCAAGCACCTCCGCCCAGATGCCCGCCACCTCGACTTCGAGGTCCGATATAGGTTTCGCCCCCTTCGATCCGCTCGAAATCTCATAAAGAGTTAGGGATTTTCTGTCGATTTTTCCATTTGCGGTTAGCGGCAGCTTATCGAGCAGCCTAACCGTGATCGGGACCATGTAGGTTGGCAAAAACTCACGGGCATGCGCAAGAATGGACGCGGTATCTTCAAAGCTATCGCGCTTGGTGGTGACGTACGCGGCAATCACCTGCTGATCGCACTGCAGACTCACGACGACCACTGCTTGTTCGATCATGGGGTGGGTCTCCAACACGGCTTCGATTTCACCGAGTTCGATTCTCATGCCCCGAATCTTGACCTGGCTGTCGGCCCGTCCCATAAACACAAGCTCCCCATCGGAGGTTCTCTTTACGACGTCGCCGGTCCTATAAAGTCGCTCTCCGGGTTTGCCATCCGACGACGGGATGAATTTTTCGGCTGTCAGCGCAGGGCGACCCAGATAGCCATCGGCGAGCCCCTCCCCACCGATAAGAAGTTCGCCGACAACGCCCGTCGGACACGGTGCCCCACTCTTACCCACGACATGGATCGTAGTGTTTCGAATCGGCCGGCCGAGGCCTATCCGGTCGGGATCGACGATCCGCTTGATGAGCGACCAGATTGTGGTCTCGGTGGGACCGTACATGTTCCACAACTCGTCGCAACGCTCGAGAAGCTGGCGGGCCAGTTCCTTCGGGAGCGCTTCTCCACCGCAAAGCAATCGCAATCCTCGACGGCCAGCCCATTCGTTCTTCAGCATCAGCGAATAGGTCGAGGGCGTTGCCTGAACAAGCGTCACGGAATGCTCTTCTATCCGATTCGCGAGAAACGCTCCGTCCTTGGCATCTTCCGAACCAACGAGGACCACTGCAGCCCCGACGATCAACGGAAGATATATCTCCAGGGCGGAAATATCGAAGGATATTGAAGTAATCGCCATGACGGTGTCTTCCGCACCGATCCCCGGAGCACTGCGCATCGCCAGCAAAAAATTGACTAGTGCTTTGTGGCTGATCACGGTGCCCTTTGGCGATCCAGTAGAGCCCGATGTGTAGATTGCGTAAGCGGGATCCCCCTCCGCTATCGAAACATATGCTCCACTCCTCTCAACGAACGGCATCCGGATCAAGTCGTCAACACCGCACATTTCCAACCTTGAGATTCGGGCAATTCTGTCGATTTGCTCGCTGCTCCCGATAATCAGCGCAGCCCCTGAATCCTCCAGGATGTAACTTATCCGCTGGTCCGGCAGGCTCGGATCGATCGGCAGATAGAAGTTTCCGCTTTTCTGGACACCCAGAAGAGCTGCGAGCAGTTCAACCGTTCGATCCAGAATGATCGCGATAGGTCGGCCGACAAAACACGGTCGCGCCAATAGGCCGTTGGCGACAAGGGTCGCCTGATGGACCAAATCTCGGTAACTTACGCGACGATTGCGGTGAATGATGGCCACAGACTCGGGCTGGCTCTGTGCCCGTTCCTCGACCATCTGAACGATGGACCTGAATTCCTCGTGACGTGCCGTGTTGTTCCACGCTGAGATCTGCTGCTTTTCCTGTTCTGTCAGGATGTCGATCTCCGACAGGCGAACCCACGGATTCGCTGTCATCGCATCGACCACCCGCCTGAAGTGCTGGCGCATGCGCTCCACGGTCGCCGACTCAAACAAATCCGCGTTGTATTCCCATCTCAGACTGTAGCCCTTCGCCCCCGCTGGACTCGCATAGAGGCTGAGATCGAATTTGGCAGTGCTCGAAACCGGGTCCACCGCCTCGACCTCCAGTCCCGTCAGCGCAAGTTGCGATGGCGGTGTGTTCTGGAACGCAAACAGCACCTGGAACAGAGGTGAGCGGCTCAAGTCGCGAGGAAGATGAAGGCTTTCCACCACTTTCTCGAAAGGCATATCCTGATGGGCGTAGCCCGCCAGCGTGATCGCCTTCACACGCTCCAACAAATCGACAATGCGCGGGTCTCCCGATGCGTCCACGCGCAAGGCCAGCGTGTTCACGAACAGTCCGGCCAAGGGTTCAATTTGCGCGTGATTCCTGTTGGCGATCGGCGTGCCGATGATCAGATCCTCTTGGTTCGCATATCTGCCCAGCAGCACATAGAACGCCGACAACAGCACCATGAATGTCGTCGCCTCGAATTTCTGCCCCAACAGATCAAGCTGCCGCGACAGCGATGCGTCGAAGCTGTCCAGAACGACCCCGCCCCTGAAGGTCTGCATGGCTGGACGCGGCCGATCGAAAGGCAACTCCGTAGCTGCCGGAGGTGATGCCAGGTGCTGTGTCCAATAGGCGCTCAGATGATCCAAGCGCTTGCCCGTCAATGCCTGCCTTTGCCAAGCGGCATAGTCGCCATACTGGATGCTCAGTGGTGCCAGCCCCGGCGCACGCGCCGCGCAACGCGCCGCATAGAACTCCTGAATCTCCGCAACCAGGATGGACATGGACCAGCCATCGGTCACGATGTGATGCATCGCCACCATCAGGACATGGTCTTCCTGCCCGACCTTGAACAACCTAGCCCTGAGCAACGGACCTTGCCGCAGATCGAAGGCTTCGTGCGCCTCGCGCTCGGCGCTAGCCAGCGCGTTGCCCACGGGATCAGCAAGGCCGCTGTAGTCCTCCATCTCAAGCACTGCCAGAGGCGCGTCGTGAACCGTAACATAGCAGCCCCCGTCGGGCTTATCCTCGAACGTCGTCCGGAGTGTCTCATGCCTAAGTTGCAGATCCCGCACGCTGGAACTCAGTGCTTGGAGATCGAGTCTGCCCCTGAGACGAAACACCGCCGGCACGTTGTACACGGCGCTGCCAGGATCGAGCTTGTGCAGGAAATGCATGCGCTCCTGAGCGAACGACGGCCGTAGCGCCTGCGATATATCCCGCCGTGCAATGCTCCAGTGCCCTTCGACGGGCACCATGCTGTCTATCAGACGCGCAAGCTTCTCCACCGTGGGTGCCTCGAAGAGAGCCTTGAGTGGAACGTCCCGTTCGAAGCTCTGGCGCACCTTGGATATAACCTGAGTCGCAAGCAGCGAGTGCCCGCCAAGCTCAAAGAAGTTGTCCTCGATGCCAACCGCCTCCATGCCAAGAACATCGCCCCATATCCTCGACAACCTCGCTTCCGTCTCCGTCCTCGGAGCAATGCGGTCATTTGCAATGACGGAAATATTCTGGACGAGGGAAAGCCGATCGATCTTTCCACTCGGCGTCAAAGGCAGCGCGTTAATGGCCTGAATCCGGCTCGGCACCATATGGTCTGGCAGGATCGAACCAACATGGTCCTTGATGGACTTCAATCGGCCATCCTCGCCTGTTTTGAAGACTACAAAGGCGCAAAGGGATTTGATTCCGCTTGCGGACTTCTGGACCACCACTGCACAAGCAACGAGATGTCCGGTTGACATGAAAGCCTGCTCCACTTCTGCAAGCTCGACGCGATAGCCACGGATTTTCACTTGGCTGTCCGCTCTCCCGAGGTATTCGATGTCCCCGTTAGATCGGATTTTCCCGACATCACCAGTCCGGTACATCCGTTCCCCCGGACGTCCAAAAGGATCCGGAAGAAATCGTTCTGCCGTCAGCGAAGGTCGCCCGAAATAATCTCGCGCGATATTGTCTCCACTCAGATATAGCTCACCGAATACGTTGATCGGCACCCGATTCAGATACTGGTCAAGTACATGAACAATAGAGTTGTTGATAGACCTTCCGATCGGCGGTATATCCTCCCAATCGAACGGATTTCCTTCCAGACGATGCCCCGTGATGAAATGAGATTCGGTAGGGCCGTATTGGTTGTGCAGCAACGCTCCGTCGAGCTTTGCGAACATGCTCCGTATTTGCCCAGAAACCTGTAGCTGTTCCCCTCCACAAACTACTTCCTTGAGTCGCAGACTGCCCATGGATTTCAACAACAACGCGGCCTCGGCAATGCCTTGCAGTGCAACATACGGGACAAATATTCTCTCGACCTCCCGAGCTTGGATGAGGCTCAGCAAATCGAAGGAATCCTTACGAGTCCCTTCGTCTACCAACACCAATTCCCCTGCGGCAAGCCAGGTAGAAAACAGTTCATCGAAGAATACGTCGAAGCTCATCGGAGAGAATTGGAGCGTTCGACTTTCCGCTGGTAGCTTCGATTCAGCGAGCTGCCAGGCCACCAGATTAGCCAGCATTTTATGGGTCTGCCCGACACCCTTCGGGCGACCGGTTGAGCCGGAAGTGAAAATTATGTAGGACAGGTCCTCAGGTCGCGAAGGATAGTTTAAGCTCTCTTCTGGTTCTGTCGATTGTTGAAATTCCTCATCTGCAAAAATTATCTGGATCGAACTGGATATATCTAAGTGCGACAGGCTTCTTTGCGTTATCAGGACCTTGATATTGGCATCACTGACCATGAATCGAAGGCGATCCATCGGGTAGCTGGTATCCAGCGGTACACATACCGCCCCCGCCTTGAGAACGGCCAGGATTGCAATGGGGAGCTGGATGCTTCTTTCCAAACACAATCCGACTGTATCGCTTGGACAGACACCCGCTCGCGCAAGATAATTCGCAAGCCGACCGGATTGCTTGTCTAGCGCCTCGAAGGACAGGTACTCGTCCCCCAACGACACTGCGCGTGATTTCGGGTATTTCTTTGCAACCAGTGAAAATTTCCGGTGCACCGGAGACTGATCGTAAATTTGTGCCGTGTTGTTCCACGCTGAGATCTGCTGCTTTTCCTGTTCTGTCAGGATGTCGATCTCCGACAGGCGAACCCACGGATTCGCTGTCATCGCATCGACCACCCGCCTGAAGTGCTGGCGCATGCGCTCCACGGTCGCCGACTCAAACAAATCCGCGTTGTATTCCCATCTCAGACTGTAGCCCTTCGCCCCCGCTGGACTCGCATAGAGGCTGAGATCGAATTTGGCAGTGCTCGAAACCGGGTCCACCGCCTCGACCTCCAGTCCCGTCAGCGCAAGTTGCGATGGCGGTGTGTTCTGGAACGCAAACAGCACCTGGAACAGAGGTGAGCGGCTCAAGTCGCGAGGAAGATGAAGGCTTTCCACCACTTTCTCGAAAGGCATATCCTGATGGGCGTAGCCCGCCAGCGTGATCGCCTTCACACGCTCCAACAAATCGACAATGCGCGGGTCTCCCGATGCGTCCACGCGCAAGGCCAGCGTGTTCACGAACAGTCCGGCCAAGGGTTCAATTTGCGCGTGATTCCTGTTGGCGATCGGCGTGCCGATGATCAGATCCTCTTGGTTCGCATATCTGCCCAGCAGCACATAGAACGCCGACAACAGCACCATGAATGTCGTCGCCTCGAATTTCTGCCCCAACAGATCAAGCTGCCGCGACAGCGATGCGTCGAAGCTGTCCAGAACGACCCCGCCCCTGAAGGTCTGCATGGCTGGACGCGGCCGATCGAAAGGCAACTCCGTAGCTGCCGGAGGTGATGCCAGGTGCTGTGTCCAATAGGCGCTCAGATGATCCAAGCGCTTGCCCGTCAATGCCTGCCTTTGCCAAGCGGCATAGTCGCCATACTGGATGCTCAGTGGTGCCAGCCCCGGCGCACGCGCCGCGCAACGCGCCGCATAGAACTCCTGAATCTCCGCAACCAGGATGGACATGGACCAGCCATCGGTCACGATGTGATGCATCGCCACCATCAGGACATGGTCTTCCTGCCCGACCTTGAACAACCTAGCCCTGAGCAACGGACCTTGCCGCAGATCGAAGGCTTCGTGCGCCTCGCGCTCGGCGCTAGCCAGCGCGTTGCCCACGGGATCAGCAAGGCCGCTGTAGTCCTCCATCTCAAGCACTGCCAGAGGCGCGTCGTGAACCGTAACATAGCAGCCCCCGTCGGGCTTATCCTCGAACGTCGTCCGGAGTGTCTCATGCCTAAGTTGCAGATCCCGCACGCTGGAACTCAGTGCTTGGAGATCGAGTCTGCCCCTGAGACGAAACACCGCCGGCACGTTGTACACGGCGCTGCCAGGATCGAGCTTGTGCAGGAAATGCATGCGCTCCTGAGCGAACGACGGCCGTAGCGCCTGCGATATATCCCGCCGTGCAATGCTCCAGTGCCCTTCGACGGGCACCATGCTGTCTATCAGACGCGCAAGCTTCTCCACCGTGGGTGCCTCGAAGAGAGCCTTGAGTGGAACGTCCCGTTCGAAGCTCTGGCGCACCTTGGATATAACCTGAGTCGCAAGCAGCGAGTGCCCGCCAAGCTCAAAGAAGTTGTCCTCGATGCCAACCGCCTCCATGCCAAGAACATCGCCCCATATCCTCGACAACCTCGCTTCCGTCTCCGTCCTCGGAGAAATCTTCGACAGCGTTGACTGTGAGATTTCCATAGCGCGGCGAGCGAGCTCCGCGCGATCGACCTTGGCGTTTCGCGTGAGCGGAATCCGGTCGACGCTCCAAATGACGTTCGGCACTTTGTAGGAAGGCAGGATCGCAGCCAGGGCATCGCCGTACCGTCGAACAATATCCGGCTCCTGTCCCGGGCAAACCATGTAGGCGGCCAGCACGTTTTCGCCTCGGGCGTTGAGAAACGGGAGCACTGCAACGGCGGTGGCACCCAGACCGAGCTCGAGTATCAGATCTTCGATCTCCGAACAATTCACCCTAAAACCACGGAGCTTGACCTCGGTGTCCTTTCGACCACAAAAGATGACGGAGCCATCGATGCCGAGCCGCCCCCCGTCGCCGGTCCGGTAGATCCTTCCACCCAAGGCGCACGGAGCAGGAATAAACTTGAGCGCGGTGTTGCGCGCGTCCCCGACATAGCCCAAGGAGAGGTATTCGGTCGCCACATGGATTTCACCCAGCTCCCCGATCGCACAGGGCACCCCCACAGGATTGAGGACCAGCAACTGGACATCGCTGATAGGTTTGCCGACGAGGTTGTCGCGCTGTTCTGCGGCATCGAATCGATGCCAAGCCATGGCCTGGGGCGTCTCAGTCGCGCCGTAGAACCCGATTACGTCCGCATTGGGAGCGATTCTTCGTATAGCGGCAACATCGCTTGCCAGGACGCTCTCCCCCGCCAGGAAGATGAGCCTGAGTGCGCACAGTTCGCGCGCTTCGAGCACCGCCAAGCGCGCCAGTGCCGGGGTAACGTGCATCACCGTGATTTGGCTTTTCGCGACCCATTCGCCCAAACCGACGTCGCGCCTTGTTTCCTCTAATGGAAGACAACAGGTTGCGCCGGACCACAGTGGTGCAAAGAGATCCCTGTATATCGGATCGTGGCCGATCCCCGAGAGGACTGAGACCCGATCGGATCGGGAAATCTCGAAAACCCTCGCTTGCCATTCAAGAAAATGGCTCAGGGCGCGGTGCGAGGTCGCCACAATCTTTGGCTCTCCCGTGGTGCCGGATGTCGAGACTAAATAGGCCACCTGCTCGGGAGCGGGCCGCTGTTGCACAGGGAGCGGGGGTGACGGGTCAACTTGGGCCGGAATCAGAAAACCGATGGACGGAATATCCAGCAGAAGCAGTCGATCGGGGACGGCAAGTTCCAGAGCAACCTCCCTTGTTCCACCCCCTACCGAAATGATGCCACTGACCCTGGCAGCAGAAAGAAGGCGCTCGACATGCGCTTTCGGAGAAGCAGGATCGACGATGAATACGGTCCCTCCTGCCTGCCATATACCCAATATGGCCGCAGGGAGGGCGCTGCAGCGAGTCGCGAGCAACGCAACGGCATCACCGCGTTGGAAGCCACCACTGCACAACGTCTCCGAAATGATGGACACCGCACTGGCCAGCTGCCCATAGGTCCATTTGCCTTCGGCATCTTGAACAGCGTAAGCGTCCGCTCGACCCTCATGAAGATGACGATAAAATTTTTCCAATACTAGGGGATCAGACGAATGTTTTTCAGACCTGACGATGGCACCGTCGGGTACGGATTTTCGCAAATCCACTCGCTGGACAAGTACCTTCGGATCCTCCAAGACTGCCGCGAGCATTGCTTCTGTTTGCCTGGCAAGTTCGTCGATGGTTTCGGACTTGAAGAGCGCGATGTCATATTGCAGGGTGAGGTTTATGCCGCCATCAATCGACTTTTCGATGTACAGCGTAATGTCGAGCGGGGACAGATTTCGGGAAATTTCTATCTGCTGAAATTTAAGATTCGTGCTGCGCAACTGCCGCTCGGCATAGGGAACATAATTGATCATCACCTGAAATACAGGATGCTGCGATCGATCAAACACATTCCCGAGATCCTTGACGACCCTTTCAAAGGGAATCGCTTCGTAAGTCCTAGCCTCCCGTAGTGTTTTCGATATTTTATCGAAGCGCAGATCGGCCGTATCACCATCATCAAGTACGCTTTTGACAACGACAGGATTCACGAAGAGTCCGAGAGTCCGTCTTTCCAAGCGATCGCTACGGCCGGAAAACGGAATTCCCACGAGAATTTCATTTTGTCCGCTCCATCTGTGAAGAACAGATGTGAAGGCAGTTGCAATGATCTCGAACAACGTAAGGCCGCGGTCGCGTGCGTGTCTCCGAGCCTTTTCCAAAACGCAGGAATCAAGACTACGCTTCAAAGAAGCTCCAAGGAATGACCGGGACGATGCACGGCGAAAATCAGTAGGCAGTTCGAGCTGTGTGGGCGCGCCGACAATACGCTCGATCCATTTCGATTGGAGATCTTTCAAACCAGCCTGCACATGCGGCGCTCGTTGCTCGATCGAGTAACTTCCGTACTGTCTGGCAGGCGCTTTTTTTTCGACTTTCCCGATACCTTGAAAACCCTCATAGTATTCAAAAAGCTCCTCAAAAAACAGCCGCACGGACCAGCCATCCGTGATGATGTGATGCATGCACACGACAATGACGAACTGATCGATGGACTGACGCAACAAATCAAGACGCCACAGCGGTGGCGCGCACAGATCAATTTTTTCGTTGAGCCTTTTATTAATGACATCTTCTATTTCTTCCTCGGTAACTTCACCCGTGAACAACGGAATCTCAATTTGCCGCTGAATCTCCATCCGCGGCGTGCCATCGTTAGAGCAGAAAATTCGGCTTCGGAGAACTTCGTGCCGCTCGGTAATTTCTCGAAGCGCTGAAAGAAAGCAGGCGGAGTCGAGGGGACCGTAGATTCGTGCCGCGAAGGTTATGTTGTAAGCGGCCCCAGAGTTTCCCACTTCATCCATGAACCACATGCGCTCCTGCGCAGAGGAAAGTGGGTAGCTCGTTGCTTTACCGATCAAATTCGCTGCATTAGCATCTGCAGCAGCGAAGTCAGCAATTAACGTATTCATTTCTCAGCAGCCCCGGCATAACCAATTTATTGGAGAAAGTGGTTGGAGTATAGAAATCAAGAAATCAATCACGGAATTTTTCACCGACCCGATCGAGCCCCTGCAAACTAGCCGGCCGCATGTCCAGCCAGTTCGACTCTATGTACTTCAGGCAATTCTCTCTGGACATCGGATTTCCGATCTGATACCAGCCAGAAGGTATTTTTTTACTCGCAACCCAGATTGAATACTGGCCTTCGTCATTGCGAACCACAACATGGTCTTCCTGAAATTCGATCATCTCCACCCCTCGACTGGTACTTTTGAAATGACATGCAACTCACCATATTTCGTATGGTGGTTACAGGAAAAATTGCCTACACCAACATACTCGACAATGCTGCGCAATTTTTCGGAACTGTAGGCCATAGATTGAAAAACATCCCCGACCCTGAACAAGATTCCATCACCCGTCTCGTGTACCTCGATTTCCTCCTCCGTTCCGAAGCATCTTTGATAGTACAGATGCCTTCCAACCACCGTTTCGGACTTTGTATTGAACACAGACATCACGATATCAAAATTTGCATCGAAGAAATTTTTGAGGATTCCCGCTGGGTTAATGAAATTGCCAACAATATTGAATGGTAGAAAAACCGCTTTTCTTTTGAAGCCTTCGAGACTTGATCGCAGAACAGGAACAAAGTTTTCGGCAGAAATGCATAGAAACTTCACATTGGCATCCGCACGACCGAGTCGAGCAGCCCGTGAAATTGCCTCACTGTTTACGTCTATTCCGTAATATTGAATGCAGAAATCCCGAACCCAAGTGGAATTCGATCCATCAAAGCATCCTATTTCCACGATGCAATCGTAGGAAATTCGCCTAAATATTGACTCCAAGCCCCCCTTCTCCTGCATTAGAAACTGTTCGATCTGCTTGGGGTAGTTTTTCGGATTCATGATCCTGTTTGCCCCGTCGAGTAGTCGGTAAAATTCCTGATTCGGAAACAAAGTATTGGGAACATATTCAGCATTCAGCATACGCAACAACACCTTTCCTCTAGCCACGATAAAGAATGGGGGTTTTCTTCTTTGGTACATCCCAAAAACAAGCTGCAGTAAGCAATGCGCAACGCCTTCAAGCGAATCTTGCGCTGTTCAGCCATCGAGCCAATCATTGGTCACCTCAAGGCCGATCACCGCATGGACTGCTATCACGTCAAGGGTGAAACCGGTGACCGGCTGCATGCTGTGCTGTGCGCCGCGGGTCACAACATCCAATGGTTGCTTCGCATAAACCCCAGGATGGGGCTGGCCTCTTTGCCCATGCTTACTTTGCGGGTATGCGAGATGGTGGGGTGTCAGCGAACTAGCCAGGAACGCTGGGCGCTTTGCTTGTCCACCCACTCCCTGGCCTTATTCCGCGTCCTGTCGGCGTGCACTTTTGAATAATTCAGGGCCGAATTATTATACGTGTTCGGGAGTCTTTTCAAGGTTCGGGCGCGCATGAATCTCTGACCAAATTCTGTGAGGTAAGCCGAAAATATCGATGAATCCTGTGGAGCTGGACTGATTAAAGTCACATCCACGATCATAGGTAACAAGGCTCAGCCGATACAGCGACTGATCAACCGTACGTTTAACAATGGTGGCACAGCCCTTAAAAAGCCGTAGAGTGATTGAACCATTCACGAACTGTTGCCCATATGAAATGAAGGCATCAATGGATTGCTTAAGCGGCGTAAACCACAGGCCTTGATAAATTAGGCGGGCATAGGAGTCTTCTAAGGCATGCTTTTGCTGTAACAGATCTGCAGGAAGCGTCAACGACTCCAAATCTTGATGGGCTTGAATCAAAACCTGCATTGCAGGTGCCTCGTATAACTCACGAGTTTTTACACCGACAACACGATTCTCGATCATGTCAATGCGACCGATACCGTGCGTACCAGCCAGGTGGTTCAAGGTAGCAACAAGCTTAAGGGGGCTCAACACCTTACCATCAATAGCCACCGGGTAGCCTTGCTCAAATCGGAGTGATACATATGCTGGTTTTTCTGGAGCGTCTTGAACCGACCGAGTAAGGGACCAAACCTCCTCAGTAGGCTCCCAGTTGAGGTCCTCAATCAGCCCTGCTTCAACATTTCGCCCGAGAATGTTCAGATCAATAGCCCAGGGACGCTCTTTTGTGACATGCGGCGGAATACCGAAACGTTCTGAATAGGCAATTGTCTCTGAGCGTGTAAAACCCCATTCCCGCGCAGGGGCGAGGATGTTCAAATTCGGATCGCCTAGTGCAACAGTTAGATCAAGGCGCACCTGGTCATTGCCTTTTCCTGTACACCCGTGTGCAACTGAGCCACATTTGTACTCATGAGCATACTTGACCAATAAGTCGCCAATCAAAGGTCGGCCAAGTGCAGAACTCAATGGGTATCGTTTATCATAAAGAGCGTTGGCACGCAAGGCAGTGAAACCGTAGTCACGAACAAAGTGATCCTTGACGTCGACGGCAATAGCCACATCTGCACCGGCAAGCTTTGCCTTTTCACAGATGGGTCCAAGCTCGTCTCCCTGACCCAAGTCAGCAACCATTGCCACGATGTAATCGCAGCCCATTTCATGCCGCAAATAAGGGATGCATGCTGTTGTATCTACGCCGCCTGAATACGCAAGTACAACTCGTTTCTTATCATTCATCTTATACACCTTCATTGATAGATTGTCCAAAAGAATCATTGCGAATTTGGAGTTCGTTGGCGGCAGCAAAGACTAGTGTGGGAGCAGTTCCACCAAGCGATTGCCGGGATGCCAGAGAGCGGTCCAGTGTAAGAAAATCCATGGGCAAATTTGCGAGGAGGGGCTCCAACTCTCTTAGCAGATCAATCGGCGCAGTCTTAAGCTCCATTCCTTGGGCTTCAATAAATTTAATGACCCGGCCAACGACATGATGCGCTTCGCGAAATGGAACATTTTCATGAGCGACTAACCAGTCAGCTAGGTCAGTAGCCAAGGTGTTGCCAACCAAAGCATCTTCACGCATTCGATGGGGATTGAAGTGCAAACCGCTAAGAATGGCGGTGCTGACGCGAACACACAGATTAACTGTGTTAGCTGCGTCAAAACTAGCTTCCTTGTCTTCTTGCATATCCCTGCTATATGCCAAGGGCAAGCCCTTCATCACTGTAAGAAGCGTAACCAAGCTTCCAACGACCCGACCACTCTTCGCTCGGATCAGTTCGGCCGCATCCGGATTCTTCTTTTGCGGCATGATCGATGAGCCAGCTGAAAGGTCATCGGATAGGCTTGCATAGGCAAACTGACTGCTACACCAGATGACAACTTCTTCTCCTAACCTCGACATATGAATTGCAAGTATAGATGCCACAGCTAAAAACTCAAGAAGAAAATCTCGATCAGAAACTGCATCAATCGAGTTTTTCGCAGGACCAGAAAATCCTAGCAATGACGCAGTCATTTCTCTGTCAATTGGATGCGATGTACCCGCCAATGCAGCAGCTCCCAGTGGGCTCTCATTAAGCCTATTCCGTGCATCAGCTAGGCGCCCTCTGTCACGCATGAACATTTCGCCATAGGCAAGCAAATGGTGACCCAATGTCACAGGCTGAGCTGCTTGCATGTGTGTAAACCCAGGCATCGCAGTCGCATGATGAGAGCCCGCCAATTTTGCAATAGTCGATATGAGTTTATGTAACTCAACGTCCAAAGCATCAATTATTTGCCTTGCCCATAGTTTCATATCGAGAGCTACTTGGTCATTCCGCGACCTAGCTGTGTGGAGCTTGCGTGCCGGTAAACCAATATCCTTATATAACGCGTTCTCGATGTTCATGTGCACATCCTCAAGTTGTGCACTAAACGAAAATCTACCAGCTGCAATCGACAAAGCAATCTTTTCCAGTCCTGTTTCTATTTGAGTAAGCTCTTCCTTATTAAGTACGCCTACTCGATAAAGCATTTTCGCATGCGCTATCGAGCCATCAATGTCTTGATTAGCAAGCTGATGATCAAAGTGAATCGATGAATTTATTTCCTCCAAGAGACTGGAAGCGCCTGCGCTAAACCGAGCACCCCAAAGGGGATTTGTAGGAATGTCGAGATTTTTCATGTTCATTGTTGATTGAGTTGCAAAATTACGGCTGCGTAATTAAAACGCCAACGCTGAAGCAAAAACTCTTTTCATAAATTCGCTGTTTGCGTTGGAGTTCTCTGATCCGATAGACATTGAGAAGCCACTGGGGCTTATAGAGCAGCCGGAAGTAGATTCCCCAGTCTGTTCGCTGTTTGGCAAAGTCGTCCAGTTCGCGATACAGGGTGAAGCCGATTGACCGTAGCATTCCCTCCATGCTACTGGTGCTGTAAAAAATCACATACCGACGTCCCGAAAACCGTAAAGTGTCCATGGCTAATTGCAATAGCCGCCGTCCCAACTGCTGCCCCCGATAGGCTGGACTGACGAAAACCACAGCAATCTCGCTCCATAAGCCAAATAGGTGGTGAACGAGAATTGCAGCTGCGATGCAGTTAGAACTCCAGTCATACAGCAAGAAGACATCTTTTCCCCCAGTCCACTCAGCGCAGCTATATCCTGTAATGTTTGGCTCTGCCGCTATTTCTTTGATTATTTGATTGGCTTCACTTGTAGTAAGTGGGCGACGTTGAAACCAAAATTTGTCATCCGCACGTGGAAAGCCCGGCGATTTAAGTGAATGCACTAGAGATGCTCCATATTGCCAAAAATGCGAAGCCCATGCCGATATATTGCAGTCTACCAATGGCTTCTTTGATCACAAAAACTGCCAGCAGCACTGTAAAGACTGGATATAGGGATATGAGTACGCTGGTTGTGGACAGTTGGGCTCCCTGGAGTGCAAAGTACATTGCCGAGTTAGCTATGGCGTCCAGTATGCCGATCAGAAGGGAATAGCGAATCAGTGATATCGGTGTTTTACGCAATGTTTTCAAGCGGGTTCGACCAGCTAGAAAAACAAGCACAGTAGCTGAAACGCGGGCCATGAGAATGGGCCATAGTCCTGCACCTGCGGGGACCTGATGGGCAAACATAAAGCTCAACGCGAAGGCTGTACCGGCGCCCACGGTCAGCAGCAGTACTTGTCTCGTAAAGGGAAGCAGAGATGCAGGCATAGCCAAGGTACTACTCTGATCGGTTGGCTGCCAGCTGACTAAAGCAATTGCGCCAATGGCGAGTATGACTCCTGCCAAAGCCAGACTTGATAGGGGCTCACCTAATCCAAGACCAACAAGCACTGGCAATGCAGCAGTCAATACTGAGGTGATTGGCGATACGATGCTCATAGGTCCACGTGCTAAGGCTGCATAAAACCACCATATAGCAACTGCCATAGCCACCCCCGAAGACATGCCCCATGTCATCGATGTTGCATCCAACTGTCCGCCAAAAATTGGGCACACCAAAAGAACAAGTACAGCCGAGATTGGATACGAAATGATAATGATATCAAGCGCAGGGTATTTACGTGCGGCATAGCCACCAATAAAATCACTCACACCATAAGCCAGAGCGGCGATAAATGCCATTAAAATATTCATGGATTTTTTTGGTTGCAATATATTTCTTGCAAGTAATGAAATGATCTTATGAGGAATGAATGGTCACATTTCAATTTAATATGTGATCGTTGGCAAGTGCCCCGGCTTTCGATCTCTCACATGACAAGCAGCTCGGGTTTGTGATATGTTTGTCACTTGACTTACTTCGGGCAACTTAAAAACGGCAACCAGCAGCCGAAGATTCAGTAGAGTCATGACGAATACTCGATGCGGTCATTGGTGGTTTTTTGAGTCAGATAGGCGCGTCTAGGGGAGTGCGACGTCAGCACTAAACCACCATAACGTACCGGTCAAGTTCGAGCAGAAAGATCAGTGACACCACTCCGGCCAAAAGACTGGCCGAAATTTCTTGCGGCAGGAGTGCCGCGAAGATCACGGCGTACTGGACGGAGGCTTTGGGATTACTTAGCATTGTCATGAAGGCCAGTCCAATAGTCTGCTTTTCGATTCCACGCCGATACGGCGTGAGCTGGCGATGTATGTCTGTGCAACCATCGAAAAGTTGTGGCTGTGGCTGATGTCTCCGGTCGCCAACACGCTGAGCAGCGTGCTGATTGCAAGCAAATTGTTCAATTCGCGCGTTGCTCAAAGTACCAAAGGCCAGCTGTGTCAGCGCCATACCCATGGCGGCAGCAACCAGTGCCGTAAAAGACACGGGCCGTTGCGCCGAGTGGGCTTGGCGAACCTTTTCCCTGAACAATTTCATGCCGCCAGTTTGGCGTTGGCGGCTTGCGTGGGCAATCCTACAGATGTAGCTCTACACCTGTAGCCCTGCATGTGTAGGGGGGGGGGTGATGCGCCTCTGCGCTGGCTGCTGGCTGTCCGTGCTGCATGGCCAACTGCGTGCGTGTGACACAGCCTGTGCGCTGCAACATGGATGAAATGTGGTCGCGCACGGTGTGGGGACTGATGCCCAGAATGGACGCCATGGTTTTGTTGTTCAGCCCTTGTGACAGCAGGTGCAGAACATCGTGTTCCCTACGGGTGAAATGCATGGTTTTTCTTTGAGTGAATTCGGCATAAGCCGATTGCGTATGAACAAAAAGTGAAGGGGTACCAATGTGCCGTGTTTCAGTCGTTTGCGCCATCCCTCAAATGGGGGAGGCCGAGAAGCAATCCAATCCACCGAACTTATGCTGTTAAAATACACAAGCTGTTGATTTTATTTAATATTCTCAAGAGGTCGGCATGAATTCTGCCTCGAAGCTGTGTTTCCTTCCAGTCTGTTCTGACTCGGTTTGCCCAACACAACCAAAGCCCGGCGTTCTTGGCTGAGGCACGTCACCCTGCTTGTCGGCACCAATTCAAAATTGACCACCTGTGCCAACTGATTTTTGACCAGGGATCGAAGGCCGGGTGCTTGGCACCCAATCCACCGAACTTAAGCCGCCCGCTTGTAAGCCTGTGAGGGATGAGGCTTGTGGCGGGTGTTCTGTCGAGGTTGACTTCCGCCCGGCAAATGGCGCACGAGCGAACGGCCCATCATGGCCACCCAGTCACGGATGAGCGCAGGCAACTCATGAACGTGCAGCAGCAACACACGCACACAGCGCGACAGTGAACCGCCCCGGCTTTCAAGGAGGCCGGTTGGTTTAAGTTGACACCTCTGGCGAGGTGTCGGTGACGGCGAGTTGCCCCCAGTAGTTTGCCTCAGCCTCTGCCGGGGGATGCCCCCAATCGGCGTGAGCAGTCGGGTGTGGTTGAACCAGTGCACCCACTGCAGGGTGGCCAGTTCCACGGATTCCCTGGTCTTCCAGGGTCCCCGGCGGTGAATCATCTCGGCCTTGTACAGCCCGTTGATGGTCTCGGCCAGTGCGTTGTCATAGCTGTCACCCCTGCTGCCCACCGAGGGCCGTATGCCCGCCTGGTCCAGGCGCTCGGTGTAGCGTATGGAAACGTACTGACTGCCCCTGTCGGAATGGTGCGTCAAGGCATGGGCCGCAGGCTGGCGGTCATACAAGGCCTGCTCCAGCGCATCCAGCACAAAGTCCGTCTGCATGCTGCGGCTGACCCGCCAGCCCACGATACGCCGGGCGTACACGTCCATCACGAAGGCCACGTACAGCCAACCCTGCCAAGTCGAAACATAGGTGAAGTCCGAAACCCACAGCTCGTTGGGGCGACTGGCCTTGAACTGCCGGTTGACGTGGTCCAGCGGGCATGGTGCCGATGTGTCCGCAGTGGTGGTGCGCACTGTCTTGCCACGGCGCGCCCCTTGCAATCCCATGGTGCGCATGAGCCGCTCAACGGTGCAACGTGCCACCCGTATGCCCTCACGGTTCATTTGGAGCCAGACCTTGTCGGCTCCGTAGACCTGCCAGTTGGCGTGCCACACGCGCTGGATGTCGGCCTTCAAACCCTCGTCACGATGAGCGCGTTGACTGCGCAGTTGCGGGTTGCGTTGCCGGGCTGCGTGGCGCCAGTAACACGACGGGGCCATCTGCAACACCCCGCAGATGGGCTCGACCCCGTAGGCATCACGGTGGCGGTCAATGTAGTTCTTCAAGACTTCAATCGGCGGTCGAGCTCCGCCTGTGCGAAAAACGCGCTGGCCGTCTTCAGGATGTCGTTGGCCCGGCGCAGCTCCTTGACCTCTCGCTCCAGTTCCTTGATGCGCTGGGCATCCGAACTGGTGGTGCCGACACGCTGGCCGCTGTCGACCTCGGCCTTCTTGACCCACTCGTTCAAGGTCTGCGGCACGCAGCCAATCTTGGGTGCAATCGATTCAATGGCTGCCCACAGCGACGGGTAGTCGGCTCGGTGCTCCTGCACCATGCGAACTGCGCGTTCGCGTACCTCGGGTGAAAACTGGTTCGACTTCTTGCTCATGGCTCCATCCTCTCAGAGAAAAGAGCCTCCTCAAATCCCGGGGCGGTTCATCTTGCTTTGCCAACTCCTGGCGGATGCACTGCTAAGACTAGGCTGCCCCAGATTTGCGTAATCGGGAGCGACTGCATTTGCGCGCGACAGTCACTCGCCGGTAGATTTCTAACGGCAGCAACCAGCCTCTTGCAGTCATTGCGGCATGTGGGGCCTGCTCGAACCTCAAGAAGCTCTCGCAAAATAGAGCGCTCAAAATTATCGCTCTATTTTTTATAGCAGCAAATCCAAATGGATCTGTGGTTAGCTCCGCATATCCAGGTCTTCTCTACCTGTGGGATTCGAGTTTACGACTTTGCCGTTACAAATGACCACCCTGCAGACCCGCATGAATACTGGAGGCTTGTTTACGACTTTATTTGGGTGTTTACGACTTTAATTACCCAAAATAACCACGCGAACCCCTGCCTCCCTCACTCCACCGTGACGCTCTTGGCCAGGTTGCGGGGTTTGTCCACGTCGGTGCCCCGCGCACAGGCGGTGTGGTAGGCCAGCAATTGCAGCGGCACCACGTGCAGGATGGGGCTCAGGTGCCCATAGTGCTCGGGCATGCGGATGACGTGCAGGCCCTCACCACTCTCGATGCGGGTGTCGGCATCGGCCAGCACGTACAGCACACCGCCGCGCGCGCGCACCTCTTGCAGGTTGCTTTTCAGCTTTTCCAGCAGCGCATCGTTGGGGGCCACCGTCACCACCGGCATGGCACTGGTCACCAGCGCCAGCGGGCCGTGTTTCAATTCGCCCGCGGGGTAGGCCTCGGCATGGATGTAGCTGATTTCCTTGAGCTTCAGCGCCCCCTCCAGCGCAATGGGGTAGTGCATGCCCCGCCCCAGGAACAGGGCGTTTTCCTTGGCCACGAACTGCTCGGCCCAGCCCATGATTTGCGGCTCCAGCGCCAGCACCGCCTGCAAGGCCACCGGCAGGTGCCGCATGGCCTTGAGGTGCTGCGCCTCCTGCGCTGGGCTGAGGCGGCCCTTGGCCTGGGCCAGCGCCAGCGTCAGCAGGAACAGCCCGGCCAGCTGGGTGGTGAAGGCCTTGGTGCTGGCCACGCCAATTTCCACCCCGGCGCGGGTGATGTAGGCCAGCTTGCACTCGCGCACCATGGCGCTGGTGGACACGTTGCAGATGGTCAGCGTGTGCGTGTGGCCTTGGGCTTGCGCGTGGCGCAGCGCGGCCAGGGTGTCGGCGGTCTCGCCGCTTTGGCTGATGACCACCACCAGCTGGCGCGGGTTGGGCACGCTGGTGCGGTAGCGGTATTCGCTGGCCACCTCCACCTGGCAGGGCAGGCCCGCCAGATCTTCCAACCAATACTTGGCCACGCAGCCGCTGTAGTAGCTGGTGCCGCAGGCCAGGATGAGCACGCTGTCCACCGCCTGGAAGGTGGCGTGGGCGCCCTGCCCCGGCGGGGGCAGGTTGACGGCCTCAAACAGCTCGGGCGTGATGCCTTCCACGCCTTCCAGCGTGTCGGCCACGGCGCGGGGCTGCTCGAAAATTTCCTTTTGCATGTAGTGGCGGTAAGGCCCCAGCTCCGCCGCGCCGCTGTGGGCGTGCACAGTGCGCACGGGGCGCTGCACCGGGCGGCCGCTGGCGTCGGTGATCCACAGCTTGCCCAGTTGCAGGTCGGCCAGGTCGCCCTCTTCCAGGTAGATGATCTGGTCGGTCACCCCCGCCAGGGCCATGGCGTCGCTGGCCAGGAAATGCTCGCCCGCATGTTCGCCTTCGCCCTGCCCCACACCCACGATGAGAGGTGACCCCGAGCGTGCGGCCACCACGCGGTGCGGCTCGTCCTTGTGCAGCACCGCAATGGCATAGGCCCCGTGCAGGCGCTGGGTGGCGGCCAGCACGGCGGCGAACAGGTCGCCGTCGTACAGGGCATCCACCAGGTGGGCAATGACCTCGGTGTCGGTCTGGCTGGCAAACACGTAACCCTTGGCTTGCAACTCGGCGCGCAGTTCCTCGTGGTTTTCGATGATGCCGTTGTGCACCAGCGCCACCCGGGCGGGGGCTTCAGCGCCCTCGGCCCCGGGCCGTGCGCCCAGGCTGAAATGCGGGTGGGCGTTGTGCACCGCCGGGGCCCCGTGTGTGGCCCAGCGGGTGTGGGCAATGCCGGTGCCGCTGGCAATGGACTCGGCCTGCACCTGCGCCAGCAACTCCGCCACCCGGGCGGTGCTGCGGGCACGCGTCAAACCGCCCTGCCCGCCCTGGTGAATGGCCAGGCCGCAGGAGTCGTAACCGCGGTACTCCAGGCGCTGCAAGCCCTGAACCAGAACCGGAACCATGTTTAGGCGCGACACAGCGCCCACGATGCCACACATACCCACACCTCCTGAAAACGGATGAACCCATCGGCACACGGCCACAACCGGGTCGAACAACGACCGTCCTTGGGCCGCTACAGGGTTGGCATGTTAGGCGAGCACCACAATCCATGGATTTTGTTTCATGGTTTTGTTTTTTCTGAAAATTTCACAATCATGGCATGATGAAATTTATAGAAAAACAAAGTTACTTTCACATGAATGAATTTCTCTTGGATGCCATCGACATTGCCCTGCTGTCGCAGCTGCAAACCAACGCCACCCTGAGCAACCAGGACTTGGCCGCGGCGGTGCAGGTGTCGCCCCCCACCGCGCTGCGCCGGGTGCGGCGGCTGCACGAGGCCGGGCTGATCGAGCGGCAGGTGGCGGTGCTGAACGCCGACCGGTTGGGGGCCTTGCGGGGCCATGGCCTGACGGCGCTGGCCGAGGTGTCGCTGGACCGGCAGGACGCCGCCGCACTGGACGCCTTTGAGGCCCGCGCCGTGGCCGACGACGCGGTGCAGCAGTGTTACCGCGTGAGCCCAGGGCCCGACTTTGTGCTGGTGCTGGCCGTGGCCGACATGCCGGGCTACCACGCGCTGGCGCAGCGGCTGTTCAACACCGACGTCAATGTGCGCAATGTGAAGGCGTTTTTCAGCGTGAAGCGGGCGAAGTTCGACACGCGGGTGGTGTTGGGGTGAGTCCTCGCGGCGGGGTGGGGCGGGTGGGCTGTGGGGTGGGCGCCTCGCCGGGGGTCCGCTTTGCGGACTTCGCTGCGGTGCTCGACCGTGGGGCGGCGTCGCGGAACTCACTGCGTTTTGCCCTTGGGCAAAACTCCGCTCAAACAACCGCGACAAGTCAGAGGTGGAAGGTGCGCTGGCGCGCACCCCGCCCCCCGGTCTGTGCGCCTCGCCCCCGGCGAAGGCACCCGCCCCACAGCCCACCCGCCCCACCCCGCTGAGGGGCTGCTGATTCACCACGGGGAGAAAAGCCCCGGTGCAGGCTGGCCACCGCGCATGCGCCAATTACTATCGTTTTGATAGCTGCTTGCGCTTTCATAAAAAGCGCTAGAGGCACATTTTCCTTACAAATTCCAGCCCGTCACCGCCAGTCCGGCGGCCACGCCGCCGAAGCGGTTGCCGGGCACCAGCTTGGCTTGGGGCATGGCCTGTTGGAGCGCGTCCACCAGGGGGCGCAGGGCGGAGGAGCCACCGGTCAGGTACACCTCGTCCACCGCGTCCAGACCTGAGCGCTGCACACACAGCTGGGCGCAGGCCACCACCTGGGCCAGGGCGGGTTGCAGGGCTTGGGCCAGGGCGTCGGCATCCATCCAGGCCGACAAGGGCTGGGGGGCCGCGCCCGGTGCAGCAGGAGCGGACGGTGCGGGCGGATCGGGCAAGAGGCAGTCCAGCAGCACCTGGGCGGGTTGGCCGGATTGCGAGCAGGCGATCTTGGCCGCCTCCACCCCCGCCAGCAAGCGGTGGCCGTGCTGGCCGTGCAGCGCGTCCATCAGCCGGGCGTGCAGGTGGCGGTTGGCGTAGTGTGTGCCCAGGCTTTGGGCAAACAGCATGGATTTGCGGCTGTACGCCTGGTGGATGAGGTGCCAGGTGCTCAGGTCAAAAAACACACTGCTGGGCACGGGGCGGCCCGCGGCGTCGGTGTGGCGGTAGCCCATGAGGGGCATGACGCGGTCCAGGTCCAGCAGCCGGTCGAAGTTGGTGCCGCCAATGTGCACACCCGTGGTGGCGAGGATGTCGCCCACCCGGTCGGCCTGGCGGCTGCGTGCGGGGTGCAGGCGGATCACGGTGAAGTCGGACGTGCCGCCGCCAATGTCCACCACCAGCACCGTGGTTTCGCCGCTCAGGCGCTGCTCGTGGTCCAGTGCGGCGGCAATGGGCTCCAGCTGAAAGCTGAAGTCGGTGAACCCCGCCTGCCGCGCGGCTCGGCCCAGGGCGTCCTGCGCCTGGGCGTCGCGGGCGGGGTCTTCGTCCACAAAGTGCACGGGGCGGCCCAGCACGGCGCGGGTGATGGGCTGGCCCACATGCGCTTCGCTGCGGCGCTTCAGCTCCTTGAAGAACAGCACCACGATGTCGAAAAAGCGCATGGCCTCGCCGTTGACCGAGGTGACTTCGTCCATCAACGGGCTGCCCAGCAGGCTTTTGAGGGCGCGCAGCAAGCGCCCCTCGGCCCCCGACAGGTAGGCCTGCATGGCCTCGTGGCCGTACAGCACGGCGTGGGTTTCGGCGTCGAAAAACAGGGCGGTGGGCATTTCAGCCCGGCCCTGGCCCAGCGGCACTTCCTGGAGTTGGCCGTTGGCGTCCATGTAGGCGGCGGCGGAGTTGGAGGTGCCGAAATCAATGCCCAGCACAGGGGCGGCAACGGGCGCGGTGGAGGTCAAAACAGGTGGGGGGTGTGGTCGAAAGGGGCCGCATTGTCCACCACACCGCGGGGCTCGTGATGTAGTATGGCAACGGCATATCACAGGAGAACACCATGACCACCACTGCCCGCATCTTCATGAGTGGCCGCAGCCAGGCGCTGCGCCTGCCCGCCAAGTTGCGCATGCCCACCCAAGAGGTCCGCATTGAGCAAATTGGCAATGCCCTGTGGATACAACCCCAGACCGAACCCGCCGCCGACATGGGCCAGTGGCTGCAAACGTTTTATGCCGACACCGAACCCTTGCCCCCCGACTTCCTGGCCGAGCGCTCCGACCCCCCTGCCCAAGAACGCGACTGGTCTTGAGCGCCCCCATGAACCGCACCCTGGACACCAACATTTGCAGCTACATCCTGCGCCAACGCCCGGCAGGCATGGTGGAACGGTTTTCTCGGCTGAACCGCCATCAGCTTTGGTTGTCTGCGGTGGTGGCTGCAGAGTTGCGCTATGGCGCAGCCAAGCTGGGGCAGCCCCGATTTCACGCCGCGGTGGAGGCCTGGCTGGCGGGTTTTGAGGTGCGAGACTGGTCCTCCGACGCCTCGCACCACTACGCCGCATTGCGCGCGGCCCTGGAACGCCAAGGCAAGCCCATCGGGGGCATGGACATGATGATTGCCGCCCACGCCATGGCGGAAGACAGCGTGCTCATCACCAACAACGCCCGGGAATTCCACCGGGTACCCGGGTTGGCGGTGGAGGAATGGGGGCTGGACACCCCCGATCGCTGAAACACCGCTCCCGTCAACCCCCACCCTGCGCCAGCCACACATGCCGGGGGCGCGAGGGGGCACCGACTTCGAGGGAGCCATGCGTTTCAGGCCTCACAGGTCACTGGAAAAAAGCCGGGCAGGTGCTGGGCAGGGCTGCGGTGGGAATGGCTTCGCAGGTGTTGCGGAAGGTCAGGTGGCCGTGTTTGTCGGTGGACAGCTCCCACACGCTGTCGTAATCCTCAAAACCCCAGGCGGGCACCTGCGCTGCGGCAGCGGCGTTCTGGTACATGCTGGTCAGCAGGTATTTCACGGCTTTTTCAATGTGGGCGTGTTCCCACCCCACGAGGATGGTGCTGCCGCTCTCGGAGTGCTTGAAATGCGGTGAGGCGCGGTTGAACAGGGCCTGCGCCAGATCGACGGCGTCGTTCCACTGGAAATCGGCCAGGGTGAGGGGCAGGTTGTGTTGGATGGCAAACGGGGCCACCGTGAGCGAAGGCCGGATGTACGAACACGTGCCGCTGCACCCAATGATGTTGTTGGGGTTGGAGGTGAAGATGTGATCGGGCTTGCGTTGGCCCATGAGGTCGCTCAGCCGCCCATTGGCCCCCAGCGCACGCCACTGGCCTTGGCACACGTAGTTGCCGTTTTCAAAGTTGCCGCTGGGGTGGGCTTCCACATGGCGCACCAGGTACACCTTTTGCTCGGTATAGGGCTGCCAGCCCCCGGGGGCCATGGCGTGCACGGTGACGGCGGGTTGCGAACAGGCGCTGCGCTTGGGCAGGGGCACGGCGGGAAAGTGGGCGTCGTCGGCAATGCCATCGTCGTAACTGCCCACGGCAAACGGTGCGCCTTGGCCCGACAGCACCACGTACTGATGGGTGCCGTTGAGGGCCAGCGTGCCGTTGCTGACGGCGCTGACCATGGCCTGAAGCATGTCGGGCGGCAGGGCCATGACGTAGGTGCCCCGGGGCTGGTTGCCCAGCAGCTGCAGCAAGAAGTAGGCAGGGGAGTTGTACACGCTGGCATCGCCCGGGCTGAGGCTTTGTGAGGTGACGCCCAGGTTGTTCAGCAGCGCATACGGCTCGATGGTTTCCAGCGGCACCATGCTGGACGACCCCGACGGCGTGAAGGCGTACACCTGCCGCACCTGCGCCTGCTTGCCCGCCAGTTGGGCGTTGAGCAGTTGCCCGAACCGCAGCGCGTGGTTGAGCCCGGTGGGCGAGAGGTTGTTGCCGGTGCCGCTTTGGCTTTCAAAGCTGGGCACCAGCACAAAGTTCCAGTCGTTGGGGTTGAGCGCGGGGGTGGCGGCCAGCGCCGCGCGGCTGAAGCACAGGGTGCACCACAGCAGCAGGAAGAAGAATCGGTTTTTCATCAGGAGGTCTCTGGGTGGGCCAGCCCACACCATGGCGATGTGGGCTGGCGAGTTGGAGAAAAAAGGAATCAAGGAGGGGAAGAAATCAGGGGGTGAAGTACTGGCGCCGCTGGTGCTGTTCCTGGTGCATGGGGAACATCACGGCGTAAAACTCGGTCCAGCCCCCCATGCGCACCCGCAGCAGGTCGTAACGCTCGGGGTCTTGGCTGGCGGCCTGGTAGGTGGCCAGGTCGGCACAGGTCAGGGTGACCAGGTTGGAGCCGGTGCCGCCATCGGCGTACACGCGCAAAAAGCGCTTGAGGTCGTTGAGCGGGAAGTTTTCCGGGATGTTCATGTCCACGGGCGAGGCGTTGGAGAGCCCGTAGTCAATCGCATCGTTGCGCCAGCTTTCCAGAGACTGGTAGATGTTGCGGAACGCGGGGGCGGCGGGCAAGTCCTGCGGGGCGGGAACCGGCGAGAGGTCGGACGCGATGGGCATGCCGTTGCGGCGGCCATCGGCCGTGGCACCACACGGGGCACCGTCGCCCACATAACCTTCAAAGGTGCCAATGCCGGGGGTGATCACAAATTCAAAGGCCCCGTAGGTCTTGGCAATGCCCTCCAGCACCGGCTGCAGCGCGGGGTGGGGTTTGCGCACCACGTCCACACACAAGCGGATGAGCTGTTCCATCACCCAGTTGCCCAGCGCGTCCACGTCCGGGTGCCCGCTGCCCCATTTGGGCAGTTGCAGGGCGATGTCGCGCCATTCCTGGTAACGGCGGGCACGTTCACCGGCGGCGGCGGAGCCCATCAGCTCGTTCTGGTAGGGCTCGATCGGGGTGAAGCCCCAGTCGTTGATGAGGCAGTCCACCAACTCCGGCAGGGTGGCGATGGCGGTGTCGCGGTCGTACACCAGCTTTTTGATGGCGTAGAGCGAGTCGATGGTGTTGGAAACCCCCACACACAGCGGCGCAATCATGTGGAAGCGGGCACCGGCCTGGGTGAGGTCGCGGCCCGATTCGACACAGCCGTCGATCAGCGTGGACAACAAGGGGCTGGGGCAGATGTCGCCCAGGTTGCCGTAGGCCCCGAGGATGACGTTGTAGGTCTGGATCACCAGCCATTCCAGTTGGTGCAGGAACTGGGCTTGCAGCTTTTCAAAGGTGTCGATGTCCTGCGCCGGTGGGGAGCGGAAGGTCTGCTTCAGGCCACGCAGGTAAATGGGCCCGGCAGCACCGTAGGTGGCCCCCTGGTTCAGCGCTTGCTCCAGCGCGGCCATGGGGGTGACGTTGGCAAAGGCAAATTCGGTGGCCCCGGCCAGCATGGGTTCGTAACAACCGTCGGCAGCGTAGTCGCGAGACCAGCGCAGCGACACGTCCTGGCCCGAACGGTGCAGCGCCATGCACAGCTTGTCGTCCTGGTACAGGATGGGGTGTGCGCCCCCGGCCAGCAGCGACTCGGCGGCGGCGTCCAGCACCTCTTGGGGCATGTCCTTGTAGACCCGCAGCGACAAGGTGGGTGCATTCACAGGGATGCGGCGTGCGGCCTTGAGGCACAACAGGGTGACGGGGTTGACGCCGCCCGTGGGCGTGGCGTCGTCGTTGGCCACGTAGCCGCCCACCGTGATTTGCTGCACCCACTGGTTGATGCCCCCGCCCTGCGGGAAGTTGCCCCCCAGGCCGCACACCGCCGTGGTGCCGTAGTTGACGTAGTCGGTGATGTTGGCGCGGTTGACGAAGGCGTTTTCGCCCATCTTGAGCCACAGGCAATCCACAATCTCCTGCGCCCGGGCCTCGTCCATGGGGTGTTTTTGCAGCAGTGGCCACAACATCTGGTCCAGCCGCCCGATGGCGGTCAGCTCGCCCAGCAGGTGCAGGCAGCAGTGGAAGGAGTAGATGAGCTGCACGCCGTCATGGAAATCGCGTGGCGGCTGGGTGCTGAGGTGGCGCAGGCGGGCGGCCACGTCCCGCATGTTCTGGGCGTCGTCGGGGGTGCTGGCTTGGGCCACGGCGTGCTCCGCGTGTTCGGCCCAGTTGCGCAAATACCCTTGCACCCCTTGCAGCGACCAAATGGCCCCTTGGTAGAAGTCGTGCTGGGCCGGGGTCAACCCCGGCTTGGCCATGCCCTGCTGCAACAGCGCCAGCAGCCCCTCCAGGCCCACGTCCAGCAGGCGTTGGTAGTGCGGCACCACATGGCCCATGGCCGACCACTCGTTCAGCTCTCCCTTGAGCCAGGCGGCAATGGTCTCTTCCTCGCTCAGGTAGGGCACCACCTCCTTGCCGCGGCCCAGGGTGAAGTCAGGGATGATGCCCACCAGCAGTTCTTCGGGGTAGATGCGCAGCAGCTGGTTGTCCCGCGCCAGGCGCGAGTGGGGGGCCGACAGCAACTCGGCCAGCGTCTTCTTGTTGGCCAGGCCCTTGCGCAGCGAGGCTGAGCCCTTGAGCACCGGGGCCTCGTCCGGCGTCACCAGGGTGGACAGGTGCGGCAGGCGGGGAAAGGGCTGGCGGCGCAGCCATCCGTCGTTCCAATGCGAGAAGGTGCGCCCCAGCAAGGCCAGCAGCCGGGGGCTGGGCGGGTCACCCGGCGCGTAGCCACCCTCGGCCATCTGGTGCAGATAGTCTTGCGAGTTGTAGAACAGGTAGCCGTTGCTGCTGCGCACGTCCCAGTGGGGGTCTTCTTCGGTGTCGGACACGCTGTGCACATGCGCCACCCCCAGCTCGGCGGCGGCCGGCACGTACCAGTACGCCCCGGCAACGCCTTGCACCACGCTCATGAGGCGATCGACCGGGCGATCGGGCATGTCGCCCATCAGGTGGTGGAGGATTTTTTCAAACCGCTCCTGCTCGTTGCAGAAGGCCACAAACATCAGCCCGGCTTCGCGGGCGGCATGGCCGGCCTGCTCGCCAAAGGGCAGCGCCTGCCGAAGCAGCTTTCGGTTGTCGCCATTGGCGTCGCGCACGTGGGCGCGGTGGATGTGGGCATCGGCAGGCCCCTGCGGCAGGATGGCCCCCTGGGTGTCGCGGCCAATCATCGCGTCCTCGCTGTCGGGGGACATGGCGGCGATGGAGCGCCAATCGAACAAAAACTTCTGGGTGAAGGCGAACGAGGCCCCTGGGTACGCGCCCGCCACCAGGATGTCTTCGGCCAGGCTCACCGGGTCGTTGGGGTTGGTGATGCCGTCCACATACCGCCCGCCGATGACGCGACCGTCTTCGCGCTTGCCCACTTCCACGGTTTCCATGTGGCTGGCCAAAGCGCCCAGCGCGGGCGTGAACGCGTCCAGCAGCTGGCGGGCGGTTTGCGCATCGGGTGTCTTCAGGAACAGCAACACGTCGCCCCCGGTGTCGCGCAGCTTGGGCGAGTGGTTGAGCACCTTGCGGCTGACGGGAATGGGACGCCCCTGCCATTGGCCCCACAACTCGGGCGCAAACGCCGCCACCAGCCCCGCGGGTTGTGCCGCCCTCTCGGCGGCTTGCGCCAGTTGGCGAACCAGCTCCAGCACCGCTGGCTGACTGGCGGGACCGGGGTCACGCAGGGTCAGCGTGATGACCTGGCCAAACACGGGCCTCAACAACAGGCCGCGCTGGGCCCCTTTGACGACATTGGCAAACATGCAATCTCCCTTCTTTCAAAAAAGGGAGACCCAGGTCGGCCAACCTCGCCGCCCCCATTCAAAAGCCTCCCCAGAGGGCGCAACGCTAACAGAGGTCAGCAACGCCCACCGCTAGGAATTACGCCCCCATGGATCTGGACGGAGGCGGCGCCCAAGGGAAATTCAATTTTGATAGCACCTTGCGCTTATGAATAAAGCGCAAGAGGCCAAAAACACACTCAAGCCTTGTTCTTGTGGGGCCGCTGCCAGTTGGCAATGCTGACCTGCTTGCCCCGGGCCACGCTCAGCGCACCGGGTGGGGTGTTCTTGGTGATGGTGCTGCCGCCGCCCACCGTGCCGCCCGCGCCGAGGGTGACCGGAGCCACCAGCACGCAGTTGCTGCCCACGTGCACGTCGGCCTCGATCACGGTGCGGTGTTTGTTGGCCCCGTCGTAATTGGCGGTGATGCTGCCCGCGCCGTAGTTGACACGTTCGCCCACGGTGGCGTCGCCCAGGTAGGCCAGGTGGTTGGCCTTGGCCCCGGCGGCCAGGGTGCTGTTCTTCACCTCCACAAAGTTGCCGATGTGCACCTCCGCCCCCAGGTCGGCCCCCGGGCGCAGGCGGGCAAACGGACCGATGAGGGCGCCCGGGCCGACCTTGACGCCCAGTTTCTCGCCGTCGATGTGGGTGAAGGGGTGGATGACCGCGCCATCGGCAATGGCGGCGTTGGCAATGACGCAGTTGGCACCGATGCGAACACCCTCGCCCAGGCTGACCTGGCCTTCGAACACGCAGTTGACGTCAATGTCCACGTCCTGCCCGCAGCTGAGCG
Source organism: Hydrogenophaga soli (assembly GCF_054777695.1). Classification (NCBI taxonomy): domain Bacteria; kingdom Pseudomonadati; phylum Pseudomonadota; class Betaproteobacteria; order Burkholderiales; family Comamonadaceae; genus Hydrogenophaga; species Hydrogenophaga soli. The sequence continues at coordinate 337,935 of NZ_BAAHAK010000002.1, read as the reverse complement.
TGCCGCGCAGGTCGAAACGGGCCGGGTCGGCCAGGCGCACGCCCTGGACCATCAGCGTCTCGGCCTGGCGGCGTTGGAAGGCGCGTTCCAGCTCGGCCAGCTGCAGCGGGCTGTTGACACCGGCCACCTGCACCGCGTCGGCAATGCAGTGGGCGCGCACGGGGCAACCGTCGGCCACGGCGAACTTGACCACGTCGGTCAGGTAGTACTCGTTCTGGGCGTTCTGGTTGTCCAGCCGGGCCAGCCAGCCGCGCAGCAGCCGGGTGGGCACGGCCATGATGCCGCTGTAAATCTCGCGGATGGCGCGCTGGGCCTCGGTGGCGTCCTTGTGTTCCACAATGGCTTGCACCGCCCCGTCCGCGGCCCGCACGATGCGGCCATACCCCGTGGGGTCGGGCATGTCCAGCGTGAGCAGGGCCAGTGCATCGCCAGCGCACAGGTCCAACAGGGCTTGCAGCGTGGGGGCCTGGGTCAGCGGCACGTCGCCCGACAACACCAGCGTGATGCCGTCGTCGGCCAGCAGCGGCACCGCCTGCTGCACGGCGTGGCCGGTGCCCAGTTGCGGTTCCTGGCGGGCAAAAGACAACAAGCTATTTTGGCCTCCAGCGCTTTTTCTGTTTGCAATGAATGCTTCCACTTCAGGAGCACCATGCCCGGTGATGACCACCACCTGCCGTGCCGACAGGCTGGCCGCCGTGTCGATCACATGCGCCACCAGCGCCCGCCCGCCCAGGCGGTGCAGCACCTTGGGGGTGCGGCTTTTCATGCGGGTGCCTTTGCCCGCGGCCATCACCACCACATCCAGCGGCGGGGTTGTTGTCTGATCGGTCATGTTGAACGCCTGTGCACGGAAGGGGTTGCCGATGATACGGGGCCGCCCGGCACGGTCCGGCACCGCCTTTCTGGGCTTTTCATCGCTTTTTCAGCAACCCCGCGCAAGGCCCGGGCGGCCTGAAAACCCTGCTCCCGTTTTGAGAGAAGTCAGCGTTTTCAGGGGTGCCGCATAGCATGTTTTGGGCCTGTTTTTGGGTTACAAAAAATATTCCAAAACACCATGGGTAGTGGTCCCAAAAGAAGCCAAACACTAGATATAGTGTCGTCCCGAAAGACAAGACATCTCCCAAAACGCCCCATAAGAGGAACCATGCAAGCCACCGCTTACCCGGACTCCGCCGCCCAAGCCGCCAACCCCATGCACACGCTCGACACCACCGAACGCGCCTCTTCGGCCACCAGCCTGAGCCACTACCAGATCATCCGCCGCAACGGCGCGGTGGTGCCGTTCGAGCCCAACAAGATTGCCGTGGCGTTGATGAAAGCCTTCCTGGCGGTGCACGGCACCCAGGGCGCGGCCTCGGCCAGCGTGCGCGAAACCGTGGAAGCCCTGACGCAAACGGTGGTCAAGGCCCTGATGCGCTCGCGCCCCGGTGGCGGCACCTTCCACATCGAAGACGTGCAAGACCATGTGGAACTGGGCCTGATGCGCGGCAGCCACCACGAAGTGGCCCGTGCCTATGTGCTGTACCGCGAACGCCGTGCGCAAGAGCGCGCCGCCCACGGCCAGGCCCCCGCCGCCCAGCCCACCGAACAGCTGCACGTGCTGGAAAACGGCCAACGCGTGCCCCTGGACATGACCGCCCTGACCGAGCGCATCCGCGCCGCCTGCGCCGGGCTGTCCACCGAGGTCAAGCCCGAGCCCATCGTGGCCGAAACCCTGCGCAACCTGTACGACGGCGTGCCGCTGGAAGAAGTGCACAAGGCCTCCATCCTGGCCGCCCGCACGCTGATCGAAAAAGACCCCGACTACACCTACGCCACCGCCCGCCTGCTGCTGCACACCATCGCCAAGGAAGTGCTGGGCCATGAGGTGACCTACACCGAGCTGGCCGAGGGTTATGCCGACTACTTCCCCCAGTTCATCAAGAAGGGCATTGCCAACGAACTGCTGGACGAAAAGCTGGCCCAGTTCGACCTGAAGCGCCTGGGTGCCGCCCTCCAGCCCCAGCGCGACATGCAGTTTGACTACCTGGGCCTGCAAACCCTGTACGACCGCTACTTCCTGCACGTGCGCAAGGCCCGCATCGAGCTGCCGCAAGCCTTCTTCATGCGTGTGGCCATGGGCCTGGCGCTGAACGAGATCGACCGCGAAGCCCGCGCCATCGAGTTCTACGAAGTGCTCTCCAGCTTCGACTTCATGAGCAGCACGCCCACGCTGTTCAACAGCGGCACGCGACGCAGCCAGCTCTCCAGCTGCTACCTCACCACCGTGGCCGACGACCTCGACGGCATCTACGAAGCCATCAAGGAAAACGCCCTGCTGTCCAAGTTTGCCGGCGGCCTGGGCAACGACTGGACCCGCGTGCGCGCCCTGGGCAGCCACATCAAGGGCACCAACGGCGAATCGCAAGGCGTGGTGCCCTTCCTGAAGGTGGTGAACGACACCGCCGTGGCCGTGAACCAAGGCGGCAAGCGCAAGGGCGCGGTCTGCGCCTACCTGGAAACCTGGCACCTGGACATTGAAGAATTCCTGGAGCTGCGCAAGAACACGGGTGACGACCGCCGCCGCACCCACGACATGAACACGGCCAACTGGATCCCCGACCTGTTCATGAAGCGCGTGATGGAAAAAGGCGACTGGACGCTGTTCAGCCCCTCCGACGTGCCCGACCTGCACGACCTGTACGGCACCGCCTTCGAAAAAGCCTATGTGGCCTACGAAGAACGGGCCGCCCGTGGCGACATCAAGCCGTCCAAGAAAGTGGCCGCCACCGACCTGTGGCGCAAGATGCTGTCCATGCTGTTCGAGACCGGCCACCCCTGGATCACGTTCAAGGACCCCTGCAACATCCGCAGCCCGCAGCAGCATGTGGGGGTGGTGCACAGCTCCAACCTGTGCACCGAAATCACGCTCAACACCAACGACGCCGAAACCGCCGTGTGCAACCTGGGCTCGGTCAACCTGGTGCAGCACATCACCAACGGCCAGCTCGACCACGCCAAGCTGCAACGCACCGTGTCCACCGCCATGCGCATGCTGGACAACGTGATCGACATCAACTACTACGCCGTGAAGAAGGCCCGCGACTCCAACCTGCGCCACCGCCCGGTGGGGCTGGGCATCATGGGCTTCCAGGACGCGCTGTACGCCCTGCGCGTGCCTTATGCGTCGCAAGAAGCCGTGGAGTTTGCCGACCGCTCCATGGAAGCCGTGTGTTACCACGCCTACTGGGCCTCCACCGAACTGGCCGCCGAGCGGGGCCGCTACAGCAGCTACAAGGGCTCGCTGTGGGACCGTGGCATCCTGCCACTGGACACGCTGAACATGCTGGCCGAGCAACGCGGTGGCTACGTGGAAACCGACCGCAACGCCACCCTGGACTGGAACGCCCTGCGCGCCAAGATCGCCAAGGACGGCATGCGCAACAGCAACTGCGTGGCCATTGCGCCCACGGCCACCATCAGCAACATCATCGGGGTGGACGCGTCCATCGAGCCCTCGTTCGGCAACCTGTCAGTCAAGTCCAACCTGTCGGGCGAGTTCACCGTGGTCAACAGCTACCTGGTGCGTGACCTCAAGCGCCTGGGCCTGTGGGACGACGTGATGGTCATGGACCTGAAGCACTTCGACGGTTCGCTGCGCGCCATCGACCGCGTGCCCCAGGACATCAAGGCCCTGTACGCCACCGCCTTCGAAATCGAAACCCAGTGGCTGGTGGAAGCCGCCGCACGCCGCCAGAAGTGGATCGACCAGGCCCAGAGCCTCAACATCTACATGGCCGGTGCCTCGGGCAAGAAGCTGGACGACACCTACAAGCTGGCCTGGGTGCGGGGTCTCAAGACCACCTACTACCTGCGCACCATGGCCGCCACACACGCCGAAAAATCCACCGGCCGCACCGGCCAGCTCAACGCGGTGAACAACACGCCCGAGCCGGTCATGGCCGCCCCCGTGGCCGCGGCACCCGCCGCCATTGAAGCGGCCACCGACATCAAGTTCTGCGCCATCGACGACCCTGGCTGCGAAGCCTGCCAGTGAGTGTGTGTGCCCATGCCGATGCATGGGCACAACACCCCGTTGACGGCTTGCTTTGGCGGGCGGCAAGCCGCTATGCAATTCAACCCGCCGCTTCCATAATGCAAGTGAAGGAACCCATCATGCTCACCTGGGACGACGACGTCACGCCCACCCCGCAAACTGCCCCTGTCCAACCTGCTTTCGGTGGGTCGGCCGTTCCTCCCTCCTCGGCACCCCAGCTCCAGCCCGTGCGGGCTGACGCCCCCCCAGCCGCCGTGGCCAGCACCGGCCGCCGCGTCAACGCCGCCGACAAACGCATCATCAACGGCCAGACCGACGTCAACCAGCTGGTGCCCTTCAAGTACAAGTGGGCCTGGGAAAAATACCTGGCCACCTGCGCCAACCACTGGATGCCGCAGGAAGTGAACATGAACCGCGACATCGCCCTCTGGAAAGACCCCAACGGGCTCACCGAGGACGAGCGCCGCATCGTCAAGCGCAACCTGGGCTTCTTCACCACCGCCGACAGCCTGGCCGCCAACAACATCGTGCTGGGCACCTACCGGCACATCACCGCGCCCGAGTGCCGCCAGTTCCTGCTGCGTCAGGCGTTTGAAGAGGCCATCCACACCCACGCCTACCAGTACATCGTGGAAAGCCTGGGCCTGGACGAAGGCGAGATCTTCAACGCCTACAACGAAATCCCGTCCATCCGCGCCAAGGACGAGTTCCTGATCCCGTTCATCGACGTGATCATGAACCCCGAGTTCAAGACCGGCACCCCCGAGGCCGACCAGACGCTGCTGAAATCCATCATCGTCTTCGCCTGCCTGATGGAAGGGCTGTTCTTCTACGTGGGCTTCACGCAAATTTTGGCGCTGGGCCGCCAGAACAAGATGACCGGTGCCGCTGAGCAGTACCAGTACATCCTGCGCGACGAGTCCATGCACTGCAACTTCGGCATCGACCTGATCAACCAGCTCAAGCTCGAAAACCCCCACCTGTGGACGCCCGAGTTCAAGGCCGAAATCACCGCCCTGTTCATGAAGGCGGTGGAGCTGGAGTACCAGTACGCCGAAGACACCATGCCCCGCGGCGTGCTGGGCCTCAACGCCAGCATGTTCAAGGGTTACCTGCGCTACATCGCCAACCGGCGTGCCACCCAGATCGGGCTGGACACCCTGTTCCCCAACGAGGAAAACCCCTTCCCCTGGATGAGCGAGATGATCGACCTGAAGAAGGAACGCAACTTCTTCGAAACCCGCGTCATCGAGTACCAATCGGGCGGGGCCCTGTCCTGGGACTGACCCCACGCCTGCCCGCATGCCGTCTTTTTTCCTGCTCCGCCCCCCGTCAACGGACACCGCCATCCGTTGGGGCGGCAGGTTCACCCCATTCAGCGCCCCGCTGCCGCCATCCGGCCTCACGGTCGAAGACTGCGGTGCACTGAATCGCTTCCCGTCAGTCCGGCTCCTCGGGGAGGAAGCGTTCTTTGCAACCCACTCCTGGAGATGACCCCATGGCAACTGCAAAAAAGACAGCACCCGCTGCAAAGAGTGAACCGGTGAAAAAAGCGGCTGCCCCCGCCAAGAAAGCGGCTGCCAAGGCAGCCCCCAAGGCCGCCCCCGCAGCCAAGAAGGCGGTGGCACCCGCCAAGAAAGCTGCGACCCCTGCTGTGAAGAAGGCCGCCGCCCAACCGGCTGAAAAACCCGCGGCCAAGGCCCCCGCAAAAGCCGCCCCCAAAGCCGCTGCCGCGAAACCCGCCGCAAAGGCCGCCGTCAAAGCCCCCGCCAAGGCCGCCACCCCCGCCAAAAAGGCGGCTGCACCGAAAGCTGCCGCCAAGGCTGCTCCCGCGGTGAAGGCCGCGGCCAAACCGGCGGCAAAGGCGGCTGCGAAGGCAGCAGCCAAACCCGCTGCTGCCGCCAAACCAGTGGCCAAGAAGGCCGCAGCCAAGGCTGCCCCTGCTGCAGCCCCCAAGGCCCCCGCCAAAGCGGCCGTCAAAGCCGCAGCCAAGCCTGCCGAGAAGCCCGCCAAGGCACCGGCCAAAAAAGCCGCTGCAGCCACAAAACCTGCGGCCAAGGCGCCTGCAAAAGCCCCCGCCAAAGCCGCTGCAAAGGTCGAGGCCAAGCCCGCTGCCGCAAAGAAGGCTGCGCCCGCCAAAAAGGCCGCTGCTGCGGCCCAAACCAAGCTCAACCCCCACGCCGCCTGGCCTTTCCCCACCTCGGCCAAGCCCTGAACCTGGCATCCGTCAGCCAAAGAAAAGCCCCGCATGCGGGGCTTTTTTCATGGGGAAGCGAGGGCTTTCCCCGGGGCCGGTACGCGCTTCAGCGCCAGCACGCGTGGCCGTGCGCCAGGGGCCCCACCCGCAGGTGCTGGGCCAGGGTCTGCCCCATGTCGGCAAAGCTGGTGCTCACGGGCAAGGCACCGCAGGGGGCACAGCCGGGGCCGCTGAACAGCATGGGCACGTGCTCCCGGGTGTGGTCCGAGCCGGGCCAGCTGGGGTCGCAACCGTGGTCGGCGGTCAGCAGCAGCAGGTCGCCCGGGCGCAGGCGGGTCTGCAGCTGCGGCAGCCAGGCGTCCAGGGCTTCCAGGGCCTGGGCGTAACCCGCCAGGTCGCGGCGGTGGCCGTACAGCATGTCAAAGTCCACCAGGTTGGCAAACACCAGGCCACCGTCCGGGCAGGCTTCCAGGGCTTGCAGGGTGTGCTCGCACAGGGCGGCATTGCCCTCGGCCTTGTAGACGTGGCTGATGCCCCGGTCGGCAAAAATGTCCGGGATCTTGCCCACGGCATGCACCTCGCGCCCGCGTTCCCGCAGGCGGTCCAGCAGGGTTTCGGACGGCGGTGGGGTGGTGTAGTCGTGGCGGTTGCCGGTGCGGCGAAAGGGCACCCCGGCCCCGCCGGTGAAGGGGCGGGCAATGACGCGGGCGATGTTGGCCCGGTCGAAAATCGGTTTGGCCGCTTCGCAGATGGCGTAGAGCCGTTGCAGGCCAAACGCGCCTTCGTGTGCGGCCACCTGGAACACGCTGTCCGCGCTGGTGTAACAAATGGGCAGGCCGGTGCGCAGGTGTTCGTCGCCCAGGCGTTCGATGATTTCGGTGCCGCTGGCATGGCTGTTGCCCAGGCTGCCGCTCAGGCCGCAGGCCTGGTACCACTCGGCCATGAGGTCGGCGGGGAAGATGCCCACACGCGCCGGGTCGCTCTCGGGCAGGTGGCGGGTGGCGGGGGTGGGGAACACGCCCCATTCGAACGGCACGGGACAGCCCATCATTTCCCAGTGGCCGCTGGGGGTGTCCTTGCCCAGGCTGGTTTCGCTGGCCGCCCCAAAGGCCACAGGGTGGCGCAACACGGGCAAGGTGGGCAGGCCCTCGGGCCAGTGCCCGCTGGCGACCTGCGCCGCGTGGCCCAGGCCCAGCGCCATCAGGTGGGGCAGTTGCAGGGGCTGGCCCTGCTGCGCCCGCCATGCGGCGATGTGGCCCAAGGTGTTGGCCCCCACGTCGCCAAAACGCACAGCGTCGGGCGTGGCACCCAGGCCAAACGAGTCCAGCACCAGCACCACGGCGCGGGTCATGCCTGGGCTCCGGTGGCTGGGGCCTGCACGCGCTGCACCAGCACGGGCTGGGCGCTGCACGCGGTGTCCGACAGGGTGAAGGCGGCCCGCAAGGCCTGCGCGGCGCGTTCGGCGCTGGTGGCGTCACGGGCGTGCACGGTGGCCAGGCGGTCACCGGCTTGCACGGGTTGGCCGATGGCGGGGAGGTGGGTGTAGCCCACGGCGTGGTCCACGGGGTCAGACGCTTTGCGGCGGCCACCGCCCAGTTCGATGACGGCCACGCCCACGTCCCGCGTGCGCACCGCCGACAGCCAGCCCGCGTGCGGCGCGGTCACCGTGAGTTGCACCGGGGCGGCGGGCAGGTGTTGGGCGCTGTGCGCCAGGAAGTCGGACGGGCCGCCCAGGGCGTGCACCATGCGCTCGAAGCGCTCGGCCGCGGCGCCGCTGTCCAGCGCGTGGTCCAGGCGGGTGAAGGCCTCGGCCTCGGTTTCCACCAAGCGGCCCAACAGCAACATGTCGGCGGCCAGGGCGCGGGTCACTTCCCACAGGCGGTGTTCGCGCTGGGCGCCGGTGAGGAAGTCAACCGCCTCCTGCATTTCCACCGCGTTGCCCGCAGTGGTGCCCAGCACCTGGTTCATGTCGGTCAGCAGGGCGCGGGTGGGCAGGCCCGCCCCTTGCGCCACGGTGACCAGGGATTGGGCCAGCTCCTGCGCCATGGGCAGGTTGTCGGCAAAAGCGCCGTTGCCCACCTTGACGTCCATGACCAGGCCTTGCAGGCCGGCGGCCAGCTTTTTGGACAGGATGCTGGCGGTGATCAGGGGCACCGACTCCACCGTGGCGGTCACGTCGCGGATGCCGTACAGCCGCCGGTCCGCCGGGGCCAAGTCGGCCGTCTGACCGATGATGGCGCAGCCCACCTGCGCCACGGTCTGGCGCAGCAGTTCCAGGGACGGGGCGGTCTGGTAGCCGGGGATGCTGTCGAACTTGTCCAGCGTGCCACCGGTGTGGCCCAGGCCGCGCCCGGAAATCATGGGCACAAACCCACCGCAAGCAGCCACCCAGGGGGCCAGCATCAGGCTGACCTTGTCGCCCACGCCGCCGGTGGAGTGTTTGTCCAGCACCGGGCCACCCAGGTGGGCCTGGCTCCAGTCCAGCACGTCGCCCGAGGTCATCATGGCGCGGGTCAGGGCCACGCGCTCGGGCATGTCCATGCCCCGAAAGAAGATGGCCATGGCCAGCGCGGCGGCCTGGCCCTCGCTCCACGAGCCATCGACCAGGCCGCGCACAAAGGCCTGGATGTGGGCGGCGTCCAGCGGAGCACCGTCGCGTTTGAGGCGGATGATTTCTTGAGGCAGCAGCATGGGAGGGGTGGGGTCAAAAAAAGGGGGCAAAGGGGTCTGGGGCATCGCGGCGGCCCAAAAATTCAAAGCCTTTTTGGCACATACCGCTTTATTTGAAAGCGCGAGAAGCTATAAATTTAAGAGCATTGATGGACCCACCCAGTGCAGGGGTCAATACCCCGAGGTGGCCGCGGGTGCACCGGGCGCACGGCCTTGCAGCACCGCCGCCAGCTCGTCCCACAGGCTGCTGGCCCCCACGCGAAAGCGCCGGGGGTTGACGGCATGGGTGCCCAGGGTCTGTTGGGTGAGCTGCATGTAGGGCCACACGTCGGCCAGGGTGCGCAAGCCACCCGAGGGTTTGAAGCCCAGCACCGCCGAGGCCCCCAGGGGCAGGGCTTGGGCGCGGGCCCGCAACACGGCCAGCATGGCCTGGGCCGCGGGCAGGCTGGCCCCTTGCGGGGTTTTGCCGGTGCTGGTCTTGATGAAGTCGGCCCCGCAGGCCAGCGCCAGCTCGCTGAGCTGGGCCACCCGCTCGGGCGAGGGCAGTTCGCCCGTTTCCAGGATGACCTTGAGCAGCAGGCCGGGGCTGGCCTGGCGCACGGCCAGCAGCAGGCCACGGGCCGCGGCCAGCGCCGCCGCCGAGGCCTCTGCCCCGCACAGCGCCTGGTAGGGCAGCACGCAGTCCACCTCCTGGCCGCCGCTGCGGGCGATCAGGTCCACCTCGGCCAGCACCTCGTCCACCCCGCCCTGCCCGGACGGGAAGTTGACCACCGCCGCCACCCCCACGTGCAGGGGCAGTTGCTGGCGGGCGTGAGCCACCAGGCGGGGCCACACACACACGGCGGCCACGGGGGGCAAGGCCCCATCCAGGCCGCGGGCCTTGTGGCACAGGGTGTCGATGGCGGCCTCGTTGCTGGTGGTGTTGAGGTCGGTCAGGTCCAGGCAGGCCAGCGCCGTGGCGGCGGCCTGTTGGCGCTGGGCCGGGGTGTCCAGGTTCACCATGTCAAACCCTCCACCACGGCGGTCAGCACGCGGGCGGCGTTGTCGCCCGCCAGGTTGGCCTGGGCCAGGGTGTGGGCGTGGCTCAGGTTTTCGTTGGACAGGCCAGCGCCCATGTTGGTCAGCAGCGAGATGGCCAGCACCTTCAGGCCCGCGTGGCGGGCGATGATGGTTTCGGGCACGGTGCTCATGCCCACGGCCTGGGCACCCAGCAGCGCGGCCATGCGGATTTCCGCCGGGGTTTCGAACTGCGGCCCCACGAACCAGGCGTACACACCCTGGTGCAGGGTGACGCCCAGCGCCTGCGCGGTGGCCACGGCCTGGGCGCGCAGCGCGGGGTCGTAGGCGTCGAGCATGCTCACAAAGCGGTCGTTGCCGGGCTCGCCGATCAGCGGGGAGCGTTGCGAGAGGTTGAGGTGGTCGCTCAGGGCCATGAGGCTGCCGGGGGGCATGTCGACACTGAGGCTGCCGGCGGCGTTGGTTTGCACCAGCACCTCGCACCCCCAGTCGCGCAGGGTGCGCAGGGGCAGTTTCATGCCGTCGGGCTGGCCGGTTTCGTAGGTGTGTTTGCGCCCGGTCAGCACCACCACCTCGTGCGGGCCCAGGCGGCCCCACACCAGGTCGCTGGCATGGCCTTGCACGCTGGGCAGAGGGAAGCCGGGCAGCTCGGCATAAGGGATGCGGACGGGGTCCTGGATGTGGTCCACCACCCCACCCCAGCCTGAGCCCAGCACCAGCGCCACGCGGGGGCGGGCCTGGGGCAGGCGTTGTTGCAGCACTTGCAAAGCGGTGGGGGTGGTCATGGTGCGTCGGCTTTCAGGGAGTCGGTCAGGTGGTCGGGGCCGAAACTGTGGGGCAGCAGGGTTTGCAGCGTCAGTCGGGCCTGCACGGTCTGGGTGTTGGCCACCCACACCGGCGTGTGAGGGGCGGCAAATTCGCGGATTTTCTGGCGGCAGCCGCCACAGGGCGTGACCCATTGCGCCCCGGAGCCCACCACCAGCAGGCCACGGATGTGCTGCCCACCCGCGGCCACCATGGCGCTGATGGCCCCGGCCTCGGCGCACACGCCTTCGGGGTAGGCGGCGTTTTCGACGTTGCACCCGGCGTGGATGCGCCCGGTTTCGTCCACCAGCGCCGCCCCCACCTGAAAGCGGGAGTACGGGGCGTGGGCGCGCTGCTGCACCGTCAGGGCCTGGGCCCACAGGGCGTGGGCCAGGGCCTGTTCGTCGTCGTCCAGGAAGAGGGGGGTGTCGCTCATCAGCTGCGTTCCTTCACATAGGGGGTGCCCAGGGCCTTGGGGGCCACGGCCTTGCCGATGAAGCCGGCCAGCAGCACCACGGTCAGGCCATAGGGCAGCGCCTGGATCCATTGCACCGGCACCTCGCCCACCACGGGCAGGGATACGCCTTGCAAACGGATGGCCACGGCATCCAGAAAACCAAACAACAAACAGGCCCACAGCGCCCCGGCGGGCCGCCATTTGCCAAAGATGAGGGCAGCCAGCGCCATGAAGCCCCGGCCCGCCGTCATGTTGGGCACAAAAGACGCGCTTTGGGCCAGCACCAGGTAACACCCGGCCAGCCCGCACAGCAGGCCGTTGAGGCTGAGGGCCGCATACCGCATGCCCTGCACCGACACGCCCGCAGCCTCCACCATGGCGGGGTTTTCGCCCACGGCCCGCAGGCGCAGGCCAAAGCGGGTGCGCCACAGCAGGAACCACACGGCGGGCACCATCAGCAAGGCCAGGTACAGCAAGGCGTTGTGGCTGAGCAGGCCCTGCCCCAGCACCGCACCCAGCCACGGAATGCCTTGCAGGGCGGCCACGGCCTGGGGCCACAGCGTGCCCAGGCGCACGGCGTCGCCCAGGGGCGGGGTCTGCCCGCCCTGGTGGAACCAGGCGGCCCCCAGCACCGCGGTGAGCCCGGCGGCAATGATGTTGATGGCCACGCCCGACACCACCTGGTCGCCGGTGTGGCTGACACAGGCCACGCCATGCAGCCACGACAGGGCCACGGCCACCGCCAGCGCGGCCAGCACGGCCCACACCAGCTGTCCGCTGAGGGCCCCCGCGGCGGCGGCGGCAAAGGCGGCGGCCAGCATCTTGCCCTCCAGCCCAATGTCCACCACCCCGCTGCGCTCGCTCAGCAGCCCGGCCAGGGCGCAAAACATCAAGGGTGCGGCCACGCGCAGGGTGGAGCCCAACAGCGAGCCCAGCATCAACTCATCCATGCGACACCTCCGCCCCCGCAGCCTGCCCCCGGCGGGTCCACCAGCCCAGGGCCCGCGCCAGCCACGGGGCCAGCACATAGGCCATGGCCCCGGAGAACAGCACGATGAAACCTTGCAGGGTGACCACCATGTCGCGGGTGAAGCCCTGCACCTCAAAAGCCACCTCGGCCCCGCCCTGGAACAGCGCACCGAACAGCAGGCTGGCCAGCACGATGCCCACCGGGTGGTTGCGGCCCATCAGCGCCACGGCAATGCCGGTGAAGCCCGCGCCCGCCACAAAGTCCAGCAGCAAGCGGCCCGACACCCCGGCGATTTCGTTCACGCCCACCAGCCCGGCCAGCGCCCCGGACAAGGCCATGGACCGCATGACCTGTTGGCGCGCATCGATGCCCGCGTACTGCGCCGCGGTTTCGCTGGAACCCACGGCCCGCAGGCGGTAACCCGAGCGGGTGCGCCAGAGGAACAGCTGCACCCCCGCCGCCGCCAGCACCGCCAGCAGCACGCTGGCGTTGAGCGGGGACGAGGGCCATTCCACCCCCACCCAGGCCAGCATCTCGTGCATGCCGGGCAGCTTGGCCGAATCGGCAAAGGGGGCGCTTTCCACCGCCATGGAGCCGGGCACCTTGAGCCAGTTGACCAGCAGGTACACCAGCAGGGTGGACGCCAGGAAGTTGAACATGATGGTGGTGATGACGATGTGGCTGCCGCGGTAGGCCTGCAGGTAGGCGGGCACCGCCGCCCACAGGGTGCCGAACAGCGCGGCGGCCAGCACCATCAGCGGCAGCATCAGCCACGCGGGCAGGTGGGCCGACCACCACAGCGCCACCAGCCCGGCCCCCAGCCCGCCCAGCACGGCTTGGCCTTCGCCGCCGATGTTGAACAGCCCGCCATGGAAGGCCACGGCCACAGCCAGGCCGGTGAACACAAAGGTGGTGGCGTAGTACAGGGTGTAGCTGAGGTTGCGCGGGGTGCCCACGGCCCCGTGGACCAGGGCGGCCAGCACCTCTGAAGGGCTTTGGCCCACCAGGGCCACCACGCCCCCGGCCACCAGCAGGGCCACGGCCAGGTTGACCAGCGGCAGGGCCACCACATCGGCCCAGCGTGGCAAGGTGTGGGGATGGCTCATGCGGCAGATCCTCCGGCCATCATCAGGCCCAGGCGGGTTTCGGTGCATTCGGCCACCGGCAGCTCGCCCGTGACCGCCCCTTGGCACATGACCACCACGCGGTCGGACAGGGCCAGGATTTCGTCCAGCTCGCTGGACACCAGCAGCACCGCGCAGCCCGCTTCACGCAGGCGGCGCAGCTGGCCGTGGATGAACTCAATGGCCCCGATGTCCACCCCCCGGGTGGGCTGGCCGATCAGCAGCACCGAGGGCGCCCGCCCCAGCTCCCGCGCCAGCACCAGCTTTTGCTGGTTGCCGCCGGAGAACTTGGCGCTGGTCAGCCAGGGGTCGCGGGGGCGCACGTCGAAACGCTCCATCATGTCGGCGGTGTGCGCCTGCATGGTGTGGGGATGCATCCAGCCCCAGGCGGTGGAGTAGTCGGGCCACTGCTCGTAGCCCAGCACGGCGGACTCCCAGGCGGCAAACCCCATGACCATGGCCCGCGCGTGGCGGTCTTCGGGCACGTGGGCCAGCCCCAGCTGGCGGGCCTGCGTGGGGTGCAGCCAGGCGGCGGGCTCGAAGGTGTTGCCGTTGACCACGAGGCGGCCCGTGCGCGGGGCCAACAGGCCGGACAGCACCTCCAGCAACTCGCTCTGGCCATTGCCCGACACCCCGGCCACGCCCACGATTTCGCCCGCCCGCAGCTGCAGGCTGACGCCCTTGAGGCGCTCCACGCCCCAGGCGTCCACCACCCGCAGGTCGTGTGCGTCCAGGCGCACCTCAGGGGGCGTGGCGGTGTCGGTCTGGGTGGCGGTGTTGGGGGCCATCAGGTGCACCTTGCGGCCCACCATGGCTTCGGCCAGGGCTTGCACGCTGGTGTCGGCCACCGGGGTTTCGTGCACCACGGTGCCCGCGCGCATCACGGTGACGTGGTCGCACAGGCCCACCACCTCTTTCAGCTTGTGGGTGATGATGATGACGGTGGTGCCCTGCTCGCGCAGGCGGCGCAGCACCTCGAACAGCTGGCCGATTTCCTGCGGCGTGAGCACCGCCGTGGGTTCGTCCAGGATGAGGATGTTGGCCCCGCGGAACAGGGCCTTGAGGATTTCGACCCGCTGGCGGTCGCCCACAGGCAGGTCGCCCACCGGGGTGTCCAGGTCCACGTGCAGGCCGGTGTCACGCATGAGGCCGTTCAGGCGCTCGCGGGCCACCGGCGCCGCCTTGCTGAGCCAGCGCGACGACTCGGCCCCCAGCATCACGTTGTCCAGGGCCGACAGGGTTTCAACCAGCATGAAGTGCTGGTGCACCATGCCCACGCCCAGCGCAATGGCGTCCTGGGCGTTGCGGATGCGCACCTCGCGCCCGGCCACACGCAGCGTGCCGCTGTCGGCCTCGTAAAAGCCGTACAGGATGGACATGAGCGTGCTTTTGCCCGCGCCGTTCTCACCCACCAGGGCATGGATGTGGCCCGGACGCACCCGCAGGTCCACGCCATGGTTGGCCCGCACCGCGCCAAAACGTTTGTGCACGCCGAGCATTTCCACCGCCCACGTGGGGGTGGCATCGGCCGTCGTCCTGCGGGTCTGTGTCATGCGGCCCCCAGTTCGGGCGCACGCCCGGTCGATTCGCGTTGCACCACGGCCATGGTGCGCCAGTGTTTTTGCAAGGGCATGTCGGGGTGCTGGATGCGGTTCAGCAGCATGTCCGCCGCTTCTTGCCCCACGCGCTGGAGCGAGCTGCCCACGGTGGTCAGTGCCGGGTGGGTGTAGCGCCCCAGGTCGATGCCGTCCATGCCGATGACCGAGAGGCGCTGCGGCACCGGCACGCCCAGCTGGGCGGCTGCACGCAGCACCCCCAGGGCCATCAGGTCGTTGCTGGCAAACACCGCCGTCACGCGCCCCTGGCGCAACCAGGCCGCGCCCTGCTGATGGCCGGACTCCAAGCTGAAGTCGCCTTCGGCCAGCCAGTCGGGCTCGGGCACCACCTGGGCCTCGGCCAGGGCCGCGCGCCAACCGGCCACGCGCTCCTGGCTGATGCTGAGGTTGGCCGGGCCACTCAGGCAGGCTATGCGCCGGTGCCCCAGCGCCAGCAGGTGGCGGGTGGCCTCGCGGGCGGCGTCGTACTGGTGGGCCAGCAAGGCGTCGCAGCGCAAGTCCGTGGGGTTGCGGTCCAGCAGCAGCAAGGGCATGCGCGCGCGCACCACCGAGCGTTTGAGCACCTGGGTGACGCGTGAGCTGTCAAACCCGCCCGCCACCACCACCAGCCCATCGACCCGGCGGGCAATGAGGCTGTCGATCTGCTGCTGCAAGTCGTCGGCGTCCAGGTCGGTGCTGCACAGCAGCAGCGAATACCCCGCACGCCGGGCGGTTTTTTCCAGCCCCAGCATCAGCTCCGCACAGAACGGGTTGCTGATGTCGGGCACCAAGGCCCCCAGGATGTGGGCCTTGCCCCCGCGCAGCGCACGCGCCGCGGCACTGGGCACGTAGCCGCTGTCAGAAATGGCTTGCAACACCCGCTGGCGGGCCACGTCGCTCACCCGGCGGGTGCCGTTGATGACGTGAGACACCGTGGTGTACGACACCCCCGCCAGGCGGGCCACATCCTTGATCGAGCTCATTGATGATGAAAAATGGCCCTAGCGCTTTATTGATAAGCGCCAGGTGCTATCAATATTTACAAGCGTTGTCGGCCATGTAGTCGGCCACCTTGACCTTGCCGCTGAGGATGTCGGCCTTGGCGTCTTCCACGGCCTTCTTCATCTCGGGCGTGACCAGCTTGGCGTTGTATTCGTCCATGGCGTAGTCCACGCCACCTTCCTTCAGGCCCAGCACGGTCAGGCCGGGGGTGTGCGCCTTGGCCACGTTGTAGATGGCCACGTCCACACGCTTGAGCATGGAGGTCAGCATGGTGCCGGGCTGCAGGTGGTTCTGGTTGCTGTCCACGCCAATGGCCAGCTTGCCCGCGTCCTTGGCGGCCTGGTACACACCCACGCCGGTGCCCCCGGCGGCGGCAAACACCACGTCCACCCCGCGGTTGAACTGGGCCTTGGTCAGCTCACCCCCACGAGCGGGGTCGTTCCAGGCCGCGCCGGTGGTGCCGGTCATGTTGGCAATGACTTCGGCCTTGGGGTTCGTGGCTTTCACGCCTTGTTCGTAGCCACACTGGAACTTGCGGATCAGCGGAATGTCCATGCCGCCCACAAAGCCCAGCTTGCCCGTCTTGCTGGCCTTGGCCGCCATCACGCCCACCAAGTAGCTGCCTTCATGCTCCTTGAACACCACCGATTGCACGTTGGGCAGGTTGACCACCATGTCGATGATGGCGAACTTCAGCTTGGGGAACTCCTTGGCCACCTTCTCGATGCTGGAGGCCTGGCCAAAACCGATGCCGATGATGGGACTGGCCCCACGCTCGGCCATGCGGCGAATGGCCTGTTCACGCTGGGTTTCGTTGGCGATTTCAAAATCCAGGTACTTGCCGCCGGTTTCCTTCTTCCAGCGCTCCATGCCCTCGTAAGCCGCCTGGTTGAAGGACTTGTCGAACTTGCCCCCCATGTCAAACACCACCGCCGGTTCGGCGTGGGCGGTCACGGCAGCAGCACACAGGGCGGCAACAGCGCCCAACTTGAAAGAAGCAAACAGCGTCATGGGATAGGCCCTCGGTTCAAAAAGCAACACCAAAACAGGGTGGCAAACGTTTGCCACGCACTTCATAATACTTGAGTTTTGCGTTTTCGAACCCCCACTCTTTCAACACCATGACCCAGTCTGTCACCCCAGCCCCTCAAACCACCGCCCAATGGCTGGCCCTGCCCAAAATCAGCCTGCACGAGCACATCGACGGCAGCCTGCGCCCGCAAACCCTGTGGGAGCTGTGCCTGCAACGCGGCCTGAGCCTGCCCTGCGCCAACGCCAGCGACGTGGCCGCCTGGATGTGGAACAACGCCAACGCAGGCAGCCTGGAAAAGTACCTGGAAGGCTTTCGCTACACCGTGGAAGCCATGGCCAGCGAAGCCGCCTGCGAACGCGTGGCCCGTGAACTGGCCGAAGACGCCCACGCCGATGGCTGCGTGCTGGCCGAGTTCCGGTTTGCACCCCAGCTGTTCATCGACCTGGGCCTGAGCCCCGAAGCCGCCACCGAGGCCGTGCTGCGTGGTTTTGCCCAAAGCCCCATCCCCTGCGGCCTCATCGTGTGTGGCATGCGCCACCACAACCCCAGCGTCACCCGCGAAGCCGCGGCGCTGGCCGTGCGTTACGCCGGTCAGGGCGTGGTGGGTTTTGACCTGGCCGGGCCAGAGTTTGGCTTTCCCGCCACCGACCACACCGACGCCATCCGCGTGGCCCTGGACGGCGGCCTGGGCGTGACCCTGCACGCCGGTGAGGCCGACGCCGGTCACCGGGTGCTGGAAGCCGCCCGCCTGGGCGCCACCCGCATCGGCCACGGCGTGCGCGTGGTCGACCAGGCCGACTGGGCCGAGGAAGCCCGCGCCCTGGGTCTGCACTTCGAGGTGTGCCCCACCAGCAACGTGCAGACCGGTGCCGCCCGCTCGGTGGCCGAACACCCCATTGCCGCCATGCTGGCCGCGGGCCTGAGCGTGTCCTGCTCCACCGACAACCGGCTGGTCTCCGGCACCACCCTCAGCCGTGAGCTGGAGCGCCTGCACACCGAACGCGGCATCGCCCTCCCCGCCCTGCAGCACATGCAGCAGCAGGCCCTGGCCGCTTCGTTCCTGCCTGCGGCGGTCAAGCAACAGGTGGCGCAACGCCTGAACGCTTGAGTCCAGACACCGCCGTGCCCCCACGCTTTGCCTGCATGGGCGCCGCCAACTGGGACCACAAGCTGGTGACCCAGGGCGAACTGCGCCCCGCCAGTTCCAACCCGGTGAGCGCCTGGCCGTCCACCCCGGGCGGCGTGGCCCGCAACCTGGCCGAAAACCTGGTGGCCCTGGGGGCCGACGTGGCCTTGGCCTGTGTGCTGGGCGACGACCCGGCCGGGCACGCCCTGCACGACCACGCCCGCCGCCACGGCATCGACACCCGCCCCGTGCTGTTCGAACCGGCGCAGCCCACCGGCAGTTACACCGCCGTGCTCAACCCCCAGGGCGGGCTGGAATGGGCGTTTTCGGCCATGCCCAGCAGCCAGCACCCACCGCCCGACTTCCTGCCCCGCGCACAGGCGGCCCTGGTGACCCAAGGCCGGGGCGTGGCCGACCTGAACCTGCCCCAGGCCTGGTTGCAGGCCCTGGTGGACCACGCGGCGCAGCTCCATTGCCCCTTGGCACTGGTGGCCGTGTCCGAAGCCAAGATGGCCCACCTGCCCCAGCGGCTGGAGGGCGTTGCCCTGCTGGTGCTCAACCAGGGCGAATTGGCCGCCCTGGGCGACACCCCGACTTCAGACGGCACACTGGCTGACCT
Source organism: Hydrogenophaga soli (assembly GCF_054777695.1). Classification (NCBI taxonomy): domain Bacteria; kingdom Pseudomonadati; phylum Pseudomonadota; class Betaproteobacteria; order Burkholderiales; family Comamonadaceae; genus Hydrogenophaga; species Hydrogenophaga soli. The sequence continues at coordinate 319,285 of NZ_BAAHAK010000002.1, read as the reverse complement.
CGGCACCCTGGAAGCGGTCTGGGCCACCCTGCACGCGCGGGGCCTGCAGCACCTGCTGGTGACCCGCGGGGCCGAAGGGGCGGCTTATTCCGACGGTCCGCGGTTGCGCACGCTGCCCGCACCGCGCCCGTCCCGCCACGCCATTGCCGACGTCACCGGCGCGGGCGATGCGTTTTCCGCCGCCGCCGTGTGGACCCTGATGGGCCTGCAACAACCGCTGGCGCAGGCCTGCGAAGCGGGCATCCAGGCGGCCATGCAGGTGTTGACCTCGCGCCACAGCGCCCTGCCCTCTTCCTCTCACACTGGACACTGAACCACCATGACCCACCCTCTGTTGCTGTCCGCCGAGGTGCAAACCGCCCAAGACCGCGGGCTGCCCATCGTGGCCCTGGAATCCACCATCGTCGCCCATGGCATGCCCTGGCCTCAGAACCTGGAGACTGCGCTGGCCGTGGAGCAGGTGGTGCGCGACCACGGGGCCGTGCCCGCCACCCTGGCGGTGCTGGACGGCCAGCTGTGCATCGGCCTCAACGCCGAGCAATTGCGCCGCGTGGCCACCAGCCCGGACATGGCCAAGGCCAGCCGTCGCGACCTGGCCCATGCCGTCTCCCAGCGCAGCAGCGCCGCCACCACCGTGGCCGCCACCATGATCCTGGCCCACCTGGCGGGCATTGAGGTGTTTGTGACCGGCGGCATTGGCGGCGTGCACCGTGACGCGGCCCAAACCTTCGACATTTCCGCCGACCTGCAAGAACTCGCCCGCACCCCCGTGGCCGTGGTGTGTGCAGGGGCCAAGTCCATCCTGGACATTGGTCTGACGCTGGAGTACCTGGAAACCCACGGCGTGCCGGTGCTGTCCTGCGGCCAAGACCACTTTGCGGCCTTCTACTGCCGCGACAGCGGCTTCAAGGCCGACTTCCGGCTGGACGACCCGGCCCAGCAGGCCAACTTTGTGCGCGCCCACTGGAACCTGGGTCTGGGCAGCGGCGTGGTCCTCAGCACCCCGGTGCCCGAAGCCCAGGCCCTGCCCCGTGCCGAAGTGGACGCCTGGATTGCCCAGGCCCTGGCCGAAGCCAAGGCCCAGCACATCACCGGCAAGGCCATCACGCCGTTCCTGCTGGCGCGCATCAAGGCCCTCAGCCAGGGCCGCAGCCTGGTCACCAACCAGGCCCTGGTGCTGCACAACGCCGAAGTGGGGGCCCGCCTGGCGGTGGCCCTGCAAGCCAACCGCCCGTCGCGGTCCACCGTTCAGGGGTAGAACACCAACACGCGGTACCCGGCGGAGCGCAGGTCCTTCAGGCCCAGGCGCACGCTCAGGACGGTGGTGGTTTGCGGCGGCAGGGTGGTCTGCGGCGCAGACCAATCGCCGGGCAGCAGCACCCGGCGCACCGCCACGTCGTCCTGGGCATCGGTGAGGCTCAGCTCCAGCGCGGGCATGGCCACCGGCACGTGGGCATGGCTTTTCAGCCCCACCTCCAACCGGTACACCCCATCGCGCTCGCGCACAAGGGCGGAACTGTCGATGGACACCGACTCGATGTGCCGCCAGGGCTCCACGGCACAGCCCACGCGCTGGCACACCGCGTCCAGCGCGGGCCGCAGTTCGGGCACCGCGGCAGCCAGCCAGTCGCGCCGGTCAAACGCCACCTGGGCGGCCAGCGCCAGCACCAACAGCAGCAGCGACACGGCCAGCCCCCCCACCACCCACGGGCGCTGCCAGAAGGCCTGGCGCCGGGCCTGTCGCACAAAGCCGATGCGCGACGTGTCCAGCACAGGGGCGGGTTCTTCCGCCAGGGCGTCCGGTCCATCGGGTTCGACGACCGGAGCCTCCTCGGCTGACACGGGTTGTGATGTCGGCTCAGGTTCGGGGGTGGCCTCCGGCCCGTCCAGGGACTCTGCCATGGGCTGGGTTTCGGGGGCAGACGCATCCAGCTTGGCGGAGGCGTCGGGTTGGGTGTCCGCGTTGGGCTGGGTGGGGGAAAAATCAGACGGGGCGGACGGCATCACCACCGGAAGCAGGGTCACCCGCGGTTTGAAAGCCGCCGACGGCTCCGATCGCGGCATGGTCAGCAGGAACCTGGGCACATCCAAGGGTGGAGTGCCTGCCGGGGGCAACGGAACGTCCGCCTCCATCGGGGCGGCACCCGGAGATGACTCTGGCTCTGGCTCTGGCTCTGGTGTCGGCACCTGCGCCATGATGGGTTCTGGAACAGGGGCCGCAACGGGAGCCGGAACAGGCGGCGTCGGCACCGGTTCTGGCGCGGGCACCTCCCGGGACTCCTGGCGCAACACGATCGACACCTGCGAGGGCACCGCCGCGGTGGGCGTGCGTGCGCCCGCGGGCTCCGCCACGCCCATGGCGCTGCGGGCGTCGAACACCTCGCTGCACTTGCCGCAACGCACCCAGCCCTGAGAGATTTTGAGCTGATCCGGCACCACCCTGAACCGGGTGCCACAGGCGGGGCACTGGGTGATGGAGGCCATGGGCAAACGGATCAGTGCAAGCTCAGTCGGCACCCGGCGCGGTGGCCGTCATGAGGATCCAGCCCTCTTGCTCATCGGCCACGTCCAGCCGCACATGGGGGGCGTAGGCTTCCTTGAGCTCATCGGCCTGCCGCGACAGGATGCCCGCCAGCACCAGCGATGCCCCCGGGGCCAGGTGGCCGCACAGCAAGGGAGCCAGCACCTTGAGCGGCGTGGCCAGGATGTTGGCCAGCACCACCTGGTACTGCCCTTGGGCACGGTCGGGCAAACCTGCGTTCAGCGCCACATGGTTGGCGGCCGCGTTGATCTGGGTGGACGAGACCGCGGCGGGATCGATGTCCACCGCGTCGGTGTCACCGGCGCCATGCAGCTTGGCGGCCATGGCCAAGATGCCCGAGCCGCACCCGTAGTCGAGCACGCGCCGACCGCTGAGGTCGTGACCGGCAATCCACCGCAAGCACATGCGGGTGGTGGGGTGGGTGCCGGTGCCGAACGCCAAGCCTGGGTCCAGGCGCAGCACCTTCTGTGCAGCGGCGGGCGGCTCGTGCCAGGTGGGCACGATCCAGAACGTGGGGGTGATGTCCACCGGGTCGAACTGCGACTGTGTCAAGCGCACCCAATCTTGCTCCGGCACGGGCTGAACGCCCACCACTTCCGCACCCTCAAAAAAGTCCTGCACCACCAGCAAGCGCGCGGCATCGTCGGCCTGCGCTTGGGTGGCAAACAGCGCCGTCACCGTGGACCGCTGCCAACCCGCCTTGGGCGCGGGCATGCCCGGCTCACCGAACAAGGCCTGCTCGTGCGGGGTTTGGGCATCGGCATCCTCCACCGACACACTGAGCGCATCCAGCGACTCCAGCGCCTCGCTGACGGGTTCGACGCCCTCTTCGGGCACGCGCAGCACCAGTTCAAACATGCAGATGTCCTACGGTTTCAGCGCTGGCGTTGGGCCAGCCACTCTTCCAGGTAATGGATGTTGGTGCCGCCGGTGATGAAGTTGGCGTCCACCATCAGTTCGCGGTGCAGCGGAATGTTGGTGTGGATGCCTTCCACCACCGTCTCGGCCAGGGCCGTGCGCATGCGGGCCAGCGCCTGTTCGCGGGTGTCCCCGTGCACAATGATCTTGCCCACCATGGAGTCGTAGTTGGACGGCACAAAGTAGTTGGCGTACACGTGCGAGTCGACCCGCACACCGGGGCCGCCGGGCGCGTGCCAAGTGGTGATGCGGCCAGGCGACGGCGTGAACTTGTAAGGGTCTTCGGCGTTGATGCGGCACTCGATGGCATGCCCACGCAACTGCACCTGACGCTGGGTGAAGGGCAGCTTCTCGCCGTAAGCCACCGCGATTTGGGTGCGCACGATGTCGATGCCGGTGATCCACTCCGTGACCGGGTGCTCCACCTGCACGCGGGTGTTCATTTCGATGAAATAGAACTCGCCGTTTTCGTACAGGAACTCGAAGGTGCCCGCACCGCGGTAGCCGATCTTCTTGCACGCGGCAGCACAGCGTTCGCCAATTTTTTCGATCAGGCGACGGGGGATGCCGGGGGCCGGGGCTTCCTCAATCACCTTCTGGTGGCGCCGCTGCATGGAGCAGTCGCGCTCGTGCAGGTACACCGCGTTGCGGTGCTGGTCGGCCAGCACCTGGATTTCGATGTGGCGCGGGTTCTGGAGGAATTTCTCCATGTACACCGCCGGGTTGCCAAACGCGGCACCGGCTTCGGCCTTGGTGGTCTGCACCGCGTGCAGCAGGGCCGCCTCGGTGTGCACCACGCGCATGCCACGGCCACCGCCACCGCCCGCGGCCTTGATGATGACGGGGTAACCAATGGCCTTGGCCGTGCGTTTGATGACCACCGGGTCGTCAGGCAGTGCACCTTCGGAGCCCGGCACCGTGGGCACACCCGCACGGATCATGGCCTGCTTGGCAGACACCTTGTCGCCCATCAGGCGAATGGATTCCGGGGTGGGGCCAATGAACTTGAACCCACTTTTCTCGACCCGCTCGGCAAAGTCGGCGTTTTCACTCAGGAAGCCATAACCGGGGTGGATGGCCTCGGCGTCGGTGACTTCGGCCGCCGAAATGATGGCCGGCATGTTCAGGTAGCTCTGCCCGGAGGGTGCCGGGCCGATGCACACGGCCTCGTCAGCCAGGCGGACGTATTTGGCGTCGCGGTCGGCCTCGGAGTAGACCATCACGGCTTTGATGCCCATCTCGCGGCAGGCCCGCTGCACGCGCAGCGCAATTTCGCCGCGGTTGGCGATCAGGATCTTTTTGAACATGGATGCGGGCTCACTCGATCACGAACAGGGGCTGACCGTACTCCACGGCGTCGCCGTTCTCCATGAGGATCTGGGTGACGGTGCCGGACTTGTCCGCTTCGATCTCGTTGAGGATCTTCATGGCCTCGACGATGCAGATGGTCTCGCCTTCCTTGACCGTGCTGCCCACTTCCACGAAGGGCTTGGCACCCGGGCTGGACGCACGGTAGAACGTGCCCACCATGGGGGACTTGACCACATGGCCGCTCGGTGCAGCAGGCGCTTCAACCACAGGCGCTGCAGCGGGTGCAGCGGCCAAGGCGACCGCTGGTGCCGGTGCCATTGCTGGGGCGTAGGCCACCACCGGGGCGACACCGCCCACCGGGCCCTTGACGATGCGAACCTTGCCTTCAGCTTCGGTGATCTCCAGCTCCGAGACGTTGGATTCGGAGACCAGATCGATCAGGGTTTTCAGTTTGCGCAAGTCCATGACATCTCCAGCGATTTATCAGCAATTGAATCGAATTTGAGCCAAAAATCTGACCTCAATCCATCGGGCCCAGGCACCCGAAGCCGGGCAGTTTACACGAGGCTTTCACACCACCGCGGACTTCCACCCTCTGCACGCACCAATCAAAAGTCGAAACTTATCGAAAAATCAACCCAGAAGGGTATCTTTCAATCCAATTCACAGAAGTTCCCAGGCCTTCAGATCATCCGGCGTCAGCTTGCCCAGCTTGCGCTGCACCACCGTGCCCGACGTGTCGAAAACCACCGAAAAAGGCAGGCCGCCACTCACATTGCCCAAGGCCCGGGACAACTCCACCCCCTGGGAGCCCGCCAACCCCACGGGGAACGACAGGGGTCGAGCCTGCAAAAAACGCTGAACAGGCGCCAACTGATCCACGGCCAAGCCCACCACCCGCCAACCCCGGGCCTGCTGCGCCCGGTGAAACGCGTCGAGCATGGGCAGCTCTTCCACACAGGGCGGGCACCAAGTGGCCCAAAAATTGAGCACCAGGCGCTGGCCACGCAGGTCGGCCAAGCGCAACACCCCGCCCTGCGGAGATTCGAAACCCTGCGACCAGAGCGCCTGAACCACGTCATCCTCCACCGGAGCGGGACGCATCCGCCACCAGGCGGTTCCAGCGCCAGCCAACGCGGCCAGCGCTGCCACCCCCAGCCAGGTTCGGCGATTCCGTGCGGGCATCATGGTCGACCCTTCCCTGCAACGGGCTCCGCCGCCAACAACGCACGCACCGCAGCCACATCGCCCCGCGCCTTGCGGCCCTGGGCATCGGGCCGGAGCGCCCCACGCAGGTCATCGGCGTCGTACAACACCAAGTGCACACCCACATCTTCGTTCAGTTCCGGGCAGCGTGCTGACACGCTCAACACCTCCACGGTACGCCCGGTGAACCCGGTGGTGGTCCCCACGTCGTACCGCACGCCACGGTTGATCAATTCGATTTCGGCGGATTTGGGGTCGTCACAAAACAACTGCAACCAGACATCGGTCAATCGGGTGGCCGTGCCGTTCCAGACCGCGCCCGTCAGGTGAGGGTGAAAAGCCTGCAAGCGCACCATCCACACCAAAGCCAAGGCCCGCAACGCGGCCAGTTCAGTGGGCTGGGTGTCGCTGCAGAACACCGCCAGGTGTTCGCGCACGGCAGCCTCCAGCACGTCGTTGTCGGGCAGGCGGGTACGCTGGGGCAAGCCCAACTGCTGCACGGCACGGCGTTTGGCGGGGCCGTATTCCAGCCCTTCGTCCACCACCAGCCGGGCGGCGGTGGCGGCGATTTCCAATTCAAGGGTGTCGGTTGACATGGGCGCATTGTGCCCGGGCAACCATCCCTCGGGTGGCGGGTTCTTAGAATCGCCCCATGCACATTCACATCCTGGGCATTTGCGGCACCTTCATGGGGGGTGTCGCCGCCCTGGCCCGCGAGGCCGGCCACCGCGTCACCGGTTGCGACGCGGGCGTCTACCCCCCCATGAGCGACCAGTTGCGGGCATTGGGCATCGACCTGATCGAAGGTTTTGGTGCCGACCAGATGGCGTTGAAGCCCGACGTGTTCGTGGTGGGCAACGTGGTGTCGCGCGCACGCCTGCCCGACGGCTCGCCCAAGTTTCCATTGATGGAAGCCATCCTGGACGCCGGAGCCCGCTACACCAGCGGCCCCCAATGGCTGGCGGAACACGTCTTGCACGGACGGCATGTGCTGGCGGTGGCGGGCACCCACGGCAAGACCACCACCACCTCCATGCTGGCGTGGATCCTGGAATGCGCTGGCCTGCAGCCGGGTTTTCTGGTGGGTGGTGTGCCGCTGAACTTTGGTGTGTCAGCCCGGCTGGGTCAGCAGCCTTGCTTCGTGATCGAAGCCGACGAGTACGACACGGCGTTTTTTGACAAGCGCAGCAAGTTCGTCCACTACCGCCCCCGCACGGCGGTGCTGAACAACCTGGAGTTTGACCACGCCGACATCTTCGACGACTTGGCCGCCATCGAACGCCAATTCCACCACCTGGTGCGCACCGTCCCCCCCAGCGGCCGCGTGGTGGTCAACGACCTGGAGGAAAGCCTCACCCGAGTGTTGCACCAGGGCTGCTGGAGCGAAGTGCGCAGCTTTGGCAGCACGGTGGCCGACTTCAGCGCCGATGGCGATGCCTCGGACTTTGTGGTGCGAACGGCTGCGGCCCACCCCGCCGAAGCGCCCCGTGTGCAATGGTCGCTGAGCGGCACCCACAACCAGCTCAACGCCTTGGCCGCGATGGCAGCAGCTGAACATGTGGGCGTGCCGCCCGCGGTGGCGGCAAAAGCCCTGGCCAGCTTCCAGAACGTGCGCCGCCGCCTGGAGGTGCGTGGCGAGGTGGCAGGGGTGACGGTGTACGACGACTTCGCCCACCACCCCACCGCCATCCGCACCACGGTGGATGGCCTGCGGCAGCGCCTGAACCGGGAAGGGCGTCAGGCCGATCGCATCCTGGCGGTGTTTGAACCCCGCAGCAACACCATGAAGCTGGGGGCCATGAAGGCCCAACTGCCCTGGAGCCTGGAAAGTGCTGACATGGCGTTTTGCCACGCCGCCGGTCTGGGCTGGGATGCAGGCGAAGCCCTGGCCCCCATGGGTGAACGCGCCCAGGTGGCGCAAAACATCGAGGCCCTGGCCGCTCAAGTGCTGTCAGCCGCCCGCCCCGGTGACCACCTGCTGTGCATGAGCAACGGTGGATTCGGCAACATTCACCAGATTCTGCTGGACAAATTGCTAAACAAAACGCAGCAATGAATTCAATCAGAAAAAGCGCTAGAGGCCAATTTCATCAATAACCAATGGTGAGCGTGGGCACATCCACCCTCACCACCGGTTTGGCCAGCGCCGCGCTGGCGGCGCGCGCAAACGCCTGGGCCCAGTCGCGATGTTCGGCATCTGCAAACCGATCCTGCCCTGCGCCCACTGCCACCGCCACCACCTTGTCGGCCGTCAGCACCTTGCCGGTGGCACGAACGGGCTCACATTCCAGCGCCACAAACTGCTCGTCCAGCCAGACGCGGGCGGCCTCGTGCGTCATGGGTTGCACTTCGTCCAGGTCGAAGCGGTACGTGGCTGCATCGCTCCAGCTGACGCTGACTTCACTTTTCATGGTGGCGATTCCTTGAGATCAGGGATGAGACGGATGCGTTTCATTGTGCACCAGCCCCACCCCCACCTCCTCAACGCTGGCGACGCGCCGCCACGGCGTTGGACAGCACCTCCAAGGCCTGGACGGAGTCGTCCCAGCCCAGGCAGGCGTCGGTGATGCTCTTGCCGTACTCCAGGTTGCAGGGATCGTCCTTGCCGGGCGTGAACTTCTGGGCACCGGCCTCCAGGTGGCTTTCGATCATCACCCCGAAGATTCGGGTGGACCCACCGGCGATCTGCCCGGCCACGTCACGCGCCACATCCAACTGCTTCTCGTGTTGTTTGCTGCTGTTGGCGTGGCTGAAGTCCACCATCAGGCTGGGGTGCAGCTTGGCCGCTTCGAGGTCTTTGCAGGCCACCTCGACGCTTGCGGCGTCGTAGTTGGGCCCTTTGCCGCCGCGCAGGATGACGTGGCAGTCTTTGTTGCCCTTGGTCTGCACGATGGCCACCTGGCCATTCTTGTGCACCGACAGGAAGTGGTGGCCACGAGACGCCGCCTGGATGGCATCGGTGGCGATGCGGATGTTGCCGTCGGTGCCATTCTTGAAACCGATGGGCGCTGACAGACCGGAGGCCAGCTCGCGGTGCACCTGGCTTTCGGTGGTGCGGGCCCCGATGGCACCCCAGGAAATCAGGTCGCCAATGTACTGAGGGGAAATCACGTCCAGGAACTCGCTGCCGGCGGGCAAGCCCAGGCGGTTGATCTCGATCAGCAGCTGACGGGCCATGCGCAGACCTTCGTCGATGCGGAAGCTGCCGTCCAGGTACGGGTCGTTGATCAAACCCTTCCAGCCCACGGTGGTGCGGGGCTTTTCGAAATAGACGCGCATCACGATTTCCAGCGTGTCGGCGTATTGGTCACGCACGGCCTTCAGGCGACGGGCGTAGTCAATGGCCGCCGCCGGGTCGTGGATGGAGCAGGGCCCGGTGACGACCAGCAGGCGATCATCCTTCCCGTTCATGATGCGGTGGATGTTCTGGCGCGTCTGGCTGATCAGTGCCTCCACCGCCGTGCCGTGGATGGGGAAGAAGCGAATGAGGTGTTCTGGAGGGGGCAACACGGTGATGTCCTGGATGCGTTCGTCGTCGGTCTGGCTGGTTTTTTCGGCGGTCGCATACCAAGAAGACGGTTGATGCTTGGGGTTCGCAGGGGCGTTCATGCAGGTTCTCCAGGAATCGATTCAGGCCAGGGACAAAAAAAAACCGCCGGGGTTTCCGGCGGTTGGCTTGAGGTGCTTGGGTGCGCTTTTTGAGGGCTCAGGCTTGCATCTCTCGACCGCCGTTGGGGCGTGAGAACCAAAAGTGAGCAAAGTAAAAGCGAGCCGTTTGCATGTCTTGCAATGTAGCACAGTCTGCGAGGAGCGCCGATGCCCATCCGCCGACATCAGCGAAGCTTCTGGCCAAGCGCTGCCGACAAACTGGCCTCCAACCAAACTTGCCTTACAAACTGACGATCCAAGGCCAGCCACAACAGCACAGGCATCAGCGGGGTGAGCATCAGAAAACCAAACTGATACCCATAGGCAATCACCTCCATGAACCACCGTGGCAAGCCCGTCTGTTGCCAAACGCCCGGATCGGTGGATAGCAGCGCTTCGCGCAACCACCGAAAACACATGCTCACAACCTGAGAGGGCACCAATACTGCGGTGCCCAAAGCCAGCTTCCACCACCAGCGCGGGGGGCGAGATGCCAGCAGCAATGCCCACAACAACGCCAAGCCGTAGCCGTACGTCCGGTAATTGACTTCTGGCGCAAGCTCTGCAGACAGCAGCCGCCCGTTCTGTGGCACCAGGACATGCAGTGATGTAAACAACGTGCCCACCGTGCCATGCCGTTCGAAGCCGTGCACCCAATCAAACGTGAACTGCATCACTTCACCTGCCACAGCGATCACCGGTGCCGCCAAATAGGGCGACAGGTAGTACCAAGGCATGATCAACACCAGCAAAACCCCCATGCTGGATAACACAAAACGCAAGATTCGGTTATGCCGTAGCAAGATGGACACCCGACTTGCGAGCCACAGTACGCATCCACAGCAACCACACGATCAACACATCCAGCATGATGAGTGCCTGCCAAAGGTAGAGGTGAGCAAATTCAAAGGCTTCCATGCTCCATTGCCCCAGGTAATACAAGCTGATCACCCGAGCCACATTGGCCACTTGCACGGCCAACAACCCCACGATCACACCCATCAGCTTCAGCAGCCATGGCGACGGAAAGGCCAACATGCCTGCCATGAGGATGATGGCAGCCTCCACCCCATTGCAACCTGCCTCAATGGAAACCCCCATCCCCGTGGCTTGGCTTTGCAACACCCGCCCATGGCTGACCACGTCTGCATCGAAACCGGTCATCAGCCATGCGCATGTCCGCGCCAAAAAATGCGTCCACGGCTCAATCACTGCCACCTGCACAGGATTGAGCATTTCAACCCCGAACAAGAGAGCCAGCACGATCACGAACAGCAAGAAAAAACGAGCCATCCTTACCTCATGACACGACTCACGCCGTTCCGCCCACGGTCAGGCCATCGATGCGCAAGGTGGGCTGGCCCACGCCCACGGGCACGCTCTGGCCTTCCTTGCCACAGGTGCCCACGCCACTGTCCAGCTTCAGGTCGTTGCCGATCATGCCGATGCGGGTCAGGGCCTCGGGGCCATTGCCGATGAGGGTGGCCCCTTTCACCGGATACTGGATCTTTCCGTTCTCCACCCAGTAGGCCTGGCTCGCGCTGAACACGAACTTGCCGCTGGTGATGTCCACCTGCCCGCCACCAAAGTTGGTGGCGTACAAGCCCTTCTGGATGCTGGCCACGATTTCCTGGGGGTCCTTGTCACCGGCCAGCATGTAGGTGTTGGTCATGCGGGGCATGGGCACATGGGCGTAACTTTCGCGGCGGCCATTGCCGGTGGGAGCCACGCCCATCAGGCGGGCGTTCAGGCTGTCCTGGATGTAGCCCTTGAGGATGCCGTCTTCGATCAGCACGTTCTTCTGGCTGACACAGCCCTCGTCGTCCACGTTCAGGCTGCCGCGGCGGTCGGCGATGGTGCCGTCGTCCAGCACCGTGACCCCCTTGGCCGCCACACGCTGCCCCACCCGTCCGCTGAACGCGCTGGAACCCTTGCGGTTGAAATCGCCCTCCAGACCGTGGCCCACCGCCTCGTGCAACAGCACACCAGGCCAACCCGGGCCCAGCACCACGGTCATTTCACCGGCCGGTGCGGGGCGCGACTCCAGGTTGACCAGCGCCGAGTTCACGGCCTCGTCCACATACTGGTCCACCAGCGCATCGTCGAAATGCGCCATGCCGAAGCGCCCGCCACCGCCGGACGAACCGGTTTCGCGGCGCCCGTTGTGCTCCGCAATCACCGACACCGACAGGCGCACCAACGGGCGCACATCGGCCGCCAGGGTGCCGTCGGCGCGGGCCACCAGCACCACGTCGTACTCACCCGCCAGACCGGCCATGACCTGCACGACGCGCGGGTCCTTGGCCTTGGCCTTTTTTTCCACCTTTTCCAGCAAGGCCACCTTGGCCGTGCTGTCCAGCGTGGCGATGGGGTCCAGACCGGGGTAGAGCGAACGCGAACGGGCCACCTTCTTGGCCCCCACCTTGCGGGCCACCACAGGATTCGACGCCACCTTGACCCGCTTGGTCTGTCCCTGCGCACCGATGGCGCGCACGGTCTGGGCGGCGTCGGACAGGGCGGCCCAGCTCAAATCGTCGGAATAGGCAAAGGCGGTTTTTTCGCCGCTGACGGCGCGCACGCCCACGCCCTGGTCGATGCTGAAGCTGCCGGTCTTGACGATGCCTTCTTCCAGGCTCCAGCCTTCGGCGCGGGTGTACTGGAAGTACAGGTCGGCGTCGTCCACCCCGGGTTGGGACAGGATGTCGCCCAACGCACGTTTGAGGTGGGCTTCGGTCAGGTCATAGGGGGCCAGCAGCAGGCTCTGGGCCACGGCCAGTCGTTCCAGGGTGGGTTCGCGTGAAATCATGGGGCCATTGTAGAAACACCCGAACGCAACTGCTTTCGGGTGGTTTTAAACACAGAAAACGGCTTCGCCGCTTATCTGACCTGCCCGTGCTGCTGCAAAAACAACAGCAACGCGCCATCGTCCAGATCAGACAAACCCCGCTCACACGCAGCGGCAAACACAGCGGCAGCCCGCGCCCCCAATGGACCCGCAAACCCGGAAGACGCTGCCGCCTGTTGCGCCAGGCCCGTGTCCTTGGCCAGCAGGCTCATGTGGGCACGGGGGTTCAAATCACCCTCAATGGCCCGGCGCATGCGGTCACTGCCAATCCAGCTCTGGCCGCTGGATTGCTCGATCACCTCCAGCGTCTGCCCCAGGTCCAGGCCCATCTGCCCCGCCAGGGCCAGCACCTCGGCGGCGCCCACCAGGTTGATGCCCGCCAACAGGTTGTTGACCAGCTTGGTCCGGGCCCCATCGCCCAGGCGCTCTCCCAGCCGAAACACGGGCTGGGCCAATTGAGCCAACACGGCCTCGTGGCGGGCCACCACCGCCTCGGCCCCGGCCACCATGAGGCTCATGGTGCCCGCGCGGGCCCGCACCGGGCCACCGGACATGGGGGCGTCCATGCTGTGCACGCCCTGTGTGGCCAGCCGATCGGCCATGGACACAACATCCTCAGGAGAAATGGTGGGGCACCACATCACGGTCTGTCCGGCTTGCAGCGTCGCAGCGGCAGCCTCATCCCCCCAGCTGTGGCCATCGGGAGTCGGTTCGCCCCACATCACGTCGCGGCATTGAGGGGCATCGACCACCGCCACCACCAACAGGCCATCTGCAGGCAAGGCGCGCACCACGGCGGCGGGTGTGGGCTGAACCGTCAAGCCCAAGGCCGACGCCTGATCGCACCGCGCGGCGTCAATGTCGCACACGTGCACCGCCCAACCGCCCTCCTGCAGCCTGGCGGCCATGGCCAGGCCCATGTTGCCAATGCCGATCACACCCACCTGTTTCATCGCGGAGCCCTCAGGTCTGCACCAGCCGCTTGGCCTTGGCGATGGACATCAAAATGCCCAGCCCCAGGCCCAGGGTCACCATGGCGGTGCCCCCGTAACTGATGAAGGGCAAAGGCACCCCCACCACGGGCAGGATGCCGCTGACCATGCCCATGTTCACAAAGGCATAGACAAAAAAGATCATGGACACCGCGCCGGCCATCAGCCGGGCAAACAGCGTCGGGGCTTCGGCAGCGATCATCAGCCCCCGTGCCACCAGGAACAGCAGGCAGGCGATGAGGGCCAGCACACCCACCAAGCCAAACTCTTCGGAGAACGCGGCAAAAATGAAATCGGTGGTCCGCTCGGGAATGAACTCCAGGTGCGTTTGCGTGCCCTGCATGAACCCCTTGCCCCACACCCCTCCAGAGCCGATGGCGATCATGCCCTGGATGGTGTGAAACCCTTTGCCGAGGGCATCGCGGGTGGGGTCCATGAGTGTGCAAACGCGCTGCTTCTGGTATTCCCGCAGCACTTTCCAGTCCACATCGGGCATGCAGAGCTGGTCGCTGAACGACACCAGCAAGGTCACGCCCACCACCCCCAGCAGCATCGGGGGGAGGATGAGCTTCCAGCTCAGACCGGCGAAATAGATGACAAACAAGCCCGCGGAAAACACCAGCAGGGCGGTGCCCAGGTCCGGCTGCTTCATGATGAGTCCAAAGGGCACCAGCAGCAGCACACCGGCCACCGCAAAGTCGAAGGGGCGCAGTTGCCCCTCGCGCCGCTGGAACCACCACGACAGCATGAGCGGCATGGCAATTTTCATGATCTCGCTGGGCTGGATGACCATGCCCACGTTCAGCCAGCGCGTGGCCCCTTTCTTGGTGATGCCAAACAGGGCGACGGCGATGAGCAGCGACACCCCGAACACGTACAGCGGAACCGCAAACCCCATCAGCCGCTGGGGCGGCACTTGCGCCACCACAAACACCACGGTGGCCGCAATCAGCATGTTGCGGGCATGATCAGCAAAGCGGGTGCCATGATCAAAACCCGCTGAATACATGGTCATCAGCCCCAGGCCGCACAGCAGCAGCGTGGCCAGAACGAGCCAACGGTCAAACCCCAGAAACCAGGGAGACAGACGTTGAAGGAGGGAGGGTTTGTTGATGACGGCAGACACCCGCCTATTATCCCGGCCATGGACCAGCCCTCTGCCGTCACCCACTTGCTTTACCTGCATGGCTTTCGCTCATCCCCTCAGTCCATGAAGGCGATGAAGATGGCGCAGTGGGTGGCCCAGCACCGGCCCGGGCTCACGTTCTGGTGCCCGCAGCTCCCCCCATCCCCCACCGAAGCCATGGCCCTGGTCCGCCAAACCCTGGACACCTGGCCCGCGCACATGGCGGTGATGGGATCTTCCCTGGGCGGCTTTTACGCCACCTGGGTGGCCGAGCACCTGCCGTCTGCCCGTCATGCTCCGGTGGTGTTGATCAACCCCGCCGTGGACCCCGCGCGGGACCTGGCCCGCCACATCGGCGAGCAAACCGCCTGGCACCACCCGGAAGAACGGTTTTTCTTCGAACCCCACTTTGTGGACGAACTCCGGCAGTTGGGCCAGCCGCCGCTGACCGACCCGCAGCGTTACCAGGTGTGGGCGGCCACGGCGGACGAGGTGCTGGATTGGCGGGACATGCAAGCGCGTTACGCGCACGGCCAACTGCAGGTGGTCCAGGGCTCGGACCACGCCCTGAGCGACTTCGACCAGCACCAGCCCCGGATGCTGAAGCACCTGGGGCTGGTGGGCTGATCAGCGGCCCAGCTCTTTCAGGTAATCGGCCCGGGCGGCCACGGCAGTGTCGGAAAAGTCAGAGAACAGGCCGTCGATGCCCGCACGGTAGAACAGCAGGTACTCGGACTTGGGGTCGCCCTTGAGGTCGGCGGTCAGGCGCTTGGCTTCGTTGCGGAAGGTCCAGGTGTGCACGGTCAGGCCCAGCTTGTGGGCATCGGCAATCAGCGTGGTGGGAGTGGACGTGCTGGCGTCCATGTAGTTGACCACGCCATCCTTGTTCACGTCCACCATCTTGCCGTCGGCGCCATAGGTGCCCTTGACGGGGATGATGTAGGGCTTCCAGGGGCCCACGCCATCGGCGTACTTGGCGATTTCAGCCAGCCCGGCGGGGGTGACCATGGAGCCGAACAGCTCGGTCTTGCCGACGCGGGTCCAGTCGTAGGGGCGGTCGAACGGTGCGGCAAAGGTGACGGCCCCGGTCTTGAAGTCGTAGTCGTCCCCGTCCACCAGCTGCACCAGGCGAACCTGGGTCTTGGTGCGCAGGTACTTGAGGTTGGCGGTCTCGAACGATTGGATGATGACCGGCGACGTTTTCTGGGTGTAGCCGTACTCGTTCAGGATGGCCAGCAGGCGGTCTTCCAGCTTCAGGCCCGCGTCCTCGTGGTAGGTGGGGTGTTTGGTTTCGGGGTACACACCGATGGTCTTGCCACGCTTGGCCCCTTCGGTCTTGGCCAGGTTCAGCACCTCGCGGAAGGTGGGAATCTGGTAGAGGCCGTTGTAGGCGGTGCTGCGGTCGGAGAGCGGCTGGATGGCGCGAAGGGTCTTGATCTCGGCCAGGGTGAAGTCGGTGGCAAACCAGCCGGTTTCGGCCACGCCATCCACCATCCGGGTGGTCTTGCGGCTGGCGAACTCGGGGCGGCTGGCCACGTCGGTGGTGCCGGTGATGTTGGGTTCGTGGCGGGCAATCAGTTCGCCATCCTTGGTGGCCACCAGGTCGGGTTCGATGAAATCGGCCCCCATCTCAATGGCCTTCAGGTAGCCCTCCAGCGTGTGGTCGGGCAGGTAACCGGCGGCGCCGCGGTGACCAATGACCAGCGGTTGTTGGCCGTTGAGGGTCTGGAAGGGCAGCGGATCGCTGCCACCACAGGCCGTCAGCGCGACCACCGCAGCACAAACCACGGACGGAACCAAGGCCCAACGATGGAGAAGGGATGACATGGACAAACTCCTGAACGGTGAAAGAAAGATGACAATCTAGTGAGCCAATGTGGCCGCTGTGTGACAGCGACGCGGCACCATCGGCGGGCTACACTGCGCCCTCGCTGACACTCCAACCCCGAAAGTTCCCCTTGTTTGTCCTGTTCGACGACGCCGGCAAATTCCTGACCGGCCGCATCCTGTCCGAAGCCGATGCCTCCCTCCAGGTGGAGCTGGAATCCGGCAAGCGGGTGAAGGTCAAGGCCGCCAACGCGCTGCTCAAGTTCGAAAAGCCCGAGCCCGCCGCGCTGATGGCCAGCGCCCAGGCGGTAGCTTCGGGCATGGAACTGGAAATGGCCTGGGAATTTGCGCCGGAAGACGAATTCGGCTTTGCCGACCTGGCGCGGGACTATTTCTCGGCCAACGCCCCGTTGTCTGAACAGGTGGGCACCCTGCTGGCCTTGTTCGAGGCCCCCCATTACTTCCGCCGTGCGGGCAAAGGCCGCTTCAAGAAAGCCCCGCAGGAACAGGTGCAGCAAGCCCTGGCCGCCATCGAAAAGAAAAAGGCGCTGCAAGCCCAGATCGACGCCTGGGTGGCCGAACTGGCCTCCGGTCAATGCCCTGAGGCCATTCGCCAGCAGCTCTACAAGATCCTGTTCAAGCCCGACAAGAACGCCGCTGAATACAAGGCCGTGGTCGAGGCCGCCAAACAAACCCACACCGCGCCCCTGGCGCTGCTGAAACAGGTGGGGGCCATCCGCAACGCCTACCAGTTCCACTGGCAGCGCTTCCTGTTCGAACACTTCCCCAAGGGCACGGGGTTTCCAACGCTGCAAGCCCCGCCCGTCACCGACGAGTTGCCCCTGGCCAGCGTGCGCGCCTTCTCGGTGGACGACTCGTCCACCACCGAGATCGACGACGCCCTTTCCATCCAGGGTCTGGGCACCGGCACGGTCACCCTGGGCATCCACATCGCCGCGCCGGGCCTGGCCATTGCACCCGACAGCGCCATCGACCAGGTGGCCCGCAGCCGCCTGAGCACCGTCTACATGCCCGGCCACAAGGTCACCATGCTGCCCGATGAGGTGGTGCAGACCTACACCCTGCAGGAAGGGCGCGACTGCCCCGCGCTGTCGCTGTACGTCTCCATCGACGAAGCCACCCTGGCCTTCACCGCCACCCGCACCCTGGCCGAGCGCGTCCCCATTGCCGCCAACCTGCGCCACGACCAGCTCGACGACGTGCTGACGGACTCCTTTTTTGAGAGCGCCTCACGCTTATCAGAAAAGTGCGAGGAGGCAAAAACACCTGAAGCCGACGCCCCCCACATCGCCCTGACCTGGAGCGACGAACTGCGGTTTCTGTACCGCCTGGCCAAGCACCTCAAGGCCCAGCGCGAGGTGGTGCGCGGCAAACCCGAAACCTTCAACCGGCCCGACTACACCTTCAAGCTGGTGGGCGACGCACCCTTGGCCGACGGCCCCCAGGGCACCGAAACCGTGGTCATCGGCACCCGCCGCCGGGGTTCACCACTCGACCTGATCGTGGCCGAGTCCATGATCGTGGCCAACAGCACCTGGGGCCAGTTGCTGGCCGGCAGCGGCGTGCCCGGCATCTACCGCAGCCAGGCCAGCCTGGCCCCGGGCGTGAAGGTGCGCATGGGCACCAAGGCCCAGCCCCACGCCGGCATTGGCGTCAAGTGTTACGCCTGGAGCACATCGCCCCTGCGCCGCTACACCGACCTGGTCAACCAGTGGCAAATCCTGGCGTGCGCCCGCAACGGCAACACCGCCGCGCTGGTGGCCCCGTTCAAACCCAAGGACGCGGCGCTGTTTTCCATCATCAGTGCCTTTGACGCCGCCTACACCGCCTACAACCAGTTCCAGAACGGCATGGAGCGCTACTGGACGCTGAAGCACCTGGAGCAGGCGGGCATCACCGAGCTGGAAGGCGCGGTCATCAAGGACGGCGTGGTGCGCGCCGACACCCTGCCCCTGGTGTTCAATGCCCTGGGCTCGGAGGGCTTGCCGCGCCACGCCCGGGTGAAGGTGCGCCTGGGCGCGGTGGACGAGATCAGCCTGGACCTGGGCGGCACCGTGGTCGAACGCCTGGACGCCCCGGTGACCGACGAGGCCACGGATGACGACGACCTGGACGCCGACGACCTGGGCGGCCCGCTGACCATCGCCGTGGACATGGACGATGCCAGCCCCGCGGCGACCACCGACACCCCACCCCCCACCGAAGCCGCCTGACCGTCCTTTACCATCGCGACCTGCACGCCACGTCCTGATCGCATGAGTGCCGCCACAGCCCCCACCGTCCACGCCCTTCCCGCCGCGTCAGCCGCCCCCGCCACCTGGGGGGGCTTGAGCGTGTTGCATTGGGCGTTGGCCTTGTCCTTGGCGGTGCATGGCGGCTTGCTGACTTGGCGTTTTGCCGCGCCACAAACCTTCAACCGCGTGTTCAAGGACACGCCACTGGAGGTGGTGCTGGTCAACGCCCGCAGCCACGAACGCCCCGACAAGGCCCAGGCCATCGCCCAGGCCAACCTGATGGGCGGTGGTGAGGCCGCCAAAGGCCGTGCCACCTCTCCCCTGCCCCCGCTGGCCCGCCTGCGTGCGGGTGAAGACGCTTCGGATGCCGACGAGCGCCGCCTGGAGGCCATGAAGGCCGAACAGACCTTGCTGCTGGCGCGGCTGAAAAAGGAACTGGCCACCTACGCCCCGCCGCAGCCCACCCCCCAAAACCTCACCCCACAACAGCAGGAGCAGGAGCGCAAGCGCCAGCAGATGGTCAAGCTGCTGGCCGAGATCGAAAAACGCGTCAACGAGGAAAACGCCCGCCCCCGCAAGCGCTTCCTCGGCCCCTCCACCCGCGAAGAGGTCTATGCGCTGTATTACGACGAGTTGCGCCGCAGGATCGAACACCATGGCACCTCCCACTTCCCCGAAGTGGGCGGCAAGAAGCTGTATGGCGAGCTGACCATGATCATCACCGTCAACCACGATGGCCGTGTGCTCGACACCGAAGTGGTGGAACGCTCGGGCAAGCGGGTGCTGGACGAACGGGCGCAAGCCATCGTGCGCAGCCTCAGCTTTGGCCCCTTCTCCGACGCCATGCGCCAGCGGGCCGACCAGATCGTGGTGGTGTCGCGCTTCAAGTTCACCCGGGACGAGGCGCTGAACACCACCTTGAGCACGCCCGTCGTGGCCAACACCCAACCATGAATCGGCCTCAAACGTCGCGGCACGGTGGGCTGTGGGGGGGGTTGGCGGCCTTGCAACGTTGGGTCCTGTGGAGCGTGGTGGCCCTGGTCGCCCTGCAACTGTTTTTTGCGGCTCGCATCGCCGCCATGGCCCACCTGGACCCGCACAGCACCGCCTTCATGCGCTCGGAAATCTGGCGGCGCACCCACCAGGCCACGCCTGGTCAAGGGCCGTGGAGCCAACAGTGGGTGGATGCCGAGCACATCTCGGTTCACCTCAAGCGCGCAGTCATTGCTTCCGAAGACGACGGTTTCGCCCAGCACCGCGGCGTGGACTGGTCGGCCATGGAATCGGCCTGGAGCAAAAACCAGAAGCAGGCGAAGCGCAACGGTGCGGAGCGGGCAACCGAGCGTCCCCTCAAGATCGTCGGGGGCTCCACCATCACCCAGCAGTTGGCCAAGAACCTGCTGTTGTCCGGCGAACGCAGCTTGGTGCGCAAGGGCCAGGAGTTCATCCTCACCCTGTGCCTGGAGGCCTTGCTGGACAAGCGGCGCATCCTGGAGCTGTACCTCAACAGCGTGGAGTGGGGCGACGGCGTGTTCGGGGCCGAGGCCGCCGCCCGACGCTACTTTGGCGTCAGCGCCCAGCAGCTCAACCCCGAGCAGGCCGCCCGCCTGGCCGTGATGCTGCCCGCGCCCAAGGCGTTTGAGCGGCGGCCCCAGTCCGCCTACCTCAGCCGCCGCACGGGCACCATCCTCGCCCGCATGGCCTCGGCCAACCTGCCCTGAGCCCCACGCCATGGCCCCACTGCCTGCCAAACTCTTCGGTTGGTTGCTGCTGGGTTTTGTGCGCCTGCTCACCGGGGCGCAGGCCCGCTGGCTGGGCTGTCCGGCCAAGGCCGAGCAGCGCATCTACTTTGCCAACCACCAGAGCCACGCCGACCTGGTGATGATCTGGGCCGCGCTGCCGCACGAGCTGCGCAACATCACCCGCCCCATTGCCGCCAAGGACTACTGGACCCGCGGGCGGTTTCGGGCCTGGATCACCCGCGAGGTGTTCAACGCGGTGTATGTGGACCGCCAGCGCACCGACGACAGCGACCCGCTGGAACCCCTGATCCAAGCCCTGGCCCAGGGCGACTCCATCATCCTGTTCCCCGAAGGCACCCGCGGGCATGAAGAGCTGCCGCAGCCATTCAAGGCCGGGCTGTACAACCTGGCCCGGCGTTTCCCCGAGGTGGTGCTGGTGCCCGCCTGGATCCACAACGTGCAACGCCTCATGCCCAAGGGCGAGGTGGTGCCGGTGCCCATCCTGTGTTCGGTGACCTTTGGTGAACCCATCGCCCTGCAAGCGGGCGAAGACCGCGGGGCCTTCCTCACCCGTGCCCGCGACGCCGTCGTGGCGCTGAAAGACGCCTGAAAGCCCGCTCCATGGACTCACGAGCATGAACCGTTTCCTGCGCAGCCTCAGCCCGGAGCAGCAGCTCAGCCTGCTGTTCGTGGTGCTGTTCGGCACGCTGCTGCTGGCGTCGTCGGCGGTGTTCCTGCTGTCGATGCGTGAGCGCCCTGACACCGACCCCGTGCGCTGGCGACTCAAACGCGTGAGCAACGGGTTGCGGCGCACCTGGGTGATGATGGGGCTGATCTGGCTGGCCCTGGCGCTGGGCAAGGTGGGGGCCTTGTGGCTGTTTGCCGTGGCCTCGCTGCTGAGCCTGCGCGAGTTCGTCAGCCTCACGCCCACGCGGCGAGCCGACCACAAGGCCCTGCTGCTGGCCTTTTTCGGCGTGCTGCCCGCCCAGTACCTGCTGATGGGCACCGGCCACACCGACCTGTTCACGGTGTTCGTCCCGGTGTACGTGTTTTTGTTGGTGCCCCTGGTCAGCAGCCTGGGCGACGACCCCCACCGTTTCCTGGAACGCAACGCCACGGTGCAGTGGGGCATCATGGTGTGTGTGTACGGGCTCAGCCACGTGCCCGCGCTGCTGTTTTTGCAGGTGCCGGGCACCCAGGGCTCCAGCGTGTTCCTGGTGTTCTGGCTGGTGATGGTGGTGCAGACCGCCATGGTGGTGCAACACGTGGCTGGACGCAGCCTGCGCCGCCCGGCATCGCTGCCCCACATCAGCGACGGCTTCCGTTGGCCCGCCTGTGCGCTGGGCGTGCTCGCCGGGGGGGTGATGGGCGGCATGCTGGCGGGATTGACCCCGTTCAAGCCCGGCCAGGGCCTGGCCATGGGCCTCATTGCCAGCGGTTCCGGGGCACTGGGCCACCTGGTCATGAAGGCCATCAAGCGAGACCGGGGTGTGCCACACTGGGGCGCCCTGGGGCGCTCGGTGACGGGTGCCGTGGGCTTGCTCGACCGGGTGGATGCCCTGTGTTTTGCCGCACCGGTGCTGTACCAGTCCATCCACTGGTATTTTCGCGCCTGAATTTTATAAACCTTTTTGACCTCTAGCGCTTTTACCGCTTGGGTTGTTTGCTAGGCTTTTTGCAATGCGCATTCTGGGCATCGACCCCGGCCTCCTCACCACCGGCTTTGGCCTGATTGACGCCGAAGGGGGCCAACTGCGCTACGTGGCCAGCGGCACCATCAGCACCGCCAAGGTGGACACGCGTTTGCTGCCCCAGCGCCTGAAGGTGCTGTTTGACGGCATTGGCGAGGTGGTGCAACGCTACCAACCCGACGTCTCCGCTTGCGAAATCGTGTTCGTCAACGTGGACCCCCAAGCCACCCTCAAGTTGGGGCAAGCCCGGGGGGCCTGCCTCACGGCCTTGGTGGCCAATGGCCTGGAGGTGAGCGAATACACCGCGCTGCAAATGAAAAAGGCCGTGGTCGGCCACGGCAAGGCGGCCAAGCCGCAGGTGCAGGAAATGGTGCGCCGCCTGCTGGACCTGCCCGGCCTGCCCGGCACCGATGCCGCCGACGCCCTGGGGCTGGCCATCACCCATGCCCAGGTGGCACGTTCCACAGCGGCCATTGCCCGGGTTGCGCCCCTGAACGCACGGGTCAGCGCCGCCTACAAGGCGGGGCGCAGCTACTGACCCTCGCCCCAACGTGGCGGCGGCGACGTTGACGCATGGCAAACAGCATCAGGATTTCCTGACATTCACAGGAATTCCTGATAGCCTATCCCCGTTCAGGGAAAGGACGCCACCATGCCATTCGAAGCCCACTGGCAGCATCGCTGCCTGTACAAGCGTTTTTTTGGAACGGTCACAGGCCGTGAGTTCTTGCTCTCGGTCCTGCACACCCACAACGACCCGCGTTACGAAGACCTGTCTTACTCGGTCAACGACCTGACCGACGCCCGCATCGCGGCGTTGAGTCCCCAGGACATGTCCCTGGTGACCGAGCGCACCATCGGCGTGGCCTTCAGCCAATGCAACTGGAAGCTGCGCATCGCCATCATCACCGGCGACGCCCAAGCGATGGCCATGGCCCGCCGGTTTGCGGAAGAAACCCCGCACGAAACGCATGTCTTCGAATCCCGTGCACACGCCAACGAATGGCTGCCGCCCATGTACCACTTGAAGTTGGAGCCCGCGCTGGTCCACCCCGCATGGATGGCCAACGCCGCGGCGGGGGCCCCCACCCACCTTCGTCATTGACGCTCCGGTTCTCTGCCGGGAAGAGGAGAAAACGCACATGGGCCTCGAAACCCAGTGGCAACGCCACTTCCTGTACAAGCGTTTTGTGGGGCATGTGACCGCTCAGGAGCTCATCCGCTCGGTGGAGCTGACGCACAACGACCCCCGTTACGACGACCTGAGCTATTCGGTCAATGACTTCTCAGACGCCGAACTGGGGCAGCTCAGCGATGAGCAGTTGATGTTGGTGGCGGCGGCCACCATTGGGGCTGGGTACAGCAACCGCAAGTTGCGCATCGTGCTGATCCTCAGTGACCCCCGAGCCTTGCGTCTGGCCGGGCAGTTCGCTGCACTGTCGCCGTTTGAAACCCATGTGTTTCCCGACCGTGCGCAAGCCAACGCCTGGCTGCCGCAAGCTCACCAAATCAGACCAGACGCTCCAGGATCAGCACCCCAAAAAAACCCATCGCCGCCAGCACCCCCCACTTCACCAGCTTGAAGCCCAGCGTGCGGTACTTGGTTTGGCCCGTGGCCACGTAAAACACCATGGACACCACCACGCCCAGCAGCAGGAACATCATGGCGAAGCGAAACAACAGCATGGCGCGCTCCCGATGAAAGTTCAGTTCACCACGCGGGCACCAGTTCGGTGAACCCGGCGGGGGCGTCCCGGATGCTGTCGAACGTGACCTCGTCCCAGGCATCCGGTTGCTTCAGCAAGGCGTGCAGCAACTGGTTGTTGAGGCCATGCCCCGAGCGAAACGCGCTGTAATGCGCCAGCAACGGTTTGCCCACGATGTACAGGTCGCCCATGGCGTCCAGGATCTTGTGCTTGGCAAACTCATCGCCGTAGCGCAGACCATCGGCGTTGAGAACCTTCTCATCGTCCATCACGATGGCGTTGTCCAGGCCACCGCCCCGGGCCAGCCCGGCGGCGCGCAGCATTTCGACATCGCGGGTAAACCCGAAGGTGCGGGCCCGGGCGATTTCGCGGGCGTAACGGCCGCTGCCCAGATCGAAGGTGACACACTGCCCGGTGGAGTCGACGGCCGGGTGGTCGAACTCGATTTCGAACGTGAGTTTGTACCCATGGTAGGGGTCCAACCGCGCCCACTTGAGGTTGCGCCCCTCACCCTCGCGAATCTCGATGGGCTTGAGCACGCGGATGAAGCGCCGCGGCGCGTCCTGGTTGACCACCCCGGCGCTTTGCAACAGGTAAACGAACGATGCCGCCGAGCCGTCGAGGATGGGCACTTCCTCGGCGGTGATGTCGATGAGCAGGTTGTCCAAGCCCAAACCGCAGCAGGCGGACATCAGGTGCTCCACCGTCAGCACCCGGGCGTCGCCCTGGGCCAGGGTGGACGCCATGCGCGTGTCGCTGACCGACGTGGCCCGCACCGGGATGTCCACCGGGCGGGGCAAGTCCACCCGGCGAAACACGATCCCTTGGTCGGGCGGCGCAGGGCGCAAGGTCAACTCCACCCGCTGCCCGCTGTGCAGGCCCACCCCCACAGCGCGGGTGACGGTCTTGAGGGTGCGCTGCTTGAGCAAGGAACTCAGTCGGCCTGCTTGCGCAGGAAGGCCGGAATCTCAAAGTCGTCCATGCCACCGGCCGACAGGGCGTCCACACGGGCGGTGGCCTGCGTCCGGTTGGTGCGCCACACGCTGGGGACAGAGACGGCGTCGGGACCGACCGCATGTTGCGCTGCCGAGCCCAGGGTGGGCATGGCCCCCCCCAGCGACAGGCCCTGGGGCTGAAGGGCCACGTTGTCGGTGCCGGTGCGCAGGACTTGCAGCGGAGGAGCGGTGCGACGTGCGGCCTGCGCCTTGGTCAGGCCCGTGGCCACCACGGTGACGCGGATGGCCTCGCCCAGGCTGTCGTCGTAGGCGGCGCCGTAAATGACATGCGCATCTTCGGCGGCATAAGCCTGGATGGCCGTCATGGCTTCCTTGGATTCCTTCAGCTTCAGGGTGCCCTTGGAGGCGGTGACCAGCACCAGCACGCCCTTGGCACCTTTGAGGTCGGCCCCTTCCAGCAACGGGCAGGCCACGGCCTGCTCGGCGGCAATGCGGGCGCGGTCCGGGCCGGTGGCCGTGGCGGTGCCCATCATGGCCTTGCCGGGCTCGCCCATGACGGTGCGGACGTCTTCAAAGTCAACGTTGACGTTGCCGTAGTCGTTGATGATTTCGGCAATGCCGCCCACGGCGTTCTTCAGCACGTCGTTGGCCTGGCCAAAGGCTTCGTCCTGGGTGATGTCGTCGCCCAGCTCGTCGAGCAGCTTTTCGTTGAGCACAACGATCAGCGAATCGACATGCTCTTCCAGCTCCTTGAGGCCGTTGTCGGCGTTGCCCATGCGGCGCACACCTTCCCATTCGAAAGGCTTGGTCACCACACCCACGGTGAGGATGCCCATTTCCTTGGCCACACGGGCGATGACGGGTGCAGCACCGGTGCCGGTGCCACCGCCCATGCCGGCGGTGATGAACAGCATGTGTGCGCCTTCGATGGAGGCGCGGATGTCTTCAATGGCGGCCTCGGCGGCTTCGCGGGCTTTTTCAGGTTTGCTGCCTGCCCCCAGACCGGTGGAGCCCAGTTGCACCACACGTTGTGCGGAGCTGCGAGACAGGGCCTGGGCGTCGGTGTTGGCGCAAATGAACTCCACGCCCTGCACGCCCTTTTGCATCATGTACTCAACGGCGTTGCCGCCGCCGCCACCCACCCCGATGACCTTGATTTGTGTTCCTTGGTTGAACTCTTCAATTTCGATCATTTCAATGCTCATGAGTGGCTCCTGCTATGAATTTTAAACGGCGTGGTTGGGGTAAACGAACGGGTCAGCGACCTTTTTTTGACCGGCGGACCGGTGTGCAAAAGGCCTGGATTTGGGTTGAGCGGCGGAGGCTGCTCCAGGGGGTTGATTGCTTGTTGAAACGCCATCAAAAGTTCCCCACAAACCAGTCTTTCACACGACCCAGCGCGCTTTGCACCGAGCCCGCCTTCTGCGCCACCTTGTGGCCGCGCATGCGGCCCAGCCGGGCCTCTTCCAACAGCCCCATGACGGTGGCCGCACGGGGCTGGGCCACCATGTCGGACAGGTGGCTGGCGTACTTGGGAATGCCACGGCGCACGGGCTTCAAGAAGATGTCCTCGCCCAGTTCCACCATGCCCGGCATGACGGCGCTGCCGCCGGTGATGACGATGCCCGAGGACAACACCTCCTCGTAGCCAGAATCGCGGATGACCTGCTGCACCAGCGCAAAGATTTCTTCCACCCGCGGCTCAATCACCCCGGCCAGCGCCTGCTTGCCCAGCATGCGCGGGCCACGGTCGCCCAGGCCGGGCACTTCCACCTGCGTTTGCGGGTCGGCCAGCAGCTGTTTGGCGCACCCGCTTTCCACCTTGATGTCCTCGGCGTCCTTGGTGGGCGTGCGCAAGGCCATGGCAATGTCGCTGGTGATCAAGTCGCCGGCAATGGGAATGACCGCCGTGTGCCGGATGGCCCCGCCCGAGAAGATGGCCACGTCGGTGGTGCCTGCGCCAATGTCCACCAGCGCCACGCCCAGTTCCTTCTCGTCGTCGGTCAGGATGGCCTGGCTGCTGGCCAGCGGGTTGAGCATGAGCTGATCCACCTCCAGGCCACAGCGGCGCACACACTTCATGATGTTTTCCGCCGCGCTTTGCGCCCCGGTCACGATGTGCACCTTGGCCTCCAGGCGGATGCCGCTCATGCCGATGGGCTCCTTCACGTCCTGCCCGTCGATCACGAACTCCTGCGGTTCGACCAGCAGCAAGCGCTGGTCGGTGGAGATGTTGATGGCCTTGGCGGTTTCGATCACGCGGGCCACGTCGGTGGGCGTGACCTCGCGGTCCTTGATGGCCACCATGCCCGCCGAGTTGATGCCGCGGATGTGGCTGCCGGTGATGCCGGTGGACACGCGGGCAATGCGGCAGTCGGCCATCAGCTCGGCCTCTTTCAGGGCCTGCTGAATGCTTTGCACCGTGGCGTCGATGTTGACCACCACCCCGCGCTTGAGGCCGTTGCTGGGTGCCACACCCAAACCGGCGAGTTTGAGCTGCCCGTCGAGGGTGACCTCGGCGACCACCACCATGATTTTGGAGGTGCCGATGTCCAGTCCAACCACCAGATCTTTGTAGTCCTTGGCCATGATGAAAGTGCGTGTCGGGTTTGGGTTGAAAGGGGTGTTCAGGGGTGCTTGGCCACGGGCTTTGCAGCAGGCTTTGGCGCGGTCTTGGGGGCGGGGGCGCCTGGCTCCACGGTGGTGATGCCTTGCAAGCGCACGGCGTATCCGGTCGGGTAGCGCAAATCGGCGGTCATCACCTTGCGGCCCAACTGCCCCGTGACCTGATCGACGGTGCCCAGGTACTGGTGCAGCCGGGCCTCCACCGCGGCGGCGTCGCCCCGGCCCAGTTCGATGCGAGCCCCGCTGTCCAGCGCCAGGCGCCAGCTGCCTTGGGCCGACAGCTCCAGCCGTTCAATCTTTTGGTCGTGTGCGGCGAACTGGGGCGACAGGCGTTCGTACAAGGCCATGACCTCCTGCGCGTGCCCCTCCGGCCCAGCCAGTTCGGGCAGGCGCTCGGTGTCCTCGTCGTCCGAGCCCACTTCAAACACCTCACCCTGCCGGTTCACCAGCAGGGAGCCCCCCGAATCGCCCCACCACGCCACGGGCTGGTGTTCGGAGAGCGTGACCTTGAGGCCGTTGGGAAACTGCCGCTGCACCACCGCACGGCGCACCCAGGGCACCGATTCAAACGCCTGCTTCACTTCGGCCAGGTCCAGGGTCACGAAGCTGCCCCGCAGCTTGGACGCCAGGTGGGCGCGGAAGGTGACCTCGTTCTGATGGGCCACGTCGCCCTGCACCTCAATCTGCCGCAAGGTCCACACGGGGTGGCGAACCGCCCACAGACCCACCGCCGCCAGCACCATGACCACCAGCGCCCAGCCCATGAGGCTGGTGGCCAGCCGCATGAGTCGGACGTCGAGGGGCAAAGGCCAGGCGGCAGCGTGGTTCATGACGCAGCACGCTCCGGTTGAGCGGCGGCCTCCCGGCGCTGGGTGTCCAGACTGGCCGTGCGCAGCAGGCCCACGCACAGGGCCTCGTAGCTCAGGCCCGCAGCCCGCGCCGCCATGGGCACCAGCGAATGGCCGGTCATGCCCGGCGAGGTGTTCATTTCCAGCAGAAACGGCTTGCCGTCCCGGGCACGGATCATGATGTCCGCCCGGCCCCAGCCGCGGCAGCCCAGCATGCGGTAGGCCTCCACCGTGATGCGCTGGATTTCAGCCTCCAGCTCGGGCGCCAGCCCGCAGGGGCAGAGGTAGCGGGTGTCTTCAGAGATGTACTTGTGCTCGAAGTCGTAGTTGCCGTCGGGGGCCTGGATGCGGATGACCGGCAGCGCCACCGCGTCGTCGCCCTCACCCAGCACCGCGCAGGTGACCTCGTCGCCCTCGATGAACTCTTCGCACAACACGTTGGCGTCGAACCCCGCAGCCAGCGTCACCGCGTCCAGCATTTCGCTGTAGCCCGTCACCTTGGTCACCCCGAAGGACGAGCCTTCGTGCGCGGGCTTGACGATCAGCGGCAGGCCCAGTGCATCGGGCACGGTGCGGCTGTGCGCCACGTCGTGCTGCCCGGCCCCCAGGCGCACCCAGCGCGGCGTGGGCAGGCCCTCGCTCAGCCACAGGCGCTTGGTCATGATCTTGTCCATGGCCAGGCTGGACGCCAGCACGCCGGAGCCGGTGTAGGGAATGCCCATCAGCTCCAGTGCGCCCTGCACCGTACCGTCTTCGCCGTGGCGGCCGTGCAAGGCGATGAAGCAGCGGTCAAACCCGGCGGACTTGAGCTCGGCCAGCGGTCGCTCGGCCGGGTCGAAGGCGTGGGCATCCACGCCTTGCGATTGCAGCGCCTTCAGCACCCCGCCACCCGACATCAGCGACACCGGGCGCTCGGCGGACGTTCCGCCCATCAACACCGCCACCTTGCCCAACGCGGACACGGGGGGCTGCACGGGTGCCAGCATGCGCGCCAGTGCGTTCGAACCGTCAGGCATGTGCAGCCTCCTGAGAATTTGGGGAAGTGCAAGCCGGGCCACCTTGTTGCAGCCCCAGCGTCACGATTTGCCCGGCCACCGCGCCGATGGAGCCTGCGCCCATGCACAGCACCACGTCGCCGTCGCGGGCGTTGTCCAGCACGGCCTGGGGCATGGCGGCGATGTCGTCCACGAACACCGGCTCCACCTTGCCCGCCACGCGCAAGGCCCGCGCCAGGCTGCGGCCATCGGCGGCGACGATGGGGGCCTCACCCGCGGCATACACCTCGGACAACAGCACCGAGTCGGCCTGGCCGATGACCTTCACAAAGTCTTCGAAGCAGTCGCGGGTGCGGGTGTAGCGGTGCGGCTGGAAGGCCAGCACCAGCCGCTTGCCTGGGAAGGCCCCGCGCGCCGCGGCCAGCGTGGCGGCCATTTCCACCGGGTGGTGGCCGTAGTCTTCCACCACCTGGAACAGCCCCCCGCCCTGCGCGGCGGGCACGGCCACCTCGCCATGGCGCTGGAAGCGGCGGCCCACGCCGTGGAACTCGGCCAGGGCCTTTTGCACCGCGGCGTCGGGCACGCCCAGCTCCACCGCCACGGCAATGGCGGCCAGGGCGTTTTGCACGTTGTGGCGGCCCGGCAGGTTGAGCACAATGGGCAGGTCGGGCAACTGGATGCCGTTGCGCCGCTGCGCAATGAAGTGCATCTGCGTGCCCACGGCCTGCACGTCCACCGCCCGCACCTGGGCGTCTTCGGCAAAGCCGTAGCTGGTGATGGGCCGCGCAATGTCGGGCAGCAGGCTGCGGATGGCGGGGTCGTCCACACACAGCACCGCCGCGCCATAAAACGGCATGCGGTGCAAAAAGTCCACGAACGCGCCTTTGAGGCGGTTGAAGTCGTGGCCGTAGGTGTCCATGTGGTCGGCGTCGATGTTGGTCACCACCGACAGCATGGGCAGCAGGTTCAGGAAGGAGGCGTCCGACTCGTCGGCCTCCACCACGATGTACTCGCCCTTGCCCAGGCGGGCGTTGGCCCCGGCGCTGTTGAGACGCCCGCCGATGACAAAGGTGGGGTCCAGGTCCGCGGCGGCCAGCACGCTGGTCACCAGGCTGGTGGTGGTGGTCTTGCCGTGGGTGCCGGCAATGGCCACGCCCTTCTGGCTGCGCATCAGCTCGGCCAGCATCACCGCCCGGGGCACCACCGGCAGCAGCTTGGCGTGGGCGGCCACCACTTCGGGGTTGTCGGCACTCACCGCGGTGGAGGTGACCAGACAATCGGCCCCGGCGATGTGCGCCGCGTCGTGCCCGAGGTGCACGCGTGCGCCCAGGTCGGCCAGGCGCTGGGCCGCCGCGCCCATGGACAGGTCGCTGCCCGAAATGGTGAAGCCCTGGTTGAGCAGCACCTCGGCAATGCCGCTCATGCCGGCCCCGCCGATGCCCACGAAATGGATGTGACGAATGGCGTGTTTCATGCCCGTCCCTTGGTGGTGGCGTTGGCCTGTGGGGTGGAGCCATGGCCGGGGCCGCGGCCCGCCAGCTGTTCGCAGGCACTCACCACGTCGGCCACCGCTTGAATTTTTTGCATCTTTTTGGCACTTTGCGCTTGTTTCAAAAGCGCAGAACGCTCTGATTTTTGAAGTATTTCAGCCAGTCCCTGAGGGGTCAGGTCCCGCTGCTGCACCAGTTGCGCCGCCCCGGCGTCCACCAGGAAGCGGGCGTTGTGCGTCTGGTGGTCGTCCACCGCAAACGGGAAGGGCACAAACACCGCCGCCGCCCCCACCGCGGCCAGCTCGGTCACGGTGCTGGCACCGGCGCGGCACAGCACCAGGTCGGCCTCGGCCATGGCACGGGCGGTGTCCAGGATGAACGGCACGGCCCGCACCTCGGCCACGCTGGACGGCCACGCCTCGGCGCTGGCGCTTTCCGCGGGCACGGGGTCCAGCAAGGCCACCCCGGCCTGGGCGTAGGCGGTGCGCAGCGCCGCCAGGTGCTGCTGGCCGCTCTGGTGCAGCACCAGGGGGCGGGCTTCGGGTGGCATCAGCGCCAAGGCGGCGGGCACGGCGTCGTTCAAACCCTTGGCCCCCAGGCTGCCGCCCAGCACCAGCAGCTTGAGCGGGCCTGTGCGACCGCCAAACCGCTGGGTCGGTGCAGGCTGCACCATGAATTCGGCCCGCAAGGGGTTGCCCACCCACTCGCCCCCGGGCAGGGCGTTGGGATAGGCGGTGAAGATGCGGTCGGCCACCTTGGCCAGCACCTTGTTGGCCAGCCCGGCCACCGAGTTCTGCTCGTGCAGCACCAGGGGTTTGCCCGCCAGCACGCCCATCATGCCGCCGGGAAAGGTGATGTAGCCCCCCAGGCCCACCACCACGTCGGGGCGCACGCGGCGCACCACCTTCAGGCTTTGCCAGAAGGCGCGCAGCAGCTTGAGCGGGGCCAGTGCCAGGGTGGCAAAACCCTTGCCGCGCAGGCCACCGAACTGCACGCCTTCAAACGCAAAGCCGCGGGGCACCACCAGGCGCTCTTCCATGGCCCCGGGCACGCCCAGCCAGTGCACGCGCCAGCCACGCGCCCGCAGCGCCTCGGCCACGGCCAAGCCGGGGAAAATGTGGCCGCCGGTGCCTCCGGCCATGACAAGTGCAACGCCCCCACGCTCACTGCGTTCGCTGCCCCCCAAGGGGGCGCTCGCCAGCTTGGGGCGGCCCTGCGCTGGCTCGGCTGCACTGCTGCGCTGAAGGTCCGTGGTCATACCCGGCCCCCCTTCATCAGCACGCGGTTTTCGGCGTCCACGCGCAGCACGATGGCGATGGCCGCCAGGTTGAGCAGGATGGCGGAGCCGCCGTAACTCATCAGCGGCAGCGTCAGGCCCTTGGTGGGCAGTGCGCCCAGGTTCACCCCGATGTTGATGAAGGCCTGGAAGCCCATCCACAGGCCCACGCCTTGCGCCACCAGCCCGGAGAACACCTGGTCCAGCGCAATGGCCTGACGGCCAATCTGCATGATGCGCCGCGTCAGCCACATGAACACGCCAATGACCACGAGCACGCCCACCAGCCCGAACTCCTCGCCAATGACGGCCAGCAGAAAGTCGGTGTGCGCCTCGGGCAGCCAGTGCAGTTTTTCGACGCTGCCGCCCAGGCCCACGCCAAAAATCTCACCGCGCCCGAAGGCAATGAGCGAGTGCGACAACTGGTAGCCCTTGCCCAGGGCGTGCTGTTCGCTCCAGGGGTCCAGGTACGCAAAAATCCGCTCGCGCCGCCAGGGGCTGGTGGCCACGATGAGGGCAAACGCCGTCACCACCAGCGCC
Organism: Hydrogenophaga soli; assembly: GCF_054777695.1. Taxonomy (NCBI): domain Bacteria; kingdom Pseudomonadati; phylum Pseudomonadota; class Betaproteobacteria; order Burkholderiales; family Comamonadaceae; genus Hydrogenophaga; species Hydrogenophaga soli. Next base: position 286,746 of record NZ_BAAHAK010000002.1, on the reverse strand, counting down.
GCCATCAGGAAGAACATGCGGGCGTTGACGCCACCCAAAAAGAGAATGCCCATGGCGATCACCACGATCACCATGAACGCACCCATGTCGGGCTCGGCCAGCAGCAGCATGCCCACCACCAGCACCGCCGCCGCCATGGGCAGCACGGCGCGGAAGAAGCGTTCCTTCACCTCCATGCGGCGCACCATGTAGTCGGCGGCGTACATCAGCACACCCAGCTTGGCCAGCTCGGAGGGCTGGAAGTTGATGATGCCCAGCGCAATCCAGCGCCGCGCCCCGTTGACGCCCTTGCCGATGAAGGGGATGAGCACCAGCACCAGCAGCACGATGGACGCGGCAAACAGCCACGGCGCCACTTTTTCCCATGCTTTCAGCGGCACCTGGAACACCACCAATGCCCCCACCCCGCCCATGACCATGGAGAAGGCATGCCGCACCACAAAGTGGGTGGACGCGTAGTTGCCAAAACGCGGGTTGTCGGGCAGCGCGATGGAGGCGGAATACACCATCACCAGGCTCCAGGCCATCAGCGCCACCACCACCCACACCAGGGGTTGGTCAAAGCCCAGCTCGCGCACGGCCAGCGGGCGGGTGTGCACAAAGTCATGGCTGCGGGTGCGCACCGGCAGGCCGTCGTGGCGTGCATCGCCCCGGCCCCCCACCCAACCGGCAAAACGGTCCCACAGCCGCACGACCGGGGTTTGTGCGGCGGCGCTCATGCCCCCACCCCCGTCACGCCCTGCTCGGTGGCCAGTTCGGCCACGGTGTCGCAGAACACCTGCGCCCGGTGGGCGTAGTTCTTGAACATGTCCAGGCTGGCACAGGCGGGCGACATGACCACGGCCTGCCCTTCCAACGCCTGCGCCGCCGCCAGCCGAACGGCCTGCGGCATGTCGGGGGCATCGAACAGTGGCACGCCCGTGGGGGCCAGCACCTCGCGCAGCAAGGGGGCGTCGCGCCCGATCAGCACCACCGCCTGCACATGGCGGCGCACGGCGTCGGCCAGCGGCGAAAAGTCCTGCCCCTTGCCGTCGCCGCCCAGAATCAGCACCAGGCGGCGCTCGGCCCCCAGGCCCAGGATGGCGGCCAGCGTGGCCCCCACGTTGGTGCCCTTGCTGTCGTCGAAATACTCCACCCCGCCGATCACGCCCACCGACTCCACCCGGTGCGGCTCGCCCCGGTACTCGCGCAGGCCGTGCAGCATGGGGGCCAGCGTGGCCCCTGCGGTGGTGGCCAGCGCCAGCGCGGCCAGGGCGTTGGACGCGTTGTGCCGCCCGCGGATGCGCAGCGCCTCGGCGGGCATCAGGCGTTGCAGCACCACGTCTTCGGGCTCGGCGGCCTTGCGGCGGCGGGTGGTCACCCGGGTTTCGTCACTGGGTTGGGCGCGCACCAGCCAGGTCATGCCGTTGACGGTTTCCAGGCCCCAGTCGCCGGGGCGGGTGGGCAGGTCGGTGCCAAAGGAGGTCCAGAGCACGGCGGCGTCGGCAGGGCGGGCGGCCATCACCGCGGCATCGTCGCGGTTGAGCACCCGCACCCCGGCCGCGCCATACACGCGCTGCTTGGCGGCGGCGTAGGCGTCCATGCTGCCGTGCCAGTCCAGGTGGTCTTGCGTGAGGTTGAGCACCGTGGCCGCCGTGGGCTCGAACCCCTGGGCCCCAAGGGGCACGCCGTCGAGCTGAAAGCTGGACAGCTCCAGCACCCACACCTGCGGCAAGGTGGACGCGGGGGCCTCGGTGGGGGGGGCATCGGCATTGGCGTCTGCACCGGCTTCCACAACGGGAACCGCTATGTTTTCAGTAGCTGTTTGCGCTTCATTTGAAAGCGCTGTAGCCGAATTTTCCTCAGCGTCCATGGCCTCACCCAGCACGTCCAGCAAGGCGGGGCCGATGTTGCCGGCCACCGCCACACGCCACCCGGCGCGTTGCAACAGCTGGCCGGTGAGCGAGGTGGTGGTGGTCTTGCCGTTGGTGCCGGTGATGGCCAACACCTTGGGGGCAAACCCGGCCTGGGCGTAGGCCAGGCGCAAGCCGTCGGCCCACAAGGCCAGTTCACCCAACACGGGCACGCCGCGCTCGTCGGCAGCGGCCTGAACCGCCGCCAGTTGGGCGGGTGACAGGCCAGGGCTTTTGCCGATCAGCGCCCAGGGTTGGCGCTGCACCAGGGCGGCGTCAAACGCGCCCGCCACCACGTCCACACCCGGCAGCCACTCGCGCAGTTGCGCCATGCGCTCGGGCTGCTCGCGGGTGTCGGCCAGCGTGACCCGCGCACCCAGGCGCTGGCACCAACGCGCCATGGCCAGGCCCGAAATGCCATGGCCCAGCACCAGCACGGCCTGGTTGTGGAGGGGGTGAGCGTGGAGGTCCATCACAGTTTCAGCGCAGCTTCAACGTGGACAGGCCCATCAGGCACAGCAGCATGGTGATGATCCAGAAGCGGACCACCACCTGCGTTTCCTTCCAGCCGCTTTTTTCAAAGTGGTGGTGCAGCGGGGCCATCTTGAGGATGCGGCGGCCCTCGCCGTATTTCTTCTTGGTGTACTTGAAGTAGGTGACCTGCAGCATGACCGACAGGGCCTCGGCCACGAACACGCCGCCCATGATGGCCAGCACGATCTCCTGGCGCACGATCACCGCCACGGTGCCCAGCGCACCGCCCAGGGCCAGTGCGCCCACGTCGCCCATGAACACCTGGGCCGGGTGGGCGTTGAACCACAGAAACGCCAGCCCCGCCCCCGCAATGGCGGCGCAGAACACCAGCAGTTCACCCGCGCCGGGGATGTAGGGAATGAGCAGGTAACGGGCAAACACGGCGTTGCCGGTCACATAGGCAAACACGCCCAGCGCCGAACCCACCATGACCACCGGCATGATGGCCAGGCCGTCCAGCCCGTCGGTCAGGTTGACGGCGTTGCTGGAGCCCACGATGACGAGGTAGGTCATGATCACAAAACCCAGCACGCCCAGCGGGTAGGCCACTTCCTTGAAGAAGGGCACCCACAGCCCCGCCGTGGAGGGCAGCGACACTTGGAAGCCCGAGGTGATCCATTCCAGGAACAGTTCGATCACCCGCAGGTTGGAGCGTTCGGAAATGGCAAACACCAGGTACAGCGCGGCCACCAGCCCGATGAGGCTTTGCCAGAAGTACTTTTCGCGTGAGCGCATGCCCTCGGGGTCCTTGCGCACCACCTTGCGCCAGTCGTCCACCCAGCCAATGGCCCCGAAGCCGCCGGTGACGATCATCACGATCCACACAAAGCGGTTGCTCAGGTCGGCCCACAGCAGCGTGGACAGCGCGATGGCCATGAGGATGAGCACCCCGCCCATGGTGGGCGTGCCGCTTTTCACCAAATGGGTTTCCATGGCGTAGCCACGCACGGGCTGGCCGATCTTGAGCGCCGTGAGGTGGCGGATGACCGCAGGCCCCGCCACCACGCCGATGAGCAGCGCCGTGACCGCGCCCATGACGGCGCGGAAGGTCAGGTACTGGAACACCCGGAAAAAACCGAATTCGGGCGACAGCCCTTGCAGCCATTGGGCCAGGTTAAGCAGCATGGGCCGTGTCTCCCTTTGTTGTTGTGGGGGTGACCGCGGGCCACGCTGCCTGCAGGTCGTGCACCACCCGTTCCATCTTCATGAAGCGCGAGCCTTTGACCAGCACGCTGCCGCCGCCCTGCACCGCCTCGCGCACCAAGGGCAGCAGGTCGGCGAGGTCGGCGCTGTGGGGCACAAAGCGGGCCTGGGGGTGGGCCCCGGCTGCCACCGCGTCGGCCATGTGGCTGCCGGTGCAGAACACACGGTCCAGACCCAGGGCCGCCGCACGGGCCAGCACCTCGGTGTGGAAGGCCAGGGCCTGGTCGCCCACCTCGCCCATGTCGCCCACCACCAGGGTGCGCGGCGCGGGCAAGGCGGCCAGCACGTCCAGCGCGGCCAGCATGGAGTCGGGGTTGGCGTTGTAGGTGTCGTCCACCACGGTCAAGCGACCGGCGGGCGTGGTGAGGGCAAACGCCCGGGAGCGGCCCTGCACCGGGGCAAAGGCACCCAGGCCCTTGACCACCGAGTCCAGGTCCACCCCGGCGGCCAGGGCGCAGGCGGTGGCGGCCAGGGCGTTGCGCACGTTGTGGCGGCCCGCCACTTGCAGTTGGGCGGTGGCCTGCCCCACCGGGGTCACCAGCTTCAGGGTCCAGGCCAGCCCGGTCCATTCGGCGGTGGCGGTCACGTCGGCCTGGGCGTCGGTGTCGCTGAAGGTGAAGCAGCGGCGGGCCCCGGCCAGCTCGCGCCACAGCGGCGTGTGGGTGTCGTCGCTGGGGAACACGGCGGTGCCGTCTGCCCCCAGGGCCGAGAGCACCGCGCCGTTTTCGCGCGCCACGGCCTCGACCGTGCCCATGAATTCCTGGTGCTCGCGCTGCGCGTTGTTGACCAGCGCCACCGTGGGCCGGGTCATGGCGGCCAGCGTGGCGATTTCGCCCGGGTGGTTCATGCCCAGCTCCACCACCGCCAGCCGGTGGCGGCGGGCCAGGCGCAGCAGCGTCTGCGGCACGCCAATGTGGTTGTTGAGGTTGCCACGGGTGGCCAGGGCATCTTCACCGTCGCCGCCCACCGCCACGCGCAGGATGCTGGCCACCATCTGTGTGGTGGTGGTCTTGCCGTTGCTGCCGGTGACGGCGATCACGGGAATGGTGTACTGCGCCCGCCACAAGGCGGCCAGTTCGCCCAGGGCGGCCAGGCTGTCGGGCACCTCCACCCCGGGCAGCCCGGCGTCGGCCAGACCACGCTCGGCCACCGCCGCCACGGCACCGCTGCGGGCGGCCTGGGGCAGGAAGTCGTGGGCGTCAAACGTTTCGCCCTTGAGGGCCACGAACAGGTCACCCGGCTGCAGGCTGCGGGTGTCGGTGTGCACGCGGTGGGCGGGCCATTGGCAACGGCCCACGGTGCGGGCACCGGTCAGCAGCGGCAACAGGTCGGTGAACGATGAGTAGGTCATGAAGCAAAGCCTCCCCGTGCGAGCAGGGCGGCGCGGGCGTGGGCCACGTCGGAAAAAGGATGTTTGACCCCGGCCACGTCCTGCGTGGTCTCGTGGCCTTTGCCCGCCACCAGCACCACGTCGGCCGGAGCGGCCTGGGCCACCACCTGGGCGATGGCGGCGGCGCGGTCGGGTTGCACCGTGACGGCCTGGGGTTGGCGCAGCCCAACCACCATCTGGGCCAGGATGGCCTGGGGGTCTTCGCTGCGGGGGTTGTCGCTGGTCAGGCACAAGACGTCGGCGGCGGCTTCGGCGGCAGCGGCCATCAAGGGGCGTTTGACCGGGTCACGGTCGCCGCCGCAGCCCACCACGCAATGCAGGCGCCCACCACGCACCGCCACCAGGGGGTGCAGGGCGGTCAGTGCCTGGGTGAGGGCATCGGGGGTGTGGGCGTAGTCCACCAGCACCAGGGGGGCGGCCTGCGCCGCTGCGCTGGCGCCTTCAGGGGTGGCGCTGACCGGTTCCATGCGCCCGGGCACCGCGCCCACACGGGCGCAGGCGGCCACGGCGTCGGCCAGGGGCACGCCCAGCGCCCGCAGCGTTGCGATCACGCCCAGCAGGTTGCTGGCGTTGTAGCGGCCCACAAAGGGCACTTGCAGGTGGGCCGAGGCACGCGGGGCCTCGGTGGCTTGGGCTGAACGGTGTTCCACCACGTCAAACGCCATGCCCTGGGCGGTGACGCGCAAGCCTGCAGCGTGCAGGTGACCGCCGGGGCCATCCAGGGGCACGGCATCTGGAGCCTGCGTGGCTCCATCGGCGGAGGTTACGGGAGCGTTCAGGCTGACGGTCCAGACCGGGGGGGTTTGAGACTGTGCGCTCCAATACAACCCCACCTCACGGGCCAGCGCGGCGCCCTGGGCGTCATCGGTGTTGATGACCACCGCCCCCAGTTCGGGCCAGGTGAACAGCCGGGCCTTGGCCGCCCAGTAGGCCGCCATGTTGCCGTGGTAGTCCAGGTGGTCCTGGGTGAAATTGGTGAACAGGGCCACGGCCACGCGAGTGCCGTCCAGGCGGTGTTCGGCCAGCCCGATGGACGAGGCTTCGATGGCGCAGGCGCTCACCCCGGCGTCCACCCACTCGCGCAGCTGGGCCTGCCAGGCCACCGGGTCGGGCGTGGTGAGCCCGGTGGGGCGGAAAGCGGCCAAGGGGTCGGTGTGGGCCCCGGGTGTGGGGGGCAGGCCCAGGCCCAGCGTGCCGGCCACGCCGCAGCGGCGGCCCAGCCCGGCCAAGGCTTGCGCCAGCCACCAGGCCGACGAGGTTTTGCCGTTGGTGCCGGTGATGGCCACCACGTCCAGCGCGTGGCTGGGCTCGTCCCAGAACGCCGAGGCCAACGCCCCGGTGTCGGCCTTCAGCGCAGGCAGGCTGCCCACGACGGCATCGGGCCAGGTGGCGACCTCGGGCAGCGCGGCCAGCCCGTGTTCGTCCACCACCGCGGCCACCGCACCGGCGGCCAGGGCCGAGGTCACGAACCGCCGCCCGTCCACGGCAAAGCCGGGCCAGGCCACAAAGGCATCGCCCGGCTGGATGCGGCGGCTGTCGGTGCACAGGCGGCGCACGCCCCGGGCACGCAGCCAGGCCAGGGCCTGGTCCAAACCTTGAAGTGGCAAGGGTGCGCTCATCAGAACGATTCCTCCACCGCCTGGGTGACGATTTGCGGCTTGACGTTCATGTCAGGCTGCACCCCCAGGATGCGCAGCGTCTGCTGCACGGTTTCGCTGAACACCGGGGCGGCCACCAGGCCGCCGAAGTACTGACCGTTGCTGGGCTCGTCCAGCATCACGCCCACCACCACGCGGGGTTTGTCGATGGGGGCCATGCCCGTGAACCACGAGCGGTATTTGTTGCTGGCGTAGCCCTTGCCCACCTGCTTGTGCGCGGTGCCCGACTTGCCGCCCACCGAATAACCCACGGTCTGCGCCTTCTGGCCGGTGCCGCCCGGGCCTGCGGCCATTTGCAGCATCTTGCGCACGGCGGCGGCGGTCTGTGCCGAGAACACGCGGTGGCCCACCACCGGCTCGTTGCTCTTGAGCATGGTGGCGGGGATGACCTGGCCATCGTGCGCAAAAGCGGTGTACGAGTGCACCATCTGGAACAGCGAAGCCGACAGGCCGTAGCCATACGACATGGTGGCCTGCTCGATGGGTCGCCAGTTCTTCCAGGGCCGCACGCGGCCGCTGACGGCGCCCGGGAACTCGATCTTGGGCTTTTGCCCGTACCCCAGCGCCGCGTAGGTGTCCCACATTTCTTGGGGGCTCATCTTCTGGGCGATTTTCAGCGCCCCCACGTTGCTGGACTTCTGGATCACCCCTTCCACCGTCAGCACGCCGTAGTTGTGGGTGTCGGTGATGGTGAAGCCGCCCATGGAGTAGCGGCCCGGCGATGTGTCGATGATGGTCTGCGGGGTGATGCGCCCGGCCTCCAGCGCCATGGCCACGGTGATGGGCTTCATGGTGGAGCCGGGCTCGAAGGTGTCGGTCAGCGCCCGGTTGCGCAGTTGCTCGCCGCTGAGGTTTTCGCGCCGGTTGGGGTTGTAGGTGGGGTAGTTGGCCAGCGCCAGCACCTCGCCGCTCAACACGTCCATCACCACCACACTGCCGGCCTTGGCCTTGTGCTGCTCCACAGCCTCCTTGAGCTTCTGAAAGGCAAAGAACTGGATCTTGCTGTCGATGGACAGTTGCAGGTCCGGCCCGTCCACCGGGGGAATGGCGTCGCGCACATCTTCCACCACACGGCCCAGGCGGTCCTTGATGACGCGGCGCGAGCCCGGAGTGCCGGAGAGCTGCTTGTTGAAGATCAGCTCCACGCCTTCCTGGCCTTTGTCTTCCACGTTGGTGAAGCCCACCACATGGGCCGCGGCCTCGCCTTCGGGGTACTGACGCTTGTAGTCCTTGCGCAGGTAAATGCCTTTGAGGCCCAGGGCCTCGACCTGCCGGGCCACGGGCTCGTCCACCTGGCGTTTGACCCAGACGAAGGTCTTGTCCTCGTTGGACAGGCTTTTCTTCAGGTCGGGCAGTTTCAGGCCCAGCAGCTTGGCCAGTTCTGCCAGCTTGGCGTCGTCCTTGTCCACGTCTTCAGGGATGGCCCAGATGCTTTGGGCCGCCACGCTGGAGGCCAGGATCAGGCCGTTGCGGTCCAGCACCCGCCCGCGGTTGGCGGGCAGCTCCAGCGTGCGGGCAAAACGCACCTCGCCTTGGCGCTGGAAAAAGTCGTTGCCCCACACCTGCACATAACTGGCCCGCACCGCCAGACCGACAAACGCCAGCCCCAGCGCCGCCACGATGAACTTGCTGCGCCAGACCGGCGTTTTGCTGGCCAGCAGCGGGCTGGCGTGGTAGGCAATGCTGCGCTGGCTCATGGCTTGCCCCCCTGGGCCTTGGCGTCGTCCGCCGCGGCACCTTTCCAGGTGGCGTACTGGGTGATGGCCGGGTTGGCCGGGCGCATCTGCAACTGTTGGCTGGCGATGCTCTGCACCCGGGCCGACGTGGCCTCGGCCCGCTTTTGCACCTGCAGCTGCTCGTGCTCCGACTCCAGCTTGCGGGCCTGGCTGCGGGCGCGGTCGATCTGGGTGTAGACGTGGCGCGACTCGTACTGGGTGTGCACCAGGTAGAAGGCGCTCAGCAGCACGGCCAGCAGCAGCATGAGGTTGAGGCGGGTCATGCAGCCACCTCGGTGCGCTGGGCCACGCGCATCACGGCGCTGCGGGAACGGGGGTTGGCCTGCACTTCGGCGTCCGACGGCATCACGCGGCCCAGGGCTTGCAGGCGCAGTGCGGCAGGGGCGGCAAACGGCACACGGCGGTCCACCACCTCGCGCGAGTGTTTGGCAATGAACTGCTTGACGATGCGGTCTTCCAGCGAGTGGAAGCTGATGACCACCAGCCGCCCGCCCGGACGCAGCACCGACAGCGAGGCCTCTAGCGCCTGTTGCAGCTCTTCAAGCTCGGCGTTGATGAAAATCCGAAAAGCCTGAAATGTGCGCGTTGCAGGGTCCTTGCCCGGCTCGCGGGTTTTGACCGCGCCAGCCACGACTTCGGCCAGCTCGGCGGTGGTTCGAAAAGGGCCCCGTTCTTGTCGGCGACGATCAATCGCCTTTGCAATCGGTTGAGCAAACCGTTCTTCGCCGTAGTCACGTATCACCTCCGTCAGGGTGGGGATGTCGGCCGTTTCCAGCCACTGCGCCACGCTCTGGCCCCGGGTGGGGTCCATGCGCATGTCCAGCGGGCCGTCATGGCGGAAGGAAAAACCGCGTTGCGGGTCGTCGATCTGGGGCGAACTGACGCCCAGGTCCAGCAGCAGCCCGTCGGCACTGGCCGCGGGCAGGTCACCCAGGTGGGCAAAACCTTCGTGTCGGATGGACAGCCGCCCCTGCCCTGCCCCTTGGGCCAGGGCCTGCGCGGTGGCGATGGCCAGCGGGTCCTTGTCGAACACCGTGAGGTGCCCGCCAGCGCCCAGATGCGACAGGATCAGGCGCGAATGCCCGCCACGGCCAAAGGTGCCGTCGATGTAAGCACCGTCAGGCTGAACAGAGAGGGCTTCGACCGCTTCGTTCAGCAGGACGGTTTGGTGGACCAACTCGTCTTGCATGGTGTCCCGGTCAGAAAGAGAAGTCCTTGAACACATCGGGCATTTCGCCCTTCATGGCCTCGGCCTCCTGGGCCGCGTAGGTGGCCGCGTCCCACAGCTCGAAATAGCCGCCCATGCCCAGCAGCACCGCGTCCTTCTGGATGCCGGCGGCCGTGCGCAGTTCGGGGGAGATGAGCACGCGCCCGGTGGCGTCCATCTCGACGTCCATGGCGTTGCCCAGAAAGATGCGCTTCCACCACTGGGCCTGCATGGGCAGCGCGGCAATGCGCTCCCGGAACTTTTCCCACTCGGAGCGGGGAAACAGCATGAGGCAGCCGTGGGGGTGTTTGGTGATGGTGAGCTGGCTCGCAGACGTTGCGCTCAGGACGTCACGGTGCCGGGTCGGCACGGACAGCCGCCCCTTGGCATCGAGACTGAGAGACGAAGCGCCTTGGAACACCTTGGATCAACCCTGAGAGAGCACTTTTCACCACGAAATTGCACTTCTCCCCACTTTATCAGCAAAACCCTGCAAAGCCAGGAGGTTGACCGGGAGAATTTCAATGAAATCAAATACTTACACCGCCTTTGCGGACAAAATGAAATATTAATTTTCCTTGCAAATGAAGCACTTACAAGCACCTGTGAAAGTGCCAGATCAGGGATTTGGGTCGCACCGCGTGCCGACGAGCGGTGGGAGAGCGGGCCGGAGCGGGGGAACCCCGCCGCCGCCGTCAAGGGCAGGTGCCCGGGCCACAAACGGACCACAAATGGGCCATGACCGGACGGCAACCGGGCATGCACGGCCAGGGTGCCGCGCCGCATACACAACAGAAAGAATAGCATCCACCGCTTTCATTGAAAGCGGTGGAGCCCATTTTCATTGAAAAAACGTCAAGCGCTCAACGCCCGGCCACAAACCAGCCATCCAGCCGCCAGATCCAGCGCAGCGCGGCGTAGCGCACCGACGGGGTTCCCGCCAGGGCGCCGCGCTCCTGCCCCAGCTCCAGCGCCAGGGTGTGCTGCGGCTGGGGTTGCCAGTTCAGCACCCAGGCGTTTCGGGTGGCGGCGCGCTGGGCCAGCAGCCCAGCGTCAGTCGCCACCAGACTGGCCCCGGCGCCTTGCAGGCGTTGCGAGGTCCAGGCCCGCTCGGTGCGCAGCCCCGTGTCCCAACCGGGGGCCACGGTCCACAGCGCTTGCAGCCAGGTGCCGCGCAGGCGGGCGCTGTACTGTGCCAAGCCGTTGGTCGACTCCAACCTGCCCGATTCCTGCCGCAGCCAGCCGCTGGCGGTGAGCGTCAGCGGCCATTGCAGTGCCGAACGGCGGGCGTCCCACACCGCGCTGGCCCCGGCCACGGTGCTGTGGCCGCCAAAGCACACCACATCTTTGAGGCTGGCGGTACAGGTCGGGCTGGCATGGGTGTGGCCGGACTGGCTGTTGACCCGGCTGCCCCGGTGGTCGGGGCTGACGCGGGCCACCCAGCCGTCCAGCGCCCACGCCCCGCCCTGCCAGCCCAGGTGCAGGCTGGGAGCGAGCGGACCGTCCTGCCCACCGGGGAACACGCGGCCACGCCACAGGCCCAGGTCGGCACGCCACTGGCCCGCGGGGCTGTTGGCGTCACCCGCGCCGCGCCAACCGAGTTGCAGGCCATCGTCGATCCAATCGCCGGTCAGGGTGAGTTGCTTGGCCAGGGGCATCAGGCCCCAGCGGTCCATGTGCCCGGCGTGGGACATGGCCGCCCCCAGCGCGGGGCGCTGGCGGCCTGCGGTCAGCAGCCACACGGTGTCGCCCTCGGGCTGGGCCTGGTCCCAGCGCCACTGCACCGAGGCCTCTTCCATGTGGGCGCGGTCGCTGCCGTGTTTGCCCAGCACCAGCTGGCCGCCCACGTGGTCGGTGGCGCGCCAGGCAGCCCCCACGGTGCCGTGCTCCAGCGTCAGGCCCTGGCGGTCGGTGCCCGCATCGCCTTGCAGCAAGAAGCCGCGCAGGCGCTGGCTGGGCAGCTCGGCCCGGGCGTCGAGCGCTGAGAGGGCCAGCGCGGCGTCCAGCCGCACACCGGGCTCGGTGGGCAAGGGATCGTCCATTTCGCCATGCGCCTGGGCCTGCATGGGCAGCAGGCCCAGGCCGCCGAGGCAGGCCCCCGCCGCCCAGGCCAGGGCCGTGCGGGGCCAGCCCATGCCGCTCCGGGGGATGCGGTGGGCGGCTTCACTGGGCCGGGAAGGGGTCGGCGTGTTGGGGGTTGGTGACGAATTCATGGTCGGTCAGGGTTTTGAGGAAAGCGACGAGGTCGGCCTTTTCCTGGGCGTTGAGGTCGATGCGGGCCACCAGGTCGCTCTTGTTGGGGTTGAGGCGTCCATCCCCTTTGTGGGGGCCGCTGGTGATGTTGCGTCCCCCGGCGGCGTAGAAGTCCAACACGTCGTCCAGGGTGGCGATGCTGCCGTCGTGCATGTAGGGCGCGGTCAGGGCCACGTTGCGCAGGCTCTGGGCGCGGAACAGGCCGCGATCGGTGGCCTTGGCGGTGAACTCGAACAGCCCCTGGTTGCCCATGGGGAAGCCGCCCGTGCCGTCCACGTTGTACAGCCCCGTGTTGTGGAAAGGCGTTTCCACGATGCGGCTGGCGGCGTGCACCACCTGGTCGTTGAAGTTGAAGCTGCCGTGGCAGTGGAAGCACTCGGCCTTTTCACCATAAAACAGGCGCATGCCGCGTTCTTCCGACGCGCTCAAGGTGGCCTTGCCCTGGGTGTACTGGTCGTACTTGCTGTTGCCGGAAATGAGCGTGCGCTGGAAGGCGGCAATGGCCTGGATGACGTGCACCCAGCTCACCCCCTCGGCGCTGCCCGGAAAGGCGGCGGCGAACTTGGGTGGGTACATCGGGTCGGCGGCCACGCGGGCCAGCACGGCGGCCTTGTTGCCGTCGTTCACGCCCATTTCCACCGGCGCATCGCCAAAAAACGGCACCTCCATCTGCTTTTCCAGCGTCACCAGGCTGGGGTTGGCCCAGGTGATGGTGGCGTTGTAGGCCACGTTGGCCAGCGGCTGCGGCCCGCGCACATGCGATTCGCCGGTGGAGCCCAGCCCCACGCGAAGGCCATCGGTGAAGGCCAGGGCCTGCTGGTGGCAACTGGCGCACGACTGTGTGCCGTTGCCCGACAGGCGTTTGTCATAGAACAGGAAACGCCCCAGGTCCACCTTGGCGGCGTTCATGGGGTTGCCCTCGGGCACCTTGGGCACCGGAAAACCGCTGGGCAGGTTCCAGGTCCACGCGGTGCTGCCGCCTCCGCTGCCGGGGGATGGGGTGGACCCGCCCGCGGTGTCCACCACCGTGGTGCCACCACCGCCGCAACCGCTGACCCAGACCACCCCCGTCACAGCCACCGCGGCCGCAACCACCCATGCTGCCGTCCCCAGGCCAGCACCGGCCACCCCGCGCAGGGTGGCCTGTGGGGCCGGGGCAGGCAGCGCCTCAGGACGCTGCCGGGCCGTCATTTGGCAATGGCCCTGAACAGGGTTTGTGCCGCGCCGCCGTTGATGGGCAGGCCCGTGCCGGTGCCGTCGGCCTTCCAATCCACGGCCAGGGCCTTGAACACGTTGTCGCACTCGGGGTCGGTGCCGCCCGACATGCAGCCTGCGGCAGCAGCCCTGTTCTGGGTGATGTCGGTGCCGGCCAGCAGGGCCTTCACGTCCACCGCCACCTTTTGGGTGGCCGGGTTGAAACTGGCCAGCTTGAAGTCCATGCGGTTGGGGGCCGAGCAGCTGCTGACCTGCGTGCCCGTGGCCGGGTTGCCAATGCAGCCGGTGGAGCCCAGGTGGAAGTTGAAGGTGGTGTAGGTGCCGGTGGCCGGTTGCGTCCACTTGCCCGCGGTGCCTGCGGGTGCTGCGGCCAGCGGGTCCGCCACTTCGATCTTGGCGAACTTGCGCCCGGCCTGCCAACTCCAGGCCATGGCCTGGATGTCCAGCGGGGCCTTGGTGGTGCTGGGGTTGGCCCAGTCGGAATGGTTGAGGGCAAACGGCACGCCCAGGGTCATCTTCACGCCCGTGTAGGTCCCTGCGGGCACGGTGCCTTTGATGAAGGCGTTGGTGCCCGTGGTGCCGGTGGAGGTGGGGCAGTCTCCGGTGGCGTTTTCCAGGTCGATCAGCGTCACGCTGTCGGACCCTGCCGTGTGGTTCCAGCTGTCGTTGGCGCTGAGGGTGAGCGGCACTTCCACGCCGTCGTTGCGCACCAGCTTGACCTGGGAGATGTAGAAGCGGAAGTCCTTGACGTTGCCAGAGGCCCCGGTGCTGCCCAGCCCGCTCACAGTGGAGCCGCAGCCGATGGCGGTGTCGCCCGCCACGGCGGCAAACTGGATTTCGACGTTCTGGGGCGAGGCGTCACCACCGCCACCGCCGCAAGCCACCAGGGTTGCGGCCAGGGCCACGGAAGACAGGGAGAAGAAGGCAATTTTTTTCATGGATGAAATGGATGTCGGAAAGAAAAAGAAAACATGCCGCCACAGCCCCCGCTCACCGTGGGCCGACCGGCTCAACAAGAACCATGGCTCAGCCCCGCACCGGCGGGGCCCGCATGGCCGACATCAACAACACCCGCTGCGCGGTGTCGGGCAGGTGCAGCACCCGCTCCAGCCCCAGCGGGCACGGCACGGGGTGATTCGCCCCGCACCAGCCGCCGCGCTCCCACCCCCCCCAGGCGCCCAGCGCACTGTGGGCGGCGCTCCAGGCGCAAGGCTTGGCCAGGCCCTGGGGCCAGTCAGACGGGGCCTGGGGCTGGCCCGCCTCGGTGGCATCCAGCACCCGCCACTGCAAGCCCTGCGGCGTGCACACCTCCACCACCCGCTGCGAAGGCGCGGCCAGGGCAGACACCACCCAAGCCCCCAGCAAACCCTGCAGGGCAGAAAACAGCATGGCCACCAGGCATGCGCGCAGCCACACCCGGCGCAGGGCAACGCCTGGCCGCCACGGCGTGGCCCGCCACAGACCTGAAGAAAAATCAGCCTTCACCGCTTGATTTGATTGCGCAGGTTGCTATCCATTTTTCAATGGTTGTGCTCACCCACCGAGCGGGCCTTTTGCACCCACACGTTCACCGTGTGTTCGCCCGCCCGCCGAAAGCGCAGGGTCACGGCAAAGCGGTCACCGTCCTTCAGCGGCTGCGTCAGGCCCTGCAACATGAGGTGGTAGCCCTCGGTCTGGTTGTGGCGAATCTTGAGTTCGCTGCGCGGCGGCAGGGCGATGGCATCGACCGCACGCATGCGCATGACGTGGCCGTCCATCTGCATGCGGTGCAACTCCACCGAAGCCGCTGCGGGGGTGGAGGCACCCAGCAGTTCGTCCGCCTCGTCCCCCGTGTTGCGCAGGGTGCGCAGGTACACGGCCCCCGCCGCCTGGCCGGGCACGGTGGGGGTGGCGTAGGGGTGATCGATGCGCAAATCGCCCGCCTTGAAGTCGTGCGCCAGGGCCACCCCGGGCAGCCCCGCGCCCACTGCGGCAAGGGTCAGGGTGAGGCAGGCGGCCTTCAGGCCACGGCGTTTCAATGCGTCCATGTGATGTGTCCTTGTGAATCGGTGTGCCACGGGGGCGGGTTCTGAGGCGCCTGGCGGGTCATCCCCAGGCGCCCTGCAGGGAGGCTTGCCCCTGAGAAAGGGTCACGGCCTGCCGCGAGAAGGCCTTGGGGCCGGGTTTGGGGCCACCCTTGCGGGTGCGTGGGGGCAGCAGTTGGGCCAGGGCGCGGCAAACGGTTTCGGGCTTGGCATCGACCACCTCGGCCAATTCGCGCAGCGGCGGCAGGCTGGAGCGCAGGGCGTCGGGGTCCAGCCCCGCGTGGTTCAAAAAACCGGGGGCGGGCATGAAGCCCAGCAGGCGCAGCATTTCGCCCACCCGCGCCAGCACCGGGCCGGTGCGCATGCGGGCCATGTCGTGGCTGCGCTGGGGTTGGAGCAGCAGGGCCTCCACCATCAACGCTTGGCGTTCGGCGTCGGTGCGGGGCGTCAGACGGCGCAGCCGGGCGGGCACCAGCACCGTGGCGTCGAACGAATGTGCTTGCCCCAGCAGGGTTTCATACCCGATGAGGTCGCCGGGCAAGGCCACCGACACCAGCACCGAGGTGTCTTTGCCGCGTTGGTCCAGGCGGATGACACCGCCGCTCACCCGCCACAGACCGTCCTGGCCGCCGCGCTGGAACAGCGTGGCACCACCGGCCAGGAACACGTCGTCTGCCGGGGACGAAGCCGATGCCGCGGCGGGCATCGCAAAGGAAAGGAATGACATGGGCACGTCCTTGAAAAATCCGTTGAACAGGCGGGAGGCCACACACCGAGGCCCCCGCCGCCGAAGGGGTTTCAAGACGCGACCGGCGGCCCGCGGGCCGAAAACTCCAGCGAAGGCGGCACCCAGCGCCGCGGGGGAAGGTGGGACACCACGCGCAGCGTGGCCTGGGGCAGGCCTGTCCAGGCCAGCACCGGGGGCAGCGGTGGGGTGAATCGGTCGAGCGCCAGCGAGCAATGCCCGCAGGCGTCCAGGTGAGCCAGCAGGCCGGAGGCCGGGTCTGACACGGGATCAACGGCATCGGCCCGGACCCAGACCATGCCGTCGCGGGTGCACACCTCCACCCAGTCGGACGGGGTGGCGCGGGCATGCGCCCCCAGGCGGGACAGGCCGGGCGCCAAGGTGGCCAGCACCCACAACGCCCACACCAGCGCCAGCAGCCAGCGCCTGGGCTGCCACGGCCAGGGCGCTGGCCTGCGGGCCAGGGGTGAACGGAGGGGTGCGAAGGTCACAGGGCAGATCAGTGCTTCATGGCACCGTGGTTGCCGTGCTGCATGGGCGCGGCACTGCTGCTGCCCAGGGCGGTGACGGGGGCCTTGATGTCTTGGGTGAAGGGCTTCTTGGCCTCGTCTTCAAACACCAGGGTGATGGGCACCACGTCGCCACCCTTGAGGGGTTGCTTCAGGTCCATCAGCATCACGTGGTAGCCGCCGGGCTTGAGTTCGGTGGTGCGGCCCGCGGGCAGGTCCAGGCCGGGGATCTGGCGCATCTTCATCACGTTGTCCACCATGGCCATTTCGTGGATTTCCACCACACCGGCCACCGGCGAGCTGGCCGACACCAGGCGGGCGTTCTTGTCGGCGGTGAGGCGCATGAAGGCGCCAGTGGCTTTCTGGGTGGCCACGGTGCCACGCACCCAGGCATCTTCGACCTTGACGGTCTGCGCCCACAGGCTGGACGCGGACAGGGCCAGCACGGCGGCGGCGAACAGGTTGGTGTGTTTCATGAAAACTCCTTGGTGAAAAACGGACACAAAAAAACTCAGGCCCCGGCCAGCAGGGCGGCAATGTCGGCGGTGTGGTCGGCGGCGGTTTGTTCGTGGCGCAAGGCCACGCGCAAACGGCCCTGGGGGTCGAACAGGTAACTCAGGGCCGAATGGTCCATGGTGTAGCTGCTGCCCGTCGGCACCTTTTGGTAGAAGGCCTTGAACTCGGCGGCGGTGGCCTTGGTCTGTTCGGCATTGCCACGCAGGGCCAGAAAACGCGGGTTGAAGGCGGCCATGTAGTGGCGCAGCAGTTCGGGGGTGTCGCGCTCCGGGTCCACGGTGACGAACAGCACCTGCACACGGGCGGCACGTTCGGGGCCCAGTTGGGTCAACACCTCGTTGGCACGGGTGAGTGCGGTGGGGCAGACGTCGGGGCACTGCACAAAACCAAAGTACAGCAAAACCACCTGGCCCTTGAAGTCGGACAGCGTGCGCGGCTGGCCGTGCATGTCGGTCAGGGCAAAGCCCTTGCCGTAGGGTGCGCCGGTGAGGTCGATGCCGCGAAAGGCGACCGCGGCGGCACCGCTTTCAGCGGTTTTTTGTGGCTCGCAACCCGCCGTCAACGCCCCCAGCGCAGCCACCACCGCCGCCAGCAAGCCCCCCCCGACGAACCAACGCCGCCCGCCCCGACGGGCGGAACCCTGCGTCACCGAAACATGAACCGACATGAAACGCTCCTCGAAACCGAACACCGGACCGGCCCCGCGCAGCGGCACTGCCGCTGGCCATGGCCAGCCCACCAGGGTGGTCAGATCGAGGAGGGAGGCGCCCGCGAATGGGCGGTGGACCAAACCGCCAGCAGGTGGGGGGCCTGGAGGAAAGCGTCGGGCACCCAGCGGGCACCGATGAGGGGGAGTGGCTCCAAGGCCGTCACCGGGGGCAGGCCCAGCGCAGGCGCGTGGGTGGCGCACCACACACAGCCCGGCATGGCCATGCCCAGGCTGCCTTGGGCGGGCGGTTGGGACCCGTCGTCCGACGCGGCCGACTCGGGGGCCTGTCGCACCCAGGCCATGCCGCTGACGGTGCACACCTCCACCCAGCCCTGGCCGGGTTGGGGCGCACGCACCGCGGCGTGGGACAACACCGGCAGCAAGGCCCCCAGCACCAAAGACCACAGCGCCAACCAGGCGGTGAGCCGCTGGCGCAGGGTGATGGACCTTGGGGGGGTGTGCATGGGGTGCAGTTTAACCGCCCGGTTGCTGCAACGCCCGCTGTTCCAACTGCATGGCGATGTGGTTGACCAGGGTGTGAACCGAAGGCCGCCCGGTCTCCACGCTGTGGTGGGCCACCTCGCGGTACAGCGGGTCGCGCACCTGGTACAGGTCCTTGAGCTTTTGCAGGGGGTCGCTCCCCTGGAGCAAGGGGCGGGTCTTGTCGTGGCGCAGGCGTTTGAACAGTTCTTGCGGACTGGACTTGAGGTAGACCACCCAGCCATGGACCCTGAGCACCTGGCGGTTGGCCGGGCGCAGCACCGAACCGCCACCGGTGGACAGCACGATGCCCCGCCGTTGCACCAGCTCGGCCAGCACCGCCTGCTCCAGGTCGCGGAAGGCCTGCTCGCCCTCGCGCTCGAAATACTCGCGGATGGAGCAGCCCAGGCGCTCTTCGATCACATGGTCGGAATCCACAAAGTTCACCCCCAGCCGCCGGGCCAGCTGGCGGCCCACGGTGGACTTGCCCGATCCGGGCAGACCCACCAGCACCACCGTGGGGGTGGCTGCGGCGTGGCCTGTGGGGGCGTCCGGGAGAGAGGGCGTCAGGGTGTTCATGGCCGGGCGTGCGGGCTCAACAGGTCTTGGATGCACCCGCGCAGGTCGGCAGCCCAGGTGCGGCGGTCACGCCCTTGGGCAGTTTCGGCCTCGCCCAGGGTGACGTGCACCTCCAGGCGCTTGGCGCACAGGGTTTGCCACAGCGACGAGAGCAGCGTGGTGTCGCCCACGTACAGCGCGGCGCTGCTGCGCTGGCCGCTGCGGCCATCGACATAGGCCAGGGCCACGGGTTGCACCGGCACGTGGGTGGCAATGGCGGCCTGCAACAGGTTGGCGTGAAAGGGCAGCACGGCTTGGCCGTCGCCCGTGGTGCCCTCAGGGAACACGGCCACCACGTCGCCCGCCCCCAGGGCCTCGGCCATGTGGTGGACCACGCGCATGGCGTCACGGCGGCTTTCGCGCTCGATGAACAGGGTACCCGCCCCCGCCACCAGCGCCCCCAGGACCGGCCAGTGCTTCACGTCGGCCTTGGACACGAAACGCGCGGGCTGCACGGCGTTCATCACCAGGATGTCCAGCCACGACAGGTGGTTGGCCACCCACAGCAGCGGCCCGTGGGCCGCATCAGCCCCGGTGCACCGCAGGCGCACCCCCAGGGCCGACAGCATGCGCTGCGACCACAGGCGCAGCAATGCCTGTCGCTGGGCGGCGGGCAGGCGTGCAAACCCGGTGTGCACCTTCCACACGCCCCACAGCACCCACAGCAGCACCAGGGCCAGGCGCCCCAGGGCGCGCAAGGCGGTCATCCGGCGCGGGCGGGTTCAGGGCGTTGGTGGGCGATTTGCCCACCCACCACCGTGGTGCGCACGCAGCCCGGCAGCTCCTGCCCCAGGAAGGGCGTGTGACGGCCTTGGCTGCGCAGGTTCTGGGGGGTGGGCGTCCACCAGGCGGCGGCATCGACCACACACAGGTCGGCCACGCCGCCTTCCACCAGCCGCCCGGCACTGGCTTGCAGGGTGCCCAGGCTGCTGCCCAGCACGCCCACCGGGCCGGTGGTGACGGTGGCCAGCGCCCTTGCCAGCGGCACACCGTCGGCCTGGGCCCAGTGCAGGGCCAGGGACAGCAGCAGTTCCACGGCGGATGCGCCCACTTCCGATTCGGCAAAGGGCAGCACCTTGGCGTCGGCCTCCACCGGGGTGTGGTCGGACACCAGGGCGTCGAGGGTGCCGTCGGCCAGCGCGGCGCGCAGGGCCTCGCGGTCGCGCTGCTGGCGCAGCGGCGGGGCCAGGCGGGTGTTGCTGTCGAAGTAGCCCAGGTCCACATCGATCAGGTGCAGGTTGTGCACGCTCACGTCGGCGGTGATGGGCAGGCCCTCGGCCTTGGCCTGGCGCACCAGCTCCACCCCCGCCGCGCTGGACAGGCGGCACAGGTGCACGCGGGCGCGGGTGCTGCGCACCAGCTCGAAGATGGTGTGCAGCGCAATCAGCTCGGCCGCCACCGGAATGCCCGACAGGCCCATGCGCGTGGCCAGCGGGCCGCTGGCGGCCACGCCCTTGCCCAGCCAGGCGTCTTGCGGGCGCAGCCACACGGTGTAGCCGAAGGTGGCGGCGTATTGCAGCGCCCGTTGCAGCGATTGGGTGTTGACCACGGGCACCTCGGCCTGGCCAAAGCCCACGCAACCGGCTTCGGTGAGTTCGACCATTTCGGTCAGCGCCTCGCCCTTGAGGCCGCGGGTGAGCGCGCCCAGCGGGAACACGCGGGCTTGGTGCAGCTTTTCGGCACGGTACTTGAGCATGTCCACCAGGCCGGGCTCGTCCAGCACGGGGTCGGTGTCGGGCGGGCACACCAGGCTGGTGACGCCCCCGGCCACGGCGGCGGCCATTTCGCTTTCCAGCATGCCAGCGTGTTCCTGGCCGGGTTCGCGCAGGCGCACCGACAGGTCCACCAGCCCGGGCAGCACCAGGCAGCCGGTGGCGTCGATGGTGCGGTTGGCTTCGAAGCCGCTGCCCGCTGCCGCCAGGCCAGGACGCATGGCGATGATGCGGCCTGCGGCCAGGGCCACGTCGCACAGCTCGTCGCGTCCGCTGGCGGGGTCGATCACCCGGCCACCACTGATCAGCACTTTCATGTTCGCTCCAATTTCAAGCTTTTTGGCCTCTAGCGCTTTATTTAAAAGCGCAAGCAGCTATCATTTTTATATCAACCACTTCAGGCGGAATGCCCGGCCACGATGCTCATGACGGCCATGCGAACCGCAATGCCGAAGGTCACCTGGTTGAGCACCACGCTGCGTGGGCCGTCGAGCACCGCCGAGTCGATCTCCACGCCGCGGTTGACCGGGCCGGGGTGCATGACGATGGCGTCGGGCTTGGCCCAGGCCAGGCGCTCGGGCGTCAGGCCAAAGCTCTTGGCAAATTCCTGGCTGGAGGGCAGCAGCGCACCGCTCATGCGTTCGTTTTGCAGGCGCAGGGTCATGACCACGTCGGCGCCGCTGATGCCTTCCTTCAGGTCGTGGCACACGCGCACGCCCATGGCCGCCATGTCGGACGGCACCAGGGTGCGCGGCCCCACCACGCGCACCTCGGCACAGCCCAGGGTGGTGAGGGCGTGGATGTTGGAGCGGGCCACGCGCGAGTGCAGCACGTCGCCCACGATGGCCACGGTCAGGTTGGCAAAGTCGCCCTTGAAGTGGCGGATGGTGTAGGCGTCCAGCAGGCCCTGGGTGGGGTGGGCGTGGCGGCCATCACCGGCGTTGACCACGTGCACATGCGGGGCCACATGCTGGGCAATCAGGTAGGGGGCACCGCTTTCGCTGTGGCGCACCACAAAGATGTCGGCGGCCATGGCCGACAGGTTGGCGATGGTGTCCAGCAGGCTCTCGCCCTTGGCGGTGGAGCTGCGCGCGATGTCGAGGTTGATGACGTCGGCACTCAGGCGCGTGGCCGCGATCTCGAAGGTGGTGCGGGTGCGGGTGCTGTTCTCGAAGAACAGGTTGAACACGCTTTTGCCGCGCAGCAGCGGCACCTTCTTCACCTCGCGGTCGCTGACCGAGACGAAGTTGGTGGCGGTGTCCAGGATGTGGGTCAGGATGTCCTTGGACAGGCCTTCGGTGGACAGCAGGTGGATGAGCTCGCCGTTCTTGTTGAGCTGCGGGTTGCGGTGGATCTTCATGGCAGGCGTCACCAGTCGGGGGAAGCGGACGGAAAAAGGAGCTTGGGGTGAGCGGCGGGCGGGGCGTCAGCCGCCCACCACGGCGTCCACCGCAAAGCTGAAGCGGCCCTGCTCGTCGCGGGCCAGTTGCAACGAGCGGTCGGCGGGCAGGGTGATGCGGGCGGCCGACCAGGCGGCTTCGATGGGCAGTTGGCGACCGTCGCGGTCCACCAGCACCATCAGGTTCACGCTGGCGGGGCGGCCGTGGTCGAACAGCTCGTTCAGCACGGCGCGGATGGTGCGACCGGTGTAGAGCACGTCGTCCAGCAGCAGCACATGGGTGCCGTTGACGTCGAAGCCCAACCGGGTCTGCACCGAGCTGGCCAGACCGCGGCGGGCAAAGTCGTCGCGGTGCAGGGCCGACGACACCACGCCCGGCTCGGCGTCCAGCCCCAGGTCGGCCCGCAGGCGCTGGGCCAGCCACACACCGCCCGAGGCAATGCCCACCAGCTGCACCGGCTGGCCCACCTGCACCAGCCAGCCGCGCACATGGCGCAGCAGCGACTGGTACAGCACTTCGGCCTCCAGGTGGATGGATTTTTCCGGGGTGGACACGCTCACGGCAGGCTCCTCAAAAACTGTTCCAGGATGATGCAGGCGGAGGCCGCATCGGCATCGGTGGCACCCAGCGACAGCGCCTCGGTGGTGCTGTAGCGTTCGTCCACCTCGTAGACGCTCAGTTTGGTGCGCTCGCGCAACTGGTTGGCAAATTTGCGGGCGCGCTTGGTGTTCTCGTGGGCCGCGCCATCGGGGTGGAAGGGCACACCCACCACCAGCGCGTCGGGCTGCCACTCCTTGACCTTTTGCACCACGGCCAGCAGCTGCGCCTCGCCGCTGGCCTTGATGCTGCCCTGCGGGCTGGCGCTGCGGGTGATGCGGTTGCCCGAGGCCACGCCGGTGCGCTTGATGCCGTAGTCCAGCGCCAGAAACATCTGTTGCCCGGCGGGCACGTTCACCGGTCCGGCCAGGTTGGCCCCGGGTGCGGTGGGGGCAGCGCTCATGAGTGGCCCGCCTCGGGGGAAATCATCCAGGCCTGCAAACCCAGCAGGGCCAGGGCGGCGTCGTAACGCTGCTCCACCGGCACGTCAAAAATGATGTCGGGCGACGCGGGCACGGTGAGCCAGCTGTTTTCGGCCAGCTCCGACTCCAGCTGCCCTTGGGCCCAGGACGAGTACCCCAGCGTCACCAACAAACGTTTGGGTCCAGCCCCGGCGGACAGGGCTTCCAGCACGTCGCGCGAGGTGGTCATTTCCAGGTCGGCCCCTTCCACCGTGAGGGTGGAGGCGTAGGCGTGCTGGTCGTCGGCGCCCATGGGCTCGTGCAGCACAAACCCGCGCTCGGTCTGCACCGGGCCGCCCTGGAACACCGGCTGGATGGCCAGCTCAGGGCGGTCCAGCGGCAGTTCCACCTTGGCGAACAGGTCGGACAGGTGGATGCCCGCAGGCTTGTTGACCATGAGGCCCATGGCACCGCGTTCACTGTGGTCGCACAGGTAGACCACGCTGCGTGCGAACACGTCGTCGGCCAGATTGGGCATGGCGATCAGGAAGTGATGGGTGAGGTTGATCGCGGCGGAATCCTTGGACATTGCCCGATTTTAAGGGCGGGGCTATGCTGGCCCGACCATGCCCCCAGCCCCGCCGTCACGCCACGCCGTTGCCCTCCACCCCACCGCCTCACCGCCGACGGGCGCGGGCTCACCCCGGCGGTACGACCGGGGGCTGGTCTGGTTGCGGCGCGACCTGCGTACACAGGACCACGCGGCGCTGTACCACGCCCTCAAAAGCTGCCGCCAAGTGTGGTGTGTGTTTGTGTTCGACACCGACATCCTGGCCCCCCTGCCCCGCGCCGACCGACGGGTGGAATTCATCCGCGAGTCGCTGGTGGAGGTGGACCAGCAGTTGCGCGACTGGGGTCCTGCCGACGGCTCGGCGCGCCTGCTGGTGCGCCACGGCCAGCCCCAGCAAGTGATCCCTCGGCTGGCCGTGGAGCTGGGCGTGCAGGCCGTGTTCGCCAACCACGACGACGAACCCGCCGCACTGGCCCGCGACGCCCGCGTGCGCGGCGGCCTGGCCCACCACGGGGTGATGCTGCACACCTTCAAGGACCATGTGATTTTTGAGCGCAGCGAGGTGCTCACCCAGCAGGGTCGCCCGTTCGGGGTGTTCACCCCGTACAAAAACGCGTGGCTGAAGGCGGTGACCGACTTTCACCTCAAGCCCTACCCCACCCAACGCCATGCCGCCGCCCTGGCCCCCGTGCCGCCCGGGCAGCCCGTGGGCGTGCCCACGCTCGCAGACATTGGCTTCGAGACCACCGACCTTCATCACCTTAAGTTGCCCCCAGGCTTTTCTGGCGCGGAAAGTTTGCTACAGGACTTTTTGCACCGCATCGGCCAGTACGGCCATGCGCGCGACTACCCCGCCGTCAAAGGGCCCAGCTACCTGAGCGTGCACCTGCGGTTTGGCACCGTGTCCATCCGGCGCTTGGCGGGCCTGGCCCACGCCCTGCACCTTCAGGGCCATGCCGGGGCCAGCACCTGGCTGAGTGAGCTGATCTGGCGCGATTTCTACCACCAGATCCTGGCCCACCACCCCCATGTGGTGGAGCGTTCGTTCAAACCCGAGTACGACGCCATTCGCTGGGAACACGGCGCCCATGCCCAGGCACTGTTTCAGGCCTGGTGCGAGGGCCGCACCGGCTACCCGCTGGTGGACGCGGCCATGGCCCAGCTCAACCGCACCGGCTACATGCACAACCGCCTGCGCATGGTGACCGCCAGCTTCCTGTGCAAGGACCTGGGGCTGGACTGGCGCTGGGGCGAGCGCTACTTTGCCGAAAAGCTCAACGACTTTGACCTGGCCGCCAACAACGGGGGCTGGCAGTGGGCCAGTTCCAGCGGCTGTGACGCGCAGCCCTATTTCCGCATCTTCAACCCGGTGAGCCAGAGCGAGAAGTTCGACCCCGAGGGCAAGTTCATCCACCGCTACCTGCCGGTGCTGGCCCACCTGCAAGGGCCTGCACTGCATGCACCGTGGCAGGCCGATGCACTGGAGCTGGCCGCTGCCGATGTGCGACTGGGGGACAACTACCCCCACCCCATCGTGGACCACGCCCAAGCCCGCGAAAAAACCCTGCAGCGCTACGCGGTGGTGAAAAAGCAGGGGTGAAAAAGCAGGGGTGAAACAGCAGATGTGAAAAAGGCCGGATGACCGGCCTTGGGTTCAAGCGTCCACCGCGGCGGCGATGGAAGTGGGCTGCTGACAGTAGTACTGGATCCAGTGCAGCAGTTCGTCTTCCGCGTAGGGCTTGCCCAGGTAGTGGTCCACCCCCAACTGGCGGGCGTGTTCGCGGTGCTTCTCGGCAATGCGCGAGGTGATCATGATCACCGGCAGGTCGGCCAGCGCCGGGTCGGAGCGGATGTTGCGCACCAGGTCGAAACCGTCCATGCGCGGCATTTCGATGTCCGACAGCACCACCGTGGGCCGTTCGCCTTGCAGCTTTTCCAGCGCTTGCAAGCCGTCAGCGGCCAGCACCACACGGTAGCCTTCCCGCACCAGCAAACGCTGGGTGACACGGCGCACAGTAATAGAGTCGTCCACCACCAAGATGAGCGGGGCCTGTGCCCGGGCGGCCGCCTCGCGCGGCACCAGGCCTTGCTCGGCCCCAGCCGCTTCGGCGGCCTCGGGTTGCTCGCCTTCGGGGGAAGGCGCCAACCAGGCCCGCACCTGTTCGCCATACACCGCCGACAAGGCCACCGGGTTGTAGATCAGGGCCACTGCGCCGGACGCCAGCACGGTGGTCGCCGCCAAGCCCGGCAGACGCGAGAGCTGCGGCCCCAGGTTTTTCACCACCACTTCCTGGTTGCCCAGCACTTCGTCGATGTGCAAGGCCACGCGCTGAGAGGCGCTTCGGAAAATCACCACCGGGTAGGTGCGCGCTTCCTGCGCGGTGCTGCGGCGTGAGGTTTGCAACAGCGCCCCACCCCAGTAGAACGGCACCGCCTCGCCCGCCACATTGAGCGTGTGTGCAGCCTGGGCGGCCGACAGCTCGGCGCCGCTGACACGCCGCACCACTTCCACCAGGCTGGCGGGCACCCCGAACGTGAACTCACCAGCACGCAACAGCACCACCTGCGTGACCGCCGTGGTCAGCGGCAGCACCATGCGGAACCGTGTGCCCTGGCCTGCATGGGTGGTGGTCTCGATGCGACCACCCAGCCCCACCACCTCGGCGCGCACCACGTCCATGCCAATGCCTCGCCCGGCCAGGTCGGTCAGCGTGTCGGCCGTGCTCAGACCGGGGGCAAAGATCAGCTGCGACAGTTCAGCCTCAGACGGCGCGTCGTCGGCAGACAACAACCCCAGCGAGACGGCTTTGGTCCAGATGGCCACCAAGTCCAGTCCACGGCCATCGTCGGCAAAGGCCACCGACACGTCGTTGCCTTCTTGGCTCAGCTCGATGTTGATGCGGCCTTCGGGCGACTTGCCTGCGGCTTCACGCAGCTCCGCTGTCTCGATGCCGTGCACCACGCAATTGCGCAGCAGGTGTTCGAACGCCGGGGTCATGCGGTCCAGCACGGCCCGGTCCATCTCGATGCGCCCGCCCACAATGTCCAGCCGCACCTGCTTGCCGGTTTCCTTGGAGGCCTGGCGCACCACGCGGTAGAGCCGGTCGGCAATGCCTTCGAACTCCACCATGCGCGTGCGCAGCAGGTCGCGCTGCAACTCGCGGGTCTGGCGGGCCTGGGCGGTCAAACCGTCTTCGGTGGCGTCCACGGCCTTTTGCAGGTTGCGCTGCACCGTGGCCACGTCGTTGACGGACTCGGCCATCATGCGGGTGAGTTCCTGCACGCGGGTGAAGCGGTCGAACTCCAAGGGGTCGAAGGCGTGATCGGCCTCTTTGGCCTGCGCCAAACGGGACTGCATCTGGCTTTCGGCCTGCAACTCGATGTCGCGCAGTTGGTGGCGCAAACGGTCCAGGTTGTCGGTCAAGTCGGTGAGGGAGCCACGCAGTTGGGCCAGTTCGGCCTCCATGCGAGAGCGGGTGATCATGACTTCACCGGTCTGGTTGACCAGGCGATCCAGCAGTTCCGGGCGCACCCGGACGGCTGCCGCCGTGGACGACGCATGCACCGATGCGGGCAGACGGGCCACCGCCATGGACGAGTCCACCGGCACCGACGCCTTGACCACCGGATCGACAGTCCCTTCGCCCGGCACGTCCGACACAGGTTCGGGAACCACGGGCTGCACCGCCGCCTGTTCAGGCAGGGTGGTGACCCGGTGCGGCACGGCCACCTCATCGGGCTGCCGCAAGGCATCCAGTCGGGCGGTGAGACCGTCCAGGCTGGTGAGCAAGGGTTCGATCAATGTGCCGTCCGACACTTCCGAGCCCAGGCGTTCTGCCTGGGTCTCCATGCGGTGGGCCATTTCACCCAGCCGCAAGGCACCGGCCAAGCGGGCGCTGCCTTTGAGGGTGTGCAGGTTTCGCAGCACCTCCACACGGGCCGACGCGTTTTCGGGCCGGGCCACCCATTGGCGCAATGCCGTGCCCAGGCGGGGAATCAGGTCTTGCGCCTCTTCATCGAAGATCTGGAAGAGGTCGGCATCCAGGGTGTCCACCGCATCGATGTCGTCGTCCACCGAGTGCACCGGCGAGTCCAGGTTCACGGTGGCCTCTCGTTCCACCGCCAAGGCGACCGGCGCCACAGGCAAAACGGATGGTGCAACCGAAGGCTCGGGCTCGGGCTCGGGCTCGGGCTCGGGCTCGGGCTCGGGCTCGGGCTCGACAGCAGGCTCACCCAGGCCGGCCTCGCCATCGAGCGCTTCGGCATCCAGCGGCAGCGGTGCATCCTCCGACGGCAACGCACCTTCCAACTGCGGCTCGTCTTCCAGCTCCGAGAAGCCATCGTTGAGCAGCGCGTCTTCGGGCAACGAAGCTTCTTCCGGCAGGGTGCGGTGAATGAGCTGCTCCAACGCGGGGATGAGGTCCGGCAGAGGGTCCTTCAGGAAACCGGCTGCAAACTGATGCAGCAGACGGCGAATGTCTTCGGCGGCATCCACACACAGACGTGCATCGGGGACATTGGCCAAATGCCCGGCGGCCGCGTGAAGCCCCAGCGTGTCCAACGCATGCTCCAACGCCCTCGACAGCCCCGACAGGGCCTCAAAACCAATGGCAGCCGATGCGCCCGCCAAGGAATGGGCGTACGCGGCAACCCCCTCGGGAACCGGCTGTGCCTCGCATTCCAGCAGCCATTCGTTCAAATCGTGGCTCAAGCGGCGGGACCATTCGTCCGCTTCGTTGAGGAACACATTGAACAGTTTCACCCCCAGACGCAGCGGGCCAATGACCTTGGTGTCATCGTCCATCGCCCCCAACGCCGCGGGCTCTGGCTCTGGCTCTGGCTCTGGCTCTGGCTCTGGCTCTGGCTCTGGCTCTGGCTCTGGCTCTGGCTCTGGCTCTGGCTCTGGCTCTGGCTCTGGCTCTGGCTCTGGCTCTGGCTCTGGCTCTGGCAATGATTGTGGCTGCGCCACGTCCAGCCCGCTGGTGTCTTCGGGGGTCTCGGGCAAATCGAAATCGAGGTGGAATTCGTTGTCGGCCGAGGACTCGGCGACGGGCTCGAGCGCGGCGTCCACGGACACCACTTCACTGGGAGACTCGGGCAGCAAGGCTTCAACGGACAATGCCGACAGGTCTTCTTGGGGCGCCTCGGACGCCGCCACATCCACCGCGGGCTCCAAGTCAGGCAAGTCAAACTCCGGTACGTCGGCCAACGCATCGGGCGACGTGACAGGGGTGGCCTCGGGCAGGCTGAGCAGGGCATCCAGGTCCAGCGTCAACATGCCATCATCTGCGGGCACATCGTCCAAGGCCACCTCGACAGCCTGTTCAGCGCCGTCGGCCTCCAGTGAAGGTGCTGCGTCGATGGTCTCCACCTGAACGGGTTCGCTCTGATCAAACTCGAACCGCGAATCGGGTTCTGGGACGCTGCCGCCTGGCTCGGGCAGTGCTTCAACGGCTGTGTCGGCCCCCAGTGGCAACCGCACCCCATCGTTGCGCATGGCTTCCGACGCCCGCTGAAACGGCTGTGCAGACCATGGATGGTCTGCATGTCCCGCGATGTCCTCCACCCAGCGGGCCAAGCGCGCCAGGGCTTCGGTGCCCAGCTCACACAACTCGGGAGTGACAGGGCGTGCTGCTGCCAACCAAGCGTTCATCACCTGTTCCATCGCCCAGGCGGCTTCACCAAATTCATTCAGCCCCACCATGCGGGAGCTGCCCTTGAGGGTGTGGAACGCACGCCGCAACGTGGTCTGGTCGGCCATGCTGCCCGGCGCTTCACGCAAGGCCACCAAAGCAGCCTCGCCAGCCTGAATGACGTCCCGGGCTTCTTCCAGGAAGATGTCGCGCAAATCGTCTTCGACGATGTCTTCGGCCTCGGCCTCTGGCGCAACGGCCAGTGGTGACGCCTCTGTGGGTGCCGCTGCGAGACTGGCCAACTCCACCAGGGCTTGTGCGCCAGCTTCGGCATCACTGGCCACAGCGGAAGCCGCCTGTCGGGCCGCGGCCGCCAACGGGGCGTGATCAGACAATGCGGCTTGATCCGCCAAGCTGTCGAGCTGGAGGCTCAGGGCCGACAAGTCCACCGGGATGGATGGATCACTCACCGCCTGGAGCATGTCACCCACATGCGATTGCAATGAGTCGCCGGGCATCGTGACCTGGGAGTCCAGCACCTCGTCATGGGGCAAGGCTTGCGGCTGCGCGGCCGTTTCTTCGGACGTGCTCGGCTGTTCGGGGGTCGGAGCAAGCGCAGCAGGTGCCGCGGCAACCCGCCCCATCACCGGGTTCAATTCACCCGAAACCGGGTCAAACACAAACAGCTTGCGCGCCAACGCCGGCTGGTAGTGCAGCATGTCAATGAGGAAACTGAGTGCACTCAGGTTGTTGGCCAGGCGGCTGAAGGTACCGGCTTGGCGGGCCTGCTCGGCATCGACCTCGTCAGCCAGCATGTCCTCGACCGTGGTGCGCATGTGCATCACCGCGGACACGGCATGGTCCAGGCCCAGCACCGACAGCACGCCCCGCATCTGGTGAAGCCGCTGGGGCACACGCATCAGGGGAGCCTTGTCGCCAGGCTCGCGCACGAACTGATCGAGTTCACGCTCAAGCTCGGTGAGGCTGACCTTGAGCTCGCCAACCACACTGCCCATGGTCTGGCGATCACTGACCTTGCGGTACAGGTCTTCCATCCACTGTTCCAGCGGTGGCGAGGACTGGCCTGCACAGGCCTGCTCGACCCGCTGCCCCATCTGGACCAAACGCGAGGGCAACTGGGGGTCATCCACCTCAAGGTCTTGCAACAAGGCTTCCAGGAACAACAGGGCCGTGGCCACTTCCATGCCCAACTCGGCCCCGGGGGTCCCACCCGACTGACGCACCTGGTCAATCGCGTGAACCAAGCCTTGTGCCAATCCTGCGGCATCAGGCAACACCTTGTGCAACGAGTCGGCCACCAAAGTGAACTGGTCACCAACCTGACGAAGCTTGTCGGTGTCCCCCCCGGCCAGCAGGGACCATCCCTCTTTGGCCGACAACACCCTGCGCCGGGCCTGCGCCAACAGCGCGGGGTCGAAGCGGCCCAGGGTCGAACTCTCGTAATCAATGGGGGGAAGTGCCGTGGAACCCAGCGCGGCGCGCACCAGATCGAGCACCGGCGTCTCAGCCTTCGGGGCGTCTTTGGCCCTCGCGACAAAAAACAGCAGGTCCTGGAGCAGGACATGAGACACCTCAAGCTTGCCCTGCGCCTGGGCGGAATACTGCAACAACACCCGGGAAGCAGCCCGTTTGACATACACATCTGCGGGCAACAAACCGTGCTGAATGGCTTCAAAATAGGCCGCAGCCACCACCCAGAACGTGGACTGAGTCCGACCCGAAGCCCCTGCGGCCAAGCCCAATGCCGCGCTGCGCAGATGCCCCGCCGCAATCGGGTGCAGGTTCTTGACCACATGCAGCACATAGCGGTCAAAACGCGCACGCACGTCCACACCGGGGGCCAACGGTTGGACCTGCCATTCGGCAGGCACCGTCAACGACAGCCCTCCCACCGGATTTCTCCACAAATCGGCCGGATGAATCCGCGCCGCAGCTGCCAGCTCCTGCACGTCCCGATATTGGGGGAACAACGCCACCGGGCTGATGGGCTTGCCATGCAGCACCGATTCGAGGTATTCCACCAGTGCAAAGCCTGCTCGCTCCAACTTGCCCACAGCAGCTTCTGTGCAGGTCAACGGCCGGTTCAGAAACCGCTGCACCGCGGTTTCCATGGCCCGCACCACGCTGGCTGGCGCATGAAAATCCACCATCTCCAAGGCCCCCACCACCTGATGCAGCTGGCTGCGGGCCAGACGCAAAGGGGTGGGGTCGATGGCCGACAGGTCAGAACCACGGGCATCGGCCACATCGGCCGCAAAGCGCTTCAGGGCCTTGTGGGCTCCATCCAGAGACTTGCGCAGTTCATCGAACACCCAGGCCAGGGGGCCGAGGTCGTTTTCGGCCCCATCGGTAGGGTGAGAAAGATTGCTGACGGTGAGCATGGATGGGTTCCGACTGGAGAGGGGCTGACCACAAAAGGAGAGGCAGGAATGATCGTCAGCTGATCTTGAATCGCGCCACGGACTGACGCAGTTCCTCGGCCATGCGTGACAGTTCTCGCACCTGTTGAGCCGTGGAGCGAGTGCCCTCTCCGGTTTGTTCGGTCACCGCAAAAATGTGCTGGATGTTGCCGGCCACTTCGTTGGCCGACTCGGCTTCCTGGGAGGCGGAATCCGAAATCTGCTCAATCAGCAAAGCCAGACGGCGCGACACGCTGTCGATCTCGGACAGTGCGGCACCGGCGTTGTCGGACAGTTTGGCCCCTTCCACCACACCCTGCGTGGAACGCTCCATGGCGGCCACGGCGTCCTGGGTGTCGGTCTGAATGGCTTTCACAAGTGCGGCAATCTGGCGCGTGGCGTCGGCAGAACGTTCGGCCAGTCGCTGCACTTCTTCCGCCACCACCGAGAAGCCGCGACCGGCTTCACCGGCAGACGCGGCCTGGATGGCGGCGTTGAGGGCCAGCACGTTGGTCTGTTCGGTAATGTCGGAAATCAGCTCGGTGATTTCACCAATCTCCTGGGACGACTCACCCAGCCGCTTGATCCGCTTGGAGGTGTCCTGGATCTGGTCCCGGATGGCGTTCATACCGCCGATGGCGTTCTGCACGGCCTGCAAGCCCGACTCGGCCGCCTGCAGCGATTGGCGGGCCACCTGGGCTGACTCTTGCGCCTGAGCGGACACCTGGTTGATGCGCTGCGCCATGTCCAGCACCGACTGACCGGTTTCGCGAATTTCACGCAGTTGCTCGGACGAAGCCGCCAGCAGCTCGGTGGACGTGTTTTCCACCATCGAGGTGGTCTGCGCCACGCGGGTGACCGTGTTCTGCACGTTGCCCACCAGGGAGCGGAGTTCTTCCACCGTGTAGTTCACCGAGTCGGCGATGGCACCGGTGATGTCTTCGGTCACCGTGGCTTCCTGGGTCAAGTCGCCTTCAGCCACCGTCTGCAACTCGTTCATCAACCGCAGAATGGCCGCCTGGTTGGCGTCGTTCACGCGCTTGGCTTCCTGCTCCAGCTCCACGGCGCTCAGGCGCTGTTGCTCTGCCAGCAACTGGCGCTGGCGGCTGTCTTGCAGCTGCACAAAGGCCAAACCACCAGCGGCCACCAACGCAAACAAGGCCGACATCAGCAGCAAGGCCAGCTGCACCCCACCGAGACCCGTGTGTGCGGACAGATCACCCTGCAACTTCTCAAAACCCAAACGCAAAGGCTCACTGTCGGCAATGATGGACGCTTGGGCCTCGCGAGCTGTCACCAAGCCTTGCAAGTTGCCCAAGATGGCGCCCGCCTCGGTGCGGGTGCTTTCATACAGTTTGATCAGGGATTCCAGGCGCTCCCGCACTTCGGGATCGTTGGCGGCGTTCAGCTTGAGTTCCGCGCTGCCTTTGAGCAGGCCGGTGGCGATTTCCCGGAAGGAGTTCAAGTCCTTGCCCAACAAAAACACGGCCTCGGGGCTCACACCCTCCATGGTCAGGAACTCGTTGGCCGACTTGCCGATGCGCTGGGTCAACATCACCAGTTGCCCTGCCGCGGAAATTTCAGCGGCGGGCGCGTTCTGTTGAAGCTTGAGAGAGGAAATGGTTTCGGCGATCTCCAGCAAGTCAGAGGACTGGCGGTTGATGGCCCGCAGGGCCTCGCCCACCTGGGTCAACACATCCTTTTGCTTCAGGACGATTTCCGCGGACTTTTTGGCCCGCTCAACCTGCGGCATCAGGGCCTTCAGGGTGTCCTGGTGCTCGGTATCCAAGGGCTTCAGATCGGGTGCGTGTTCGTGCTGGGAGACGCCCTGCGCGTGCTCAGCCGTGTCGCCAGACATCAGTGCCATGGCGTTGTCGAACAACACTTCCGAGCTGCTCTCGACTTCTTTGAACGCCCCAGGGCTGCCCACCAGCGCCTGCGACACGCTTTTGGCCAGCCGCTGGGACTGCATCAGGGCCTGACCGGTGGCCGCCACCTGCTGGCTGGCGCGATCGGCCTGACCCAAGGTCATCAGCGTCACCCCGCCCAGCACCACCAGACCGGCTGCCAACAAGGCCGCCAAGGTGCGCTGGTGCTGCGCCGCGGGACGATTGCCCAACAGCGGCAAGGCCACCATGGCCACCGCATCCTCTTCGGGGCCCATGCGGGTTTCGAGGATGTCCGTCTTGCGATCCAGATTGGGGGCCTGAGCAGGTGCGGCTTGCACAGAAGACTCCATGGACACGATGGAATCCTCCAGGGTATTCACATCGGGCTTGCTGCCCACCAAGCCTTTGACACGATTGATCCACGACATCTCTGTATTTCCTTGGATAGAGGGCCGTTCAGGCCAACACGCTCAAAAAATCCGGCCAATCGGCCAGCGCCTGGAGGTTGAGTTCCTGCCAGCGATCACCTTTGGCATCGGTCAGCACCTGCCCCAGAATGGGCGCAGTGCCTTCTGCTCGCGGTTCTGCGCCGGTGAACATGCCCACACCACGCAAACCCACCAGCCGATCCACCCACAACGCGGCGTTGACGCCCAGTGCGGGATGCAAGGCCACCAGCTTGGCATCCCCGGTCACCGCGGAGGAGGACACGGACTGATCCCCAGCAAGAAACGCACCCAGATCGACCACACCCATCAAACCACCGCGCAACGCGGCAACCCCCAGGAACCAAGGTTGGGTGTAGGGCACCCGCTGCACAAAGGGCACGGGAAAAATTTCGCCCGACTGAACCAAGGGCAGCAGATAACGTCGCCCATGGGCTTCAATGGCGAGCCACGCGGCATCGGCACCGGACGCCTGCGCAGCCGCCAGCCGACTGGCCAGGCGCTCCTGCAAGGCCTTGAGGGATTGACGGGTTTGGCTGTTGGACATGCCGCTCAGCCCAGTGCCTGAATCTTGGCCAACAGTTCCTTGGGATCCACGGGCTTGGTCACGTAATCCTTGGCCCCCTGCCGCATGCCCCAGACCCGGTCGGTCTCCTGGTTCTTGCTGGTGCACAGGATGATGGGCACGTGCGCAAACTTGGGGTCGCGGGAAATGGCCCGGGTGAGCTGAAACCCATTCTGACCGGGCATGACCACATCCATCAGGATGAGGTCGGGCGTCTTCTCGGCCAGACAGCGGTAGGTCTCGTCAGCGCTGTCGGCCGTGCGAACGCCATAACCTTGCCGACTCAGCAAATCGGACAACACCATGAGTTCGGTCTTGGAGTCATCCACCAACAAAATGTCGTTGATCATCGTTCACCTCCGTGCGTTCCACCATACTGGAGAACTGCCTGAAGCAGCTGATCCTTGGTGAACGGCTTGGTTAAATAGTCCTGGGAGCCGACCATGCGACCCCGCGCCTTGTCAAACACCCCGTCTTTGGACGACAGCATCACCACCGGCGTCGAGGCAAACCGCGCATTGCGCTTGATGATGGCGCAAGTCTGGTAACCATCCAAGCGGGGCATGAGGATGTCGCAAAAAATCAGGTCGGGCTCGGCATCACTGATTTTGGCCAGCGCATCGAAGCCGTCCTCGGCCAGCAACACCTCGTGCCCACCTTGCTTGAGAAAGATTTCAGCACTGCGTCGGATGGTGTTCGAGTCATCGACCACCATGATCTTGAGGGGTTTGTGGCTCATGTCGGCAGAATCTCCCGGTGGACAGTCAGATCTGGACCATTTCGAAGTCGTCCTTGCGTGCCCCGCATTCAGGACACACCCAGTTCATGGGCACCTGCGCCCAGGGCGTGCCCGGTGCAATGCCATGGTCGGGCGCTCCCGCGGCTTCGTCATAGATCCAACCGCAAATCAGGCACATCCAGGTCTTGGCTTCGTTCATGTCCAACGGCTTGTCAGTCTTAAAATGAATTTCATTGTATCGACACCCCCACGCAGGCCGGACCTTTGCAACAAGCCACCTGTCGCGCCCCGACAACCACTCCGGGGAAAACCCCCATCCGGTCCCGCCCATGATGTCCACTTCTGACCCCCAAACCCCCGATGACACCCCCGAAGCCGAGTCCGCTTCGTTGCCCTGTGTCATGAGTTTCAACGCCAACGACCCCAGTGGAGCCGGGGGCTTGGCCGCCGACCTCACCACCATCGCGTCGGCCTCGTGCCATGGCCTGCCGGTGGTCACTGGAGCCTACGTGCGCGACACCACCGAAATCCGCGACCACTTCGCCTTTGACGAAGAAGCCGTGGAAGAACAGGCCCGCATCACGTTGGAAGACGTGGACGTGGCCGCGTTCAAGGTGGGGTTTGTCGGCTCGCCCGACAACCTCAGCCGCATTGCCGAAATCACGTCCGACTACCCCGAGGTGCCGGTGATCGCCTACCTGGCCGACCTGTCGTGGTGGGACGAACTGTCCATCGACACCTACCTGGACGCCATGGCCGAGCTGCTGCTGCCGCAGACCACGGTGCTGGTGGGCAACCACAGCACCCTCTCACGCTGGCTGCTGCCCGACTGGGAGGCCGACCGCCCCCCCGCCCCGCGCGACCTGGCCCGTGCCGCGGCCGCCCATGGCACCCCCTACGTGCTGGTGACGGGCTTCAACGCCGCCGATCAGCACCTGGAAAGCCACCTGGCCTCGCCCGAAAGCGTGCTGGCCTCGGCCCGGTACGAACGTTTTGACGCCACCTTCTGCGGTGCGGGCGACACGCTGTCGGCCGCGCTCACGGCCCTGCTGGCGGCGGGTGCCGACCTGCAAACCGCCACGGCTGAAGCCCTGACCTACCTGGACCAGTGCCTCAACGGCGGCTACCAGCCCGGCATGGGCCATGCCGTGCCCGACCGCATGTTCTGGGCCCACGACGAAGACGACCCCGACGCCCCCGCCGATGGCACCCCAGTGGGCGACCCCACCACCGTCACCATGGATTTCCCGCTGGACAAGACCCGGCACTGAATTGCAAGCTTTTTTGGCCTCCAGCTCTTTCAGAAAAAGTGCAAGAAGCTACATTTTCAATAGCACCATGACCTCCACCGACCGCAACCAACACCTGTTCGACCGCGCCAAAGCCCTCATCCCCGGCGGCGTCAACTCGCCCGTGCGGGCCTTCAAGGCCGTGGGTGGCACGCCACGCTTCGTGGCCCGGGCCCAGGGCGCGTATTTCTGGGACGCCAACGGCAAACAGCACATCGACTACATCGGTTCCTGGGGCCCCATGATCCTGGGCCACGGCCACCCGGCGGTGCTGGAAGCCGTGCAGAAAGCGCTGCTGGAAGGTTTCAGCTTCGGCGCCCCCACCGAGCGCGAGGTGGAACTGGCCGAGGAAATCATCAAGCTGGTGCCCAGCATCGACATGGTGCGCCTGGTCAGCTCGGGCACCGAAGCGGGCATGAGCACCATCCGCCTGGCCCGGGGGGCCACGGGCCGCAAGAAGATCATCAAGTTCGAAGGCTGTTACCACGGCCACGCCGACGCGCTGCTGGTCAAGGCCGGTTCGGGCCTGGCCACCTTTGGCAACCCCACCAGCGCGGGTGTGCCGCCCGAGGTGGTGCAGCACACCCTGGTGCTGGAGTACAACAACCTGCAGCAACTGGAAGAGGCGTTTGCCCAGCACGGGGCCGACATCGCCTGCCTGATCATCGAACCCATCGCGGGCAACATGAACTTCGTGCGGGCCAGCGTGCCCTTCGTCACCCGCTGCCGCGAGCTGTGCACCCAGCACGGTGCGCTGCTGGCCTTTGACGAGGTGATGACCGGCTTCCGCGTGGGCTTGGGCAGCGCCCAGGGCCATTACGCCAGCCTGATCCCCGGCTTCGAGCCCGACCTGACCGTGATGGGCAAGGTCATCGGCGGTGGCATGCCGCTGGCAGCCTTCGGCGGCAAACGCGCCGTCATGGAACAACTGGCCCCGCTGGGCGGCGTGTACCAGGCCGGCACCCTGAGCGGCAACCCCGTGGCCACCGCCTGCGGCCTGGCCACGCTGAAAGAAATTCAAAAGCCCGGCTTCTTCGAAGCCCTGAGCACCCGCACCCAACAGCTCACCGCGGGCCTGCAAGCCGCCGCCGACGCCGCGGGTGTGCCCTTTGCCACCGACAGCCAGGGCGGCATGTTCGGCTTCTTCCTGATGAAGGACCTGCCGCAGAACTACGCCACCGTCATGACCACCGACGGCCCGCGTTTCAACACCTTCTTCCACGGCATGCTGGACCGGGGCATCTACTTCGCCCCGGCGCTGTATGAGGCGGGTTTTGTGAGCGCCGCCCACACCGAGGCCGACGTGCAGGCCACGGTGGAAGCCGCCGCCGAGGTGTTCCGCGGCCTCTGACGGCCTTTTGACCGCGACGGCCCGCCCCACTCTCAGGTGGTCAGGCCCCGGTGCGCCAGGGCCTGCAACACGCCGTCGCGCACCGATTTCAGCAAAGCCATTTCCGATTCATTGAGCACCAGGGTGCCGGGTGTGGGCCGGTCGGCGTACATCAGCCCGTGCACGCGGGCGTGTTGGGTCAGCGGCAACAGCACAAAGGTCCGCGCCCCCACCTTGGGGCCAAACCAACTGGGCAGCCGCTTGGCAATCACGGCGTCTGAGGTGTCGGAGATGAGTGCGTCCTTGGCATTCAGGCACAACACGCTGAACAGGTCCGGGCTGCCGCCCAAGGGCACCTGAAAGGCCGCACAGACCGCAGCGGCCCGCACGCCCGTGGCCAGGTGGCCTTGCAGCCCGTCCTGACCCGGTGGGCGCAGACACACCACCATGCGCTGCAAGGCCAGGGTGTCGGACAGATCGGTCATCACCTGGCGCAGCACATCGTCCAGCGGTGCGCTGGACGATGCCATGTCGGTGAGGCGCTGCAAGGTCAGCTCCAACCCCTTGGCAATGCGCTGAGGCCCCGTGGGCAGACGCAAGGGCTTGTTGGCGGAACCCCCCGTCGTCGCCGCGGCGCTGCCTGCACGCGCTGCTGGCGCGGGCGGGGACACACCGGGCCGGATGCCCAGCAGCTCGGCAATGTCGGCCCAATGGTCCATGGCTTCTTCGCCCAGGGCTTGCAGGGATTCGGGGTCGAGCTTCAGCACCTGCCCCAGGGTTGCACCGAAATGGGCCATGCAGGCGTCCCGTGCGGCGGCCACCAGCTCAGGATCGCCAGTGCGGGGAATGTGGTGCAGCTCCACCGACAGGTCGGAAGCGGCCGTGCACAACACCCGCAGGTACTCGTCGGCCCGCAACTCCGCCGCCAGGTCGTCGGGGTACAGGCGCCGCAGCTGCTGGGCCAGGGGGTCGGGCCAGCCCCATTGGCGGGCCACTTCCACACCCAGGTCTTCGTGCGACAGCCCCAACACCTGGCGCGACACCCGCTCGCGGATGCCATGCACCTGCGCGGCCCCCGGTGGTTGTGGTGGT
This sequence comes from Hydrogenophaga soli, assembly GCF_054777695.1. NCBI lineage: Bacteria > Pseudomonadati > Pseudomonadota > Betaproteobacteria > Burkholderiales > Comamonadaceae > Hydrogenophaga > Hydrogenophaga soli. Next base: position 247,973 of record NZ_BAAHAK010000002.1, on the reverse strand, counting down.
GCCTTGACGGCCCCGGTGTGCAAGGCGGCATTGGCCTCGGCCTGGCGGATCAGGCTGGCCACGGCCTCGTCCACCCGGGACTGGATGGCGCGGGCGTCCTCCGGGAAGTGTTTGGCCACCAACATGCGCCCCAGGTTCATGAACAGGGCGGCCAGGTACACCGACTCGCCATGGCGCTGCGTGCGGCACAGGCGCTGTGCCAACAGGCCGGCCAACAACGCCCGGCTGCATTCGTGGCGGGCGGCCTCGCCATCCCGACCCTTGGGCATGCGTTCGAACAACATCAGCGACGCGGCCAGCATGCCCACGCTCTCGAACCCCATCAGGGCCACCGCACGTTGCATGCTGGTGATGTTGCCGCCGCCCGCCGAGCGGTAGAACGCGGCGTTGATGATGCGCAGCAGCTTGCTGGTCATGCCCACGTCGCTGAGCACCTGGTTGGACAACTGGTCCAGGTGTGAGCGGTCGGAACGGGCAATGCTTTGAATGGCGCCAATGGACTCCCGCAGCGTGGGGAAATCGGCGTGTTCGGAAATGCGGGCCATCAGCCGGGCCAAAGCCTGGGCCCGGCGGGTGGCGGCATCGGCCTCGTCGCCGCTCGACGAGGCCACGGAAGGGTCAGGCGGGGATTCGAGGGTTGGGGTCATGGCAGGTCCACATCAGGCCCAGTGTGCCTGCAAGCCCTGTGCCTGCCCATGCGGACAACCCCAAGACCCGGTGACCGCTCAGTGGCGGAAGTGACGCACGCCGCTGAACACCATGGCCACGCCACGCTCGTTGGCGGCGTCGATCACTTCCTGGTCGCGCATGCTGCCACCGGGCTGGATGATGCAGGTGGCGCCAGCATCCACCACCACGTCCAACCCGTCGCGGAACGGGAAGAAGGCATCGCTGGCCACCGCCGTGCCCGACAGCGACAGGCCCGCGGCCTGCGCCTTGATGCTGGCGATGCGGGCCGAGTCCAGGCGGCTCATCTGGCCTGCGCCCACGCCGTAGGTCATGCCGTTGGCGCAGAACACGATGGCGTTGCTCTTGACGTAGGTGGCCACCTTCCAGGCAAACAGCAGGTCTTGCAGCTGCTGTTCGGTGGGTTGCAGCTTCGTCACCACCTTCAGGTCGGACAGTTTGAGTTCATGGATGTCAGACGTTTGCAGCAGCAGGCCCGAGCCCACGCGCTTGGCGTCCATGAAGTTGCGGCCCTGGTCCCAGGCGGTGGGGCCGCCGGGCGGCAGCGCGATTTTCAGGATGCGCACGTTGACCTTGGTCTTGAACACCTCCAGCGCCTCGTCGGTGAAGTCGGGGGCCATCAGCACCTCGACAAACTGCTTGGACACCTGCTGCGCCGCCGCGCCGTCCAGCGGGCGGTTGAAGGCGATGATGCCGCCAAAGGCGCTGGTGGGGTCGGTCTGGAAGGCCTTGCTGTAGGCCTCCAACGGGTTGGCACCCACGGCCACGCCGCAGGGGTTGGCGTGTTTGATGATGACGCAGGCCGGGGTGTCGAAGCTCTTGACGCATTCCCACGCCGCATCGGCGTCGGCAATGTTGTTGTAGCTCAGCTCCTTGCCCTGCAGCTGCACCGCCGTGACCAGCGAGCCGGGGGCGGGGTACAGGTCGCGGTACAGCGCGGCCTGCTGGTGGCTGTTTTCGCCGTAGCGCAGGTCTTGCAGCTTGACGAAGCGGCCATTGCTCTGGCCGGGGAACAGGTTGCGCACGGGCGCGGCCTCTTGCTCGGGCAGGCCGTTGGACAGGTCGATGGCCGACAGGAAATCGCTGATGGCGGCGTCGTAGTTGCTGATGCGGTTGAAGGCGGCCACGGCCAGCTTGAAGCGGGTGGCGTCAGAAACCTGCATGGTGTTCACGGCCTTGCTCGCCTTCAGCTCGGCCACCACCTCGGCGTACTGGCTGGCGTCGGTCAGCACGGCCACGTCTTTCCAGTTCTTGGCGGCGCTGCGCACCATGGCGGGGCCGCCGATGTCGATGTTCTCGATGGCGTCGGCCAGCGTGCAGCCGGGCTTGGCCACGGTGGCTTCAAACGGGTACAGGTTGACCACCAGCAGGTCGATGGTCTCGATGCCGTGCGCGGCCAGGGCGGCCATGTGTTCGGGCGTGTCGCGGCGGGCCAGCAGACCGCCGTGCACCTTGGGGTGCAGGGTCTTGACGCGACCGTCCAGCATTTCGGGGAAACCGGTGACCTCGGCCACCTCGGTCACCGGCAGGCCGGCGTCGGCCAGCAACTTGGCGGTGCCGCCGGTGGAGATGAGGCCCACGCCCAGGGCGTGCAGTTCACGCGCCAGTTCGAGGACGCCGGTTTTGTCGGAAACGGAAAGGAGGGCTCGCATGGATGGCCTTGACAAGGTTGGAAGTTGAAAAAACAAGAAACTTTTTTGGCACCTACCGCTTTATTTGCTTAAGGTGTTTGCTACACATTCAGAAGTTCACTCCGCCAAGCCGTGTTCCAGCAGCTTTTTGCGCAGGGTGTTGCGGTTGAGGCCCAGCCACTGGGCCGCGCGCGACTGGTTGTTCTGGGCACGCGCCATCACCTCTTCCAGCAGCGGTTTTTCCACGGCCTTGACCAGCATGTCGTGCAGGTTGGCTGGCTCGGTGCCGTCCAGGTCGGCAAAGTAGCGGCGCAGGTTGTCGCGCACGCAATCGGGCAGGTGGTTGGGCTCGGGGGCCGCGGCGGGCTCGGCCCGCACCGGGCTGGCCAGGCTGCCGGTCGGCAGCGATGTGTTCAGGTCGTCGAAGCTCATGACACGCAGGTGTCCCATTCGTCAAAAAAATCGTGCACGGCGGCCAACTGGGCGTCGGCTGCCTCCACGGCGTTGATGCGCTGGCGGAAGGCCTCGGCCAGCGCCGGGGGCACGTCGCCAAAGGCCTTGGCATACCAGGCCAGGTGTTTGCGGGCGCTGCGCACCCCGGTGCGCTCGCCGTACAGGGCGTGGTGTTCGCGCAGGTGGTCCAGCATCCAGGTGCGCAACTCGGTGCGGGTGGGGGGTGGCAGGTGCTCCCCGGTGGCCAGGTAATGCGCCATTTCCCGAAAAATCCACGGGCGGCCCTGCGCAGCACGCCCCACCATCACGGCGTCGGCCCCGGTGTGGGCCAGCACGCGCCGGGCGGCCTCGGGGCTGTCCACGTCGCCATTGGCCACCACCGGGATGGTGATGCGGCTTTTGATGTGGGCCACGGTGTCGTGTTCGGCCTGGCCGCGGTAGCCCTGCTCGCGGGTGCGCCCGTGCACGGTGAGCATCTGCACCCCCGCAGCCTCGGCGGCCTGGGCGATGGCGGGGGCGTTCCTGGCCTGGTCGGCCCAACCGGTGCGCATCTTCAGCGTCACCGGCACGCCTTGTGGCGAGCAGGCAGCCACCACAGCCTCGATGATCTGCAGGGCCAGGGGTTCGTTCTGCATCAGCGCCGAACCCGCCCATTTGTTGCACACCTTCTTGGCCGGGCAGCCCATGTTGATGTCGATGATCTGCGCGCCGCGGTCGATGTTGTAGCGGGCGGCGTCGGCCATCATGGCGGCGTCGGTCCCGGCAATCTGCACGGCGATGGGGGCGGTTTCACCCTCGTGGTCGGCCCGGCGCGAGGTCTTGAGGCTGTCCCACAGGTCGGGGCGGGAGGTGACCATCTCACTCACCGCATGGCCCGCCCCCAGCTTCTTGCACAGCTTGCGAAAGGGCCGGTCGGTCACCCCCGCCATGGGCGCCACGAACAGCCGATTGGGCAGCACATGGGGCCCCAGGCGCAAGGGCTGGGCAACGGCAACGGGGGGCATGGGGGAATGGGCTGCTGAAAAAAGAGGCAGGATTGTAACGCCACCGACATCGTTCTTCCGCCCCTCCTCTCCATGGGTGAAGGACCCTTGCCCTACACTGCGCCGCGCCATGGACGCCTTCACCACCCAATTCCTGCAATGGCTCAGCCTGCCCGAGGTGGGGCTGAGCACCGTGTTTGTGGTGGCCACACTGTCGGCCACCCTGTTGCCCATGGGGTCGGAGCCGGTGGTGTTCGGGCTGGTGAAGCTCAACCCCGAACTGTTCTGGCCTGCGGTGCTGGTGGCCACGGCGGGCAACACGCTGGGCGGAGGCATCAGTTACTGGATGGGGGTGGGCACACACGCCGCGGTGGACCGCGCCCGCGGCCACCCCACCGAGCTGCGGGCGCTGGCCTGGTTGCGGCGCTTTGGGGCCAAGGCCTGTCTGCTGGCCTGGCTGCCCGGGGTGGGCGACCCGTTGTGCGCGGTGGCGGGTTGGCTGAAGCTGCCGTTCTGGCCGTGTGTGGCCTACATGGCGGTGGGCAAGCTGCTGCGTTACGTGACCCTGACGGCGGGGCTGTTGTGGGTGTTCCCGGGCGCGTTGCAGCCCTGAGAACGTTCAGCCCACCCGGCCCCGGGTGACCCAGCGCAGCGCCTCCAGCCACCACCAGCACACGGCCACCAGGACCAGCAGCGCCACCGCGTCGCGCCCGCCGGGCGCCACCAGACCCAACAGATCGCGCAAGGGCGGCACCGTCCAGGCCAGCACCAGCAGTGCCGCCTGCCCCGCAGCCATCCAACCCAGCCACCGGTTGGGCAAGCGCCAGGCGCGCCACACCGGGCGGTGGGGCTGGCGGTTGGCCAGCACCAGCAGCATCACCCCCGCCACCAGGGCGGCAAACCCCAGGGAACGGACCTGGGCCAACGTCCCGTCGGCCTGCATCATCCAGCCACAGCCCAGCAGCAACACGGCGGCCACACCCAGCCCCTGCAACAGGGCGGGCACCAGGTGGTGCCACCCAAAAGGTGACTCGCCGGGCGCACGGGGCGGACGGGCCATGCTCCGCGGGTCCTCGGGCTCGTCCTCGAACACCACCGAGCAGGCCGGGTCGATCAACAACTCCAGCAGCACGATGTGCACGGGCAACAGCAGCGTGGGCCAGTGCAGCAGGGTGGGCACCAAGGTCAGGCCGATGATGGGCAGGTGCACCGCAAACACGAAGCGGCTGGCCTTGGTGATGTTGTCGTAGATGCGCCGCCCCTGGCGCAGGGCCGCGACGATGCTGGCAAAGCTGTCGTCCAGCAGCACCAGCGAGGCGGCCTCGCGCGCCACGTCGGTGCCGCGCTGGCCCATGGCCACCCCCACGTCGGCGGCCTTGAGGGCGGGGGCATCGTTGACGCCATCCCCCGTCATGGCCACCACCTCGCCGTTGGCCTGCAACAGGCGCACCAGCCGCAACTTGTGGGTGGGTTGAAGACGGGCGCACAGGTCCACCTGTTTCAGCCGGGCTTGCAGGTGGGTGTCGTCCAGGGCGTCCATGTCGGCCCCGGTGAGCACGTCGGGCCGTTCCGACAACCCCACCTGCCGGGCAATGGCCCGGGCGGTGGCCGGGTGGTCGCCCGTCATCATGATGACCCGCACCCCCGCCTGGCGGCATTGCGCCAGGGCGTCCGGCACTTCGGGGCGGGGTGGGTCGGCCAAGGCCACCAGGCCCAGGAACTCAAAATCGAAATCGTGCTGGCTGCCCGGCCAGGCATCGGCTTGGGTGTTTTGCCAACGGCCACAGGCCACCCCCAGCACCCGCAGGCCCCGCGCGGCCATGGCCTCCACCTGCACTCGCCAGGCGGCGCGGTGGGGTTCGTCCAGGTGGCACAGGTCGGCCACCGCTTCGGGCGCACCCTTGGCGGCCAACAGGTGCAGCTCGGGTTGTGCGGTGGAATACACCCGGGTCATGGCCAGGATGTCGGCGGACAGCGGGTACTCCTGCTCAGGGGTGCGCCCGTCGTGGACGTGTTCGGTCCCCGCCAGCCGGTCGTACCCAAAACGCTGGATGGCCTTTTCCATGGGGTCGAACGGGTCCGCAGGGGTGGCCAGCATGGCGAATTCGATCAACCGGTGAAAGGCCTCGGGCAGCGCCGGGCCAGTGCCCGCCGCGGGCTCCGTGAAGGTGGCGTCGGCCACCGCCAACTCGGCCACCGCCATGCGGTTCTGGGTGAGCGTGCCCGTCTTGTCCACCGCCAGCACGGTGATGGCCCCCAGGGCTTCCACAGAGGTCACGCGCCGGGTCAGCACCTTCTGGCGCGACAGTCGCCACGCCCCCAGCGCCAGGAACACGGTCAGGATGACCGGAATTTCCTCCGGCAGCACCGCCATGGCCAAGGCAATGCCGGACAACAGGCTGTCAAGCACGGGCCGCCCGCTCCACCACCAGGCCAAGCCCACTTGACTCACCGCCAGCGCCACGGCAGCCCAACCCAGTCCGCGCACCATGCGCCGCGAGCTTTGCTGCAAGCCGGAGGGCGGCTCGACGGTGGTGGCCAGGTCCGCCCCGATGCGCCCCACCGCCGTGTGGGCCCCGGTGGCGGTGACCTCGGCCAACGCCACCCCGCGGGTGACCACGGTGCTGGCCGACACGTCGGGCGTGGCGGGGTTCTTGGCCACCGGCACGGCCTCGCCGGTCAACAGCGACTCGTCCACCTCCAGGCTGCCCTGCAACAGCCGGGCGTCGGCGGCAATGCGGTCGCCCTCGTGCAGCACCAGGAGATCGCCCCGCACCACGTCGCGGCCCGGCACGCGAAGCTCCTGCCCGTCGCGGACGACCAGCGCCCGCGGCGCGGACAAGTCGCGCAGCGACTCGATGGCCCGCTGGGTGCGCCGCTCCTGCACCAGCGTGATGCCGATGACCACCCCCACAAAGCCCAGCAGGAACAGGGCCTCGGCCCGGTCCCCCAGCACCAGGTAGATGCCGCCCGCCGCCAATAGCATGAGGAACATGGGCTCGGTCACCACCTCGCGCACCAGGGCCAGCAGGCTCTTGGGCTCGCTGCCGGGCAAGGTGTTGGGGCCGTCGGTCTGCAGGCGTTGGACCGCCTCTGCGGCACTGAGCCCTTGGCCATGCTCAGAACGGGGTGGGCAAATGGAATCGGAAGGGGTCATGCGCCCAATCTAGACCGATTTGCCGTGGTGTGCGCCCGAGCCACATCAAGGTTCCGTCGAATTCTTGACCCAAGCCCCCCCGCGCACCACGGCGAAAGGCAGCCCTGCATGCTTTCTGTGGGGCGGCGATGTGGGCCCGTTGCAGCCCTCGAAAGGGGAGAGGGCGCCTTGTGGTGGACAATCGAGGGTTGACCCTATTGCTCAAACCCTTTTCAGCAACGGCATGCAAAACGCTTCAAAACCCCAGATCTCTGTCGAGAAGATCGGCGGCACCTCGATGTCCGCCTTTGGCGATGTGCTGCGGCACATCATGCTCCACGACCCCCACCGCATTTACGGGCGGATTTACGTGGTGTCGGCCTACTCGGGCGTGACCAACCAGCTGCTGGAGCACAAAAAGACCGGCGAACGCGGCATTTACGCCCTGTTTGCCGAAGGCAAGGGCTACCAGGATGCGCTGGCCCAACTGGCCACCAGCCTGAAGAAGCTCAACGCCGGGTTTGCCGAGTTCGGCCTGCCGCTGGACGTGGCCGACGCCTTCATCGACCACCGCATTGCCCAGGCCCGCGAGTACCTGAGCGCCATGCAGCATGTGCTGGCCAGCGGCTACCTGAGCCGCAAGGACGTGCTGCTGGCCGCCCGCGAGGTGCTGGCCTCCATCGGAGAATCGCACAGCGCCTTCAACGCCGTGGAAATGCTCAAGGCCAAAGGCGTCCAGGCCATCCTGCTGGACCTGGCCGGGTTTGACGACAACGAGGCCTGGACCATCGACGAGCGCATTGCCCAAAGCTTCAAGGACCTGGACCTGGCCCACAACGTCATCGTGGCCACCGGTTACACCAAGGGCATTGAAGGCATCATGCGTGAGTTCGACCGCGGTTACTCCGAGGTCACGTTCAGCAAGATCGCCGTGGAAGTGCGCCCCGCCGAGGCCGTGATCCACAAAGAATTCCACCTGTCGTCCGCCGACCCCAACCTGGTGGGCCTGGAAAACGCCGTGATCGTGGGGGCCACCAACTACGACGTGGCCGACCAACTGGCTGACGTGGGCATGGAGGCCATCCACCCCAAGGCAGCCAAGCCCATGGAGCTGGCCGGCATCCCCATCCGGCTGAAGAACACCTTCGAGCCTGACCACCCCGGCACGCTCATCACCAAGGACTTCGTGGGCGAACGCGCCCGTGTCGAGATGGTGACCGGCAGCGACAAGGTCACGCTGGTCGAGATCCACGACCCCAGCATGGTGGGCACCGTGGGTTTTGACGCCGAGCTGATGCAGATCTTCACCCAGCACGAAATCAGCTACATCCTCAAGGCCACCAACGCCAACTCCATCGCTCACCTGGTGTGGGACAACGCCATCACGCCCGAGCTGGTGGCCGAGCTGGAAACGCGTTACCAGGTGGTGACGGTGAAAAAGAGCGCCATCGTCTGCGCCATCGGCTCCAACATCGGCATCCCCGGGGTGCTGGCCAAGGCCGCACAGGCGCTGGCCGATGCCGGGGTCAACGTCAACTGCGTGTCGCAAACCCTGCGCCAGGTGAGCATGCAGTTCGTGATCGAACGCGAGGACTACAAGACCGCCGTCAAGGCCCTGAACCAGGTGCTGTGCGTCAACTCGGGCGCCCCCGTGCCCCGGCGCTGAGCCACCTGAGTGCGCCGGGGGCATTCCAGTCCCCGGCGCAGCAAAAAGCCCGCTTGCAGCGGGCTTTTTCATTACTCACAAATTTATAGCATCTTACGCTTATAGATAAAGCGCCAGATGCCATTTTTGCCCACAGTCCTCATCCTCCATGCAAGGGGCTGAAGAACCGCCGAGGGGCGTCAAACGTTGAACAGGAAGTTGAGCACATCGCCATCCTTGACGACGTATTCCTTGCCTTCGGCGCGCATCTTGCCCGCGTCCTTGGCACCCTGCTCACCCTTGTAGGTGATGAAGTCGTCAAACGCGATGGTCTGGGCACGGATGAAGCCGCGCTCGAAGTCGCCGTGGATCACACCCGCCGCCTTGGGCGCGGTGTCGCCGATGTGGATGGTCCAGGCGCGCACTTCCTTCACCCCGGCGGTGAAGTAGGTTTGCAGGCCCAGCAGCTTGAACCCGGCGCGGATCAGGCGGTTCAGGCCCGGCTCGTCCTGGCCCAGCTCCTTCAGGAACTCCAGCCGGTCGGCGTCGTCCATTTCGCTCAGTTCGGCCTCGATCTTGGCGCAAATGGCCACCACCGGGGCGTTCTGGCCCTCGGCGTACGCCTTGAGCTTGTCGAGCAGCGGGTTGTTCTCGAAACCGTCTTCACTGACGTTGCCCACGAACATGGCGGGCTTGGCGGTGATGAGGCACAGGGGCTTGAGCAGCACCTTGTCCTGGTCGCTCAGGTCCAGCGTGCGCACGGGCTTGCCTTCGTTCAGCACGGCCTGCACCTTGGTGAGGATCTGCACCAGGGCGGCGGCTTCCTTGTCGTTGCCACTCTTGGCGGCCTTGGTGTAGCGCTGCAGGCTCTTGTCCACCGTGCCCAGGTCGGCCAGGCACAGCTCGGTCTGAATCACTTCGATGTCGGCAATCGGGTCCACCCGACCGGCCACGTGGATGACGTTGTCGTCCTCGAAGCAGCGCACCACGTTGACGATGGCGTCGGTCTCGCGGATGTGGGCCAGGAACTGGTTGCCCAGGCCTTCGCCCTGGCTGGCCCCGGCCACCAGGCCGGCAATGTCCACAAACTCGACGATGGCCGGCACGATGCGCTCAGGCTTGATGATGTCGGCCAGCTGATCCAGCCGCGGATCAGGCACTTCCACCACGCCCACGTTGGGCTCGATGGTGCAGAAGGGGTAGTTCTCCGCCGCGATGCCCGCTTTGGTCAGTGCGTTGAACAGGGTGCTTTTGCCGACGTTGGGCAAGCCAACGATGCCGCATTTCAAACTCATGGAAGGTCCTTAGAGGGGGGGCCACCCACGAAGCAAGCCCAACGGCACATGCACGGCAACCCAGGAAAATGGGGGCCGATTGTACCGAGGGGCTGGGCACGTTCCCGTTACAGCTTGGCACAACTGCGCCGCGCATCGAGTCGTCAGCCCCCTCATCCCTCGAAATAATGAACGCCAACATTCATTCCAAGAGGAGTCCTTGACCATGAACCCCAAAGCAACCCTGTCCAAACTGCTGATCACCGCCATCGTCCTGCCGTCCATGGTGGCGTGCTCCAACCTGTCCCATCGCCAACAAAATGCGGCCATCGGCGCGGGCGTGGGGGCTGTGGCAGGCTCTGTCCTTACCGGCGGCAGCACCGTGGGCACCCTGGGCGGCGCGGCCATTGGCGGCGTGATCGGCCACGGGGTGGACGGTGGCGGCAAAAAGAAATGCACCAACCCCCGTGGTTGCCCTTGAAATCAGCCCCGCCACCACGACGTGCTGGGCCGGGGCCACGGCAAGTGCCCCGGCAAACCGACAGGTGAAAGGCTGAATCCATGACCCGTTTTGCGTTGGCCCCTGTGCGCATGGGGCTGCTGGCCGTGCTGCTGAGTGCATCGGCATGGGCCTTGGCCCTGCCTGCCCCCAAAGACATCGAGGCTTCCGTGCAGTCGGGCAACCTGAGCCAGGCTGAGCAGCAACTGCGGGAGGTGCTGGCCGTCAAACCCACCAGCGCCCGGGCCCACTACGAACTGGGGCAGGTGCTGGCCCGCGAGGGCCGTTACGCACAAGCGCTGGAGTCCCTGCAACAGGCCCAGCGGCTGGATTCGTCGCTCAAGTTTGCGTCCAGCAAACAACAGTTCAACAGCCTGCTGAAGACCGTGGAGGCCAAGGCCAGCGCCGCCAACCTGTCCGCCCCAGCGGCCTCAACGACCACGGCGGACCGAAGCCACGCCACGGTCACGCCTTCGACGGCCCCCAGCCCGGCACACCCCTCAGTCGCCCCGTCAGCCCCGGCCTCGGGCATGCCGTGGTCCCTGATGTTGGGGTTGGGCGGGCTGGCCGCGGTGGTGTGGTGGCTGATGGGGCGACGCAGCACCCCAACCGCCGCCAGCAGTGCCCCCTACACCCCAAGTTCTCCCTATTCGCCTTACGGCGGCGTGCCTCCTGCGGCCACCAGCGGTGCGGGGTCCATGGCCAAAGGTGCCGTGCTGGGGGGATTGGCAGGCATGGCCGCGGGTTATGCGCTGTCCAAGGCCTTGGAAGACGAGCATCCGTCCTCATCCTCCCGGGAACCCAGCGGCACCACCAGCACCACCAGCCACGGCGGTGGCGACTACATCCCTTTTGACAACACCCCCAGCAACGACTTGGGCAGCTTCGACGCAGGCCAAGGTGACAGCTGGGACAGCGCCTCCAGCGGCGGATCGGACGAGTGGTGACATGAGCGCCATTGGCAACTTCTTGTGGTTTGTTCTGGGCGGTGCCGTCATGGGCCTGGGCTGGTGGCTGGCGGGTCTGATCTGCGCCATCACTGTCATCGGTCTGCCCTGGGCCAGGGCGTGTTTTGTCATCGGGCAGTTCGCCTTCTTCCCCTTTGGGCGGGAAGCGATCGCCCGCAATGACTTGTCGGGCCGCGACGACATCGGCACCGGTGCCTGGGGCACCGTGGGCAATGTGCTGTGGTTTCTGGCGGTCGGCATCTGGCTGGCCTTGGGTCACGTGGTGGCGGCCGTGGGGTGTTTTGTCACCGTCATCGGCATCCCCTTCGGCATCCAGCACCTCAAACTGGCCGGACTGGCGCTGGCCCCCATCGGCAAGACCATCGTGACCCGCGACGAGGCCGCCGCTGCGCGGCTGCTGTCGGCCCAGCTTGAAGTGGCCAAACGCCGCAGCTGAAGCGCCACGACCGCCTGGAACCTAGAATCCGGGCATGAGCCAGAACTTTGATGTGTGCATCCGCGGCAGCGGCATCGTGGGCAGCACGCTGGCCCTGCTGCTGGCCCAACAGCGCCTGCGCGTGGCGTTGGTGTCCCCCGCAGGCCAACAGGTTTCCCCGGGGCCGGATGGCCATGCCGATGTGCGGGCCTATGCCCTCAACAGCGCCTCCCGCCAGTTGCTGACGTCGTTGCGTGTCTGGCCCGACACCGACGCCAACCCACCCGCGACCACCCCTGTCACCCGCATGGAAGTGCAGGGCGACCATGGCGGCGCCCTGGCCTTTGACGCCACCCAAGTGGGCACCGACGCCTTGAACTGGATCGTGGACGTGCCGGCGCTGGAACACCGCTTGGCCGACGCGTTGCGCTACCAGGCGCAGGTGGAGCGTTTCACCGCCGACCAGCCGTTGCCCGACACCAAACTGACCGTCGTGTGTGAAGGCCGACGCAGCGCCACCCGCACCGAGTGGGGGCTGGACTACCGCGTCAACACCTACCCCCACCATGCCCTCGCCGCCCGCCTGGACCTGGGTCAGCCCCACGGGGGCGTGGCCCGCCAGTGGTTCAGCGGCCAGGACATCGTGGCATGGCTGCCCTTGGGCGGTGCCGCAGGCACCCAGGTGGCGCTGGTGTGGTCCACCACCATCGAACGGGTGCGGCATGTGCTGACGCTGGATGCCGAAGCCTTTCTGTCCGAGCTCCGTCCCCTGTGTGGCCCTGAGCCCCGCACCTTGACCCTCACCCACCCGCCACAATCGTGGCCGCTGGAGCTGTCACAGGCTTCGCCCTGGGTCAGCCCCGGCCTCGCCCTGGCGGGCGACGCCGCCCACGCCATGCACCCCCTGGCCGGGCAGGGGCTGAACGTCGGGCTGGGCGATGCTGCCGAACTGGCCGGGGTGTTGCAGGCGCGAGAGTACTGGCGCGACATTGGCGATCTTCGGCTGCTGCGCCGTTACGAGCGCGCCCGCAAGGCGGCGTTTGCCGCCATGGGTGGAGTCACCGACAGCCTGTTCACGCTGTTCAACACCGCGACACCCAGCGTGCAGAACCTGCGAAACTGGGGCCTGACCGGGGTGGACCGGCTGCCTCCCCTCAAGCGCTGGCTGGCCCAGCAGGCCATGCGCTGAAGCCGCCTGGCTGAACTTTTCGGGGCCACCCCACCCCAACCCTCCATTCTTTTTTTCACCCGGACCTTCATGCACACCCTGCTCGCCCGCATCCGATCCGCCGCCCTGTGGGGTGCCGCACTCACCGCTTTGTGCCTGCATGGCACGGTGTCGGCCCAGGAGGCCAACATCCGCAAGAACCTGACCGAGCGTTTGCCCAACTTCCCCAAAATTGAAGAAGTCACCAAGACCCCCATGGACGGGCTGTACGAGATCCGGGTCAATGGTTCCGAAATCCTCTACACCGACGCCGACGGCAACTTCCTGATCCAGGGCTCGCTGATCGACACCCAGGCCAAGGTCAACCTGACCGAGGCCCGCGTGGACAAGCTGACGGCCATCCCGTTCAAGGACCTGCCATTCAAGGATGCCTTCACCATCGTCAAAGGCAACGGCAAGCGCAAGCTGGCGGTGTTCGAAGACCCCAACTGCGGCTACTGCAAACGGTTTGAACGCGACCTGGCCAAACTCGACAACGTCACGGTCCATGTGTTCCTGTACCCCATCCTGAGCAAAGACTCCGGCGAAAAATCCAAGGCCGTGTGGTGCGCCAAGGACAAGGCCAAAACCTTCACCGACTGGATGGTGAAAGACATCCCCATCCCCGCGGCCACTTGCGACAGCGCCGCCGTGGACCGCAATTTTGAATTTGGCAAAAAGAACCGCATCACCGGCACCCCCACCATGTTTTTCGTGGATGGCACGCGGGTGCCCGGGGCCATTCCGCCCGAGCGCATCGAAAAATTGCTGGCCGACGCCAAGCAGCCCTGATCCCCTGCGGGCGCGGGCCTTGTCCGCTTTGGCGACAATCCAGGCATGACACCACCGCTGCCCGCCTCTCCCTCGCCCGCCCACACCCCCCCCATTCCCCAGCTGATCCGCACCCTGGGCCACGCCGGGCTGGTCCCGTTCATCGGACTGGCGCTGCTGGCCTGGGTGGTCAACGAGCAGGCGCTGCCCTACGTCGCCCTCATCCTGGTGGCCTATGCGGCACTGATCGCGTCCTTCCTGGGAGGCATCCATTGGGGGGTGGCCTGGCTCAATGACATGGGGGCCACCCATGTCCCGGTGAGCGATGCCGCCGCCGCCCAGCACCTCAAATGGGGCGTGGCGCCAGCCTTGCTGGCCTGGCCCGGCATCCTGATGCCGGCTTATGCCGCCCTGCCCTGGCTGGGCACGTTGCTGGTGGTCTGCTACCTGGTGGACCGTCGGCTGTATGCCTCGGCCGGCTTGACCCATTGGCTCAACCTGCGCTTTCGCCTGTCAGCCGGTGCCGCCCTGTGCTGTTTTCTCGCGGCGGGGGCGGTATGACGCACTACCGCGTTGAACCCCTGGACCTGCACGCCCACCTGTACCGGGTGACGCTGACGGTGCAACCCCATGCCCCGGAACTGCTGCTGTCGCTGCCCGTGTGGATTCCAGGCAGCTACCTGGTGCGTGAATTCGCCCAGCACCTGCAATCCCTGCGGGCTGACGTGGCCGGGCACGCGGTGCCGGTGCGCCAACTCGACAAGCACCGCTGGCAAGTGGACGGCCTGGCCTGCGGCCCCCAGGCCCCGGCGCTGGTGGTGACGTGCGAGGTCTACGCCTTCGACCCCTCGGTCCGCACCGCGTGGCTGGACAGCCAGCGGGGTTTCTTCAATGGCACCAGCCTGTGCCTGCGGGTGGTGGGCCAGGAGCACACCCCGCAGCGCATCGCCATCACCCCACCCAGCCCCGACCGCTGGCCACACACGCACTCGTGGCAACTGGCCACGGGACTGGACCCGGTGGAGGTCAACGCCCAGGGCTTTGGCACCTACTGCGCCCCTGACTACGTCACCCTGGTTGATGCCCCGGTGGAGATGGGCGCGTTCTGGAGCGGCCAATTCGAGGTGCGGGGCGTGCCCCATCGCTTTGTGGTTCAAGGAGCCCCCGCGGGTTTCGATGGCGACCGGCTGCTGGCCGACACCCAGCGCATCTGCGAAGCCGAAATGGCGTTCTGGCACGGTGCAGACGGTGCACCGCCGTTCAGCCGTTATGTGTTCATGCTCAATGCCACCCACGACGGTTATGGCGGCCTGGAACACCTGAACTCCACCGCGCTGATTGCCCCGCGCAGCGACCTGCCATTGCGTCCACGGCCCGGAGCCACCCCACCCGCCCTGACCGCGACCGACGGCTACACCGGCCTGCTGGGGCTCATCAGCCACGAGTACTTCCACACCTGGAACGTCAAGCGCCTGCGCCCGTCGGAACTCACCCAGCCCGACCTGGACCGTGAAAACTTCACCGAGCTGCTGTGGTGGTTCGAAGGGTTCACCAGCCATTACGACGACCTGTTCCTGCTGCGGGCCGGGCTGATCGACACACCCACCTACCTTCAGCTGGTGGCCAAGACCCTCCACCAGGTGGCCCAGACGCCCGGGCGGCACCTCCACAGCGTGGCTCAGGCCAGCTTCGAAGCCTGGACCAAGTACTACCGGGTGCAGGAGAACACCCCCAACGCCACCGTCAGCTACTACACCAAGGGGGCGCTGGTGGGTCTGTGCCTGGACCTCACCCTGCGCCAACACGGCACCAGCCTGGACCACGCCATGCGTGCCCTGTGGCAACGCAGTGGGGGCGGCCCCATCACCGAAGCCGACATCCGGGCCGAACTGGCCACGCTGGCGGGCCGGTCCCTGGATGCCGAACTGGACACCTGGGTGCACGGCACCGCCGATCTGCCCGTGCTGGAGCTGCTGGAACAGGCGGGTCTGACCCTCACCGCCGAGCCTGCGCCCCTGGCGCAACGCCTGGGCCTGCGGGTGTCGGAAACGCAGGGCGTGGTGTTGCGCAACGTGCTCCGGGGCGGCCTGGCGGAACAGGCGGGCATGGCCGCGGGTGATGAATGGCTGGCCATCCAACCCCCCGAGGGCAGCACCTGGCGGGTGCTGAAGCTGGACGACCTGCCCGTGTTGCTGCGTGAACCCGGCCCCGTCACCGCCTGGGTGAGCCGGGACCGCCGCATCCTCTCCTGCACACTGCAATGGCCCGGTTTGCCGCCAGCGTCGGTGTCACCCCAACAGGTGTGGACCGGTGACGCCACGTTGAAACTCGCCCCCCCCGCCTCGACGCCCGACGGGGCGCCAACGTGGCCACACGCCCGGGCCTGACGCCTGCATGCCCGCACCCAAACGCATCGGCCTGGTGTTGGGGGTGACGCTGGCGCACCTGCTGGCGTTGGACGCCTGGGTGCGCTGGCAGACCCAGCAGAGTGTGCTGGCGGACATGGACACCCCCGTGTTCAACCCAACGACCTCCCTGACGGCGTTGCCACGCCAGGCACTGGACGGCACCAATCCCTTGGAGCCGGGGACCGCCCCTCCCTCAACCGTGGGGCAGGTGGTGCAGGCCAGGCAAGTACCCGCCCGTGTCCCACGTGGGGTGGACCGCCCTTCCCGCCCGGCACCTCACCCCAAGCCCGCCCGCAAGAGGGACCCAGGCGGTTCGCCCCCTGCCCCCTCCGAGGCCACGTCAGCCCCACAAGACACCACACCCGTTGAGGCCACCACACCACCACGGGACACCCCCGCGACCGCTCCCCTCCCGACACCGGGGGCCGCCACGCCACCCGAAGCGCCACCGGTGGCGAGCACCGCCCCCACCGAGGCAGCGGTCACCGCCTCCGCCGGGGCGGGTGACCCCGGCCCCCAAGACGACCCCAGCCGCTGGCTGAACGCCTGGCCCCGCAACACCCGCCTCAGCTACCAACTGCGCGGGTACTTCCGGGGTGACTTTCACGGAACCGCCAACGTGCAGTGGCAAAGGGCGCAAACCCGTTACCAGGCCCAAGTCAACCTCAACGTCGCCCTGCTGCTCAGCATGAGCCTGACCAGCCAGGGGCGCATCCTCCCCTCCCAGCTGTGGCCCGAGGTGTACGAAGAAGACCGCCGCGGCAAGAAACGCGGCGTGCGCTTTGGCGACCAACTGGTGGCGCTGAACAACGGCGATTCGGTCCCCCGCCCCGCCGGGTTGCAAGACACCGCCAGCCAGTTCGTGCAGTTGGCCCAGGACTTCTCCACCGGGCGCGTCAAGCTGGCGGTGGGCCATGTGGTCCCGGTGATGCTGGGCCGCCCGGGCGGCGTGGACGAGTGGCGTTACGAGGTGGTGGCCCTGGACACCGTCCAAACCCCCCTGGGCGCCCTGTCGGCCTACCACCTGCGCCCCCAACCGCTGGCCAACCCGCGGGGCCCGGTCAGTGCCGAGATCTGGGTGGCCCCCGCACTGCAACACCTGCCCGTGCGCATCCGGCTCACCCTCAACCCGGAAACCTGGATGGACCTGACGCTGGAACAGGTGCAGCAGGCTGGTTTAGACTGATTGGCAATTTACGTGAACGTCAACCAGGAGACCCGCGCATGTCGTTCGAACTCATCACCGTCCGCACCGAAGGGCGTGTGGGCATCGTCACCCTCAACCGCCCCAAACAGCTCAATGCGCTCAACGACGCGCTGATGAACGAACTGGGCCAAGCCCTCAAGGCCTTCGACGACAACGCCGACATCGGCTGCATGGTCCTCACCGGCAGCGAAAAGGCCTTTGCCGCAGGTGCCGACATCGGAGCCATGGCCAGCTACAGCTTTGCCGACGTGTACAAGGGCGACTACATCACCCGCAACTGGGAAACCATCCGCTCCATCCGCAAACCGGTGATTGCCGCGGTGGCCGGTTTTGCACTGGGCGGCGGCTGCGAGCTGGCCATGATGTGCGACTTCATCATTGCCGCCGACAACGCCAAGTTCGGGCAACCCGAGATCAAGCTGGGCATCATCCCCGGCGCGGGCGGCACCCAGCGCCTGCCGCGCGCCGTGGGCAAGGCCAAGGCCATGGACCTGGCCCTCACCGGCCGCATGATGGACGCCACCGAAGCCGAGCGCTCCGGGCTGGTCAGCCGCGTGGTGCCGCTGGACAAGCTGATGGACGAGGCCCTGGGCGCCGCCCTGCAAATCTGCGAGTTTTCGCAGATCGCCGTGATGGCGGCCAAGGAATCGGTGAACCGCGCTTTCGAAGGCACGCTGTCCGACGGCGTGATGTTCGAACGCCGCATGTTCCACGCCCTGTTTGCCACCGCCGACCAGAAGGAAGGCATGGATGCCTTCGTGAACAAGCGCAAGGCCAACTTCACCCACCAGTGAGTGACGCCTTGCAACAGACCCGAAAAAATGGTCTATAATGCAGGGCTTTCGGCGATATAGCTCAGTTGGTTAGAGCGCAGCATTCATAATGCTGATGTCCCAGGTTCGAGTCCCGGTATCGCCACCAGAATTCTTCCCACAATCCGCAAAGCCCCAAGCTCAACCCTTGGGGCTTTGTTGTCTTCAGCCTCTGGACACACACCATGAACCGCTGGACCCGGCCTGCCGCCCCTGGCACCTCGCCAAACTCCCTCTCCCTCGTGGGCCGCAAGGCCATGACCCTCGCCAACCGGTGGGCCGTTCTGTGCATCGGCGCCAGCCTGCTTGGTGCCAGTGTGCAGGCGCAGGTCAACTTCAAGGCCTCTCAGTTTGCGGGGCAACCCAACGGCACCCCCCGCAGCTTTCCCGCCCAGGCCCGGCGGGGGGCCATGGAGGTGATCGACGTCCACCAGGTCAAGATGAACGGCGCCCTGGTGCGGCTGTCCCCCGGCTCGCGCATCCACAGCATCACCAACGCGCTGGTGACCAGCGGCAGCCTGGTGGGCCAGACCGTGCTGGTGAACTACACGCTGGATGTGATGGGGCAACCCCATGAAATCTGGGTCCTCACCGAGCGCGAAGCCGCCGAAAAGCGCCCCGGCGCCGAGGGCGTGACGACCACCAACATCGTCACCGAAATCCCGCGCTGACCCCGACCGGCCGACGGGTGCGATGCCCCGCCCGGTGAAATTCAGCATCAAAAACACCTCCAGCGCTTGATGTGAAAGCGCAACCAGCTCTCATTTTTGACATGACGAAAAAAGTTTTCATCAAAACCTTTGGCTGCCAGATGAACGAGTACGACTCGGACAAGATGGCCGACGTGCTGGGCGCCGCCCAAGGTTACGAACCCACCGACGACCCCGAGCAGGCCGACCTGATCCTGTTCAACACCTGCTCGGTGCGGGAGAAGGCACAGGAAAAGGTGTTTTCCGACCTGGGCCGCGTCAAGCACCTCAAGAAAAAGGGCGTGCTCATCGGCGTGGGCGGCTGCGTGGCCAGCCAGGAAGGCGCGGCCATCATCGAGCGTGCGCCCTATGTGGACGTGGTGTTCGGCCCCCAGACCCTGCACCGCCTGCCCGAAATGCTCAAGGCCCGCGAACGCCAGGCCCGGCCCCAGGTGGACATCAGCTTCCCCGAGATCGAGAAGTTCGACCACCTGCCCCCGGCGCGGGTGGAAGGGGCCAGTGCCTTTGTGTCCATCATGGAAGGCTGCTCCAAATACTGCAGCTACTGCGTGGTGCCCTACACCCGCGGCGAAGAGGTCAGCCGCCCGTTTGAAGACGTGCTGGTGGAGGTGGCCGGGTTGGCCGAGCAGGGCGTGAAAGAGGTCAACCTGTTGGGCCAGAACGTCAACGCCTACCGCGGCAAGATGGGGGACACGGACGAGATCGCCGACTTTGCCCTGCTGCTGGAGTACGTGGCCGACATCCCCGGCATCGAACGCATCCGCTACACCACCAGCCACCCCAACGAATTCACCCAGCGCCTGATCGACGCCTACGGCAAGATTCCGCAGCTGGTGAGCCACCTGCACCTGCCGGTGCAGCACGGCTCCGACAAGGTGCTGATGGCCATGAAGCGCGGCTACACCGCGCTGGAATACAAAAGCACCATCCGCAAGCTGCGCGCCGTGCGGCCCGACATCAGCCTGTCCAGCGACTTCATCGTGGGCTTCCCTGGCGAAACCGACGACGACTTTGCCAAGATGATGAAACTCATAGACGACGTGGGGTTTGACGCCTCGTTCAGCTTCATCTTCAGCCCCCGCCCGGGCACCCCCGCCGCCAACCTGGCCGACGACACCCCGCACGAGGTCAAGCTCAAGCGCCTGCAAACCCTGCAAGCCGCCATCGAGGCCAACGTGCGCCGCATCAGCGAAAGCCGCGCGGGCACGGTGCAACGCATCCTGGTGGAAGGCCCTTCGCGCAAGGACGCCTCCGAGCTGATGGGCCGCACCGAGTGCAACCGCATCGTCAACTTCCCCGGTGGTCCAAACGCAGCACGGTTGGTGGGCCAGCTGATCGACGTGCACATCACCCAGGCCCTGCCGCACTCGCTGCGCGGCGAGGTGGTGCTGAAAGACGAAGGCGTGTTGGCATGAGTCCCCACACCACGCTGGTGTCCAACGAGTTGGACGTGCTGGCCGCCCTGGTGCCGCTGCAGGACCGGGCGGCACAGAAGCAGCCGGTCGAGGTGATCGAACTGGGCTGCGGTGCCGCCCGCCTGGCCCGCGAGCTGCTGGAGCTGAAGCTGGCCCGCTCGGTGGCCGCGCTGGAAACCGATGCCCAGCAGCACGCGCAAAACCTGAGCCGCCCGCAGGACAACCTGCACTTCATGCTGGGCAGCGCGGCCCAACTGCCCTTCATGGACGGCAGTTTTGACCTGGCGCTGATGCTCAAGAGCCTGCACCACGTGCCCCTGCACCAGATGGCCAAAGCCCTGGACGAGGCCGCCCGGGTGCTGCGCCCCGGTGGCTGGCTGTACGTGTCCGAGCCGGTGTACGAAGGTGCGCTGAACGACATCGTCAAGCTCTACAACGACGAAGGCACCGTGCGGGCCGCCGCCCAGATGGCCTTGGACGAGGCGCTGGACCGCCACGACAGCCCCTGGAACGGCCAGCAGGAAGAGTTGTTTGACATGCCCGCCCGGTTTGCCGATTGGCCGGAGTTCGAGCGGCGCATGCTCCACCCCAGCTTTGTCGACCACCACATCACGCCCGAGCTGAGCGAACGGGTTCGCGCCGCCTTCCTCCCCCATTGCGGGCCCACCGGTGCCCAGTTCACCCGCCCCATGCGGGTGCGGGTGCTGCACAAGAAGTAATGCTATAAGTTTTGTAGCCTCTTACGCTTACCAATAAAGCGGCAGAAGCCAAAAAAGCATCAAGAATCATCCCCCGATGGCGGGGGTGGGGGCACCAGGTAACGCCGGTCTGACCAGGTGGCCAGCCACTCCGGCTTGAACGCCACAAAAATGGCCGTCAGCATGCCGGTCAGCACCGCGTCGCCCCAGGCCATCAGCCAGCGGGCCACCAGGGCGTCGCCCGTCTCCACGCCCCCCAACACGTGGTAGAGCAGCTCGTACAACACCCCTGACGCGAACATGCACAGGGCCGTGCCCAGGAAGCCCCGCCCCAGGATGTAGACAAACACGTGCGACGGGGCCCAGCGCCGCAGCACCGCCCCCCAGCCCAGGCACAGGGCCGACGGCACCAGCCCCAGCCACACCAGCTGAGACAGCCCCACGTCCAGCGCCACATCCCCCAGCAGCCACACCACACCGGACACTGCGCCCAGGGCCAAGGTGGCCAGCGGCCAGCCCAGCAGCAGCGTGAGCAGGCACGCCCCCGACAACTGCACCGACACACTGCCCCCAAACACCGACGACGGCAGCTTTTGCGGCAACAACCAGAACCAGGGCAACAACACCCCGCCCGCCAGCAGCGGCGTCAGCAAGGCCGGGGTGAGCATGCGCCAGGGGCGCAACCCGAGGGAGAGCACCAAAGCCAGCAGGGCCGCGGCCAGCTCCAGGTCAAAGGCGTCAGGGAACGGCATCGGTGAAGGCATGGGGCCCGCAGTATGCGACGCCGACCTGCGGCCCCGCGTTGACTTCGGTCAACCCATGCCGGGCAGCTTGGGCATGCCCATGCCCTTCATGCCGCCCAGGCGCTTCATCATCTTCATGAGGCCGCCGCCCTTCATCTTCTTCATCATGCCCTGCATCTGCTCGAACTCCTTGAGCAGGCGGTTGACCTCCTGCACATGCACACCAGCCCCGGCGGCAATGCGGCGCTTGCGGGTGGCCTTGATGAGTTCGGGCTTGCGCCGCTCCAGCGGCGTCATGCTGCAGATGATGCCTTCCTTGCGCTTGATGTCTTTTTCGGCCCGATCCAGATCGGCAGGCGTGGTCTTGCCAGATATATCGCCGGGCAGCTTGTCCATCAGACTGGAGAGGCCGCCCATGTTCTTCATCTGGCGGATCTGCTCCAGGAAGTCTTGCAGGTCGAAACCGTCACCGCTCTTGACCTTGGCGGCCAGCTTCTGCGCGGCG
The DNA here is from genome assembly GCF_054777695.1 of Hydrogenophaga soli. Taxonomy (NCBI): domain Bacteria; kingdom Pseudomonadati; phylum Pseudomonadota; class Betaproteobacteria; order Burkholderiales; family Comamonadaceae; genus Hydrogenophaga; species Hydrogenophaga soli. The sequence goes on along the minus strand of NZ_BAAHAK010000002.1, from coordinate 225,806 downwards.
GCCAGGTCCACGTTGGCGGTGACCTGCTCGACCAGGGCCACGATGTCGCCCATGCCCAGGATGCGCCCGGCGTGGCGCTCGGCATCAAACGCTTCCAGCCCGTCGATCTTTTCGGACACCCCGGCGAACTTGATGGGCACGCCGGTGATGTGGCGCACCGACAGCGCCGCACCGCCGCGGCTGTCGCCATCGGTCTTGGTGAGCACGATGCCGGTGAGGGGCAGCGCCTCCTTGAAGGCCTTGGCGGTGTTGACCGCGTCCTGACCCTGCATGGCGTCCACCACAAACAGCGTTTCCACCGGATGGATGGCGGCGTGCAAGGCCTTGATCTCGGCCATCAAGGCCTCGTCAATGGCCAGGCGGCCTGCTGTGTCCACCAGCAGCACGTCGAAGTGGTGCTTGCGGGCATGGTCCAGGGCCGCCAGGGCAATGTCCACGGGCCTCTGGTCGGGGCTGGAGGGGAACCACTCGGCCCCGGCCTGGGCGGTCACGGTCTTGAGCTGCTCGATGGCGGCGGGGCGGTACACGTCGCCCGACACGGTGAGCACCTTCTTCTTGCGCCGTTCAATGAGGTGTTTGGCCAGCTTGGCGGTGGTGGTGGTCTTGCCGGCCCCTTGCAAGCCGGCCATCAGCACCACGGCGGGCGGCTGGGCGGCCAGGTTGATGTCGTTCAGGGCGCGCTGGTCACCCTCGCCACCGCTCATCACCGCAACCAGCTCGCGGTTGACCACCGACACCAGCGCCTGTCCAGGGGTGAGTGAACCCACCACCTCCTGGCCCAGGGCCTTGTCCTTGACCTTGGCAATGAAGTCGCGCACCACGGGCAGGGCCACGTCGGCCTCCAGCAGGGCCATGCGCACTTCGCGCAGCATGTCGGCCACGTTGCTGTCGGTGATGCGGGCCTGGCCGCGCATCTCCTTGACGATGCGTGACAGTTTTTCGGAGAGGGCAGAGGCCATGGTGGGGTGTGTGGAATGTGAGGCCCGTGGGGCTGAGCCGGGCCGTTAAACTGTGCCCATGATTTTAGCGGCCAGCCCCCTCGTGACCACCGTGCTTGCAGTCGGCGCTGCGGTGGGTTATGCCGCCATGGCCCTGGCGCAACGCAAGCTGACCGCCCAAGGGTCGCGCCTGGGGCTGACCTTGGCCTGGCTGCTGCACGGTGCCGTGCTGGCCAGCCAGCTGTGGGCCTCTCCCCCCAGCTTCGGTTTTGGCCCGGCGCTGTCGGTCACGGCCTGGCTGGTGCTGATGGTCTACGCCATCGAAAGCCACATCTACCCTCAACTCAAGGCCAATGCCCTGCTGCTGGTGCTGGGCATGGTCACGGTGCTGCTGGCCTGGGCCTTTCCGGGTGCCCCTTACGCCAGCATGCCCTCGCCCTGGCTGCCCCTGCATTGGGCGCTGGGCATTGCCGCCTACGGGCTGATTGCCGCCGCCGTGGTGCACGCCTGGTGGATGCAGCGCACCGAGCGCGCCATTCGCCAAGCCAGCACGCCCATGGAGCCCAGCATCCCGCTGCTGGCCATCGAGCGCCTGACCTTCCGCTTTGTGCTGGCGGGCTTTGTGCTGCTGACGGCCACGCTGGTGGCCGGGGTGTGGTTTTCCGAGCTGCTGTACGGCAAAGCCCTGACCTGGGACCACAAGCGGGTGTTCACCCTGTTGTCGTGGGCGGTGTTTGCGGTGCTGCTGCTGGGCCGCTGGCGGCTGGGCTGGCGCGGTCGCGCCGCGGTGCGCGTGCTGTACCTCGGCTCAGGGCTGCTGCTGCTGGCCTATGTGGGGTCGCGCTTTGTGCTGGAAGTGCTGCTGCACCGCGCCTGAAAGGCAAGCCCGGGGATGAAATACATCGTTGTTGCACTGGTCATCCTGGTGGGCATCTGGTCCTGGCGGCGTGGCCGCGAGCAGGAACGCCAGGAGAACCAACGACGGCGTGCCCCCCAGCCCCCTGCCGCGAACCACGCGCCCACCACCGACATGGTGGCCTGCGCCCACTGCGGCCTGCACCTCCCCGCGAACGACGCCGTGCAGGGCCAGCGGGGCGTGTACTGCGGCCACGCCCACCGCCAAGCCCACGAGTCCTGAACGGGCGCAAGCCATGTGGCCTTCCTTCGCCCGGTCCACGCCGACCACCCTCCAGTTCTGGGAAGGTCCCCTCAACCGCTCCAGTGAGCGGCTGTGGGCCGCCTTCATGACGGCCCGCGTGGCCGTGGCCTCGGTGCTGGTGCTGCTGCAAGGCACCGTGCTGATGCTGGGTGGGCTGAACAACGGGCTGAGCCTGCTGCTGTGCATGGCGCACCTGGTGGCCTCCATCGCGGCGCGGCGGTTGGTGCATCCCCGCACCACGCTGGGCGTGTGGCGCTGGCCCTGGTTGCCCACCGTGGGGGTGGACTGGGGGGTGTATGCGGTGCTGCAAACCCTGCAACCCGGGGGGCTGAACTACTCCCTGCTGTTCGCGCTGCCGGTGCTCATGGCCGCCACCCTCGGTCCCCAGCGGCGGGCGCTGGCGGCGGCGGCGTCGGTCACGCTGTTCCTGCTCGTCGATGCTGCGTGGCGCTCCTGGCGCCTGAACGAGGACGGCGCGGCCCGCTACCTGCAGACCGCCATCACCGGCACCGGCTACTTCCTGATTGCCCTGCTGGCCCACCAGCTGTCCGTGCGCCTGGCCCGCGAAGAGGCCCTGGCCGAAACCAGCCAGTCGGCCGCGCGCACGCAAGCGGAGGTGAATGCCCTCATCATCGAAACCCTCACCGACGGGGTGCTGGTGGTGGACAGGCACCTCCAGGTGTGGGCGGCCAACCCGGCGGCCCGCAGCCTGCTGGGCGACGGCACCAGCCCCACCCCGGAACACTTCTGGCTGACGGACCGCGCCTACTGTGCGCCCCTGAACGAGCTGATCGAACGCACACTGGCCACCCACCAGCCCCAGACCGCCGAGATCCAGCTGACCACCCCCAATGACCACCGCCAGCAGCTGAGGGTGGGCACCCGCCCCATGGGCAGCGCCCCCGAGCACACCCCGGTGGATGGCCCGTCGTGTGTGGTGTTCCTGGAAGACCTGCACGAAATCGAGGCCCGCATCCGCGCCGAAAAGCTGGCGGGCATGGGGCGCATGACGGTGGCGGTGGCCCACGAAATCCGCAACCCCCTGTCGGCCATTTCACAGGCCAACGAACTGCTGACCGAAGAGCTCCAAGACCCCATGCAGCGGCGGTTGGTGCAGATGATCGGGCAGAACACCCAGCGGCTCAACCGCATCGTGGACGACATCCTCAACGTCGTGCGCATCCCCGGGCGACCGGCTCTGCAGGAAACAGCACCGTTGGCCCTGGATGCAGCCCTGGCCAACACCCTCACTGAGTGGTGTGGGCAGCATGCCTGCACCACCCGCGTCCGCTGCACCCCCCGGTGCCCCGAGGTGCTGGTGCGCTTCGATGCCGAACACTTCCGCCGGGTGCTGGTCAACCTGCTGGACAACGCCCACCGCTATGCCTCCATGGCGCCCGGGGCCATCCAGATCGACACCCTGGTGCAGGCCCCGGATGCCGTGTGCCTGTCCGTCTGGAGCGACGGCGCCCCGCTGGAGCCCGGCATCCGGCGGCACCTGTTCGAACCGTTCTTTTCCTCCGAAAGCCGCTCCAGCGGCATGGGCCTGTACCTGTGCCGCGAGCTGTGCGACCGCTACCAGGCCCGGCTGGACTACCGTCGGGCCGACCGGGACGGTCGCTCGGGCAACGAATTTTTTGTGGTGATGGCCGCCCTCCACGCCCCCAACCCATGAGTTTCAACGCCCCTCCCCCCGCCACGCCCACCGCGACCGGACCGTCTCGCATCCTGGTGGTGGATGACGAACCCGACCTGCGCACGCTGTACGAACTCACGCTGCTGCGCGAAGGCCACCTGGTGGACGCCGCTGGCACGCTGGCCGAAGCGCGAGAGCAGCTGGCGCAGCAGCGGTACGACCTGCTCATCACCGACATGCGCCTGCCCGACGGCCTGGGGCTGGACCTGCTGCGCGACGGCACCGCCGCCGCGCGGGCCAGCCGCACCGTGGTGGTCACGGCCTATGGGTCGGCCGAAAGCGCCGTGGAAGCCCTCAAACAAGGCGCGTTCGACTACCTCACCAAACCGGTGGACCTCAAGCAGTTCCGCACCGTGGTGGCCACCGCGTTGCAGTCGCCCGCCCCCGCGGTGGAGGCGGCCCGCCCCACCCGGTCGGTCACGCCCTCGGGGTCGGGATCCGCCTCGGCCACCGGCCCTGGGGCCTTGGCGTCGGTGCCTGCATTGAACCGGCTGATCGGCAGCTCCGCGGCCATGCAATTGGTCAAGGACCGCATCGCCCGCGTGGCCGGCAGCATGGCCCCGGTGATGATCCTGGGGGAATCCGGCACCGGCAAGGAGGTGGTGGCCCGCGCCATCCACGGTTGCAGCCACCGCGCCGCCGGTCCGTTCATCGCCGTCAACTGCGGGGCCATCCCCGACACCCTGCTGGAGGCCGAATTCTTCGGCGCCCGCAAAGGGGCCTACACCGGCGCCACCACCGACCGCGAAGGCTACTTTGCCGCAGCCCGCACCGGCACCCTGTTCCTGGACGAAATCGGCGACCTGCCCCTGCCCATGCAGGCCAAGCTGCTGCGGGCCATCCAGGAGCGCAAGATCCGCCCGCTGGGCGGCGTGCAGGAAGAGCCCGTGGACGTGCGCATCCTCTGCGCCACCCACAAAGACCTGGCCAAGGCGGTGGCCGACGGGCAGTTCCGCCAAGACCTGTTCTACCGCCTCAACGTCATCGAGTTGCGCCTGCCCGCGCTGCGCGACCGGCGCGAAGACCTCGACGCTTTGGTCGATGGCCTGATGCAACGCATCTGCCACGAAACCGGCCAACCCCCGGCCCACCTCAGCCCCGAGGCCCGCGCCTGGCTGCACACCCACCCCCTGGATGGCAACGTGCGCGAGCTGGAAAACCTGCTGCACCGCGCCCTGGCCCTGTGCAGCGGCGACACCATCCTGCCCGCCGACCTGCGCGACGACCACCACCACCCGGCGCAAATGGACTGGATGGCGCTCCCGGCGCACAGCCCCAGCCCCAGCCCCAGTCCCGTCTCCGCCCCGCCGCGCCCTGAAGCACCCGGCACTGAACCCCACACAGACGCCCCCGTCACCCAGCCCCCGGCGGTGACCCTGCCGCCCGAAGCGCTGCCCTCCGACTTGCAGCAGTACCTGGACGCCCACGAAAAGCGGGTGCTGGAGCGCATGCTGCGCGAAACCAAGGGCAACCGCACCGCCGCCGCCGCCCGCCTGGGGCTGAACCTGCGCCAGATCCGCTACCGCATTGCCCGCCTGGGCATCCAGGTCAAAGACCCCGATGACGCCCCCGCCCCCGATGGCCCCGAAAGCTGACCCGCAGCCCTCCGACTCAACCGCCCCGGGTTGGCTGGCGGGCGTGCGCCATTGCCCCTCGCCCAACTTCGGCCCCCGCCCTGTGGGAACCGACATCAGCCTGCTGGTGGTGCATTCCATCAGCCTGCCCCCGGGCCACTACGGCACGGGCCAGGTGGAACGGCTGTTCACCAACACCCTGGACTGGGATGCCCACCCTTACTTTCAAGGCATTCGGGGGCTGGAGGTGTCGGCCCACTTCTTCATCGACCGCCTGGGCCAGGTCACGCAGTTCGTGAGCATCTGGGACCGCGCCTGGCACGCCGGCAAGTCCCACTGGCAGGGCCGCGACAACTGCAACGACTTTTCGGTGGGCGTGGAGCTGGAAGGCCTGGAGGGCGACACCTTCGAACCCGTGCAGTACCAGCAACTGGCGCGGCTGTGCCACACGCTCAGCGGCCTGCTGCCCCTGGGGCAGGTGGTCGGGCATGAACACGTGGCCCCCGGGCGCAAGCAGGACCCCGGGCCGGGGTTCCAATGGGAAACGTTACACGCCGCGCTGCACGCAGCGCCAGGCCCGCACACCCTGGCGCTGCCGCAGAAACTATCAAATTGATAGCTGTCTACGCTTAATTTGCAAGCGCAAGGCAGTAAAAAAGCCTTCAGACCGGCCACACCAAGCCGTTCTCGTTCAGGATGGTGTCCAACGGCTGGTCGTGCACCTCGGGCTCGAAGTCGTCCACAAACCCCGAGGTGAAGCCCAGCCCCACCGTGAACGGTTTGGGTTGCAGGCTGGCCAGGGTGCGGTCGTAAAAACCACCACCGTACCCCAGCCGATAGCCGCCAATGCCGTAGCCCACGCAGGGCACGAACAGCAGGGTGGGCACGATGACCTCGGTGTCCTTGGGCTTGGGAATGCCGTAGGCGTCTTCCTCCATGGGGCAGCCGGGGTACCACACGTGGAAGGTCAGCGTCTTGTTCACCTTGTCCACCACCGGCAGGCCGATGCGGCGGCGCTGCGGCTGGTCCAGCAACTCGCCGTCTTCCTTCCAGCGGTGCAGCGCGGGCAGCGGATCGAATTCCCCCTTGATGGGCCAGTACGCACCAATGACCGTGTCGGGCCGTTCGATCAGCCACACCCGCATGACGCGCTGCAACAACTCGGAACGCCATTCGCGGTCGGGCATGGCCTGGCGGCGGGCCAGCAACTCCTGGCGCAGCGCCTGCTTGTGTGTGCGCAACCCATCGTCCACCGTGGGTTTGCTGGAAGGTTTGTTGTCCATAATGAGCCGATGTTGTTTCGCAAGCACGGTGCACCAGCCCCAGGGCCGGGCACCCTCACCTCCAAACGGGCCAAGTCCCGCCTTGCCATTCTCGCCGTTGTGTGCCTGATTGTGAGTGCACCGGCCTTCTCTCAACCCACCCTCACCTCGGCTGACCAGGCCGTGCTGGACGCCAAGGACGCCTACCGCCGCGGCAACGCCAGCGCCTTGCAGGCCGCCGCCAGCAAGACCCGCCAGCACCTGCTGGCCCCGCTGGTGGCCTATTGGGAGATGCGCCTGGGGCTGGAAACCGCCTCCAACGACCGCATCCGCCAGTTCCTGGACACCTGGGCCGGCTCCTACTACGAAGACCGCTTGCGCAACGACTGGCTGCGCCTGCTGGGCGCACGGCAGGACTGGCGCACTTTCCTGCAGGAACACCCCCGCTTTCGCATGCTGGACGATGCCACCGTCCAGTGCCACCACCTGAACGCCCGGCTCAGCACCGAAGACACCCTGCCCCCCGAGGCCGTGGACGACGTGGTCCGGTTGTGGATGGCGCAGAAAGACGCCGAAGACGCCTGCGCCGACGTGGCCGACAAGCTCATCCAGCAGCACAGGCTGCCCACCCAGCTGGCCTGGCAGCGGGCCCGGCTGGGGGCGGAACTCAACAAACCCCGCATGGCCACCCAGGCCGTGGGCCTGCTGGACAGCGGCTGGGCCAAGTCGGCCCAGGCCATCCTGGCCCAGCCCGAGCGCTACCTGGACGACAAGCTCACCGCCGTACGCCACCAGACCAAGGAGCTGGTGACGCTGGCCGTGGTCAAGCTGGCCACCCAGCAGCCCGCCGACGCGGCCGACCAGCTCAACAAATCCCGCTGGCGGGTGCAACTCACCCAGGAAGAACGCAGCTGGGCCTGGGGCGCGGTGGGCAAGGCCGCGGCCCTGCGCCTCATGCCCGAAGCCACCCAGTGGTTTGCCAAGGGCCAACCCGAGCACATGCACCCCGACCACCTGGCCTGGTGGGTCCGCGCGGCACTGCGCCAGGGCCAATGGGACCAGGTCCAGCGCGCCATTGCCGCCATGCCCGCCGAGCTGCGGGCCGACCCCACGTGGACCTACTGGCAAGCCCGCGCCCTGTTGAAGCTGCGCGCCAACACCCCTGAGGGCACCGCCGAAGCCCGGCGGATGCTGCAATCCATCGCCAGCCCCCACCACTTCTACGGCCAACTGGCCCTGGAAGAGCTGGGTCAGGCCATCCAGGTGCCCCCGGCCCCATCGCCCTTGACGGACGACGAACTGCGCAGCGCCAAAGCCAACCCCGGCCTGCAACGGGCGCTGGCCGCCATCGCCCTGGGCCTGCGGCCCGAAGGGGTGAAGGAATGGAACTACACCACCAACCTGCACAACGCAGGCGGCATGGGTGACCGCGAGCGCCTGGCTGCCGCCCAATGGGCCTGCCAGCAACAGGTGTGGGACCGTTGCATCAACACCAGCGAGCGCACCCGCGACGTGGCCGACTACCTGCAACGTTACCCCATGCCCCTGAAGGACACGGTGGTGCCCCGCACCCGCGACATCGGCCTGGACCCGGCCTACGTGTACGGCCTCATCCGGCAAGAAAGTCGGTTTGTCACCGACGCCCGCTCGCACGTCGGTGCCTCGGGCCTGATGCAGGTGATGCCCGCCACCGCCAAATGGACGGCCAAGAAGATCGGCCTCAACGGCTTCACGCCCAACGACCTGAACGAGCGCCAGACCAACGTGACCATTGGCACGGCCTACCTCAAGCTCATCCTCGACGACTTCGAAGGCTCCATGCCCCTGGCCGCGGCCGCCTACAACGCCGGACCGGGACGCCCCCGCCAGTGGCGTGCGCCCGGGGGTCAGGGCCCGGTGCTCGAAGGGGCCATCTGGGCCGAGAACATCCCGTTCAGCGAAACCCGCGACTACGTCAAGAAGGTGTTGTCCAACACCACCAACTACGCGGCGCTGATCTCAGGGCAGCCACAATCGCTCAAAACCCGGCTGGGAACGGTCGGCCCGCGCACCGCAGCCGGGCAGGCCCCGGACCTGGAACTGCCCTGAGCCGCACCCCGAACCCACCGCATTCAACCCATTGAGGAACACACCGCATGTCCAACATCCTGGTTCTGGGGGGCACCGGCTTCGTCGGTCGCCATGTGTGCGAAAGCCTGCAACGCGCCGGCCACCGCACGACCGTGCCCACCCGCGTGCTCAAGAACGCCGCCGCCGTACAACACCTGCCCGGGCTGACCGTTCAGGTGGCCGATGTGCACCAGCCCGACCAGCTCAACCGGCTGGTGGCCGGGCATGACCTGGTCATCAACCTGGTGGCCATCCTGCACGGCAACGAGCGGGCCTTCCGCAAGGTGCATGTCGATTTGCCCGAATCGCTGGCCGCGGCCTGTGCCGCCGCGGGCGTGCGCCGGGTCATCCACGTCAGCGCACTGGGCGCGGCGGCCGACGCCCCATCGCTGTACCTGCGCAGCAAAGCCGCTGGTGAAGCGGTGCTGGAAGCAGCCGACCTGGACCTGACCGTGCTGCGGCCCAGCGTCATCTTTGGTGCGGGAGATCACTTCATCAACCTGTTTGCCCGCATGCAGCAGGTGCTGCCGTTGGTGCCCTTGGCCGGTGCCCGCGTGCGCTTTCAACCCGTGTGGGTGCAAGACGTGGCCCAAGCCATCGTGCATGCGGTCGCCCACCCCGACACCATCGACCAGACCCTGGAAGCCACCGGCCCCGACGTGTACACGCTGGCCCAGCTGGTGCGCCTGGCCGGACAGGCCGTGGGCTGCCCCCGCCCGGTGCTGGCCCTGCCCACCGCGCTGGCCTATTTCCAGGCCCTGCTGATGGAACTGCTGCCCGGCACCCCGTTGATGAGCACCGACAACATCAGCTCGCTCGAGGTGGACAACGTGGCCTCCGAAACCGACGACGGGCAGGTCACCCTGGCCGACTGGGGCCTGACCCCCGCCCACCTGGAAGATGTGCTGCCCACCTTCCTGCACCAGACAGCCGGCACACTGGCCCCGCGGGAACGGCTGGTTGACCTCCGCGCCCAACGGCGGCGCTGACCGCCGGTGGCACCACCCTCGTTCCGAAGGGCGTTGTCGCGCCCCGCCATGGCTTCTTCCTGAGAGGAGAGGGCAGGCCAGCGCAACCCCATTTACCCTGGAAGGTAAGGTTATTCACGGATGAATGTTTGGTGAAAGCCTGGTGCAAGCCATCCATGCGTTGCCTTTTTTGGCACACTCCCCCTCCTGAACCCAACCTCAGGACTTCCCATGCCCACCAAAGCCCCTGCGCCTTCTGCAGCCGCTGCCTGCGACAAACCCACCACGCCGTCGCCCTACCGGCAGGAACACCAGCGCGATGTGGTCAACCGCCTCAAACGCATCGAAGGCCAGGTGCGCGGGCTGATCGACATGATCGAAAGCGGACGCCCCTGCGAAGACGTGGCCCAGCAGATGTCCGCCGCCCGCAAGGCCATGGAAAAGACCTTCTACCGCATGATGGCCTGCACAGTGATGGAAGCCGTCGCCTCCTCCGAATCCGAGCAGGACACGCTGCGCGAGGTGGAACGCTCCACCCGCATCCTCGAAAAGTACGCCTGAACGCCCCCGCAGCCTCACCCATCCACACCCATGGCCTACACCCTGCTGATCGGCAACAAGAACTACTCGTCCTGGTCCATGCGCCCCTGGGTGCTGATGAAGCAGGCGGGCATTGCCTTTGACGAGCGACTGCTGCGCTTTGACTCGTTCGCGCCCCATTCCACGTTCAAGCAGTCGCTCTCCGGCATCAGCCCCACCGGCAAGGTGCCCGCGCTGATCGACGACGCCCACACCACCGCCGACGGCAAGGCCCTGGCGGTGTGGGACACCCTGGCCATTGCCGAATACCTGGCCGACCGCCACCCCGAGCTGAACCTGTGGCCCACCGACCCGGTGGCCCGTGCCCAGGCCCGCAGCGTGTGTGCCGAAATGCACAGTGGCTTTGGTGCCCTGCGCAGCCACTTCCCCATGAACATCGAGGCCAGCCTGCCGCACATCGGCGAGCTGGTGCTGCGTGACCATGCCGCGGCCCGCACCGACCTGGAGCGGCTGAAAACGCTGTGGACCGGCCTGTTGAGTGCCTACGGCGGCCCGCTGCTGTTCGGGCGTTTTTCCATTGCCGACGCCTACTTCGCCCCCATGGTGATGCGCCTGCGCACCTACGGCATCGCCCTGCCGCCTCAGTTGGCCGACTACGTGCAGGCGGTGTGCGATCTGCCCGGCGTGCAGGCCTGGGTGCACGACGCCCTGCACGAAGCCGACTTCCTCGATTTCGAGGAACCCTACCGGCTGGGCCGCTGAACCGGCTGCACATGGTGTCCACCCCGGGCGCACAACCGCCCTCGTTTTCCGTGCACCTGGTGGGCGGCGCGGTGCGTGACGCCCTGCTGGGCCTGCCCGTGCAGGACCGCGACTGGGTGGTGGTGGGGGCCACGCCTCAAGACCTGCTGGACCAGGGCTTCCAGCCTGTGGGCAAGGATTTCCCGGTGTTCCTGCACCCGATCACCCACGAAGAATTCGCCCTGGCCCGCACCGAACGCAAAACTGCCCCCGGCTACCAGGGCTTTGCCTTCCACGCCGCGCCCGACGTGACGCTGGAGCAGGACTTGGCGCGGCGCGACCTCACTATTAATTCAATAGCTACTTGCGCTTTGAATGAAAGCGCCAGGGCCATTTTTGATTCAAAAAATGGCGGCCTGCCCCCGCTGGAGGGGCTGATCGACCCCCATGGCGGCGTGGCCGACCTGCGTGCGGGCGTGCTGCGCCATGTGGGCGACGCCTTCCGCGAAGACCCGGTGCGCATCCTGCGGCTGGCGCGTTTTGCCGCCCGCTTTCCCCATTTCCGCGTGGCCGACGACACCCTGGTGCTGATGCGCCAGATGGTGGCCGATGGCGAGGTGCACCACCTGGTGGCCGAGCGGGTGTGGCAGGAGCTGTCCCGCGGGCTGATGGCGGCCCGCCCCTCGCGCATGTTCGAGGTGCTGCGCACCTGCGGGGCGCTGGCCGTGCTGCTGCCCGAGCTGGACCGGCTGTGGGGCGTGCCCCAACGCGCCGAGTACCACCCCGAAGTGGACACGGGCGTGCACGTCATGCTGGTGCTGGACATGGCCGCCCAGCTGAACACCAGCCTGCCCGTGCGGCTGGCCTGCCTGATGCACGACCTGGGCAAAGGCACCACCCCCGCCCACGTGTTGCCCCGCCACATCGACCACGAAGAACGCAGCGCCCAGCTGCTGCGCGACGTGTGTGAACGCTGGCGCGTGCCGCGCGACTGCAAGGAACTGGCCGACACCGTGGCCCGCGAGCACGGCCACATCCACCGCTGCATGGACCTGTCCCCCGCCGCCCTGCTGCGCCTGCTGGAACGCTGCGATGCCCTGCGCCGCCCCGAGCGCTTTGCCGAGGTGCTGTTGGCCTGCGAATGCGACGCCCGAGGCCGCCTGGGCAAGGACCAGGAGCCCTACCCCCAACGCCCCCATTTGCTGGCGGTGCTGGCGGCGGCGCAGTCGGTGGACGCGGGACAGGTGGCGCGGGACGTCGCCCGCCCGCCCGGGGCCAGCACACGGCCTCGCGCCCAAGGGGAGGCCATTGCCCAGGCCATCCAGGCGGCCCGCACCCGGGCCATTGGCCAGGCCCTCGGCACGCGGGCCTGAGGCCCCAGCCTCACGCCCGCGGGTGACGGGCCCCCCTCAGTTGGACTTGGGTTTGTCCTGGAAGCGCTCGCACGCCGGATGCTTGCGGTAGGCATCGGTGCGGCACTGCGTCCACAGGCAGGATTCCCGCGCGAAAAAGCCCATGCCCGCGCACGGCTCTGCAGGACGGGTGGCCGCCTGTGGGGGCGCCGGGGTGGGCGCAGGCTCATGGCGGGGTGGTGCCGCGGCGGGTTGGGTCGGCGCAGCCGCATCCGCCCCCGCCGCCGATGCAGCAGCACTGGTGGCGGTGGGGATGGTCGCACCGGCCACGGGTTTGCGCGCCACAGTCCCCGAGGGGTTGGCGGGTTTGGCAGTCGAGGCACTGGCCGACGGGGGCAGGGCGGCACCCGATGGCGGCATGGCCGCGGGCACCGCCGTGGGTGCCGGGGCCGGGGCTGACGCAGATGCCGAGGACGCTGCCGTGGAGGAGGTCACCAGCACTTCTTTGTCAGACAACGATTGGGCGGGGTCGCCCAGGGCTGCCGGTGGCGCTGGCGTGGGCTCAGGGACCGCCGGGCGCAGCGCCAGCCACGCCAACACCGCCACCACCGTCACGCCACTGAGCGCAGCCGCCAGCCAGGCAAACCGGCGCCCCGACGGGGCGGCGGGGGTTGCAGGGGCGGCGACACGGCGAGGGCTGGGTGGCGGCGTGTCGGTGCGGCCAGGGGTCGCAGCAGAGGCCACCACCCGTCGCACCTGGTCCGCTTCCGACAAGTACAACCGGGTGCGGTCATCGGCATCGGAGAGGTCAACCACCGGCACCACCTGCGTGGGGGCGTTGGCTTCGCCGGACTCTTCGGTCCGCAGCTCTCGCAGGAGCACCCGCAATGCCTCTTGGGATGCATCGGTCACCAGGACGGCCACGCCATGGGTGCTGCGTCCACACTCCGGCTCGGGCCAATCGGCGGACACCGACGCGAGCACCTGGGCAAACATCTGGCTGGAGGGAAAACGCTCGTTGGCCACCTTGGCCAGCGCCCGACCCAGCACCGGGTCGAGGGCCGGGTTCACGCCGGGTTCGACCACCGAGGGGGGCTGGGGTTCGTCGTGGAGGATGGCCGTGGCAATGGCAATGGCACTGCCCCCATCGAACGGGGGTTTGCCGGTCAGCAGTTCGTACAGCAACACCCCCACCGAGAACAGGTCGGAACGCTCGTCCAACGCGCCCCCGCGCACCTGCTCGGGGGACATGTAGCGTGGCGTACCGATGGAGCCGCCGGAGAGCTGCGTGCCGTTGTCCACCTCGGAGTCCAGCATCTTGGCGATGCCGAAGTCGGTCAGCTTCACCCGCCCGGTGTCGTCGAGCAGGATGTTTTCGGGCTTGATGTCGCGGTGGATGATGCGCTGCTCGTGCGCGTGGCCCAAGGCGGCCAGCACGTCCTGCACGATGCGGACCGCGCCCCAAGGGGAAAACCGCACCCCGGCGCGCAAGCAGTCCTTCAGGTTGACGCCCGGCACGTACTCCATGACGAGGTACGACATGGCGTCGATCTGCCCCGAGTCGTAGACGCTGACGATGTTGGGGTGCGCCAGCCGGGCGACCGAGCGGGCCTCGGTGTCAAAGCGGGCTTCGTAAGTGCGAGATTGCTCCGCAGAGAGGTTCTCCGCCCGGATGGTTTTGATGGCCACCCGCCGGGCCAGGCGAGGATCGAGGGCTTCGAAAACAACACCCATGGCCCCTTGCCCCAACACCCGGACCACCTCGTATCGACCTATGTGAGAGTGTTCCATGTTCGCATTGCACCAGACATTGCCGTCAGCACAGCGGGCGGCGAATGCGTTATTGTCCATGCATGTGCGCCCGATTGAGTCCAATCGATCCAAAACAACCGTTCTTTCCTGTTTCCCTATGGCCCGACTCCTGCTTGCCGAAGACGATGAACTGTTGCGTGATGGCCTGTGTGTGCTGCTGACCCAGGCCGGCCACGAGGTGGCCACCGCCTCTGACGGGCAACAAGCCCTGCAAATGACCCAGGAAGGCGCTTTTGAAGGCGTGGTGCTGGACCTGGGTCTGCCGCTGCTGGACGGCATGCAGGTGCTGGCCGAGCTGCGACGCGCTCAGCCTGCGCTGCCCGTGCTCATCCTCACCGCCCGCGACGGTCTGGACGACCGCATTGATGGCTTGAAAGCCGGTGCGGACGACTACCTCACCAAGCCTTTCAGCCCCGACGAGCTGCTGGTGCGGGTGCAGTCCATGCTGCGCCGGGCCAGCCTGCCCGCGTTTGCGCCCCATGGATCGACCAACCAAGGCATTCAGCTTGACCCCGCATCCCACCGGATCTGGTTTGACGGCCATCCCGTCGAGCTCACCTCCCGCGAATGGGCGCTGCTGGAGTTGCTTGTACGCAACATCGGGCAGGTGGTCAGCCGCGAGGCCGTGCTGGAAGTCTGGCAGGCCCAACCCATGGACGGGGGCCCCCCGGCCCTGGCTTCCAACGCACTGGAGGTGTACGTCCACCGCCTGCGCCGCAAGCTGACCGAGTCGACCTACGTCATCCGCAACATCCGCGGCCTGGGTTACCTGCTGGAACAGAGCCACCACTGACCCGCCATGCACTTCCGCCCCGCGGCCAGCCAGTCGCTGCGACGCCAATTGCTGTTGTGGTTGCTGCTGCCCCAGTTGGCCCTGTGGGCCGGCGGTGGGGCGCTGGCCTACCGCATGGCGCTGGCCTACGCCGAAAAAGGCATCGACCAGTCGCTGTCGCAGTCGGTCTGGGCGCTGTCCCGCCAGGTCAAACCCATTGGCTCAGGCCTGCTGATCGACTTTCCCAAGGCTGCCCAGGACGTGCTGGAACAGGACCCCACGGACCGGCTCAGCTACACCGTGTCGTCGCCCCCGGGCCAGTTCCTGCTGGGCAACCGCAACCTGCCCGAGCCGCCGAACAACCCCAGCTTGGACCATCCGTTGAGCCGCCCCATCCATTACCAGGTGGTGGTGGATGGGCGCCCCATGCGCATCGCCTCCCTGGACCTGGCCTACGGCGAGGCCGACGCGCCCCGCCGGCTGCGTGTGCAGGTGGGCCAAAGCCTGACCGGCCAGCAACGCATTGCCGCCGAGCTGGTGTACGACCTGCTGGCCCCGCTGCTGGTGCTGGGGGTGTTGCTCAGCATCGCGGTGTACGGCGGCGTGGTGCGGGGCTTGAGCCCGCTCACCCGCCTCACCACCCAGCTGGCCCACCGCGATGTGGATGCCCTGTCACCCATTGAAATCAACCAGGCCCCCAGCGAGGTCAGTGCGCTGGTGCATGCGGTCAACGGCCTGCTGGCCAAGGTGGCCCGCAACGTCAGCCAGGAAAAGCGCTTTCTCAACGACGCCGCCCACCAGCTGCGAACCCCGCTGGCCGGGCTCATCAGCCAGGTGGAGCTGGCGCAGCGCGAAACCCCCGGTCCCCTGTTGACCGAACGGCTGGCCAAGGTGCGCACCGGGGCCGAGCGCAGCGCCCACTTGGTGCAGCAGCTGCTGGCCCTGGCCCGCAGCGAAGCGCCGCTGAGGGCCCAACCCATGGACCTGGCCCAACTGGCCCGGGACGTGGCCCGGGAATGGACACCCAAGGCCCTGCTGGCTGGCATGGACCTGGGCTACGAGGGCGTGGACTCCCTCCCTCTGCAGGCCGACGGCTTGCAGTTGCGGGAAGCCCTGGCCAACCTGCTCGACAACGTGCTGCGCTACACCCCCCGGGACACCCAGGTCACCCTGCGTGTGGGGGTCAACCAGTTGGTGCCCGAAGCCGTGCTGACCGTGGAAGACAACGGGCCGGGCCTGCCCGCCGCCGACCGGACCCAGGCGTTCCAGCGCTTCTGGCGCGGCAGTCAGCTGCCGGGCGGCTGTGGACTGGGGCTGTCCATCGTGCAAGAAGTGGCGCAGCGACACGGCGGCCGTGCCGTGGCCGAGAGTCCGCCCGAAGGCGGCTTGCGGGTTTCGCTGCACATCCCGCTGAACAAGCCTGCCCCCGTGCCCGCCACGGTCTGAATCAGCCCCTGAGCACGCACGGCTCAGGTGGGCAGGCGTGCACCGCTGACGGGGTCGAACCAGTTCAGCGCGGTGGCGCACACCGCCAAACCCACGCGATCGCCCACCTGCACCCGAACCTGGGGCGAAACCCGCACGGTCACCTCACCCGCCGCGGTGTGGACCACCACATGGGTGTCAGCCCCGGTGGGCTCCACCAAGGACACCTGACCGCGCCAGGACGAGGCATCGTCCAGCCGCAGGTGCTCGGGCCTCAAGCCCAGCCGCACGGGGCAGGCGTCGGGCACGGGGGCGCTCAGAGGCAAGACCGCGGATTCAATGACAAATTGGCCTTCAGCGCTTTCAAATAAAGCGTGACCAGCTATCAAATTCATTGTTGGTGACCCCATGAACGTGGCCACATAGGTGTTGGCGGGGCGGTTGTAGATGTCGTCCGGTGTGCCCAGTTGTTGCACCACACCGTCTTTCAGGACGGCGATGCGGCTGCCCAGCGTCATGGCCTCCACCTGGTCGTGGGTGACATACACGCTGGTGATGCCGCTGGCCAGGTGCAGCCGCTTGATTTCGGCCCGCATCTCCACCCTCAGCTTGGCGTCCAGGTTGGACAGCGGCTCGTCAAACAGGAACAGCTGCGGCTCACGCGCCAGCGCCCGCCCCATGGCCACCCGCTGACGCTGCCCGCCCGACAACTGACTGGGGCGGCGGCTGAGCAGGTGCTCGATCTGCAGCATGGCCGCCACCTGCTGGACGCGGGCCTGGCGCTCGGCCTTGGGCACCTTGCGCATCTCCAGCGCAAAACCGATGTTGTCAGCCACGCTCATGGTGGGGTAGAGCGCATAGTTCTGGAACACCATGGCGATGTCGCGCTGCGCGGGGGGCACGCCCACCACGTTGCGCGCGCCGATGCGAACCGCCCCCTGGGTGGGGACCTCCAGCCCGGCAATGATGTTGAGCAGCGTGCTTTTGCCGCACCCCGACGGCCCCACCAGGATGAGGAACTCACCCGGTGCCACGTCGAGGTTGATGTGTTTGAGCACCTCGACCTCGCGCCCTCCCCTGCCGAACGTCTTGCGGATGCCTTGGAGGTGCAATGCGGAAGCCATGCGATGCCTTCGGTGAAGTGATACGGGCGTCAACCCTTGACGGCACCGGCCGTCAGGCCCTTGACGAAGTACTGGCCGGCCAGCACGTAAATCAGCAGGGTGGGCAGGCCCGCGATGACGGCGGCGGCCATGTCCACGTTGTAGGCCTTGACGCTGCTGGTGGTGTTGACCATGTTGTTCAGGCCCACGGTGACCGGCTTGCTGTCGGCCCCGCTGAACGACACGCCGAACAGGAAGTCGTTCCAGATGTTGGTGAACTGCCAGATGACGGTGACCATCACGATGGGCGTGGACATGGGCACGATGATGCGAAAGAAGATGCGCCAGAAGCCCGCCCCGTCGATGCGGGCGGCGTTGATCAGCGCCTTGGGCACCAAGGCGTAGTGGTTGCGAAAGAACAGCGTGGTGCCCGCCACCCCCGCCAGGCAGTGCACCAGCACCAGGCCGCCGATGGAGCTGTACAGGCCCAGCCAGCCCAGCACCTGGCTCATGGGCAGCAACACCACCTGGAACGGCATGAACACGCCAAACAGCAGCAGCCCGAACAACACCTCGCTGCCACGAAACTTCCACAGGCTCAGCACATACCCGTTGACGGCCCCCCACAGCGTGGACAACAGCACCGCAGGCACCACCATCTGCACCGAGTTCCAGAAATACGGCTGCAAGCCCCGGCAATCGGCACCGGTGCACGCCTGGGACCAGGCCCGTTGCCAGGCCTCCAGGTTGAGGTGCTGCGGCCAGGCCAGCAGGTTGCCCTGGCGGATTTCGTCGGCGTCCTTGAACGCGGTGGTCAGCATCACGTACAGCGGGGCCAGGAACACCAGCGCCGCCACCAACAGCAGCAGGTACACCAGCACACGCCCCAGGCGGGCCGTCAGGCGAGCCCCTTCAGCGCTCATGGGACTTGCTCCGCAGTTCGCTGTAGAGGAAGGGCACCACAATGGCCGCCACGGTGGCCAGCATCAGGGTGGCGCTGGCCGCCCCCAGGCCGATCTGGCCCCGGGTGAAGCTCATGGTGTACATGAAGGTGGCGGGCACATCGCTGGCATACGCCGGGCCGCCGCCGGTCAGCGCCATCACCAGGTCAAAACTCTTGATGGACAGGTGCGACAGCACCATGACGGTGGAAAACACCACCGGCCGCAGCATGGGCAGGATCACCCGCCAGTAGATGCGCGGCAGGCTGGCCCCGTCGATCTGCGCCGCCTTGATGATGCAGTCGTCAATCCCCCGCAGCCCCGCCAGGAACAGCGCCATGGCAAACCCGGCGCTCTGCCACACCCCCGCCAGCACCACGCAGTAAATGGCCGTGTCGCTCTGCACCAGCCAGTCAAAGGTGAAATCGGTCCAGCCCAGGTCCTGCACCAGCTTTTGCACGCCCAGGCTGGGGTCGAGCACCCACTTCCAGGCGGTGCCCGTCACGACGAAGGACAGCGCCATGGGGTACAGGTACAGGGTGCGCAAGGCGCCCTCGGCCCGCACCTTCTGGTCCAGCAGGATGGCCAGGACCAGCCCCACCCCCATGGAGCCGCCCACATACAGCACCGTGAACAGGCCCAGGTTCTTCAGTGCCTGCCACCAGCGGTCCATGTCCCACAAGCGGGCGTATTGCGCCAACCCCACAAACTCGCTGTAGTTGGGCAGCATGCGTGAGGCGGTCAGGGACAACACGCCATTCCAGATCATCAGGCCGTAGATGAACGCAAACCCCAGCACAAAGGCGGGGGCCACGACGAGCTTGGGCAACGCCGTTTCAAACGCGGGCTTCATGGCAACACCCTTTTGAGGCTGAACACCCGCGGTGCGGATGCGACGGAGCCCCCGCAGACCCACCTGCGGGGGGATCAGACCCTCACCGGGTCTGGGCTGCAACGGCGAGCTTCTTCATGCCGTCGGCGACGCTGACCTTGTCGTCGTTCCAGAACTGGCTCACCACGTCCTTGATGGCGCCTTCGGTGACCGGTGCAATCGCCATGCCGTGGGCTGCCGACGGCTGCAGGGAACCGGCCTTGGCCGTCTCCACAAAGTCCCGGGCCGAGGTCTTGGCACAGTCGTCGAACTTGTCCATCTTCATGTTCAGGCGAACCGGGATGGACCCTTTGTTCAGGTTGAACACCTCCTGGAACTCGGGGCTCATGATGGAGGTGGCCAGGTCGGCCTGGGCCTTCTGCGCGGCAGCGTCCTTCAGCTTGAACATGATGAAGGAGTCCGTGATGAAGGTGTAGGCATTGGCGGTGCCCGGTGCGGTGGCGCACAGGAAGTCCTTGCCCGGCACCTTGCCTGCGGCGAGGAATTCACCCTTGGCCCAGTCGCCCATGAACTGGAAGCCCGCCTTGCCCTGCATCACCATGGCGGTGGCCAGGTTCCAGTCGCGCCCGGGGGCGGCGGCGTCGGTGTAGGCCTTGAGCCTGCGGAAGGTTTCCAGCGTCTTCTTCATGGTGTCGCTGGTGAAGGCCTTGGGGTCGAGCTTGACCAGGGCGTCCTGGTAGAACTTGGCGCCGCCCACCCCCAGGGCCACGGTTTCGAAGGTGGTGAAGTCCTGCCAGTTCTGGCCCCCATGGGCCACGGCGATCAGGCCCTTGGCCTTGATCTTGTCGGCGGCGGCAAAGAACTCGTCCCAGGTCTTGGGCATGGCCGCCACACCCGCCTGCTTCAGCACCTCGGGGTTGGCCCAGACCCAGTTGACACGGTGCACGTTGACCGGCACCGCCACATAGTTGCCCTTGTACTTCATGACGTCGGCCACCACCTTGGGCAACAGTTCGTCCCACTTCTCGGCCTTGGCGGTGGCGTCCAGGTTGGCAAGCGAAGATTCCGTCGCCCATTCCTGGATGGCCGGGCCTTTGATCTGGGCCGCCATGGGCGGGTTGCCCGCCACCGTGCGGCTTTTCAGCACGGTCATGGCGTTGTCACCGGCCCCGCCAGCCACGGCGAAGTCTTTCCACACATGGCCCTTGGTCTGGAGCATTTTCTTCAGCTCTGCCACCGACTTGGCTTCCCCCCCTGATGTCCACCAGTGCAGCACTTCGACCTCACCAGCCATGGCCGACTGCAGGGTCGCCGCTGCCACCAGGGCACCGAGCAAACGATTGAATTTCATGGGAAGGGTCTCCTTGACTGTGGTGAAGGGCACTGCGGCCCCTTGGAAAAAGAACAACGCCGCCACCCATGCAGCGGTTATTCATTATGCGATTAATTAAATATCCGCCCAAAACCCCGTATCGGCAGATCCACCGCCCGCCGTCAATCGGCCTGATCCAGGGCCCGGATGGCCCCCCACAGCGCAGGCGACTGGGACGAGGTGATGACCCAGGTGGGCACCGCCGCCAGATACCCCTGAAACCGGCCCTTGGCCTCAAACCGGGCGCGGAACGGTGAACGATCAAACCACTCACCCAGGCGCGGCACGATGCCCCCGCCCACGTACACCCCGCCCTTGGCCCCCAGGGTGAGGGCCAGGTTGCCCGCCACCGAGCCCAGCCAGGCGCAAAACAGCGTGAGGGCTTCCTCGGCCCGCGGGTCGGTGGCCGCCAGGGCCGCCGCCGTCACCTCGGACGGCTGGGTGCACCCAGCGTCCACCCCATCCAAGGCACACAACACCCGGTAGGTGTCGAGCAGACCCTGCCCACTGAGCGCCCGTTCTGCCGAAGGGTGGCCGTGCAGGCGCTCCAGACCGGCCTGCACCGCCCACTCCCGCGCCCCTTGCGCGGGCAGGGTGGTGTGGCCCCCTTCGCCTTGCAGAGGGGCCCAGCCCCCACCCGCCTGAGGCACCAGACCCGACACGCCCAGGCCCGTGCCCGCGCCCAGCAGGCCGATGGCCGCCCGGGCTTGGGCTTGCCCCGGCCCCACCTGCCGCAACTCGTCGGCGGGAATGTCGGGCAGCGCCAGCGCCAAAGCGGTGAAGTCGTTGAGCATCTTGAGCCGCGTCACCCCCAGGCTTTGGGCCAACTCTCGCTGGGAGAAGCGCCAGTGGTGGTTGGTCATGCAAACCCAGTCGCCCTCAATGGGGTTGGCGATGGCAATGGCGGCTTGCGTCGGTACCCCTTGGCCGATGGCCGCCAGGTAGGCCTGGGCCGCATCGGCCAGCGTGGGGAAGTCGGCACCGGGCAGCACCCGCAGGTCGGACATGGGCTGGCCGGGGCCGACCTGCCAGGCGAAGCGGGCATTGGTGCCCCCAATGTCAGCCAGGAGGCGCGGACCAGAGGAAACGGGTTGTGAGGGATGCATCGCCACGGACAAAATCTCTACAAAAACACAGCAGTTCCCCGTCGGAAAGGCTTGCAACGGGCACGGTCGCAAGCAGTGTAGCCCCCGTGGTCAGCGCCCCAGCTGGGCGTGCGTCCACTGCACGATCTGCTCAGCCCGCAGGGCACCGGCCTGCCGGGCCACCTCGCGCCCGCCCACGTACAGCGCCAGCGTGGGGATGCTGCGGATGTGGAGGCGTGCGCCCAGCGCCTGGGCCTCTTCGGTGTTGACCTTGACCAGCCGCACCCCGGGCTCCAGCGTGCGGGCGGCGGCTTCGAACTGCGGGGCCATCGTGCGGCAGGGGCCGCACCACGGGGCCCAGAAGTCCACCAGCACCGGCAGGTGGCTGCGGCCCACGTGGCGTTCAAAGCCCGCCTCGTCCAGCGCCAGCGGGTGGCCGGTGAACAGCGGCTGGTGGCATTTGCCGCAGCTGGGGTCGGCCCGCAGGCCGTCGGGGGTGACGCGGTTCGTCACATGGCAATGCGGGCAGACCACGTGCAGCGGATCGGTGGGGGTGGCAGCGTTCATTTCATACTCCTTGGCGTATGCACATGATGCCGCCCCGGCGGTCTTCAAGCCCCCGAAGGACGAGGGTTCACACCAGCTTGGCCAACAGGCCCGCCACCAGGCTCAGCAGCACGGTGCTGGTGATGGGAATGAACCACTCGCGCCCGAACAGCCGGAACCGGAAATCCCCCGGCAGCCGCCCGAACCCGAACTTCTGCAGCAGCGGGTGCAGCCCGTTGATGAGCAGCAGCGCCAGGAAGATCACCAGCATCCAGCGGATCACGCGCGGCCTCCGGGTCGGTCAGAGTGTGTGGGTGCGGTCGCCCTGGGCAAAACCCAGGGGCTCCCACGCCGCGGCTTCAGCCCCGGGGGCCGCGGGGGCCAGGCCGATGACCTTGAACAGCTCGCCCATCTCGTGCTCCTGCACCAGCTTGGCGGCCATGGCGCGTGCGGCCAGCCCGGCGTCGGTGTGCGGCAGCGCATCCAGCAGCCCGGCCAGGCCGCAGTTGATGAGGAAACGCGCCTGCGTGGTGTAACCCAGCACGTCCAACCCGGCTTCCTGCGCGGCCAGCGCCACGCCGGTGAAGTTGACGTGGGCGGTGATGTCCTTCTCGCCCACCCGCGCCAGCGGATTGTCGTCCATGCGGTGCAGGTGGTGGCAGGCCAGCGTGCCGGTGTCGCGTTGCGGGTGGTAGTACTCGGCCTCGGGAAAACCGTAGTCGATGAAGAACCCGGCCCCACGCGCCCAGCGCTCGGCCAGGGTGCGCACAAAGGCCTCGGCCTGGGGGTGGATTTCGGTCACGTAGTCGTGGTCGCCCGGCACCTCCACCGGCGGGCGCAGGTCGGTGGGGCGATCGGCCCAGACCCAGGCCGCCTGGCCCGACGGGCTGGCGTCGGCCCGCGCCACACCGCGCTCGTGCCACACGCCGCCCTGGCGGGCAAGCAGTTTGACGGGCATGGCGTCCAGCACCTCGTTGCCCAGCACCACCCCGCTGAAACGCTCGGGCAGGCGGTCGGCCCACTGCACCCGGTCGCCCCAGGCGGCCAGACGCGCCTGCTGGCGCTGGCGCAGCACGCCCGACACGTCCACGATGGTGTATTTGCGGATGAAATTAGCCTTTTGCGCTTTCTCCAAAAGCGCAACATGCTCCAAAATTTGTAGCGCCAGAGCCCCGGAACCGGCCCCGAACTCCCACACCTCGTCGGTGCCGGTGGCCTGCAATGCCTGCACCACCTGCTGCGCCAGCGCCTGCCCGAACAGGGGCGACAGCTCGGGGGCGGTGACAAAGTCGCTGCCCGCCAGCTCGCCCGCGGCACCGCCCTGGGCCTGACCGCCGGGCATGCGCCCGAACGTCACCCGCCCGTTGGCGTAGTAGCCCAGACCGGGCTCGTACAGCGCCAGGGCCATGAAGTGGTCAAAAGGCAGCCAGCCGCCCGCGTCGCGCACAGCCTGGGTCATGCGGACACACAGTGCGCTGGCTACACTGTCGGCCCCGTTGTCGTTGGATGCATTCACCCCTGCATTGTCCCCGATGGACCCCACTGAGCCACAAGCCGCGCCGCCATCCCCCGCCTCCCCACAGACACCGCGCACCGCGCTGGTGACTGGCGCCGCCAAACGCCTGGGCCGCGAAATCGCCCTCACCCTGGCCCGACAGGGGTGGAACGTGGCGCTGCACCACCGTTACTCCCGGGTGGACGCCGTCAACACCGCGGCCGAATGCCACGAGGCGTCGGCCGGGCGCGGGCAGTTCGACGTGCTGTTTGCCGACCTGTCGGACGAGACCTCGGTCCGAGCCCTGTGGGAGCGCACGGTCCAGCGTTTTGGCACCGTGGACGCGGTGGTCAACAACGCCAGCACCTTCGAACACGACACGGCCCCCCGCTTTGGTTATGCGTCGCTGATGCAGCACCTGGCCACCAACACCGCCGCGCCGGTGGTGCTGGCGCAATGCCTGCATGCCCACCGCCAGGCCCTGCGGGCTGACCTGCCGCCCGGGGTGGTGGTCAACCTGCTGGACCAGAAGCTGTGGAACCCCAACCCCGACTTCTTCAGCTACACCCTGTCCAAGGCCGCCCTGGAGGCCGCCAACACCCTGCTGGCCCAGGCCCTGGCCCCGTGGGTGCGGGTGGTGGGCGTGGCCCCGGGCCTGACGCTGACCAGCCACCTGCTGAGCGACGCCCAGTTCGAGGCGTTGCACCGGCTGTCGCCGCTGGGTCGTTCGTCCACCCCCGAAGACGTGGCCGCCACCGTGGCCTTTGCGCTGAGCAACCGTTCCCTCACCGGCACCACGCTGCTGGTGGACGGCGGCCAGCACCTGATGAAGTTCGACCGCGATTTTTCACTGATGCCCTCGGCCTCAGCATCCGCCCCGACGCCTGCACCATGACCGCCACCAGCCTCCCCCACCAAGCAGGCAACCAGACCCTGACGCTCACCGGCCTGCGCTTTGACGCCAACCTGGGCATCCTGGCGCACGAAAAGACCAAGCCCCAGCCCATCCAGGTGGATGCCGAGCTGAACCAGGGCCCGCAACCGCTGCTGCCCCACGACGACGACATCAACCATGTGCTGGACTACCGCAAGGTGCGCCAGATCATCATCGACGAGTGCACCGCCGAGCACGTCAACCTGCTGGAGACGCTCATCGGCAAGCTGGCCCGCCGCCTGCTGCAACTGCCCGGGGTGGTGGGGGTGCGGGTCAAGATTGCCAAACTGGCCATTTTTGACGACTGCGAAGTGGCCATCCGCATGGAAAGCGGGCAGTGGTGAGCCGTCAAAATACAGGGGTCTTCCTTTCGAAAGTGCTTTGATGCTCGACCTTCAGCGTCGGTCCCTGTGCCTGTGGGCACTGTCTGCCTGCCTCCTCTCCCTGCCAGCCCATGCGGCGGATGCGGTTTCGACCCCGGCCCCCATCTTTGTCCTCAACTCACTCGACGCCACCGTCAGCGTCGTTGACCCGGTGAAGCTCACCGAGGTCAAACGCATCAACGTGGGCAAGGAGCCCCACCACCTGTACCTGACGCCCGACGAACGCTCGCTGATCGTGGCCAACGCGGTGGGCAACTCGCTGACCTTCATCGACCCCCGAACCGCCCAGGTGCAGCGCGACATCAAGGGCATCATGGACCCCTACCAGTTGCGTTTCTCCCCCGACATGCGCTGGTTCGTGACCCTGGCCAACCGGCTCAACCATGTGGACATCTACCACTGGGAGCCCCAGAACGCCAACGAGCCCTTCCGCCTGGCCAAGCGCATCCCCACGGGCAAGACGCCCAGCCACCAGTGGATCGACAGCACCAGCAGCACGGTGTACGCCACCATGCAGGAAAGCAGCGAGCTGATCGCCATCGACCTGAAAACCCAGGCCGTCAAATGGCGCGTGGGCACGGGCCAGCTGCCCGCCGACGTCTACCTGACCGCCGATGACAAAACCCTGTTCGTGGCCCTGACGGGCGACCGTTTTGTGGAGGTGTACGACGTCACCGCCAGCCCGGCCAAACTCATCAAGCGCATCGAAACCGGGGAAAGCGCCCACGCCTTCCGCGCCGTGGGTGACAAGCGCCATGTGTTCGTGGGCAACCGTTCGGCCGACACCATCAGCATCATCGACACCCAGCAGCAGGCCGTGGTGGGCAAGCTGCCCGCCCCTGGCGGCCCCGACGACATGGAGCTGCTGGCCGACGGCAAGACCCTGCTGGTGGCCTCGCGCTGGGCGCGCAAGCTCACCTGGGTGGATGTGCCCAACCGCCAGGTGATCCACCAGGTGAAGGTGGGCAAGTCGCCCCACGGTGTGTTCACACTGAGCCATGCACCCCGTCAGTGACCTGGTGGCCCGCCTGCTCCCCAGGCGTTGGGGCCCCTTGGCCTTCAGCCTGGCCGGGTTGACCCTGCTCTCCCCCCTCCATGCCGCGGCACCGGCTGAACCGGCAGCGGCCTGCGCCCGCCCGGTGTACCTCACGTTCGACACCGGCCACATGGGCGTGGCCGCGCTGGTGGCCGACGTGCTGCACCGCCACGACGTGAAAGCCACCTTTTTCCTGGCCAATGAACCCACCCGGGAGGGAGGCGGCAGCCTGGACAACACCTGGGCCCCCTGGTGGCGCGCCCGCGCCGCCGAGGGCCATGCGTTTGGCAGCCACACCTTCGACCACGTGTACTGGCGGGCCGACCGGGCCGATGGCTCGTTCACCGTGCGCCCCAGTGCAGGGCCCCGCTCCGGCCAGGCATTTCGCATGACCGCCGCCGACTACTGCACCGAACTCAAGCGCAGCGCTGCACGGTTCGAGGCCATGACCGGCCACGCCATGGCCGCCGCCTTCCGAGCCCCCGGCGGCAAGACCTCACCCGCGCTGTTGGCCGCCGCCAAAACCTGCGGCTTCACCCACATCCCCTGGAGCCCCGAGGGTTTTCTGGGTGACGAACTGCCCAGCGAGACCTCGCCCAACGCCGCCCTGCTGGCGCGTGCGCTGCGCGACGTGCGCCCCGGCTCCATCCTGCTGGCGCACCTGGGCATCTGGTCCCGGCAAGACCCCTGGGCACCTGCGGTGCTGGAGCCGCTGATCACCGGACTGAAAAACCGGGGTTTCTGCTTTGAAACGCTGCGGACCCACCCGGTCTACGGACCGGCATTTCGCATGGAGGCCCCCCGCCCATGAACCTCGACACCCTTGGGTCATGGCTGGACACGCTGGGAGACGGTTTGGACACCGTTCACGAGTGGTTTTTTGTCCACCTGGTGCAACCCGCCCTGCCCCTGCTGGGGCTGACCCCGTACACCGACGACGCCTTCCTGGGTTCGCTGTGGTTCCTGATCGGTGTGCTGGAGATCCTCGCCATCGGCCTGGTGCTGCGCCCGCTGGAGCGGCTGCGCCCTTTCGAAGCCGCCCCCAGCACGGACGAAGGCCGCCGGGTGCGGCGGCACGACATTGGCATCGACGTGATCTACACCCTCATCGACCGCCTGGGCATCCTGCGGGTGGCCACCTTCCTGCTGCTGGGGCCGCTGTGGAACGCCCTGTTCGGATGGCTGGCCGTGCACGACATCGGCACTGGCCAGCTGGACCAGTGGATGGCCCCCTGGTGGCCCGGCGTGACCGACCAGGCGCTGTTTGGCTTTCTGGTGTACGTGGTGTTGCTGGATGCCGCCAACTACTGGATTCACCGCTTCCAGCACCGCTGGACATGGTGGTGGGCGCTGCACGCGGTGCACCACAGCCAACGACACATGACGGCCTGGAGCGACAGCCGCACCCATGTGCTGGACATCGTGCTGGTGGAGGTGCTGTTTGTGCTGCTGGCCCGCTTGATCGGCGTGCCCACCGACCAGTTCGTGCTGCTGGCGGTGCTGTTCAAACTGTCCGAATCGCTGGCGCATGCCAACCTCAACCTCAGCTTTGGCCGCTGGGGCCAATACCTGTGGGTGGGGCCGCGGTTTCACCGGGTGCACCACAGCATCGACGTGGGCACCACGCCCGAAGAACACCACCTGCGCCTGGGCTGCAATTACGCCGTGCTGCTGCCGCTGTGGGATGTCCTGTTCGGCTCCGCCCAGTTCCACCGCGCCCCCGGCCCCACCGGCATCCACGACCAGTTGCCCGAGGCCGGTGGTGTGGACTACGGTTGGGGTTTCTGGCGCCAGCAGACCACCGCACTGGCTCGCCTGGCGCGGGCCTTGCGCCCCCGCCGACGCACCGACTCTCCCGCCCTGCCATGAACATCGAACGCGAAAACCACAAACTCGAAAAACGCCTGTGCCGCCAAGTGGGCGAAGCCATCGTGGACCACAACATGATTGGCGAGGGCGACAAGGTCATGGTCTGCCTGTCGGGCGGCAAGGACAGCTACGGCCTGTTGGACATCCTGCTCAAGCTCCAGGCGCGGGCACCGGTGCGTTTTGAGCTGGTGGCCGTCAACCTCGACCAGAAGCAGCCCGGTTTTCCGGCGCACATCCTGCCCGAGTACCTCACGCAGCTGGGCGTGCCCTTCCACATCGAGAACCAGGACACCTACTCCATCGTCAAGGAGAAGATCGAGCCCGGCAAAACCATGTGCAGCCTGTGCAGCCGCCTGCGCCGGGGCATTTTGTACCGGGTGGCCAGCGAGCTGGGAGCCACCAAGATCGCACTGGGCCACCACCGCGACGACATCCTGGCCACGCTCATGCTCAACATGTTCTTCGGCGGCAAGTTGAAGGGCATGCCCCCCAAGCTGGTCAGCGACGACGGGCGGCACACCGTCATCCGCCCGTTGGCCTATGTGGCCGAGAAGGACCTGATCCGCTGGGCGCAGGTGCGCGAATTCCCCATCATCCCCTGCACCCTGTGCGGCAGCCAGGAAAACCTGCAACGCGCCCAAATCAACCAGATGCTGAAGGACTGGGACAAAAAACACCCCGGCCGCCTGGACAACATGCTGCACGCCCTGCAAAACGTGGTGCCCAGCCACCTGATGGACCGCCAGTTGTTCCCGTTTGAAACCATTGCCCCCACGGGCGTGGCCAGCGACGAGGGCGACAAGGCCTTTGACCACGAAGACCTGCCCCTCACCCCGCCCAGCCTGCCGGAACTTCAGGTCATTGCCATCGATCGGAACCGGACCGCCTGACCCAACGCCTTCTGGAGTTCACCATGCACCCCCACCGCTTTGCCCGTCGCACCCCGCTGTGGGCCACCGCACTGGCCTGCACCGCCTTGTTGGCCTTGGGGGGATGCACCGTGATGCGGGTGGACAACCAGGTGGAATCACATGCCTTATGGGGCTCCAGCGCTTTGTCTGAAAGCGCAACCAGCTATCAATTTGAGAGACTGCCCTCCCAGCAGACCGGGCCGCAGGCCCAGTCGCAGGCCGACCTGGAAGGCTGGGTGGCCCAGGCCCTGGCCACCCACGGCTGGCGGCAACAAGCCGCTGCAGGTGCAGGGGCCGACACACCCCCTCCCTGGCGCGTGACGGTGAGCGCCAGCCACACCACGCTGCCCCGCGCGCCCTGGGAAGAACCCGCCGACGGCCGTTTGTGGCCGCGCTTTGGCCCGCCCCTGATGGCGGGTGGGCGGCACCACAGCCTGCTGCTCATGCCGGACATGCCCTACCACCTGCGCAGCGTGTCGGTGGTGGTGCGGGACGGACAGCGGGGCACGGTGGTCTACGAAACCCAGGCCCGGCACGACGGGCGCTGGAACGACACCCCAGCGTTGTGGCAGGCCATGGTGCAGGCGGCGCTGTCGGGCTTTCCGCAACCTCCGGCAGGCGTGCGGCAGATCGACATCGACCTGCCGCGCTGACCCACGGCCCCGCACTCACGCCCACACCCGCGCTCAGGGGCTGGTGCGCGGTGGCAGGGTGGCCAGCAGGGCCACCAGCGTGTCCACCTGTTCTTCCACGCTGTCCTGGCGGTTGAGCACCCGCAACACCCCTTCGGCCTCGGCCTCGCTGTGCATGAACGGGGTCACATGGCCCGAGGTGATCACCACGGGCAGGTCGGGCCGCAAGGCCCGCGCCCGGCGCACCACGTCCAAACCACTGAGCACGGGCATGTTGTAGTCGGTCACCAGCAGGTCCACCTCGTCCTTGTGGGCCTCCAGGTAGGCCAGGGCATCGGTCACCCGCTCGAACGCCGTCACCCGCTGGCCACGCCGCGTGAGCATGCGGGTCATGAGGTAGACCATGGCCTCGTAGTCGTCCACGTACACCACATGCCGCCCCGTGGGCGCCGGGGCGTCGGCGGCAGACTCGGGCGTTCGGTTCAGCGCCTGCAAGCCCTTGCCCAGGGGGTCGGTGGCGTCGGGCGAGGCCGCGCCAGGCACAGCGGCGGCATCGCTCACCCGGGGCAACCACACGTTGACCGTGGTGCCCTGCCCGGGTTCGCTGCGCAGGCTGACCCGGCCTTGCAGGCCCTGGACCACCGCCTGCACCACCGCCAACCCCAGGCCCATGCCCGCCCCCTCCCGTTGCCCCGGCGTGCGGGCGGTAAAAAACGGCTCGAAGGCGCGGGCCTGTACGTCGGAAGACATGCCCACGCCATCGTCGGACACGCTCAGCTGCACCCCGGTGCCATCGGGCTCCGGCACCACCGCCACCTGGATGTGGGCTTCACGCTCGGCCACCGCCTGCCAGGCGTTGGTGCACAAGGCCTGCAACACCAGCCTGAGTTGCGCCACATCCACCAGCACCCGCACGGGCACCGAGGGCACCTGCACCCCCCAGTGCACCCCCGCCGGAGCGGTCGATTGCAGCGATGACAGCAGAGCGGGCACCCGCACCCCCAGGTCCACCACCTCCAGCCGCTGAGGCCGCACCCCACCCACGACCGACAGCTGTTCGGCCAGGTGGGTGCCCCGCTCGGCCAGCCGCAACAAGTCCCCCACGATGGCGTGGTCGGACCACGGTGCCGGGAGCTCGTGGGCCAGACCCCGCAGACCCCGGAGCAGGTTGCCCGTGACCTTGCCCAGCCCCGGCGCCAATCCCCGTGCCACCTGGGTCAGCGCCAGCTGTGCGCTCTGCGCCTGGTGCTGCTGGGTCTGGGACGTGCGCTGCGCATCGGCCACAGTGCGGTCGTGCACGTCCATGAGGTGCCCCGCCAAGCGAAGGGCCTGGCCCTGCGCGTCGCGCAGCACCACGGCCCGGCTCCGAAACCAGCGGTAGCTGCCCGACACATGCCGAAGGCGGTAGGTGGCGTCAAACGCCGGATCGGAGCCATCCAGCACACGGCCCACCAGGCGCGTGACCCGCGCCAGGTCTTGCGCGTGCAAGTGGCTGCGAAAGCTGAAGCTGCTCAGGAACACCGAGGCTTGCTTGTAGCCCAGCAGCGCCATGAAACGCTCGGAGTACTGCACCCGATCGGCCACCAAGTCCCAGTCCCACACCCCGTCGCCCAAGGCGGCCAGCACCTCGAACAGCGGCAGTTCCGTGGCGGTCGAGGGGGACGCGCTTGCGCCCGCCAACACGGGCGGGGACAAAAAGGGCGGCAGCAGGGCGCGATCTTGGGGCACGGCGGGGTCCATCCATCCGAATGGTGGGCATGGTACTTCCAACGATACAGTTCTGTCTCTGCGCCCCGTCGGGCCGCACCACCCCTATTTTGCGAAAGCCGCTGCCTTGCAAGCCTCACGCCTCATCGTCCTGCGCCACGGCGAAACCACCTGGAACCAGGACACCCGCATCCAGGGCCACACCGACATTCCCCTCAACCCCACCGGCCTGTGGCAGGCCCAACGCCTGGGGCAGGCCCTGGCTGAGGAACCTCTGGCCGCCGTCTACGCCAGCGACCTGAGCCGCGCCTTCACCACGGCCCAGGCGGTGGCCCGGCACCAGGGCCTGAGCGTCACCCCCGAGGTGGCCTTGCGCGAACGCAGCTTTGGCACGCTGGAGGGGCTGACCTGGGCCGAAATCGAAACCCAGCACCCCGAAGCGGCCCGCCTGTGGCGCAGCCGCGAGCCCGACTGGGCCCCGCCGGGGGGCGAATCGCTCACCACCCTGCAAGCCCGCGTGCTGAACACGTTGCACCGCCTGGCGGCCCGCCATGTGGACGAACAGATTGCCCTGGTGGCCCATGGCGGGGTGCTGGACATCATTTACCGCGCCGCCACCGGTCAACACCTGCAAACCCCGCGCACCTGGCAGCTGAAAAACGCCGCCATCAACCGCGTGCTCTGGACGCCCGAATCGCTGACCCTGATCGGTTGGGGTGACGAGAGCCACCTCGAATCCGCCGAAGCCCCCACCGACGACGCGTCGGCCTGACCGGGCCAAGGGACCCGGCCCGCTGGTCACGAAGGCACGGGATCGGCCACCCCACTCGCACGCCGACAGGCGTGTCAGGTTTTCACTGACAAGGGTTGTCGGGGGAGCTGACAGCACGAACAGCCAAACGCTGATTCAAGAAAAGTAGGCGGGTTTTCACAATCCACTTCAACGAATCACCGCTTTGTCCGGCGTGTTAGCCAAGACCCAGCGACCAACCCCTGAAGGAGTGAGCACCATGAACAACGAACAGATGCTGGCCGAGATCCGCGAAGCCAATCTGACCTACCTCATGCTGGCTCAAAGCCTCATCCGTCAGGACAAGGCCGAAGCCCAGTTCCGCCTCGGTCTGACCGAGGAGGCCGCCGAGCTGCTGGGCTCGCTGTCTCCCGCCCAGATCATGAAGGTCGCTTCGGGCAACATGCTGCTGTGCCGCTTCCGCGTCGAAGACGATCTGGTGTGGGACCTGCTGACCAACCACAAGCCCGGCAAGGTGGCCAATGAAGCCACCTCCCGTCTGCATGCCAGCATTCTGATGGCTGGCCGCGTGACCGAAACGATGTAAAGCAGGAGAAAACCATGGCTGTTGTCAAAAGCATCGTCAACGAGTCGCGCGACATCGAACGCGCCATTGCCCTCATCCACCTGGGCGCACGCCTGCAGGTGCTGGAGAGCGAAACCAGCCTGTCGTACGAGCGGTTGCTGCGTCTGTACAAGGAAGTGGCTGGCAAGTCGCCCTCCAAGGGCCAACTGCCGTTCTCGACCGATTGGTTCCTGACCTGGCAGCCCAACATCCACGCCAGCCTGTTTGCCAACATCCACGAGTACCTGTCCAAGGCGGCGGAGCTGGACGACATCGACGTGATCATCAAGGCCTACCGGCTCTACACCGAGCAGATGACGGCCTGCGGGATCGAGCCGCTGCTGACCTTCACACGGGCATGGCGTCTGGTGAAGTTCATGGACAACCACATGCTGGGCATGACCCAATGCAGCTGCTGCGGGGGCAAGTTCGTGACCGAGCCTTACGAGATCAGCCGCAACTTCGTGTGCGGCCTGTGTGAACCCCCGGCACGGGCGGGCAAGGGCAGTGCTGCGGGCAGCCTCAAGTTGCAGTGAGGGAGTGGGCGAGCAAGCCCACCACCCTCAACCCGCCAACAAGTCGCCCGTGTCCTTGGGAGGCAGCAGGCCCAGGTGCCGGTAGGCCGCCTGGGTGGCGATGCGCCCGCGCGGGCTGCGCTGCACATACCCTTGCTGGATGAGGTAGGGCTCGATCACGTCTTCGATGGTGTCGCGCTCTTCACCGATGCTGGCGGCAATGTTGTCCAGCCCCACCGGCCCGCCGTCGAAGCGGTGCACCAGCGCCTCCAGGAACTTGCGGTCCATCAGGTCAAAGCCCTGCGGGTCCACGTCCAGCATGGCCAGGGCGCGGTTGGCCATGTCGGCGGTGATGGTGCCGTCGCCCTTCACCTCCGCGTAGTCGCGCACCCGGCGCAGCAGGCGGTTGGCAATGCGGGGCGTGCCGCGGCTGCGGCGGGCAATCTCAAAGCCCCCGGCCTCGTCCATGGGCGCGTTCAGCAACCCGGCGCTGCGGCGCACGATGCGCGTCAGCTCTTCGGCGTTGTAGAACTCGAGCCGAGCCACGATGCCGAAGCGGTCGCGCAACGGGTTGGTCAGCATGCCGGCACGGGTGGTGGCCCCCACCAGGGTGAAGGGCTGCAAATCCAGCTTGATGCTGCGCGCCGCCGGGCCTTCACCAATCATGATGTCGATCTGGTAGTCCTCCAGCGCGGGGTACAAAATTTCCTCCACCACCGGGCTCAGGCGGTGGATTTCGTCGATGAACAGCACATCGTTGGGCTCCAGGTTGGTCAGCAGCGCCGCCAGGTCCTTGGGTTTTTCGAGCACCGGGCCGCTGGTCTGGCGCAGGTTCACGCCCAGCTCGGCGGCAATGATGTGACTCAGCGTGGTCTTGCCCAGCCCCGGCGGGCCGAACAGCAGCACGTGGTCCAGCGCCTCGCGGCGCTTCTTGGCCGCGCCAATGAAAATTTCCAGCTGCTCGCGCACCTTGGCCTGGCCCACGTATTCGTCGAGCAGTTTGGGGCGCAGGGCACGCTCCAGCGCCTCCTCGCGGGGGGACTCCGCAGCGGCACTGATGACCCGCGACGCCGAAGGCTTGGGCGGGACGGGGGCAAAATCGTCGGTCTGTATGCTCATGGTGAGCATTCATTGTGCCCGCACAGGTGCCGATATACCGGCCAACCCTTTGCCCCATGTCCAACCATCCAAAACCCCGCTCCCTCGGCCTACAGGCTGCCGTGCTGTCCGTCGGACTGGGCTGCGGCGTGCTCGCCCACGCCCAGACGGCGGCCCCGGTGGATGTGCCCGTCACCCGGGGCACGGTGGACCTGAGCGGGTTCCAGTCGGCCATCCAGCAGGCCCGGCCGCCAGTGCTCAAACCCGAGATGGCGGGTGAATCCACGGCCACGCCTGCACCCACAGCCACCCCACCCGCTGCGCCCGCCAGCCCTGCTGCTGCCCTCCCGCCGCCGTCAGGTCCACGCCCCCGCACGGTGGCCGAGTGGGCGGCCTACAACAAGGCCCGAGAACAAGCCCAGCACCGCACCCCAGCCCCGGCCACACCCCCGGCGGTGCCCGCCGCTGCGCCCGCCACCGTGCACACACCGTCCGTTCCGCCGACGCCACCGACACCGCCCGTGGCCAAACCCACCGCGCCCCTGCCTGTGCAGGCCCCCGCGGCGGTGCCCGTCCCTGCGGAGGCGCACGCCCCCAGTCCCGTCCCCACGGCGGGCAAGCCCGTGCCCCCCTCCCGCCCCTCAGGGGGCAAGCCGACGGAAGAAGAGCAACTGCAACAGGTGGCCGAAAAGCTGCTGTCGGCCATTGCCGCCGTCAACGAAAAACAGCGCAAGGACGCTGCGGGCCACAAAACCGAACCCGCGCCCCCGGCCCGCCCCAAACGCGCCACACCCCCTGACGCGGGGTTGGACCCCTCCACCGAAACGCTGGTGACGCCGCGCAAGCATTGAGGCGGCATCGGAGCGTCCATCCATGGTCACTTTGGTTGTGCTTCCCGGCCTGGACGGCACCGGTGTGCCGTTGGCACCCTTTGCAGCAGCTTTTGGACCCGAAGTGAAGGTGGTGGTGGTCACCTACCCCAACACACAACCCATGGGGTATGCCGCATTGGAATCGGTGGCGCGCACCTTTTTGCCGACCAATGAACCGTTTTTCCTGCTGGGCGAGTCCTTTTCAGGCCCCATCGCCATCTCCATCGCTGCGTCGAAGCCGACGGGTTTGCGCGGCTTGATCCTGTGCTGCTCGTTCGCACGCACCCCTCGGCCATGGTTGTCTTGGTGTCGGCCCTTGGTGTCCGTGACCCCAGTGCAGGCACTGCCCTTGGGGCTTCTGAGCTTTGCGGTGCTGGGGCGTTTCTCATCGCCCGAGCGGCGGGAGATGCTGACCCAGGCACTGCGCATGGTCCATCCGTCCGTGCTGCGGGCCAGAGGTCTGGCTGTGCTGCGCGTGGATGTGTCCCCCTTGTTGGGCCGCGTCGGCGTCCCGCTGCTGTATTTGCAGGCGTTGGAAGACCGGGTGGTTCCCGCATCCGCCGCCCAATGGGTCACGGCTACCGCCCCCTCCACCCAGGTGGTGACGTTTCAGGCCCCCCACTTCTTGCTGCAAGTGCAGGCGGGCGACGCCGCCCGTGCCGTGGAACGCTTCATGGCGCACCCTGGCGGGCAAGCTGCATGCCCATCGGGGCATGCGCAGGAACTACAAAATCAATAGCTTCTTACGCTTTATTTGAAAGCGCCATATGCCATTTTCACTCTCAATTCTGGAGCCACACCCTCAACGAGTCAGGCTCTTGAGCGCCAGCTTGATGCCCTCGCTCACCCCCACGCCGTCAGGCAGGGCCTTGAGGGTGGCGGCGGCTTCCTTGTCGCTGTAGCCCAGCGCCAGCAGGGCTTGCAGGATGTCGTGCTGGGCATCGCTCACCGGGCCCGTGCCGCCTGCGCCGCCCGCCCCGGCCAGGTCGCCCAGGTCGGCCCCCAGCTTGCCCTTGAGCTCCAGCAGCAGCCGTTCGGCGGTTTTCTTGCCGATGCCGGGCACCTTGGTCAGGCGCGTGGCCTGCTGCTGGGTGACGGCTTGCGCCAGATCGGCCACGCTCAGGCCGCTGAGGATGGACAGCGCCGTGCGCGGGCCGATGCCGCTGATCTTGATGAGCTGGCGAAACGTTTCCCGCTCCGACGCCGTGGCAAAGCCGAACAGCACCTGCGCGTCCTCGCGCACCACAAAGTGCGTCAGCAGGGTGACGGTGCCGCCCACCTCGGGCAGGTTGTAGAAGGTGCTCATGGGCACATCCACCTCGTAACCCACGCCGTGGCAGTCCACCAGCACCTGGGGCGGGTTTTTCTCGGCCAGTTGGCCATGCAGTCGTCCGATCATGGGGTCATCCCTTTACCATTTGCCCATGATTCTCCGCCACACCTTCTCCCCGCCCGACAACGCCCGCATGGGCCACCTCTGCGGCCCGCTGGACGCGCACCTGCGCACCATCGAGCAGGCGCTGAACGTGAAGGTGGCGCACCGGTTCGAGCAGTTCCGCATCGAAGGCCCCAAGGCCAAGGCCGAGCGGGCGCTGGAGGTGCTGCAAGCCCTGTACGAGCGGGCGCGCCGCCCCATCCCGGCCGAGCAGGTGCAGCTGATGCTGACCGGCGAAACCGCGCTGGGTGATGTGGACACCGACGCCCTCACGGTGCAAAGCCGCCGCGGCGAAATTCGCGGACGCACCCCCAACCAGACGCGGTACCTGGAGCTGATCGCCACGCACGACATCACCTTCGGCATCGGCCCCGCGGGCACGGGCAAGACCTACCTGGCCGTGGCCAGCGCGGTCGATGCGCTGGAGCGCAGCGCGGTGCAACGCATCATCCTCACCCGCCCGGCGGTGGAGGCCGGTGAAAAGCTGGGTTTTCTGCCCGGCGACCTGGGCCAGAAGGTGGACCCCTACCTGCGTCCGCTGTACGACGCGCTCTACGACCTGATGGGCCACGACAAGGTGCAAAAGGCGTTTGAGCGCCAGCAGATCGAGATTGCGCCGCTGGCCTTCATGCGCGGGCGCACGCTCAACCACGCCTTCGTCATCCTGGACGAGGCGCAGAACACCACACCCGAGCAGATGAAGATGGCGCTCACCCGCATCGGTTTTGGCAGCAAGGCCGTCATCACCGGGGACGTGAGCCAGATCGACCTGCCGCCCACGCAACTCAGCGGCCTGATCGACGCCGAGCGCGTGCTGCGCCGCGTGCAAGGCATTGCCCTGTGCCACCTCACCAGCGCCGACGTGGTGCGCCACCCGCTGGTGGCCCGCATCGTCGATGCCTACGACGCCCGCGGTGGCCGCGGCACCCCCGCCAGCACCCACGTGGCCGAAGTGCCGCCACCGGGGGCGGTGGGGGCGGGCAAGTCGAGCAAGCGGCTGCGCGCCGAAAAGTAAAAACGATAGCTGCTTGCACTTATGAATAAAGCGCCAGAGGCCATTTTCATTCAAATCATTGAAAGGCCGAGGAACGTGTTCAAAAAGTGCCCGTTTGTATAAACGACGCCGTTAACATGCATAGAAATTTGGATTTTCTGCGCAAGTACTCCCCTCTGGTCCATGCCCACGTTGCTCCCACTCGACTCGC
Source organism: Hydrogenophaga soli (assembly GCF_054777695.1). Taxonomy (NCBI): domain Bacteria; kingdom Pseudomonadati; phylum Pseudomonadota; class Betaproteobacteria; order Burkholderiales; family Comamonadaceae; genus Hydrogenophaga; species Hydrogenophaga soli. Next base: position 188,132 of record NZ_BAAHAK010000002.1, on the reverse strand, counting down.
TGGCCGCTGCCCGGTTTGACACCCCGGCCATTCTGAAGAAGTTGGCCAGCAGCAGCCGCCGCCTGGCCGAGCTGAAAGGGGTGGCGGCATCCATCCCCAACCAGGGCATCCTCATCAACACACTGGGCTTGCAAGAAGCCAAAGACAGCTCCGAAATTGAAAACATCGTCACCACGCACGATGAACTGTTCAAGGACGATGCTGACCCCAATGCCTTTGCAAACCCGGCGGCCAAGGAGGTGCTGCGCTACCGACAAGCGCTGCGTGTGGGGTTTGAATTGGTGCGGACCACCGGGTTGCTGACAGCCAACCACATCATTGACATCCAGCGGGAGCTGGAACGCAACCACGCAGGTTTTCGCAAACTGCCTGGCACAGCCCTGAAAGACGGTGCAGGCCACACGGTGTACACGCCACCGCAAGACCCGGCTGAAATCGTTGAGTTGATGCGTGGGCTGGAGCAGTTCATGAACAACCCGGACCTGTTCGATGCCGACCCACTCATCAAAATGGCGCTGCTGCACCACCAGTTTGAGAGCATCCACCCGTTTTACGACGGCAATGGCCGCACCGGACGGATCGTGAATGTGCTGTATTTGGTGAAGGAGGGTTTGCTGGACATCCCGGTTCTGTACCTCAGCCACCACATTGTGCGCACCAAGGTCGATTACTACCGCTTGCTGCAAACCGTTCGCGAGGAAGACAACTGGGAAGAGTGGGTGCTGTACATGCTGACGGCGGTGGAAACCACCGCACAGCGGGCCATCCTCATGGTGCAGTCCATCAAAGTGGCCCTGATGGACTACAAGCACCGAATCAGGGCTGCGCACAAGTTTTACAGCCAAGACCTCATCAACAACCTGTTCACGCACCCGTACACCAAGATCGACTTTTTGCAGCGCGATCTGGACGTGTCGCGGCTGACCGCCACCAAGTACCTGGATGCGCTGGCTGAAACGGGGTTCGTGAGAAAGCAAAAAATCGGTCGCAGCAACTACTACGTCAATCTGGCACTGAACCAGTTGCTGCAAGACCACCACGGGGAGTAGAGACATGACCCGAAAATCCACCCCCATCCCCGAATTCGTCACCCACTGCCTGGACCTGCTCTCGCCCGTTGGCCCCTGCGTGGCCAAGCGCATGTTCGGGGGCTGGGGCATCAGCCACGACGGCCTGACCTTTGCCATCATTGCCGACCTGGGCGCGGGCGAGCGCCTGTACCTCAAGACCGAGGCCGACACCCGCGCCCGCTTCGAGGCCGAAGGCGGCCTCCAGTTTGTGTACGAAGCCAAGGGCAAACCCATGGCCATGGGCTACCACACCGCGCCCGACGACGCCATGGAGTCATCCGCCCTCATGCGCCCCTGGGCGCTTTCGGCCTGGGCCACCGCCGTGCGGGCACAGGCCACCAAACCAAAAAAACCATAGCTGCTTGCGCTTTCTGCAAAAGCGCTTAACCCACTTTTTCTTGCAAACCATGGCCCTGCCCCAACTGTCCCTGTCCCTCCAGTTCTCCAACCTGACCGACCCCGCCACCCACCGCGCCGCGCTGCCGCGCCACCGGGTGGTGCGCGCCATCCGCCATGCGCTGGAGGCCGATGCCGAAATCACCGTGCGCATCGTCGATGCCGACGAGGGCCAGGCCCTCAACCGCAGCTACCGCCACAAGGATTACGCCACCAACGTGCTCACCTTCGACTACGCCTCCGACCCCGTGGTCATGGCCGACCTGGTGCTGTGCGCCCCCGTGGTGGCCCGCGAAGCCGCCGAAAACGGCAAGACCCTGGCCGACCACTACACCCACCTGCTGGTGCACGGCACCCTGCACGCCCAGGGCTGGGACCACGAAACCAGCGACGCCGATGCCGACGCCATGGAAGCCCGCGAAGCCGAAGTGCTGGCCCGCCTGGGCGTGGCCAACCCCTACGCCGCCGACTCGGCGGGCGAAGCGGGCTGAAGCCTGCGGCCTTCATTCAACCTTCAAACTCCCTTGCGCAGAATGGCCGCACACACCCACTTCAACCCCCATGGGCCCGGTGGGGACGTGTGTTGTCCCATCCCATTCGGAGTGAATTGCCATGAAAAAACTGTTGTCCGCCCTCCTCGTGTCCGCCGGTCTGATCGCTGCCGGTGCCGCCCAAGCCAGCACCCCGCTGGTGTCGGCATCGGGCACCGGCTTCACCCCCTCGGCCGCCACCCACAAGGTCAAGCCCGCCAAGAAGGCCAAGAAGCACAAGGTCAAGAAAACCAAGGCCGCCGCTGTCCAGTGAGCGCCCGCCGTTCGTGAAGCTGCTGCTGACCGAAGACGACCCCCTGATCGGCGACGGCCTGGTGCTGGCCCTGGGTGATGCGGGCTTCCAGGTGGACTGGGTGCGCCGCGCCGACCAGGCGCTGACCGCGCTGGAACACACCCCCTACAACCTGTGGGTGCTGGACCTGGGCCTGCCCGACCGCGACGGCCTGGACCTGCTGGCCCGCACCCAGGCCGGGGCACACCGCCCCCCCACCCTCATCCTGTCGGCCCGCGCCTTCACCACCGACCGCGTGCGCGGCCTCAACCTCGGTGCCGACGACTACCTGGCCAAACCCTTCGACCTGGACGAACTCATCGCCCGCCTGCACGCCCTGCACCGGCGCAACCAGGGCCGACGCGACCCGCTGCTGCGCGTGAACGGCCTGGAGGTGGACCCGGTGCGCCAGCACGCCCGCCTGCACGAACAAGCGCTGGACCTGAGCCGCCGCGAATTCGCCCTGCTGCTGGCCCTGGCCGAAGACCCGCAGGCCGTGCGCTCGGTGCCCTGGTTGGAAAACCGCCTGTACGGCTGGGGTCAGGAAGTGGCCAGCAACTCGGTGCAAGTGCACCTGGCCAACCTGCGCCGCAAGCTGGGCCCCGGCTGGATCGAGAACCTGCGCGGACAGGGCTACCGGCTGCAAGCCACCTGAGCCCATGCCCCCCGCCGCCTCCAACCCCACCTCCATGCGCCAGCGGCTGCTGCGCATGCAAGCCCTGTCCCTGCTGGCGGTGGGCCTGCTGGCCGGGCTGCTGTCGTTCGGGCTGACCTGGCAGTACCTCAACGACGAACACGACCGCACCCTGGAGCAGGTGGCCCAGACCGTCATCCGCCACGGCCTACAGGCCGTGAACGACGACGACCCCGACCCCGTGGACCGTGGCCAGTTCATCAGCCAGATCTGGGCCGAGGACGGCACCCTGCTCTACCCCGCCGAAGCCGACGCCGGCCCGCCCCGCCAGGCCGAAGGCTGGCACACCGTCACCTGGCAGCAGCAGCGCTGGCAGGTGTACAGCCTGCTGCAAGACGGCCTGACCATCCAGATCTCCCAACCCCTGCGCAGCCGTGACCAGGCCTTCTGGGAAGAGGCCCCCTGGCTGGGCGGCGGGCTGCTGCTGCTCATTGGCACCCTGCTGGGGCTGCTGCATGCGGTGGTCCACCGCTCGCTGCAACCGCTGGAGCGCCTGCGCGAGCAGATCGACCAGATCCACCCCGGCGATCCCGCCTCCACGCTGGACGCCACGACCTGGCCCGCCGACTTGGCCCCGCTGGTGCAGACCCTGGACGCGCTGCTGGGCGGCATCCGCGACGCCCAGTCCGCCCACCGCGACACCGTGGCCCGCGCCGCCCACGAGCTGCGCACCCCGCTGGCCGCCCTCAAGATCCACATGCAGCTGCTGGACCGCTCGCCGCAAGGCAACCACGCCGCCCACCACCGCACCCAGGCCCTGGCCGCGGGCGAACGCCTCAACCGCCTGGTGGACCAACTGCTGCACCTGGCCGAACTGGAAAACCCCGACACCCAGACCGCCAGCGCCCCCACCCCCGTGTGGCCCGCGCTGGCCCCGCTGCAAGCCATCTGGCAACCGCTGGCCCTGGCCCACGGCACCCAATTGGTGGTGGACGTGCCCGAACACGCCGTGCTCCACGGCCAAAGCCGCGCCTGGCTGGCCATGCTGGACAACCTGGTGCACAACGCCATCCGCTGCGGGGCCAGCGCCCAGGGCATCCGGCTGGCGCTCACCCACGAGGGCAGCGAAGCCATCTGGACCGTCACCGACCACGGCCCCGGCCTGGCGGCCGATCAGCTCGATCGCATCAACCAGGGCCACAAACCCTCCACCGACCGCCACGAAGGCGGCACCGGCCTGGGCCTGCACATCGCCGTGCGCGCCGCCCAACGGCATGGCGGCACCCTGCGCCTGAGCGACACCCCGGGCGGCGGCCTCACCGTCACCGTGCGCCTGCCCTGCGCCTGGCTTCAGCCCAAAGCGCCGGACCCGCACCCACAGCAGTGACAGAATGGGCACACACCGATCCCCTGTGCCCCACATGCCCTCCGCCGCATCAGCCCCCGACACCGGTCCCGCGCACCCGTTCCCCCAAACCTGGCTGGGCGAACTCGACACCTGGCTGCTGGCCCAGGGCCAGCACCTGCGCCCCTGGCAAAAGCTGGGGGCCCACCCCACCCACCTGAACGGGCAAGACGGCGTGGCCTTTGCCGTGTGGGCCCCCAACGCCCGCGGCGTGGGTGTGCTGGGCGACTTCAACGGCTGGCAGCCCCAGCCCATGCGCCTGCACCCGGGCTGCGGGGTGTGGGAACTGTTCGTCCCCGGGGCCACCGTGGGGGCCTGGTACAAGTTCGAGGTGCACGGGGCCGACGGCCAACGCGTGCACAAAACCGATCCCTTCGCCCGCGAAACCGAGTTGCCCCCCGGCAACGCCGCCCGCGTGGCACCGCCCCTGCGGCCTTCCCCTGCCGCCCCAGCGTCCACGGACGCCGCCATGACGGACGCCACCGCATCCGCCAGCGCCAGCCCCGCCGCCCACTCCACTGCCCCGGGCACCACCCCGCTGCGCATCTACGAAGTGCACGCCGGTTCCTGGCGACGCCCGTGGGGGCCCGACGTCATGCCCACCTGGGACGACCTCACCCACCACCTGGTGCCCTATGTGGCCGAGCAGGGCTTCACCCACATCGAGCTGCTGCCGGTGTCCGAACACCCCTTCTACGCCTCGTGGGGCTACCAGCCCACCGGCCTGTACGCCCCCACCGCCCGCCACGGCGGGCCGGAGGGCTTCCGCCAGTTTGTGCAAGCCGCCCACGCCGCCGGACTGAAGGTGCTGCTGGACTGGGTGCCCGCCCACTTCCCCACCGACGCGCACGCCCTGGCCCGCTTCGACGGCACCGCCCTGTACGAACACGCCGACCCGCGCGAGGGCTTTCACCGCGACTGGAACACCCTCATCTACAACTGGGGCCGCCACGAGGTGCGCAACTTCCTGGTGGGCAACGCGCTGTACTGGATCGAGCAGTACGGCGTGGACGGCCTGCGGGTGGACGCCGTGGCCTCCATGCTCTACCGCGACTACAGCCGCCCCGCCGGTGAATGGGTGCCCAACCACCTGGGCGGGCGCGAGAACCTGGAGGCCATCGCCTTCCTGAAAGAGGTCAACCAGGTGCTGGCCCAGCACGCGCCGCAGGCCCTCACCGTGGCGGAAGAATCCACATCCTTCCCCGCCGTCACCGGCCCCACCGAACACGGCGGCCTGGGCTTTGGCTGCAAATGGAACATGGGCTGGATGCACGACACCCTGGCCTACTTTGCGCAAGACCCGGTGCACCGCCGCTGGCACCACGACCAGCTCACCTTCGGCCTGGTGTACGCCTGGTCCGAACGGTTTGTGCTGCCCCTCTCGCACGACGAGGTGGTGCACGGCAAGGGCTCGCTGCTGGGCAAGATGCCCGGCGAACGCTGGCAGCAACTCGCCAACCTGCGTGCGCTGTATGGGTGGATGTACGGCCACCCCGGCGGCAAGCTGCTGTTCATGGGCAGCGAGCTGGCCCCGCCCACCGAATGGGCGCACGACGGCCAGCTGCCGTGGGACCTGCTGCGCGACCCCGCCCACGCCGGGGTGCATCGGCTGGTGCGCGACCTCAACCACAACCACCAGCAGCAACCCGCGCTGTGGGCCCGCGACACCGACCCCCACGCCTTCCAATGGCTGGTGGTGGACGACGCCGACCACTCGGTGCTGGCCTTTGTGCGCTACGGCCACACGGCGCAGCACACCACGGTGGTGGTGGCCAACCTCACGCCCGTGCCGCGCGAGGGCTACGCCCTCGGCCTGCCCGACCTGGGCCTGGGCACGCGCTGGCGCGAGGTGCTCAACACCGATTCGGCCCACTACGGCGGCTCCGACCTGGGCAACCACGGCAGTGTGCGGGCCGACGGCCCGGCGCTGCACCACCAGCCCCGCAGCGCCCGCCTGACCCTGCCGCCCCTGGCGGTGCTGTGGCTGAGCCCGGAGGCCGAGTGAACCGCCCAAGCCACCCAAGGGGCCGGGGCCAGGGGCGCAGCGCGCACCGGGGGGCCTGGGGGGCAGCGCCTGGTGACGCTCGCGGTGTGTCCGTAAGGCTTGTGCCGCTATGGGCTCGAAACTCGCGCCCTGCGGGCGCTCAGACAGTCGAGCCCATGGCCGCGGCCCTTCGCCAACGGGCACATCCGCTCGGTCACAAGTTGCCGCCCCCCAGGCCCCCCGGTGCGCGCTGCGCCCCTGGCCCCGGCCCCTTGGGCGGCTTGGGCGGCTCACTCGGCCTCCGCGCCCCAGTTTCAGCACCCAAACAGGCCCTACCGCATGTTTGAAAAGCGCAAACAGCTATCAAATTCAATGCACCTAACCCGCCTGTTCGGGCCGGGGGCCACCCCTGTCCAGCAGGGTGCGGCAGGTGACAGCGGCACCGCCTTCGTGGTGTGGGCCCCATCGGCCACCACCGTGCAGGTGGGCTTGTGCGCCCCCGACGGCACCGAAACCCAGCGGCTGGACCTGCAAGCCGCGGGCAACGGGCTGTGGGCCGTGTGGGCCGACGGCGTGGGCAGCGGGCAGCTGTACGGCCTGCGCGCCCACGGCCCCTGGGCACCCGCGCAAGGCCAGCGCTTCAACCCCGCCAAACTGCTGCTGGACCCGTGGGCACACGCCGTGGTGGACCCCAGCGGCCAGGCCTGGGCGCAGCAGGCGCTGCGCACCGGGCACACCGTTCCCGACCCGCTGCGCCCCAACCAGGCTTGGCAGCAGCACCAACCCTGCCCGGTGGACGACGCGGCACTGCGCCTGCGTTCGGTGGTCACGGCCCGCTCGGGTCCCTGTCCTGCCCCCCGAACCGACGCCACCCCCCCCGACTGGCGTGTGCCCGATGACCGCGTGGTGCTGTACGAGGCGCATGTGAAAGCCCTCACCCGCCTGCACCCCGGCGTGCCCGAGGCCTTGCGCGGCACCTATGCCGGGCTGGCGCACCCGGCGGTGCTGGACCACCTGCAACGCCTGGGCATCACCACCGTGTGCCTGCTGCCGGTGCACGCCCACATCGACGAGCGCCACCTGCTGGCCCGGGGCCTGTCCAACCACTGGGGCTACAACCCGCTCAACGTGTTCATGCCCCACCCGGGCTACGCCGCCTGCACCGGCGGCCAACCGCCCCGCACCGCGACCGATGCGCTGGCCATTCAGGCGGAGTTCCAGGCCATGGTGGACGCGCTGCACGCTGCCGGGCTGGAGGTGGTGCTGGACGTGGTGTTCAACCACACCTGCGAAAGCGACCCCGACGGCCCCACCCTCAGCTGGCGCGGCCTGGGCCAGGCCGACTGGTACGCCCTGGCCACGGACGGAGCCCCCCACAACTTCAGCGGCTGCGGCAACAGCCTGAACGTGACCCACCCCCGCGTCATCCAGTGGGTGATGGACAGCCTGCGCCACGGGGTGCAGGTGCTGGGGGTGGACGGTTACCGCTTTGACCTGGGCGTGTCCCTGGGCCGCGACGCCACCCGCGACCACGCCTTCCACCCCCTGCACCCGCTGCTGAGCGCCATGGCGCAAGACCCGGTGCTGGCCGGGGTGCGCCGCATTGCCGAGCCCTGGGACATCGGCCCCAACGGCCACCACACCGGCGGCTTTGCCCCCGGCTGGGCGGAGTGGAACGACGGCTTTCGCGACACCGCCCGCGCCTTCTGGCTGGGCCACCCCTGCACCCGCGGGCAACTGGCGCAGCACGTGGCCGCCAGCGCCGCCCGCTTTGCCACCGAGCGGCCCGGCGTGCGCCATGCGGGAGAACGCCCACCCACCGCCAACATCCACCTGCTGACGGCGCACGACGGCTTCACCCTGCACGACCTCACCGCCTACACCCGCAAACACAACCACGCCAACGGCGAAGACAACCGCGATGGCCACGGCCACAACCTCAGCCACAACGCGGGGGTGGAAGGCCCGTCGGACGACCCGGCGGTGCAACAACGCCGCCTGCACTGGCAGCGGGCCTTGCTGGCCACGCTGTTCTGCGCCCAGGGTACACCCCAATTGCTGGCGGGGGACGAATGGGGCCACAGCCAGCAGGGCAACAACAACGCCTACTGCCAGGACAACGCCACCACCTGGCTGGCCTGGCCCACGGGGGACAGCGCCCACAACCACACCGCCTTCATCGCCGGGCTGACGGCCTTGCGCCGCGCCTTGCCCGCGCTGCGGCACCCGCACTGGTTCAACGGCCAAGTGCCCAAGGGACGCGCATGGCCCGACATCGCCTGGCTGGGACCCGACGGACGCCTTCCCCAAGGCAACGCCTGGAGCGACCCCAACCAACGCACCCTGGGGGCCGTCATCACGGTGGGTGAACCGTGCAGCCCCCCCGACAACGCCCCACGTGAGCGGGTGCTGATCGTCTGGCACGCCCTTGCCCCCGATGCATGCGACACCACACCCGCCACCTTCCGCCTGTCCGAAGGGCCATGGCAATGGCGGCTCCACAGCGCCACGGCCACCGTTTGGCCCGAAACAGACGGACCCACGGTAGGCGCGGCCCTGGCGCTGGAGGCGCCCGGCGTGTATGTCCTGACACAGTCTTTGCTAGGCTCCACCCCATGAGCACACCCACTGCCGTTCCCTCGCACCCGCTGATGCGCCACCGCCTGTCGGGTGTGCTGCTGCACCTCACCAGCCTGCCCGGCCCGCACGGCAGTGGTGACATGGGCACCGAGGCCCGCCACTTCGTGGACTGGCTGGCCGCGGCGGGTCAAGGGCTGTGGCAAATCCTGCCGCTGTCGCCCCCCGGGGCGGGGCATTCGCCGTACCACAGCGTGTCGGCCTTTGCGGGCAACTTCTGGCTGGTGGACTTGGACGACCTGGTCCAGCACGGCTGGCTGCCGTGGGCCCCCACGCAGGGGTTTGACACCCAGCGCTGCGAGTTCGAGCGGGTCATTCCCTACCGCATGGAGCGCCTGCGCCAGGCCTGGGCCGGGTTCCAGCGCATGGGCCAAGCCCACCACCAGGCGGCCATGGCGCGGTTTGTCGAAGAACACGCCCACTGGCTGGACGACTTTGCGCTGTTCATGGTGCTGGACGCCCGCCACGGTGCCCCCTGGACGCAATGGCCCACCGCCCTGGCCCAGCGTGACCCGGCGGCCCTGGACGCGGTGCGCCACGAGGCGACGGACGAGCTGGGGTTCTGGCACTTTGTGCAGTGGCGCTTTTGGGAACAGTGGCAGCGCCTGCGCGCCCATGCCCACCTGCGGGGCGTGCGCATTGCGGGGGATGCGCCCATCTTCGTGTCGCACCACAGCGCCGACGTGTGGGCCCGCCCGCACGAATTCCTGCTGGCCCCGGATGGTGAACCCGAGGTGGTGGCCGGGGTGCCGCCCGACTACTTCTCGGCCACCGGCCAGCGCTGGGGCAACCCCTTGTACAACTGGGACGCCATGGCCCACAGCGGCCACCGCTGGTGGACCGACCGCATGGCCCATTTGCTCAAACAGGTGGACGTGGTGCGGCTGGACCACTTCCGCGGTTTTCAGGCGCACTGGGAAATCCCCGCCTCCGAGCCCACGGCCATGTACGGCCACTGGCGCGAGGGGCCGGGGCAGGCCCTGTTCAAGGCCATGGAGCAGGCCCTGGGGCCGCTGCCCATCATCGCCGAGGACCTGGGGCTGATCACCCCCGAGGTGACCGCCCTGCGCGAGGCCTGCGGGTTTCCGGGCATGCGCATCCTGCAATTTGCGCTGGGGGGCGGCCCCACCAACCCCTACCTGCCGCACAACCACACGCCCGACTCGGTGGCCTACACCGGCACCCACGACAACGACACCACCGTGGGCTGGTGGCGCGCGGCCAGCGTGCCCGAACGGGACGCGGCCCGCGCCTATTTCGGCCCGGCCATGGAGACAGAGCCCCACTGGACGATGATCCGCGCCGCGTCCATGTCGGTGGCGCGCACGGTCATCTTCCCGTTCCAGGACGTGCTGGGGCTGGACGGGCAACACCGCATGAACACGCCCGGCGTGGCCGAAGGCTGCTGGACCTGGCGCTTTGACTGGGGCCAGGTGGACCACCTGCCCGCCGAACGCCTGCACACCATGACCCAGGCCCACGGACGCAAGCTGCCCGAACGCGCCCGCGAACACCCCTGACCCCAAGACCACCCCGAGGAGACCCCCATGACCCCCACCCCCAACCCCCGACAGCTGGCGCGCCAGACCATGGCCCTGGTGCTGGCCGGTGGGCGCGGCTCGCGCCTGCAAGCCCTGACCGACCGGCGGGCCAAACCGGCGGTGTACTTTGGGGGCAAGTTCCGCATCATCGACTTCGCGCTGTCCAACTGCCTCAACTCCGGGGTGCGCCGCATCGGGGTGTTGACGCAGTACAAGTCCCACAGCCTGCTGCGCCACCTGCAACGGGGCTGGAGTTTCCTGCGCAACGAGTTCAACGAGTTCATCGACCTGCTGCCCGCCCAGCAGCGCATGGACGACGAGAGCTGGTACCTGGGCACCGCCGACGCGGTCTACCAGAACCTGGACATCCTGCGCGCGCACGACCCGCGCTACATCCTGGTGCTGGCCGGGGACCACATCTACAAGATGGACTATGCCAACCTGATTGCCGACCACGTGGCCCAGGGCCGGGCCTGCACGGTGGGCTGCATCGAGGTGCCACTGGCCGAGGCCTGCGCCTTTGGCGTGATGGCCATCGACGCGCAGCGCCGCATCGTCAGCTTCACCGAAAAACCCGCCCAGCCCGCCCCCATGCCCGGCAAGCCCGACGTGGCCCTGGCCAGCATGGGCATTTACGTGTTCGATGCCCAGGTGCTGTTCCAAGCCCTGGAGCAGGACGCCAAGACCGAGGGTTCCAGCCGCGACTTTGGCAAAGACCTGATCCCCGCGCTGGTGGCCCAGGGCCAGGCGGTGGCCCACCCCTTTGGCCTGTCGTGCGTGAAAAGCAGCCCCGAAGCACCCAGCTACTGGCGCGACGTGGGCACGGTGGACGCTTACTGGCAGGCCAACATCGACCTCACCGGCACCATACCCGAGCTGGACATGTACAACCAGCAATGGCCCATCTGGACCTACCAGGAGCAACTGCCCCCGGCCAAGTTCGTGTTTGACGACGATGGCCGCCGCGGCAGCGCGGTCGATTCGCTGGTGTCGGGCGGCTGCATCCTGTCGGGCTCCACGGTGCGGCGCTCGGTGCTGTTTTCCAAAGTGCGCGTCCACTCCTACTGCACGGTGGAAGACGCGGTGGTGCTGCCCGAGGTGAGCATTGGCCGCCACTGCGTGCTCAAGAAAGTGGTCATCGACCACGGTTGCCAGTTGCCCGACGGCCTGCAGATCGGCGTGGACCCCGAGGCCGACGCCCGCCACTTCCACCGCACGCCCGGCGGTGTGGTGCTGGTGACCGCCCCCATGCTGGAACGCTGGCAAGCGGCCCAGGACACGGCCCCGGAGGGTGCGGCGTGAGCGCCCCCCCACGCCCAGACGCACAGCCCACCCCCATGCGGGTGCTGTACGCCTGTGCCGAGGTGTTTCCGCTGCTGAAAACCGGCGGTCTGGCCGACGTGAGCGCCGCACTGCCCCCCGCGCTCATGGCCGCCGGGGCCGACGTTCGGCTGCTGCTGCCCGCCTTCCCGGCCATTGAAGCAGGGCTCCAGACGTATGGCCCACCCCTTCCGCTGCCATCTGGAGAAGCCCACGGTTGTGGCCCCCAGGCCCACACCGCCGGGGCCGAGGGGGCTTGGCTGCAACGCGCCCGTTGGCCCGCACCGTCGGCCACGGCCACCTCGCCCCCCCCTGCGGCCCCCACCCCGGTGGTCTACCTGCTGCACGCACCCCGCCTGTTCGGGCAGCCCGGCAACCCCTACCTCAACGCCGAGGGCCAGCCCTGGCCCGACAGCGCCGCCCGCTTTGCGTGGCTGGGCTGGGCCGCGGCGCAACTGGGCCTGGGCCTGGACCCCGAGTGGCAGCCCAAGGTGCTGCATGGGCACGACTGGCACACCGGCCTGGCCCCAGCCTACCTGCATGCCCTCACCCGCCATCAGCCATGTGAACGCGCCCCGCGCACCGTGTTCACCGTGCACAACCTGGCCTACCAGGGCCTGTTCGGCCCCGAATGGCTGGAACCGCTGGGCCTGCCCGGTGACCTGTTCCGCCTGCAAGGGCTGGAGTTCCACGGCCAGCTGTCGTTCATGAAGGCCGGCTTGCAGTACAGCGACGTGCTGACCACCGTCAGCCCCACCTACGCCCGCGAAATCACCACCCCCGAACAGGGCTGTGGCCTCGATGGCCTGCTGCGCGAACGGCAGGACCGCCTGCACGGCATCCTGAACGGCGTGGACGACGCCATCTGGAACCCCGCCCACGACCCCCTGGCCCCGCCCGGCTACAGCGCAGACAAACTCACCGGCAAAACCCGCGCCAAGGCCCGGCTGCAAGCCGAGCTGGGCCTGCAAGCCGACACCCAGGCCCTGCTGTGTGTGGTGGTCAGCCGCCTGACCGAACAAAAGGGCCTGCACCTGCTGCCCGAGGTGGTGGACGACCTGGTGCAGCGTGGCGGCCAGCTGGCGGTGCTGGGCACGGGGGACGCGACCATCGTGGCGGCCCTGCAAGCCTGTGCCGACCGACACCCCCAACAGGTGCACCTGCACCTGGGCTACGACGAAACCCTGGCGCACCGGCTGATGGCCGGGGGCGATGTCATCCTGGTGCCCTCGCGCTTCGAGCCCTGCGGCCTCACCCAGCTCTACGGCCTGCGCTACGGCACCCTGCCGCTGGTGCGGGCGGTGGGCGGTCTGGCCGACACCGTGACCGATTGCAGCCTGGAAAACCTGGACGACGGCACGGCCACCGGCTTTGTGTTCCAAGACCTGACCGCCGCCGACCTGTCCCGCGCCCTGCGCCGCGCCTTTGCCCTGCACCACCGCCGCACCGACTGGCGGGCCGTGCAGCGCCGTGGCATGACCCAGCCGCTGGGCTGGGACCGTGCCGCTGCCGCCTACCTGGCCTTGTACGCGCCCCCAACGTGACTGGCACGCCTGATGCTTGACCGCCTCCGCCGCTGAACCCACCCGTTTTCCCGAACCCGAGCCGACCATGCCCCACTTGCCCATGACCCCTGCCGACCCCAGTGCCGCGTTCGAGTACGACCTGCTGTCCAACGACGTGGACGCGCTGCGACGCTCCATTGCCAACCGGCTGGTGTACGCCATGGGCAAGGACCTGCGCTCAGCCACCCGGCGCGACTGGCTGTTTGCCCTGTTCCACGCGGTGCGTGACCGCACCATGCACCGCTGGCGCGAAACCCTGACCCGCGCCCACGAGCAGGACGCCAAGCGGGTGTACTACCTGTCCATGGAGTTCCTGACCGGCCGGGCCCTGACCAATGCGCTGCTGTCCGCCGGGGTGTACGACGCGGCCAAGGAGGCCTGCGCCCAACTGGGCGTGGACATCGACACCCTCATCGACCTGGAAACCGACGCCGGCCTGGGCAACGGCGGCCTGGGTCGGCTGGCGGCCTGTTTCCTCGACTCCATGGCCAGCGTGGGCCTGCCGGGCATGGGCTATGGCATCCGTTACGACTTTGGCATGTTCGCCCAGCGCATCCAGAACGGGCGGCAGGTGGAGGAGCCCGACTACTGGTTGGTCAACGGCAACCCCTGGGAGTTCATGCGCCCCGAGTTCAGCTACCCCGTGCGTTTTGGCGGCAAGCTGGTGCAAGGGGCCACGGGCGTGAGCTGGGTGGAAACCGACGACGTGATCGCCACCGCCTACGACAGCGGCGTGCCCGGCCACGAGCTGACCAGCGTGTCCACCCTGCGCCTGTGGTCGGCACGGGCCACCAGCGGCATCAACCTCGACGCCTTCAACAAAGGCGACTACATGCGGGCGGTGGAGGCCAAGAACCAGTCGGAAAACGTGTCGCGCGTGCTCTACCCCGACGACAGCACCGAACACGGCAAGGAACTGCGCCTGCGGCAGGAGTACTTTTTTGTGAGCGCCTCGCTGCAGGACATCCTGCGCCGCCACCTGAAAAACCACCCCGACTTTGCCAACCTGGCCGACAAGGTGGCCATCCACCTCAACGACACCCACCCGGCCCTGGCCGTGCCTGAGCTGATGCGCCTGCTGGTGGACGACCACGGCATGGATTGGGACAGCGCCTGGGCCCAGTGCCAGCAGGTGTTCAGCTACACCAACCACACGCTGATGAGCGAGGCCCTGGAAACCTGGCCGGTGGAAATGCTGGGCCGACTGCTGCCGCGCCACCTGCGCATCATCTACGACCTGAACGCCCGCTTCCTGGCCGAGGTGCACGAGCGTTTTCCCAACGACAACGACCTGCTGCGCCGGGTGTCGCTCATCGACGAGCGCGGCCAGCGCCGCGTGCGCATGGCCTACCTGTCGGTGCTGGCCAGCCACAAGGTCAACGGCGTGTCGGCGCTGCACAGCAACCTGATGGTGGAAACCATCTTTGCCGACTTCGCCCGCCTGTTCCCCGAGCGCTTTTGCAACAAGACCAACGGCATCACCCCCCGGCGCTGGCTGTCGCAGGCCAACCGCCCGCTGTCGGCGCTGATCGACCGCCACATCGGCCCCGACTGGCGACGCCACCTGGACCAGCTGGCCCAGCTGCGCCCGTTGGCCGACGACCCGGCTTTCATCGCCGATGTGCGCGCCGCCAAGCTGGCCAACAAGGAGCGACTGGCCGACCGCATCGTGCACGAGTGTGGTGTGGTGGTGGACCCCAACAGCCTGTTCGACGTGCAGATCAAGCGCATGCACGAGTACAAGCGCCAGCTGCTCAACGTGCTGCACGTGGTCACGCGCTACCAGCAGATCCTGGCCCAGCCCAACGCGCCGTGGGTGCCCCGCACGGTCATCTTCGGGGGCAAGGCGGCGTCGGCCTACTACATGGCCAAGCTGGTCATCAAGCTCATCAACGACGTGGCGCGGGTGGTCAACAGCGACCACCGCATTGGCCACAAGCTCAAGGTGGTGTTCCTGCCCAACTACCGGGTGTCGCTGGCCGAGGTCATCATCCCCGCGGCCGACCTGTCGGAGCAGATTTCCACCGCGGGCACCGAGGCCTCGGGCACCGGCAACATGAAGTTCGCGCTCAACGGGGCGCTGACCATCGGCACCTGGGACGGGGCCAACATCGAGATTGCCGAGAACGTGGGGCTGGACAACATCTTCATCTTCGGCAACCGCACCGAGCAGGTGGCCGCGCTGCGTGCCAGCGGCTACAACCCACGCCGCTACTACGACCACAACTACGACCTGAAAACCGCCATCGACCGCATCGCCGAGGGCCTGTTCAGCCCCGAAGAACCGGGCCGCTTCCACGACATCACCCGCACGCTGCTGGAGTCCGACTACTACCTGCTGCTGGCCGACTACGCCGACTACGTGGCCACGCAGAAACGCGTGGACGAGTTGTACCGCCGCCCCGACGAATGGGCCCGCAAAGCAGTGCTCAACGTGGCGGGCATGGGGGTGTTCTCGTCAGACCGCACCATCCGCGAGTACGCGGATGACATCTGGAAAGTGAAGCCAATCTTTTAAGAAAAAATTGGCTCTAGCGCTTTATTGATAAGCGCAAGCAGCTATCAAATAAATAGCAATCACACCACCTGCATGGGGATGGTGACCGGCCCGTCGTTGACCAGGTGCACCTGCATGTCGGCGGCAAACCGGCCCGTGGCCACCTGCGGGTGCAGTCGGCGGGCCTGGGCCACGGCGTACTCGTAGAGCCGCAGCCCTTCGTCGGGCGGGGCGGCCTGGGTGAAGCTGGGGCGGTTGCCGCCCGTGGTGTCGGCGGCCAGGGTGAACTGGCTCACGATCAGCAGGCCGCCGGGCGTGCCCTGGCCGTCCAGGTCCTGCACGCTGCGGTTCATCTTGCCCGCGTCGTCAGAAAAGATGCGCAGCTTCAGCAGCTTGGCCAGCAGCTTGTCGGCCTGGGCCTCGGTGTCGCCGCGTTCGGCGCACAACAGCACCAGCAGGCCGGGGCCGATGGCCCCGATGGTCTCGCCCGCCACATCGACCCGGGCCTGGGCCACGCGCTGGATGACGGCTTTCACGCCAGCGTGACCCGGGCGAACTTGCGCTTGCCCACCTGCACCACGTAGGTGCCCGCGCCCAGCTTCAGGCCGCGGTCGCTGACCACGCTGCCATCCACACGCACGCCGCCGCCGTCGATCAGGCGGTTGGCTTCGCTGGTGGAGGGGGCCAGGTTGGCCGCCTTCAGCAGGGCGCCGATGCCCATGGCCCCGTCGCTCAAGCCGCTCAGGGTGACTTCCGGGATGTCGTCGGGCACGCCACCCTTGCTGCGGTTGATGAAGTCCTGCTCGGCCGCATCAGCGGCGGCGGCGTTGTGGAAGCGGGCGGTGATTTCCTTGGCCAGCGCCACCTTGGCGTCCTTGGGGTTGCGGCCCGCGGCCACTTCGGCCCGCAGGGCGGCTATCTGGGCTTCGGTCTGGAAGCTCAGCAGCGTGTACCAGTCCCACATCAGGTCGTCGCTGATGGACAGCACCTTGGCGAACATGGTGTTCGCCTCCTCGGTGATGCCGATGTAGTTGTTCTTGGACTTGGACATCTTGTCCACCCCGTCCAGCCCCACCAGCAGCGGCATGGTCAGGATGCACTGCGGCTCCTGCCCGTACTCGGCCTGCAAATGGCGGCCCATCAGCAGGTTGAACTTCTGGTCGGTGCCGCCCAGCTCCAGGTCGCTTTTCAGGGCCACCGAGTCGTAGCCCTGCATCAGCGGGTACAAAAACTCGTGCACGCTGATGGGAGTGCCGGCGTGGAAGCGGTCGTGGAAGTCGTTGCGCTCCATCATGCGCGCCACGGTGTACTTGGCCGCCAGCTGGATCATGCCCATGCTGCCCAGGGGCAGGCTCCATTCGCTGTTGTAGCGAATCTCGGTCTTGGCCGAGTCCAGCACCAGGCTGGCCTGCTTGTAATAGGTTTCGGCGTTGAGCTTGATCTGCTCGGGCGTGAGCGGTGGGCGGGTGCTGTTGCGCCCGGAAGGGTCGCCAATCAGGCTGGTGAAGTCGCCAATCAGGAAGATGACCTGGTGCCCCAGGTTCTGCAGCTGGCGCATCTTGTTCAGCACCACGGTGTGGCCGATGTGGATGTCGGGCGCGGTGGGGTCCAGGCCCAACTTGATGCGCAGCGGCTGCCCCGTCTGCTCGGCCCGCTGGAGTTTTTTCACCCAGTCGGGCTGGGGAATCAGCTCCTCGCAACCCCGCAGGGTCACGGCAAGGGCTTCCTGCACGCGGTCGCTCAGCGCGGCAGCAGGGGCGGAGGGCGTCGGTTGGGACGCTGCGGTGTCAGAGGTCATGGGAATATCCACAGGATGCCAGCGCGGGGATGCGGGGCTATACTTTTGGGTGGTTCAAGCCCCGGATTTTAGTGGTCGGACCTTGCAGCCCGTTGCGGCTGCCCCACGGTCCACCCCATCCATTTCCACTGCAAACTTCAGCGCCGTCGTGGCGCTTTCTGTTGGATGACCCTGACAAGCCAACTCATTGCCGTGCTGCAAGCCCATCCCAAGCGTGTCATGGCCTCCGTGGGGGCTTTGTTGCTCGGCACCGGCGTCACCGCCTTCGGCATTGCCCCGCTGGCCCCGGACGCCGCAGACCTCCCCGTTCGCCAAGTGCTGGAAGCGGTGCAGTTCGACACCACAGCCCTGCAAGCCCCGCCCGCGCTGGCCGACACGGCCTCTGCCCTGGTGCTGTACCGCCACGATTTCACCCGCCAAAGCGACACGGCGGCCACGCTGCTGCAGCGCCTGGGCGTGGTGGACATGGGGGCGGCCAACTTCATCCGGCAGTCTTTCCAGACCCGCGACCTGCTGACCGGACGCGCCGGCAAACTGGTGCAGGTGCAGACCGACGACCAGAAGCGCCTTCTCAAGATGACGGTGCGCTGGCCCGCCGCCGACGAGCGCAGCTACCGCAAGATCGACATCGACCGCGTGGGCAACAACTTCCTGGCCAAGCCCGGGTTTGGCGAGCTCAAGCCCGCCATCCGCATGGCCAGCGGCACCATCCAGACCTCGCTGTTCGCCACCACCGACGCCCTGGGCATGCCCGACGCGGTGGCCACCCAGTTGGCCGACATCTTTTCGGGCGACATCGACTTCCGGCGCGACCTGCGCAAGGGCGACCACTTCTCGGTGGTGTACGAATCGCTGGAGGCCGAGGGCGAACCCCTGCGCGCCGGCCGCATCCTGAGTGCCGAATTTGTCAACGACGGCAAGGCCCTGCAAAGCATATGGTTCCAGGAACCCGGCAGCAAAGGCGGTTACTACACCTTTGACGGCCAGAGCAAGCGTCGGTCCTACCTGGCCGCGCCCCTGGCCTTTTCCCGCGTGAGCAGCGGCTACGGCATGCGCTTCCACCCCGTCAACGGCGGCATGAAAGCCCACCTGGGGGTGGACTACGCCGCCCCCACGGGCACCCCCATCCTGGCGGTGGGTGACGGGGTGGTGGAATTTGCTGGCTGGCAGAACGGCTACGGCAATTTCATCATCCTCCAACACCGCAATGGGCACACCACCGCCTACGGTCACCTGAGCCGCATTGGCGTCAAAAAAGGCCAACGGGTGGAGCAAGGCAGCGTCATTGGTGCCGTGGGGTCCACCGGTGTGTCCACCGGACCGCACCTGCACTTCGAATTCCGCGACCACGGCGTGCACAAGGACCCACTGGTGATCGCCAAACAAGGCGAAACCGTGCCCGTCTCCGCCGCCTCGCGTCCGGCCTTTGAAGCCCAGGTCAAGCGCATGCGGCTGGAGTTGGCCGCTTCGGTGCCCGTGCAGACCGCCAGCGCACAGTGACCCTCGCGCCCCACCCGAGCCCCCCTCAGGGAGTTGCTGCACCGCCCGCACCGGACGAACAGCACCACATCGGGCTGATGTCGGGCACGTCGCTGGACGGCGTGGACGGCGTGGTGCTGAGTGGCTCAGCCCACTCGGGCCACCGCGTCACCGCGTCCGTCCACCTGGACATGCCCGCGCCCTTGCGCACCGCGCTGATGGCGCTGCAACACAGTGGCCCCGACGAGTTGCACCGCAGCCAATGGGCCGCCAATGCGTTGGCGCAAGCCTATGCGCAGGTGGTTCACCGGTTGCTGGCATCCAGCGGGCTGTCGGCCCGCGACATACGGGCCATCGGCGCTCACGGGCAAACGGTGCGCCACCAACCCGCCGCCCCCACCCAACCGGCCAACACACCCCAGCCCGATCCGGCGCAACCGTGGTTGGCCTACACCGTGCAACTCAACAACCCCGCGCTGTTGGCCGAGTTGACCGGCATCACCGTGGTGGCCGACTTTCGCAGCCGCGACGTTGCGGCTGGGGGTCAAGGCGCTCCCCTGGTGCCCGCATTTCACCAAGCCCTGTTCGGCGGCCCCCACGCGGTGGCGGTGGTCAACATCGGCGGCATGGCCAACGTCACGGTGCTGAACCCGGGCCACCCGGTCACTGGGTTTGACACCGGTCCCGGCAACGTGCTCATGGACCTGTGGTGTGAACGCCACCGGGGCACCCATTTCGATGCCGGTGGGCAGTGGGCGGCTTCGGGCCGCTGTGTGGATTCCCTGCTGCAGCAGATGCTGGCCGAGCCCTTTTTTGCGCTTCATGGCCCGCGCAGCACGGGACGGGACCATTTCAACGCCGCGTGGCTGGACCAACACCTGCGCCAACACCTGCACCAGCACCCGGCGCTGGCCCCCGAGGACGTTCAGGCCACCCTGCTGCAACTCACGGCCCGCAGCATCGCCCATGCCATACCCGCAAACACGCGGCGACTGGTGGTGTGCGGCGGCGGGGGCCTCAACCAACGCTTGCTGGCCGCCTTGTCCGAGGCCCTCCCGGGCACCCAGGTGACCCCGTCAGACCGACTGGGGTTGCCGCTCATGGACGTGGAAGCCGCGGCCTTTGCGTGGCTGGCCCAACGCACCCTGGACGGCCTGCCTGGCAATGTGGTGCAGGTCACCGGCGCGGCAGGCCCCCGCGTGCTGGGGGCCATCTACCCGGCGTGAAGATGGCCCCTTTCTGAACAGGGCCCCTGCGGTCCGCCGGGGAAGGGAACCGCGGCGCAACACCTCAAACGCTGAAGGAAGAGCCACAACCGCAGGTGGTGGTGGCGTTGGGGTTGCGAATGACGAACTGGGCACCTTCCAGGTCTTCCTTGTAGTCGATCTCGGCGCCCACCAGGTACTGGTAGCTCATGGCGTCGATCAGCAGCGACACGCCATTTTTGGTCATGGTGGTGTCGTCTTCGTTGACGATTTCGTCGAACGTGAAGCCGTACTGGAAACCCGAGCACCCGCCACCCTGCACAAACACCCGCAGCTTCAGGTCGGGGTTGCCCTCCTCGGCGATCAGGTCGGCCACCTTGGCGGCAGCACTGTCGGTGAAGACCAACGGTGCGGGCATTTCGGATACTTCAGGGGCGACAACGGCGTTCATGGGGGCACCTCACGGTCAATGACAGGGGCGCATCCACCCACACGGCAGATGCATTTAGTTGACGATTTTACTCAGTCAACCCGCTGGCGTGCAGGTTCAGGTGTTGTTTGCCGCCAGTTTCAGTGGGGGCTTTTCTGCGGGAGCATCTTCAACCACCGGCTCCAACTGCCCGGCGATGGTGGCCCCCTGGTGCATTTCCAGGGCCTTGTAGGACACGTTGCCCTGCACCCGGGCCTTGGGTTGCAGCTCCAGCAAGTCAAGGGCCCTGACCGGCCCTTGGACATGGCCGTTGATGACCACCAGATCGGCCGTGATTTCACCCACCACCGTCGCCGTTTCACTGATCACCAGCAAACTGGCCAGACCCGGCGAGGACCGGACGTTGCCGCGCACCTCGCCGTCGATGCGCAAGCCGTCCTGGAACTCTACGTCCCCCCGGATCACGGTGCCCCCTGCAATGAGGCTTTTGATGGGGGGCTGCTTGCGCTTACCGAACATGGAAACCTCCAGGGTTCAAGGGACATCTCCACCCACCGGGGCGGACTGGGTCAGCACCACCTGCGGGCCTTGCGTCAATTTGACGGACACGGTTTTTACCACGGCCCCGTTGGGGATGGCCACATCGCCCACCAAACGCAAAAACTGCTTCACGCTCACCTTTCGTGGGGCGGCGCCGTCCCGCTGGGTCCATGCCTTGCCGTTGAGGGTTCCCTCCAGGGTCACCTCCAGGTCGGCGTTGAAATCGCCATTCTGTCGGGCCGGTTGCACCACCAGCATCTGCCAGGCCACCCGGCCATCGGGGCGGCGAACCGCCTGCAACCCCCGAACGTTCGGCCCCGACATGCCGTTGGCGGGCATGAGCTGCTCAAAAAACCCCAGCTCCCGTTGCAAGGACTGGTTGCGCACCTGAAGTTCCTTGAGCTGATCGGTGAGGTGTTTCTGCGCAGCCCGCTCTGCCGCCTGCAAACTCTCCACGGTGTTGGCCACGGCCTGGGCCTGCGCGAGGGCATCGCTCAAACGCTGATTCTCTGAGCGCAACCGCTCCAACTCGGCATGGCTGCCACGATCCCCCCCCGCGATGTCCCGACCAAACTCGAAGGCGGTGACCGCCACCGCCGCCGACAAGCCCAACACAAGCCCCGCAAGCAACCACTTCAACGGCCAGGGCAATGCGCTGCGGATGGCCATGCGGGGCGCACTGACCGTCAACCGCCGACGCCACAACCTCAGGCGCACGACCACCTCGACTCAACCGCATCACACGCCATGAACAACATGAGAGGCTCCTGAAAACAAAAACGCCGCCCGAGCATAACCGGGGCGGCGTTTGGGGCAACGGGCACCCACCCCAAGGGGCGAGTGCACCGCGGCACAGGATCAGCGCTTGCTGAACTGCTTGCGACGGCGAGCAGAACGCAGACCGACCTTTTTACGTTCAACTTCGCGGGCATCGCGAGTGACGTAACCGGCAGCGCTCAGGGCAGGCTTGAGGGCTGCGTCGTAGTCGATCAGGGCGCGGGTGATGCCGTGACGAACGGCACCGGCTTGGCCGGATTCACCACCACCGTGCACGTTGACCTGGATGTCGAAGGCTTCGACGTTCTCGGTCAGCACCAGGGGCTGCTTGGCAATCATGATCGAGGTTTGACGGCCGAAGAACTGTTCGATGTCCTTGCCGTTGACCGTGATCTTGCCGGAGCCTTTTTTCAGGAACACGCGGGCGACGCTGGATTTGCGACGGCCGGTGCCATTGTTCCATTCACCAATCATGTCCGCTCCTTAGATGTCCAACACTTTGGGTTGCTGGGCGGTGTGGGGATGCTCAGCACCACCGTACACCTTGAGCTTCTTGATCATGGCGTAACCCAGAGGGCCCTTGGGCAGCATGCCCTTGACGGCTTTTTCCAGGGCACGGCCAGGGTGCTTGGCTTGCAGGTCGCGGAAGTTGGTACCGTAGATGCCACCGGGGAAACCGGAGTGGCGGTAGTACATCTTGTCCAGGGACTTGGTGCCCGTGACCTTGAGTTTGGCTGCGTTGACGACGACGATGTAATCGCCGGTATCGACGTGAGGCGTGTAAATGGCTTTGTGTTTGCCGCGCAGACGGAGGGCAACTTCGCTGGCTACCCGGCCGAGCACCTTGTCGGTGGCGTCAACAACAAACCACTCGTGCACCACGTCAGCGGGTTTGGCGCTGAAAGTTTTCATGGTTGGAATCAATCGAGTGAAGATTTCGGGTCCTTTTCCACGGTCGGTGTTTCTCTGGTGGAAACCTCTTAGGTGGGGAGTTTGATCTTTGCCGCGGGACCACACAAACGCTGCAAAGCCGAGCATTATACGAATTTTCAACCCACCCCGGCTAGCCACGGCAGGACAACAGGTACCATCCCCCCATGTTCAGTTACCGCCACGCCTACCACGCCGGCAACCATGCCGACGTGCTCAAGCACGCCATGCTGGTGTGCATCCTGCAATACCTCACCCAAAAAGACACCGCATTGCAGGTGGTGGACACCCACGCAGGTGCCGGGCTGTACCGCATGGAAGGCTCCCAGGCGCAGACCAGCGGCGAAGCCGCCGCCGGCATCCTGACCCTGCTGGGTGAGTCCGGACTGGCCACCAGTGGACTGGGCCGCCTGCTGGACGACTACGTGGCCGTGTTGCGCCAGTTCAACCCCGAGCCCAAGGGCCGGATTCGCAACTACCCAGGCTCCCCCCTCATCGCCGAAAAGCTGCTGCGCCCGCAGGACCGCCTGCACGCCTTCGAGGTGCACCCCACCGACCAGCGGCTGCTGCGCGGCCTTATGAAGCAGCGCGACACCCGCGGCATCGCCACCCTGCATGTGGCCGATGGGTTTGCAGGCGTCAAGCCGTTGCTGCCCCCGCCCAGCCGCCGGGGCCTGCTGGTGTGCGACCCGTCGTATGAAATCAAGACCGACTACGCGCGTGTGGTCGATCTGGTCACCGAAACCCTCAAGCGTTTTGCCACCGGCTGCATTTTTGTGTGGCACCCCATCGTGGCCCGCCCCGAGGCCCACGACCTGCCCCGCAAGCTGAAGAATGCCGCCAGCCGCGCCGGAAAGTCCTGGCTGTACGCCAGCCTGAGCGTCAAGTCCGGTCAGGCTAACGCGCGTGGCGTGCCGGTGGGCCTGAGCGGCAGCGGCGTGTTCGTGGCCAACCCGCCCTTTGTGCTGGCCCCGGCCCTGAAAGAAGCCCTGCCCAAAATGGTGGAGGCGCTGCGCCAGGACGCACACGCTGGATTCACCCTCGAAACCGGAGCCTGAGCCCCACCCACGGGCCACCCCACCGAAAGGCCTCTCCTTGCAAGGCGGCGCAGCCCCCAACATCGGCCCCTGGCTCACCTGGCGTCAACACCTGAAGGCCAGCCTGTCGCTGGGCGGACCCCTGGTGCTGGCCAACCTGGCGCAGGCCGCTTTGACCGCCACCGACGTGATGCTGATGGGCCGACTGGGTCCGGACGCCCTGGCGGCCGGGGCCCTGGCGTCGGCGCTGTACCACGCCTGCATGGTGTTCTGCATGGGCCTGGTGTCGGCCACCTTGCCACTGGTGTCTTCGGCCCTTGGGCGACGCAAGCGCCCCGTGCGCGAGGTGCGCTTGACCGTGCACCACGGACTCTGGAGCGCCTTGGCCGTCAGCCTGCCCATGTGGCTGCTGCTGTGGCAGGCCGAACCCATCCTGGGGCTGATGGGACAGTCCCCCGAGGCCGCGGCCCGTGCCGCCGGGTTCATGCACACCCTCCAATGGGCCCTGCTGCCTTACCTGGGCTACCTGGTGTTGCGCTCGCTGTTTGCGGCCTTGGGTTTGCAGCGGTGGACCCTGGCGGTGGTGGGGGTGGCCATCGGCATCAACGCACTGCTGGCCTGGGCGCTGATGTTTGGACACCTGGGCCTGCCGAACCTGGGGCTGCCCGGCGCTGGGGTGGCCAGCACCCTGGCCAGCGCCTTCATGTTCCTGGGCTTGGCCGGGGTGGCTTGGCGGCACCCGGCGCTGCGGCCCTACCACCTGCTGCGCCACGGCTGGCGACCCGAGCGTGAACGCATGCGCCGCTTGTGGGCCCTGGGCTTGCCCATTGCCCTGACGTTTTCCTTTGAAACCACCATCTTCTACGCCGCCGTGATGATGATGGGGCTCATCGGCCCCACCGAACTGGCCGCGCATTCGGTGGCGGTGCAGATCGCTTCGGTGAGCTTCATGGTGCCCTTGAGCTTTGGGCAGGTGGCCACCATCCGCGTGGCCATGGCCCACGGGGCAGGCACGGCCCACGACGGGGGCCACAGCTTGCGCATGGCGGGCTGGAGTGCGTTTGCAATTGGCGTGGGTTTCATGGCCCTGATGGCCGGGGTCATGCTGACCGCCCCCCATGTGCTGCTGGCCGCGTTCATGGACCTGGACCGCCCAGGCAACGCCCCTGTGGTGGCCCTGGCGGCGCACTTTCTGGGCTTGGCCGCCCTGTTCCAGGTGGTGGATGGGGCGCAGGCCGTGGCCGCGGGCATGCTGCGCGGGCTGCACGACACCCGGGCCTCCATGTGGATGGCCGGGGTGGGCTACTGGGTGTTTGGCATCCCGCTGAGCGCGTGGTTTGCGTTCGGCCTGGGCTGGGGTGGCACGGGTGTGTGGCTGGGGCTGCTCACGGGCCTGGGCACCACCGCCATTCTGCTGACGCGGCGTTGGTGGGTGTTGTCACACCCAAGCGACTTCAGACTTCGCCACCAAAGTGCTTGATCAGGTTGTCGATGTATTTTTCGACGAGCTTTTCAAATTCACCCTCGACCACCGGCACCACCACCATCTTCATCAAGCCAGGCAACGGCACCGACACCGTGCCTTCGATGGCCAGCTTCAGGGATGTGCCCCCGCTCTTGTGGGCCTTGATCGTCCATTGACCGCCCACCAGGGCATTGCCCACGCCGTCCACCGGCGTCCACACCACCGTGCCTTTGCTGCGGTTGGTCACGTACTTGGAGGCGTACACGGTCTGGATGTTGACTTGGGCCGTGCCCACCTTCTCCATCTCCCAGCGGTAGACACCGCCGCCCATGTCCACCAACTGATCGACCTTGGGGAAGTGGCTGACCGAAGTGGGCACATCGGACAAGGTGTCGAACACCTCTTCCAACGGGGCCTTGACGGCGAATTCGTAACCGAGGTCGATGGGGACGTTGATGGCCATGATGGTGAATGACAGCAGAACAAGGGTTGAAACAAGCCCTCCATTGTTCGGCAGAACCGCTCACCCGGGCTAGGGGGAATCCACCAGAGCGCACCCCGAAGCCCGCGGCCCCACTCAGGCGTTGAGCAACTCCTCCAGCGTGCCACTGGGGGGCTCGAACCGTTTGCGGCGGAACATCAGCCGCGTGGGCCCGGGCAACCGGGCCACCGGCTGCGAATGCCTGGGGTCACCGGGGTAACAAATCACGCGCATGCCCTCTTCGTCAAACGGCTCGGGCTCGATGGTGGGTGTGGGGTGGGCCTGTGCATGGCCCAACACCTGGGCCACCGACCCAAACCGGTGAAGGTGCACCAGGCTCATGATTTGCGGCGGGGCCATGGCAAATTCACCGGCCCAGTAGCGGCACAGGGCGGCCCGCGGCGTCATCCACTCGCTGGCCGTGGTTTCGAAGTTGTCGTGCACTGCCTGCTGCTGGTCGGGCAGCGCGGCCACAAAAAACCGGGTGTCGAAGCGTTGGTCCATCAGCGAGGCCTGGCGCGGCGTGATCCAACGGCTCCAGGGCACCAGGGCGTCCAGGGGCAGCTGCACGCCGCATTCTTCAGTGGCTTCGCGCACGGCGGCCAGGTGCAGGCCCACGGCCAGGGCATGGGACACGGTCGGTTCACCCAGGCGGTGGCGGTAGGGCTCGGCATCCAGGGTGGGCAGCAGGCGTTCGGCGTGGGCCAAATCGGCCTCGTCCAGCTTGCCCCCCGGGAACACATAGGCCCCGCCCAGCACGCCCGACTGCGCCGCCCGGCGCATGAGGAACACCTCCAACCCCGCCACGGTGTCGCGCAACAGGATGACGGTGGCCGCATCCCGTGGCGGCGTGGTGACGATGTGGGAGGTGATGTCCATGTCGCAGCCCCTGGTTCAGGCCGCGGCCAGCGCTTGGTCCAAATCGGCCAGCAGGTCGTCGATGTGCTCGATGCCGATGGACAGGCGCACCATCTCCACCTTGACACCCGCCTTGGCCAGTTCCTCGGGGTTGAGCTGACGGTGGGTGGTGGAGGCCGGGTGACAGGCCAGCGACTTGGCGTCACCGATGTTGACCAGGCGCGTGAACAGCTGCAGCGCATCCTGGAAGCGGGCACCGGCGGCCATGGCGGCCTCGGTGCCGTCGGCCTTGAGGCCAAAGCTGATGATGCCGGAGGCCCGCCCGCCCATGAGCTTTTGCACCAGCGCGTGGTCGGCGTGGTCGGCCAGACCCGCGTAGTTGACCCAGGCCACCTTGGGGTGGTTTTTCAGGTGCTGGGCCACCTTGACGGCGTTCTCGCAGATGCGGTCCATGCGCAGCGCCAGGGTCTCGATGCCCTGCAGGATCTGGAACGCGTTCATGGGCGACAGTGCCGCGCCCATGTTGCGCAGCGGCACCACACGGGCCCGTGCGATGTAGGCCGCAGCCCCCAGCGCCTCGGTGTAGACCACGCCGTGGTAACTCACGTCGGGCTCGTTCAGGCGCTTGAAACGCGCCTTGTGCAGTGCCCAAGGGAACTTGCCACTGTCCACGATGGCCCCGCCAATGCTGGTGCCATGGCCCCCCAGGTATTTGGTGAGCGAGTGCACCACGATGTCGGCCCCGTGTTCAAACGGGCGGCACAGCGCCGGGCTGGTCACGGTGTTGTCCACGATGAGCGGGACTCCGGCCGCATGGGCCACCTGGGCCAAGGCGGCGATGTCGGTCACGTTGCCCAGCGGGTTGCCCACCGATTCGCAGTACACGGCCTTGGTGCGGCTGTCGATCAGCGCGGCAAAGCTGGCCGGGTCACGCGGGTCGGCAAAGCGCACGGTGATGCCCTGCTGCGGCAAGGTGTGCGCAAACAGGTTGTAGGTGCCGCCGTACAGGGTGCTGGCCGACACGATGTTGTCGCCCGCCTCGGCAATGGTCTGGATGGCGTAGGTGATGGCGGCCATGCCCGAGGCCACGGCCAGGGCCCCGATGCCGCCCTCCAGCGCCGCCAACCGCGCTTCCAGCACGCCGTTGGTGGGGTTCATGATGCGGCTGTAGATGTTGCCGGGCACCTTCAGGTCGAACAGGTCGGCCCCGTGCTGGGTGTTGTCGAACGCGTAGGCCACCGTCTGGTAGATGGGCACGGCCACGGCCTTGGTGGTGGGATCGGGGGTGTAGCCGCCGTGGACGGCCAGGGTTTCAAGCTTCATGTCATCTCCTTTTGGGGTTGGTGGGCACACGCAGGGGCCGATCATGCAATGCGGAGTTGACCCCAGGCTGTCGCGCGACGAACTCGGCCCAATCCTCCGGCGTGGCCGAATGCACCTCCACCAGCGTGACCCCCAGGCCCAGCAGCCCCAACTCCCGGGCGGCGGCCTGGCTCAGGTCCACCACGCGCCCGGCCACATGTGGACCCCGGTCGGTGATGCGCACCACCACATCCACGCCCGTGGACAGGTTGACCACCCGTGCGTGGCTGTCCAGCGGCAGGGTCTTGTGGGCTGCGGTGAAGTCGCCCGGGCGGTAGGGCTGGCCATTGGCCATGCGACGGCCCGCAAAGCTGGGGTGGTACCACGACGCCAAGCCCGTTTCGATGAGGGTGAACAGGGGCTCCGGGGGCGGTGCCGGGCGGTTGTCGTTCAACGATGGCAACGGCCCCTCAGGCAAGGCCCCATCCTCGGCGGACACAGGCGCGGCGCCGGAGGACTGGGAGGGCTCCCCCGCCACCTCCACCGAAACGGGCCGTTCCACCTGCCCCCATGCCCCGCTCAAAGCCCCCGCCAGCAGCCACGCCGTGGCGAGGGCTCGCCCCGGCTTGCTCACCAGCCCAGCCTATCGAGCAGCGCCAGTGTGGGGCCGCTCTGGTTCATGGAATAGAAGTGCAGGCCCGGGGCCCCCTCGGCACGCAGGCGCTCGCAGAGGTCGGCCACCACGTCCAGGCCAAAGGCCTTGATGGAGGCGGTGTCGTCGCCAAAGCCTTGCAGGCGCAGGCGAATCCAGCGGGGAATTTCAGCTCCGCAGGCGTCGGAAAACCGCATGAGCTGACTGGCGTTGGTGATGGGCATGATGCCGGGGACGATGGGCACATTCACCCCTTGGCGCTGGGCCTCGTCCACCAGCCGGAAATAGGCGTCGGCGTTGTAGAAGTACTGGGTGATGGCGCTGTCGGCCCCGGCCTTGACCTTGGTGACAAAGGCCTTCAGGTCGGCCTCGGCGCTGCGCGCCTGGGGGTGCACCTCGGGGTAGGCCGCCACCTCGATGTGGAAATGCCGCCCGGTCTCGGCGCGGATGAAGGCCACCAGGTCGCTGGCGTAGGTGAACTCGCCACCCAGGCCGTAGCCGCTGGGCAGGTCGCCGCGCAGGGCCACCAGGCGTTTGACCCCCATGGTCTGGAGCGTGGCCAGTTGCTCACGCACGCGGGCCTTTGTGGCACCGATGCACGAGAAGTGGCTGGCCGCCTGCTGGCCTTCAGCCTGGATGTCGGCCACGGTGGCAAAGGTGCCTTCCTGCGTGGAGCCCCCGGCCCCGAAGGTGACCGAGCAGAACTCCGGCTGGCGGGCGTACAAGGCCTGGCGCACCACGCGCAGTTTGTCGGCACCCTCGGGCGTCTTGGGCGGGAAGAACTCGAAGCTGATGGGGTAGTGGGGGGACGAGGCCATGGGCCGTTCCTTCGGGTCAGGGTTGGGGTTCACGCCGGGCGTGGATGAAGAACTCGCGGTTGCCGTCCCCACCGGCAATGGGGCTGTCGTGCCAACCGGCCACGTGCAGGCCCAGCGCCGCGCAGGCGTCGCGCAGGCGTTGCTCCACCTGGGCGTACAGCGCCGGGTCGCGCACCAGGCCGCCCTTGCCAATGTCCTGGGGTTGCAACTCGAACTGGGGCTTGACCAGCATCAGCAGCTCGCCCGCCGGGGCGAGCAAGGGCAGCAGGGCCGGCAGCACCAGCGTCAGGCTGATGAACGACAGGTCGCCCACCACCCGGTCAAACGGCGCTGAAAGTTTCAAGCTTTTTTGGCCTCTAGCGCTTTCATTAAAAGCGCAAGCAGCTACCAAAATCATAGCATTCAGCTGCGCTGCCGTCAGTTCGCGGGCGTTGAGCTTTTCGAGGCAGATCACCCGCTCGTCGGCCCGCAGCCGGGGGTGCAGCTGGCCGTGGCCCACGTCCACCCCCACCACGGTGGCAGCACCGTGTTGCAGCAGGCAATCGGTGAAGCCACCGGTGCTCTGGCCCACGTCCAGGCAGACACACCCAGCCACCGACAGCCCGCTGGCCTGCAACGCGCCCGCCAGCTTCAGGCCACCGCGGGACACGTAGCGGCTTTCGCTGTCGTCGGACAGTTGCAGTTCGGCGGACTCGGGCACCTCGTCACCCGCCTTGTGGGCGGTGCGCCAAGGGGCCGCGGGCCCCAGTCGCCACGCCACGCCCGCGGCCACCAGACGGGCGGCTTGCGAGCGGCTGGCGGCCTGGCCGCGTTGGACAAGAAGCTGGTCGATGCGCACGGGCGCAGCCGATCAGTAGCGGTAGGTGTCGGGCTTGTAAGGCCCGGTCTTGCTCACGCCGATGTAGGCGGCCTGGGCATCGGTCAGCTCGGTGAGCTGGGCGCCCAGCTTGCTCAGTTGCAGGCGGGCCACTTTTTCGTCCAGCAGTTTGGGCAGCACATACACCTTGCCAGCCTGATAGGCCTCGGGCTTGGTGAACAGCTCGATCTGCGCAATGGTCTGGTTGGCAAAGCTGCTGCTCATCACGTAGCTGGGGTGGCCGGTGCCGCAACCCAGGTTGACCAAGCGGCCCTTGGCCAGCAGGATGATGCGTTTGCCGTCCGGGAAGATGACGTGATCGACCTGCGGCTTGATCTCTTCCCACTGGTACTGCTCCAGCGAGGCGACGTCGATCTCGTTGTCGAAGTGGCCGATGTTGCAGACGATGGCCTGGTCCTTCATGGCGGCCATGTGCTCGTGGCGGATCACGTCCTTGTTGCCAGTGGTGGTCACGAAGATGTCGGCCTTGTCGGCGGCGTACTCCATGGTCACGACCTTGTAGCCTTCCATGCAGGCTTGCAGGGCGTTGATGGGGTCGATCTCGGTCACCCACACCTGGGCGCTCAGGGCGCGCAGGGCCTGGGCGCTGCCCTTGCCCACGTCGCCGTAACCGGCCACCACGGCCACCTTGCCAGCGATCATCACGTCGGTGGCGCGCTTGATGCCGTCCACCAGGCTCTCGCGGCAGCCGTACAGGTTGTCGAACTTGCTCTTGGTGACGCTGTCGTTGACGTTGATGGCGCGGAACAGCAGGGTGCCCTTGGCACTCATCTCGTTCAGGCGGTGCACGCCGGTGGTGGTTTCCTCGGTCACGCCGATGATCTGGGCGCTCTTGCGGGTGTACCAGGTGGGGTCTTGTGCAATCTTGGCCTTGATGGCGGCAAACAGAATGCGCTCTTCCTCGCTGCCGGGGTTGGCCAGCACGCTGGGGTCTTTCTCGGCCTTCTGACCCAGGTGCATCAGCAGCGTGGCGTCGCCGCCGTCGTCCAGGATCATGTTGGGGCCTTCACCTTCGGCACCGGCGGGGCCGAAGTCGAAGATGCGGTGGGTGTAGTCCCAGTAGTCCACCAGGGTTTCGCCCTTGATGGCGAACACCGGCGTACCGCTGGCGGCAATGGCGGCGGCGGCGTGGTCTTGCGTGGAGAAGATGTTGCAGCTGGCCCAACGCACCTGGGCACCCAGGGCTTGCAGGGTTTCGATCAGCACCGCCGTCTGGATGGTCATGTGCAGGCTGCCGGTGATGCGGGCGCCTTTGAGCGGCTGGGTCTTGGCGAATTCGTCGCGGATGGCCATCAGACCGGGCATTTCGGTCTCGGCAATGCGGATTTCCTTGCGGCCCCAGGCGGCCAGGCCGATGTCGGCAATGGCGCAATCGGCGTGCAGGGCGGGCGTGGTGAGGGAAGCGGAAGGTGCGTTCATGGTGGCTCCAGGTTTCAGGGACGACCACCGGACGCTGCGGCCACAACAGCTCACCGCACGCATCCAGTGGGTGAGCGCCGTTGGGTCTGGCCCGCCTGAGGCGGTTCCACGGAACCGGAGGCGGGGGTTCCGAGCCTCGCCTGCCAGGGTGGCAGGCTGCAACGCTCCTCGGAAGGAGGCCGATTATAAGAAAAGCGCCGCCCGCCGGGTCAGCGCTGGGGGCAATCACCCGTTGGCGTCGCCCAAGTTGAACGAGGCCACCGACGTCACCAAGCGAACCGACTGGGCGTTGAGGCTGGCCGCCGCCGCCGCGCCCTCTTCGACCAGCGCGGCGTTTTGCTGCGTGTTCTGGTCGAGCAAGGCAATGGCCTCCCCCACTTGCAACACGTCACGGGTCTGCTGGTCCAAGGCCTCGGTCATGGTTTGCATGATCTGCGACACATTGCCAATCGCGGTCACCACCTCCCCCATGGTGTCCCCCGCCCGGTTGACCAGCGCCGTGCCCTGGCTGACCTCGTTGACGCTGGCCAGGATCAGCCCCTTGATCTCCTTGGCCGCTTCGGCGGACCGCTGGGCCAACCCCCGCACCTCCGAGGCCACCACGGCAAAACCCCGCCCGGCTTCGCCAGCGCGTGCGGCCTCCACCGCGGCATTGAGCGCCAGGATGTTGGTCTGGAAGGCAATGCTGTCAATCACCCCGATGATGTCGGCGATCTTGTGCGACGACCCTTCAATGCGACGCATGGACGCAATCACCTCCGACACCACCGAGCCCCCCACCCCGGCCACGTTGCTGGCCTGGTTGGCCAAGGCGCAGGCCTGCCCAACCTGCTCGGCGTTTTGCTGCACCGAGGCGCTGACCTGGTGCATGGCCGCCGCCGTCTGCTCCAGCGAGCTGGCCTGGGTTTCGGTGCGGGCCGACAGGTCTTGGTTGCCCTGCGCCACCTGCTCGCCGCCCGTGGCCACCGCGGCTGAGGCGTCGCGCACATCGGCAATCAGGGTGCGCAAATGGCCGGTCATTTCGTTCAGGTGGTGCAACAGCACCCGCAGTTCGGCATACCCGGTCACCTGGATGCGGTGGGTCAGGTCCCCTTCGGCCACCGCCCGCGCCGCTCGGCTGGCATGTTCGACCGACAGCAGGATCTTGCGAATGATGCGGACACAGATCAGCACGATGATGACCCAACCGACCACGTTGCCCACCACGATCAGCGTGCGGGCCATGGACTCGGTGGCAGCCCCCTGCACCCGAACCTCCTCGCCCAATGCCACCAACTCGTCACCCGGCTTGGCCAGGGCCACTTCCAGCTTTTCAAACGCCTCCATGAACTCGGGCAGATGGCCGCGTGCTTCGGCGGGGTCCCGGTCCACCAGCGCCTGAATGGTCTGTGCAGACTTCACATACCCCTGCGCCACCGGCATGACCTCCCGCACACGGCCCCGAATCGCCTCGGGAATGGGTGCATCGGCCACCGCTTGAAGCTGGGCCAGCAGCGCTTCACCACTGACCTTCAGGTCCTCCCGGGACGCGGCCAGCCCCTTGGGGTCGTCGGTCTGACCGGACACGATGCTTTGCAGCACCGCCGAGCGCACCGCGTCGTGGTGCATGTCGGCTCGGGCTGAGGCCAGCATGGCCTGCCCCAGGCCCGAGGCATGGTTCAGTTGGCCACTGAGGGCACTGACGCCGCGCCACCCCATGGCCCCGGTGAGCAGGGTGCCCACCATCCCCACCAGGCCCAACCCGACCAAGGCGTGTTTGAGCTTCAACGGCATGCTGCCTCCCCGATACTCACCCGCATTGACTGCACCATGACCCCTCCTCATGAACAACATCCACCGTTTGCCCCGCCCTCGGGCGTGGGTCGGCCTGCTCACCGACATCGACGACACATTGACCGCCGACGGCGACATTGAACCCGTGGCGCTGGCCGCATTGCAGCGGCTGCGCACCGCAGGCATTCCCCTGATTGCCATCACAGGCCGCCCCGTGGGCTGGAGCGAATCTCCCGCACTGCATTGGCCCCTGACCACCATCGTCGCAGAAAACGGCAGTGTGCGGTTGTCTTGCCAAAATGGCCGCTTGGTCAAGCACTACGCCCAGGACGACACCACCCGTCAACACCAGCACCACACGCTGATGCAGGTGCTGGAACTCATCGAACGCACCGTGCCCGGGGCTCGGCGGGCAGGGGACAGCGCTGGACGGGAAACCGACATCGCCATCGACCACAGCGAACACACCCACCTGCCACCCGACCGCGTGGCCCAGGTGGTGGCTCTGATGCAAGCGCATGGGCTGACGGCCACGGTCAGCTCCATCCACATCAATGGGTGGCTGGGCCACCACAACAAATGGACCGGGGCCTGCTGGGCGGTGCGAGAGGTGCTGGGCCAGGATTTGGCCCGCGAGCGGGACCGCTGGGTGTATGTGGGGGACTCGACCAACGACCAGGTGATGTTCGAGCAAATGCCCCATTCGGTGGGGGTGGCCAACATCCGGCGGTTTTGGAACGACCTGGTGCACCGCCCACGGCATGTCACCCAGGGCGAACGAGGGCAGGGGTTTGCCGAAGTGGTGGAACACCTGCTGGGCGATCCACCGGCACCTTAGGGCCGCCCGTGCAGGGGGGGGTCAGTGGTCCCGCAGGCGTGCCCGCAAGCGGGCAATGGACTGGCTGTGCAACTGGCACACGCGTGACTCGGTCACGCCCAGCACCGCCGCGATTTCCTTCAGGTTCATGTCGTGCTCGTAGTACATGCTCATGATGTACTGCTCGCGCTCAGGCAGGTTCTTGATGGCTTCCACCAACGCCGCCCGCATGCGGACATCACCCAGGATGTGTTCAGGGTCCTCGTCTTCCTGGGCTACGTGGCGGTCCAGGTAGTCGTCCCCCCCGTCATCACCGCCGGAAAAATCTTCCAGATAGACCAGTTGGGTGCCGCGCACGCGGGCCAACAGTTCCTGGTAGTCAGCCAGCGACATGTCCAGTTCGGCGGCGATTTCAGATTCCATGGGGGCCCGGTGCAAGCGATGCTCCAGCCGATGCACCGCGTGTTCAATCTCTTTTTGGCTTTTGCGGGAGCCACGCGACATCCAGTCGCCGCCACGCAGCTCGTCGATCATGGCCCCGCGGATGCGTTGGCTGGCAAAGGTCTCGAACTGCACCCCTTGCGAGGGTTCATAACGGGCCAAAGCCTCGGTCAGTCCGATCATGCCCACCTGGATGAGGTCGTCCACTTCCACGCTGGCCGGCAACTTGGCAATCATGTGATGCGCCAGACGCTTGACCAGCGGGCTGTACTGCCGGATCTGGGCGTCGCGGTTGAGAGTGCCTTTAGCGGTGTACATCAGCAACTCCAAAGCTGTGGAACCAGCGCCTCCCTGGGTGTGGAAGGGGACCAGCCCGATCCGGGCGTGCCAGGTTCCTCCAGCAGGAGAGCGCTCTCCAGCATTCTAAGCATCCATTGGGTGATGATGTCACGCGTCACACTGGGGCCCTGCTCAGGCAGCGGACTGTTTTCGGGCACCCACCCCAGGTGCCGTTTGGCCGTGTCCAACAAAACCCCCAGGGCTTGTTCGGCCACGGGGTCCGGCACCTCGCTGCGCATGGGCACCAGGACCGGCTTCAAATCGCCCGCTTGGTGCAGCACCTTGAGGGCGCTGTATGCATCCACCACACCCGTGGGTTGGAACGTGAACGGCACCAGGGGCCGCACGGCCGCCCCTTCCATCAGCACGCTGACCCACTCCTTGGGGGCCAGCAGCAGCACGACGGTGTCGGGACTGAAGCACGCCGCCAGACGGGCCAAAGCCGCGCCAGGCCCTTGCGTGGCCGCCACGTGCAGCAAGGTCTGCATGCCGCTCTGGCTGGGCCACACCCGCCATTGGGCCTCGTTCGGAGAGGCCGGTTCAGGCCCGGTCTTGAGGAACTGGGCCAAACCAGGGCGCCCGGATTGCTCGCGGCTGGTCGCATCCAAGGCCACCACCGAGTGCCCCAGAACCGACAGCCCGGCCCCCAGGGTCCAGACCATGTCGAACGCCACGTCACTGTCGCGGCCCAGCACCACGGGCAGCACGCGCACACAATGGGCGGCAGCCACCGAACGCAAACCGGCCGCCTGGTCGAACATCGGATCAAACACGGAGCGCTCCCAGGTTCATTTGCTTTGGAGAAGGCTGGGCAAAGAAGAAGCCCACTTCCGACGGCGCGGGATCGAAGGCCGACTTGCCCTCGGTGCCCATGGACGTGCGCACCAGTTGGTGCGCCACCGGGCCTTGCCAGTCCTCAGGCACGCGCTGGCCGTTGGCCACGCCACGCAACATCACCTGGTGGCGAATGAGGGCATCGACCGCAGGACCCAGTTTGACGGCCTCGTCCACTTTGGACAGCACCACGCCGTGCAACTCCTTGGCCTTGAAGGCCGCCAGCACGTCGTCCATGGTGTCGCCATGGCTGCTGGCGTTGAGCACCAGCATTTTCTTGATGCCGGGCAGGTCCAGCACCTCCAGCATGTCCTGGATGCGGGGGTCCTTTTGTCCCAGGCCAGCGGTGTCAATGACCACCATGCGCTTGCCCGCCAGCAGGGTCAACAAATCCTTCAGGGCGGCACGGTCATGGGCCAGATGGGCCACCACACCCATCATGCGACCGTAAGCGCGCAGTTGCTCGTAGCCGGCCACACGGTAGGTGTCCAGGGTGATCAGGCCCACGCTGTTGGCACCGTACTGCTTGACGCACTGGGCGGCCAGCTTGGCGGCGGTGGTGGTCTTGCCCACCCCGGTGGCACCGATCAGGGCGACCACGCCGCCTTCGTCACAGATGCTGGTGGCGCTATCAGCGGTTTTGAGGTTGCGGGCCAACACGTCCATGACCCAGCGAACGGCCTCGGCAGGACCGGCCTCGGTGGGCATGCGCTCCAGCACACTGCGCACCAGGGCGGGGCTGTAGCCCGCACGAATGAGCTTGAGCATGAGGTTGGACTGCAAGGGGTTGTTGCGCGACGTGCCCAGCCAAGCCAGCATGTTGAAGCGGTCTTCAATCATGTCCTTGAGTGCGGACAGCTCGTTGGCGATGTTGCCCCCCTGGGGCGCAGCCGTCAGCGGCACATCGGCAGGAGGCATCACCATGGCAGCGCTCCAGTCCGCCGCAGCGGCAGCACGAGCGACGGGGCGTGGTGACTCCATGCCAGGCTCCTGCGCCATTTCGCGGGTCATGATGGGTGCTGGAGCCGCTGCACGGGGAGCCGACACCATGGGCTCCGCAGCAACCATCCGCTCGGGCACGGCGCGGCGCGGCGCTTGCGCCACAGGGGCGGGAACAGCCGCCGTGGCACGACCTTCCAGTTCTTCCTTGCGACGCTTGAGCATGCGCTCGCGCACATAGTCCTGGAATGACAGGGTGCTCATGGCCATGGTCTCGGTGTCGCGCTCGACACTGGTGCTGCGTTCCAGGGCCTTGGGCGACGTCACGGCCGCAGAGGGTCCGGACAGACGGGCGCGCTCGGCAAACGAGGGCTGGGGGCGGGCCTGTTCCACGGGTTGGGCCGCCACGGAAGTGGATGCGCCGACCGGCAGACTGGACAGGTTCTCCTCGGTGGTGGCCACCACCTCAAAGCCGTTGGCGGTGGCGCGGCTGGACAGGATCACGGCGCTGTCACCAAAGGCGGCACGGGCCTTGGCCATGGCTTCACGCGAAGTGGGTGCGAGAAAACGCTGGATGTTCATGATGCGTTACCTCCGAGGATCGGTCCGATGCGGATGAGATGGGTGTCTGGGATTTCGCTGTGCGCCAGCACTTGCAGGCGCGGAGCGGCACGGCGCATGAGGCGCGCCATGGCAGAACGGATGGCATCAGGCACCAGCAGGCAGGCGGGCACGCCACTTTCTTCCTGCTTGTTGGCGACCTGAGCGGCAGATTGGGAGAGCATGTCGGCCACGCCAGGGTCCAGCGCCGCACCGCCATTGCCGCCCAGGGCCTGCACCAGCAAGCGCTCCAGGTTGGGGTCGATGGCAATGACTTCCAGTTCCTTGGCGGGGCCGTAGATCTGCTGAACGATGGCCGGTGCCAGAGAAACACGCACACGGCGGGCCAGTTCGGCCGCATCAGAAACACCCGCAGCGGCATGCTCGGCCAGCGTCTCGATGATGGTGCGCATGTCACGGATGTTCACAGACTCGTCCAGCAGCAGCTGGAGCACTTTCTGGAACGTGGCAATGGACACCATTTTGGGTACGACCTCTTCAATCAATTTGGGCGCCAGCTTGGCCACGTGATCCACCAGTTCCTGGGTCTCCGTGCGGCTGAGCAACTTGGCTGCCTGGACTTGCATCAAGTGTGACAAATGAGTGGCCAGTACAGTCTCTGAATCAACCACCGTAAAACCGGCCATTTGTGCGCTCTCCTTCTGACGTTCGTCGATCCAGTGCGCAGGCAGGCCAAAAGCGGGGTCGGTGGTGGGGGTGCCAATCAAGGGCGTGGTGATGCCACCCGGGTTGATGGCCAGGAACATGCCAGGGAACACCTCACCATCGCCCACCACCACGCCACGCAGGGTGATGCGGTAGGCGCTGGGACGCAGTTCCAGGTTGTCACGCACATGCACGGCGGGGGGCAGGAAACCCACTTCCTGCGCAAACTTCTTGCGCACCCCTTTGATGCGGGACAGCAGGTCACCCTGGCGGGTCTTGTCCACCAGCGCAATCAGGCGGTAACCCAGCTCCAGACCCAGCAGGTCCACGGGCTGCATGTCGTCCCAGGTGGCTTCGCCGTCGTTGGCCGGGGCGGCGGGGGCCGGGGCAGGCTCCGGTGCCGGCTTGGCTTTTTCGCGGGCCAGCCACCAGGCCCAACTGCCCAGCGTCACCGCAAACATCAAGAACACCAGGTGCGGCATGCCGGGAATGATGCCCAGCATGCCCATCACACCCGCGGTGATGCCCATCACGCGGGGCGAGTCGAACACCTGCTCGGCAATCTGGCGACCCAGGTCGTCGTCCTTGCCCACCCGAGACACCACCATGGCAGCGGCCACAGAGATCAGCAACCCGGGAATCTGTGCCACCAGCGCGTCACCCACGGCCAGCAGGATGTAGCTGTTGGCGGCGTCACCCGCCGTCAGGTTGTGCTGCAACATGCCAATGGCAAAGCCACCGATGATGTTGATGAACAGGATCAGGATGCCGGCGATGGCGTCGCCCCGCACAAACTTGGCAGCACCGTCCATGGCACCGAAGAAGCCCGCCTCGTCGCCCACTTCGCTGCGGCGGCGCTTGGCTTCCTTTTCGTCAATCAGACCGGCGTTCAGGTCGGCATCGATGGCCATTTGCTTGCCGGGCATGGCGTCCAGGGTGAAGCGAGCGGACACTTCGGCAATGCGCTCCGAGCCCTTGGTCACCACGATGAAGTTGATGACCACCAAAATGGCAAACACGATCAGGCCCACGGCAAAGTTGCCCCCGATCAGGAAGTGGCCAAAGGCTTCGATCACCGCACCGGCAGCCCCCGGGCCGGTGTGCCCTTCCATCAGCACCACACGGGTGGACGCCACGTTGAGCGACAAGCGCAGCAGCGTGGTCAACAGCAGCACGGTGGGGAACACTGCGAAATCCAGCGGACGGCGCATGTAGGCAGCCACCATCATCACCACCACCGACAGGGCAATGTTGAGCGAAAAGAAGCCGTCCAGCATCCACGAGGGCATGGGCAGCACCATCAGCGCCAACACGGCCATCACCAGGATGGGGGCGGCCAGGCCGGACAAATGGCCCGAGCCTGCTCGCAGCCATTGCTGCGCGGCGAGGATTTGGGGGTTCATGTGCGTTCCTCCGGTGCCGCGGCTTTGCGGTCACGTTGGTTGTGCGGGTCGAGCTCGGGTGGCACATGCGGATCGGGTTGGACCGATGGCATGCGACCTTGACCTTGCATGGCGGCTTTGATCTGGTACACGTAGGCCAACACCTGGGCCACGGCGGTGTACAGCGCCTGCGGAATCTCGGTGTTGAGGTCGGCATGGGCATACAACGCCCGGGCCAACTTGGGAGACTGCAGCACAGGAACCTTGCAGTCCTTGGCCACGTCGCGGATCTTGAGGGCCAGCAGGTCTGCACCTTTGGCGATCACCCTCGGTGCGGCCATGGTGGCGTCGTCGTACTGGATGGCCACGGCATAGTGGGTGGGGTTCATCACCACCAAGTCAGCCTGGGGAACCTGGGCAATGCTGTTGCGGTTGGCAATTTCCCGTTGCAAGGCCCGCATGCGCCCCTTGAGTTGCGGACTGCCTTCGGTTTCCTTGTGCTCCTGCTTCACTTCCTGGTGCGACATGCGCAGGCGTTGTTTGTGCAGGAACAACACCATGGGCACATCCACCAGGGCTGTGACCAGCACCACACTCAACAACGTGGCCACGCCCATGGCCAGCCAGTGCCCCATCTGGATCAACCCTGCATCCAAGGGGCGCAGCATGAGGCTGGCAAAGTCCACGAAGTGAGAAGACAGGTACATCCAGCCAATTGAGCTGACCACCGCGGTCAAAGCGGCCAGCTTGGCCACCTCGAACAGCTGCTGCTTGGAAAAAATGCGCCCAAAACCCGAAAGGGGGCTGATCTTGGAAAGATCGGGCATGAGCGGCTTGAGGCTCAGCGTCCATCCACCGGCAGCCACGGTGGCCCCCACCGCGAGGACCAGCACAGCCAACCCCAAGGGCAAGTAGACCAGCAACGCCCCCAACACCCCCTGGGTGAGGTGGCTGCTCATCAGGTCAGATCGCAGCAACGAGGCGTGATCAAAGCGCAGCAGGTTGCGCAAGCCGTCCAGCATGCGAGCCGTGCCCATGGAGAACAGGGCCACCAACAAGCTGAACCCCCCGCCCAACACCGCCAGGTTGGACAGCTCCTTGGAGCGCGCAACCTGGCCCTCGTCCCGCGCCTGTTGAAGGCGTCTGTCGGTGGCGGGTAGGTCTTTGTCCTGACTGGAGTCCATGGAAGGCAATGCAGAGTGGGTGCTTGCATTGTCTGACCCGGGTCAGGTTTCTAAAGCGCAAAAAAAGCCGGGTTCACCCGGCTGTTTGACAAGCGTTGAGCAGGGTCAGAAACCCAGGCTCGCCAGCAGGTCGTCCACATCCTGCTGGTTGGTGGCCACATCTGTGCGCGATTCAGGGTTGACCACAGGCCCCGCCAAATCATCGT
This sequence comes from Hydrogenophaga soli, assembly GCF_054777695.1. NCBI lineage: Bacteria > Pseudomonadati > Pseudomonadota > Betaproteobacteria > Burkholderiales > Comamonadaceae > Hydrogenophaga > Hydrogenophaga soli. The sequence goes on along the minus strand of NZ_BAAHAK010000002.1, from coordinate 147,012 downwards.
GGTCAGGCTTGCGGGCGGCGGTGGGGGCTGGAGGCGCCACATCCACCAACAACTGCAAAAGCTGGTCTTCGATGTTGGCCGCCAACTTGACCACGCGGGCGATCACCTGGCCGGTCAGATCATGAAAGTCCTGCGCCATCATGATGTCGGTCAGGTGCTGGTCGGTTTGCTCACCGGCCTCACGCAGCTTGCGCAGTTGATCGGCCAAAGCAGGCTTGGCCGGAAACAGCGATTCCAGCAAGCGGCTGACTTGAACAATTTCGTCTTGCTTGGCCTTGGCCGCATCCACGCTGTTGAGGACCTTTTCCGCCGCCTCGCCCGTCAATTTGGCAATGTAATTGAGGCGGCTTTTGGCGTCGGGGAGCTCTCCGACCGTGTCTTTGAGCTTGTCGGCAAAGCCCAACTCTTGGAGAGCGTCATGCAGTTGGCGGGTGATGTGCCCCAACCGATTGAACATCTCCGAAGAGCGGTCCTCGGTTTGCCCACCCCCGGCTGTCACGTCCTGTGGCTCCATGGTGTGCTCCGAGGGTCACAGACCCAGCTTTTTGATGATGTTGACCAGCTTCTCTTCCAGGGTGGCCTTGGTGAAAGGCTTCACGATGTAACCAGCGGCACCACTCTGGGCCGCCAACACAATGTCTTCCTTGCGGGCTTCGGCGGTGACCATCAGCACCGGAATGTGCTTGAGCTTGTCATCGGTCTTGATTTCCTTGAGCAACTGGAACCCGTTCATGTTGGGCATGTTGATGTCGCTCACCACGAAATCGAAGCGACCATTGCGCAGCTTGTTCAGCGCCACGGCACCGTCTTCGGCTTCATCGGCATCCTGATAGCCGATTTCCTTGAGCAACCCCCTCACGATGCGGCGCATGGTGGAAAAGTCATCAACAATCAAAAAACGAAGGTCGTTCGCCATGGGAAATTCCGTCTGCTAAAGGGCTGCGCAAAGCGCCTGTGTTGTTTATACCGCGGATTCACCGGGCTCAAGGCGTTGCTGCGGGCACATTTTGCCCGGACGACACGCCAGGGTCGAAACTTCCGGCTCGATAGGTGCGCATGGCGCGTTCCTCGGCCTCCTTGGTCATCACCACAATGCTGATGCGTCGGTTGATCGCTGCCTCGGGCTTGTCGGGTTCCAGCGGCTGGCTGTAGGCCAACCCCTCCACCCGCACGATTTTTTCGTTGGGAACGCCCACGCTGTAGAGCTCGCGCCGCACGGCATTGGCTCGTTCAGCCGACAACTCCCAGTTGCTGTACCCCCCAAGCCCGCCGCCAAACGGGGCCGAGTCGGTGTGCCCGGCCAGTGAAATGCGGTTTTCCACATCGGCCAGCACGGTACCCACGGCACGGATGAGTTCGCGCATGTAGGGCTTGACCACCGCGCCACCGCTGTCAAACATGGGGCGGTTCTGGGCATCCACGATCTGGATGTGCAAGCCATCGGGTGACGACTCGATGCGGATTTGATCGGCAAACTCCAGCAGTTTGGGGTTGTTGACGATGACGTTGACGATCTTGTCGCGCAGTTTCTCCAGCCGCTCCGACTCTTCCTTTCGAAACGCGTTCTGGGCCGTCTGGGCCCCCCGGAGCTTTTCGGTGCGTTGGGCATCCCCACCGTCCACCTGCCCATCGGACGCACTGAGGTCCCGCCCCCCGCCCACCAGAATGCTGTTGGAGCCACCCGAGCCCGGCCCGCCCATCAGCGCCACCTTCAAAGGGCTGGCAAAGTAGTCGGCAATGCCCTTCTTGTCACCCTCTGTGGTGGAGCCCAGCAGCCACATCAACAGGAAGAAGGCCATCATGGCCGTCACGAAGTCGGCGTACGCGATCTTCCACGCACCCCCGTGAGCGGCATGGCCGCCCTTCTTGATGCGCTTGATGATGATCGGCTGCAGCCGCTTGGCGTCACCTGCCATGATGAATGAAAATGGGCTCTACCGCTTGTTCAAACTGGATGTACCGCTCACTTTTTCTTCACATGAGCTTCCAGCTCTGTAAAGGTGGGGCGATCGGTGGAATACAGCACTTTGCGACCAAACTCGATCGCGGTCATGGGCGCGTAACCCTGCATGCTGGCCAGCAAGGTGGTTTTGATGCATTGCAACTCTTTGGCTGCCTCGTCTTCCTTTTGCTCCAGCAAGAAGCCCAAGGGCTCTGCAAACGCATACGCCAGCAAAATACCCAGAAAGGTTCCCACCAGGGCGGAACCGATCATCCCGCCCAGCACCGCGGGCGGCTGCCCCACCGAGCCCATGGTGTTCACCACCCCCAACACCGCGGCCACGATACCGAATGCGGGCAAGCCCCCCGCAACGCGGGCAATGGACTGCACCGCCGCATGGGCCTCGTGGTGGTGGGTTTCGATCTCGGTGTCCATGATGGACTCGATTTCGTGGGCGTTCAGGTTGCCGGACACCATCAGCCGCAGGTAGTCGGTGATGAACTCGGTCACATGGTGATCGGTGCCGACATTGGGGTACTTCTGGAACAGCGGAGACGAATGCGGGTCTTCCACATCCTTTTCAATGGCCATCAAGCCTTCTTTGCGGGCCTTTTGGAGGATGTCGTACATCAGCGCGAGCAGCTCCATGTACCGATCTTTGGTGTACTTGCTGCCTTTGAAGCACTTGCCCAAGCCTGCCAGCGTGGCCTTGACCACGGTCATCTTGTTGGCGGCCAAGAACGCCCCCAGCGTGGCACCGCCAATGGTGATCAGCTCAAACGGCAGCGCCGTCAGCACCACCTTGATGTTGCCGCCGTGAGCAATGAAAACGCCGAAGACGCAGGCAATGACCACGCCCCAGCCCACGAATACAAACATGGTTCAGTTCCGTTCAGGAGAGCCACCTCCCCGTTTGGGCAACATGCCAGGAGGTTCAGCGCATGATAAGGGATAGGGGTACACCCCTGAGCTCGCAATAAAGCATGCCGCCCCAGGGCATTTCGGCGCTTTCAGCCCGTAACGAGCCGCCCTCACTGCAACTTGAGGCTGCCCGCAGCGCTGCCCTTGCCCGCCCGTGCCGGGGGCTCGCACAGCCCGCACACGAAGTTGCGGCTGATCTCGTAAGGCTCGGTCACGAACTTGCCCCCGCAGCAGCTGCATTGGGTCATGCCCAGCATGTGGTTGTCCATGAACTTCACCAGGCGCCATGCCCGCGTGAACGTCAGCAGCGGCTCGATCCCGCAGGCCGTCATCTGCTCGGTGTAGAGCCGGTAGGCCTTGATGACCACGTCGATGTCGTCCAGCTCCGCTGCCTTGGACAGGTACTCGTGGATGTTGGCAAACAGGCTGGCGTGGATGTTGGGTTGCCAGGTCAGGAACCAGTCGGTCGAGAACGGCAGTTGACCCTTGGACGGCGACTTGCCAGCCACTTCCTTGTACAGACGCAGCAACCGCTCGTACGACAGGCTGGTTTCGCTCTCCAGCACCTGCAGGCGTGCACCCAGGTGGATGAGGGCAATGGCGCGCTCGATGTCGCGCGACTCGTTGACGATGCTTTTGACAACAGCCATGGTTTTCTCCTGCTTTACATCGTTTCGGTCACGCGGCCAGCCATCAGAATGCTGGCATGCAGACGGGAGGTGGCTTCATTGGCCACCTTGCCGGGCTTGTGGTTGGTCAGCAGGTCCCACACCAGATCGTCCTCGACGCGGAAGCGGCACAGCAGCATGTTGCCCGAAGCGACCTTCATGATCTGGGCGGGAGACAGCGAACCCAGCAGCTCGGCGGCCTCTTCGGTCAGACCCAGGCGGAACTGGGCCTCGGCCTTGTCCTGACGGATGAGGCTTTGAGCCAGCATGAGGTAGGTCAGGTTGGCTTCGCGGATCTCGGCCAGCATCTGTTCGTTGTTCATGGTGCTCACTCCTTCAGGGGTTGGTCGCTGGGCCTTGGCTAACACGCCGGACAAAGCGGTGATTCGTTGAAGTGGATTGTGAAAACCCACCTACTTTTCTTGAATCAGCGTTTGGCTGTTCGTGCTGTCAGCTCCCCCGACATCCCTTGTCAGTGAAAACCTGACACGCACATGGGGCCCGACCCCAAAAGCCCCTGGATGGGAAGCAGTAAAGTCACACTGGACGCAACCAATGCATTGAGGGTTGGACCATGAAAGCAGTGATTTTGGCAGGGGGCCTGGGCACCCGCATCTCGGAAGAAACCCACACACGCCCCAAGCCCATGGTGGAGATTGGTGGGCGCCCCGTGTTGTGGCACATCCTCAAAACCTATTCGGCCCACGGCGTGAATGACTTCATCATCTGCTGTGGCTACAAGGGTTACGTCATCAAGGAGTACTTTGCCAACTACTTCCTGCACATGTCCGACGTCACCTTCGACATGGCCACCAACCGCATGGAAGTGCACCAGCGCCACGCCGAGCCCTGGCGTGTGACCCTGGTGGACACGGGCGAAGACACCCTCACCGGCGGACGACTCAAACGCGTGGCCAGCTATCTGCAGGATGAAGACGCCTTCTGCTTCACCTACGGCGACGGGGTATCCGACGTCCACATCGGCAAGCTGATCGACTTCCATCGCCAACACGGCAAGATGGCCACGGTCACCGCCGTGCAGCCCCCGGGACGTTATGGCGCGCTGTCCATGTCCGGTCAAGCGGTGCAAGGCTTCACCGAAAAACCCCCGGGTGACGGTGGCCTGATCAACGGTGGCTACTTTGTGCTGTCCCCCCGCTGCCTGAGCCTGATCGACGGAGACCAAACCCCCTGGGAAAGCACACCCCTGGGCCAACTGGCCGCCCAAGGGGAACTGATGGCCTATGAACACACCGGCTTTTGGCAACCCATGGACACCCTCCGGGAGAAAAACCTGTTGGAAGACCTGTGGAACTCAGGCAAAGCCCCGTGGAAGGTCTGGTGATGTCCCTGCCCAACACCGAGTTCTGGCGCGGCAAGCGCGTGTTGGTCACCGGGCACACGGGCTTCAAGGGCTCGTGGCTGGTGCTGTGGCTGCAACGCCTGGGTGCTGAGGTCCATGGACTGGCCCTGACACCGCCCACCCAGCCCAACCTGTTTGAAGCCGCCCGCGTGCAAGCCGATGTGGACCACCACCTGGTGGACATCCGCGATGCCGCCCAAGTGGCTCAACGGGTGCGGGCCATGGCCCCCGAGTTGGTGTTTCACCTCGCCGCGCAACCCCTGGTGCGCGCCAGTTACGCCGACCCGCTGGCCACCTACGCCACCAACGTCATGGGCACCGCCCATGTGCTGGACGCCCTGCGGGGGCTGAACACCGTGAAGGTGGCGGTGATGGTGACCACCGACAAGGTGTACCGCAACCTCGCCCAGCCCTACCCCTTCCGCGAAGACGACCCCTTGGGCGGTCACGACCCCTACAGCGCCAGCAAGGCCGCCAGTGAACTGGTGATTGCCAGCTACCGCGACGCCTGGCTGGCCGCCCAGGGCGTGGCCGTGGCCAGCGCCCGGGCCGGCAACGTCATCGGCGGTGGCGACTGGGCGGCGGACCGGCTGATCCCCGACGCCATCCGCGCCTGGCAAGCCGGGCACCCCGTGCACATCCGCAACCCGCATGCCACGCGCCCCTGGCAGCATGTGCTGGAGCCGCTGGCGGGCTACCTGGTGCTGGCCCAACACCTGTGGACCCAGCCCCAACACGCCGCGGCCCACAACTTTGGCCCCCACAGCCACGAAGCGGCCACGGTGGAATTCATCATCAAAAGCCTTTCCAGCGCTTATCCTGAAAGCGTGGTCAGCTACGAAAACAATGAGCACAACCCCCACGAGGCACCCACCCTCGCGCTGGAGACCGCACACACCCGCGCGCTGCTGAACGTGCAGCCCCGCTGGCCGCTGGCCCAGGCCCTCACCCGCACCGTGCAGTGGTACCGGGCCCACCACAACGGGGCCGATGCCCGCCAGCTGTGCCTGCAAGACATTGACGCCTACGAGGCCTCCGCCACCGCACCATGCGCCGCCTGAGCCTGCACCCCACCCCGCTGGCGGGACTGTTCGAGGTCCAACGCCACCCGCTGGGCGACAGCCGCGGCTTCTTTGCACGGCTGTTTTGTGCCCATGAACTGGCCGACGCGGGCTGGCACACCCCCATAGCCCAAATCAACCACACGCACACCGCCCGCATGGGCACCGTGCGCGGCATGCACTGGCAACGCCCACCCCATGCCGAAATGAAGCTGGTCACCTGCATCCGTGGCGAGGTGTGGGACGTGGCCGTGGACGTGCGCCCCGAGTCCCCCACCCACCTGCACTGGCACGCCGCCCGCTTGTCCGCCGCCAATGGCCGCGCCCTGCTCATCCCCCCGGGCTTTGCCCACGGGTTTCAGGCCCTGAGCGACGACGCCGAACTGGTCTACTGCCACTCCCACCCCCACGCCCCCGAGGCCGAAGCGGGCCTGCACCCGCAAGACCCTCGCCTGGCCATTCCCTGGCCCTTGCCTGTGGTGGAACTGTCCGCACGCGACCAGTCCCACCCCCTGTTGACCGACACCGCCCCCACGCCATGAAATGCCGCCACTGCCAATCTGACCTGAGCCTGGAGTTCCTGGACCTGGGCAGCGCCCCCGCCTCCAACGCCTACCTCAGCCCGGCACGCCTGATGGCCCCCGAGCGCTGGTACCCGCTGCGCCTGCTGGTGTGCACCCATTGCTGGCTGGTGCAAACCCAAGACTTCGCCCGTGCCGACGAGTTGTTCGACGCCGACTATGCTTACTTCAGCTCCTACTCCAGCACCTGGCTGGCCCACGCCCAGGCCACCGTCCAGACCCTGACCCAGCGCTTTGGCCTGACCCCCGCCCACTGCGTGGTGGAAGTGGCCTCCAACGACGGCTACCTGCTGCAATACGTCAAGGCCGCAGGCATGGCGTGTTACGGCATCGAGCCCACGGCCAGCACCGCAGCCGCCGCCCGCGCCAAGGGCATCGAGGTGGTGGAACGGTTTTTTGGCGTGGCCCTGGCCGACGAGCTGACCGCTCAAGGACGGCAAGCCGACCTGATGGTGGCCAACAACGTGCTGGCCCACGTGCCCGACATCAACGACTTTGTGGGGGGCTTTGCCCGCCTGCTCAAGCCGCAAGGCGTGGCCTCTTTCGAGTTCCCCCACCTGCTGCAGCTGGTGCGCCACCGCCAGTTCGACACCGTCTACCACGAGCACTACTCCTACCTGTCGCTCACCGCGGTTCAAACCCTGTTTGCCGCCAATGGCCTGACGGTGTTCGACGTGGAGCCGCTGCGCACCCACGGTGGCAGCCTGCGGGTGCTGGCCCAACGCGCCGACACCGGCCTTCACGCCGCCAGCCCGCACGTGCAAGCGCTGCTGGACGAAGAACACACCGCAGGCGTCACCCAAACCCATTTTTATGCCCATTTGCAGCAGCAGGTCATACAAATCAAGCGTGAGCTGATCTCATTTTTGCTGTCTTGCGCTGAAAAAGGGCAAACCGTGGCGGGGTATGGTGCCGCGGCCAAAGGCAACACCTTGCTCAACTTTGCCGGCGTGCGCCCCGACCTGCTGCCCTACGTGGTGGACAAAAACCCCGCCAAACAAGGGCAGTACCTGCCGGGCAGCCGCATCCCCATCCTGTCGCCCGAGCACCTGCTGACCCAAAAGCCCGACTTCGTCCTCATCCTGCCCTGGAACCTCCAAGACGAGGTGATGGCCCAGCTCGCCCCCGTGCGGGAATGGGGTGGGCGGTTTGTGACGGCGGTGCCCCAGTTGAGCATCACATGATCGACTGCCACCCCACCGCCCGCATTTCCGAACGGGCTGACATTGAAGACTCGGTGCGAGGCAGCCGCATTGTCATCGGCGCACGCAGCGTCATCGACAGTTTCGTGAAGATCAAACCCGCGGGCGGCTCTGGCGACCTGGTGGTGGGAGAGGACTGCGTCATCAACTCAGGCTGTGTGCTTTACACCGGCAATGGAATCGTCATGGGCCACGGGGTGGCGGTGGCGGCCAATTGCACGTTTGCGCCCGTCAACCACGAGTTTTCGCGTCGGGACGTGCCCATCCGCAGCCAAGGGTTCAGGCCCAGCAAAGGCGGCATCGTGATCGAGGACGACGTGTGGATTGGCGCCAACTGCGTCATTCTGGACGGTGCCGTGCTGCGCCGGGGCTGCGTCATCGGCGCGGGCTCTCTGGTCAGGGGCGAGGTGGCGGCCTACTCCATCCAGGCGGGCAACCCCTTGGAACTCAAAGGATGGCGACAGTGACGCACCCATCCCACAACCCCCACCCGCAGGGACCTGTGACGGTGCTGGGTGGGCGAGGCTACATCGGTCAGCACCTGGTCCAGGGCCTGCGCCATTCGGGCCTGGACCCCTGGGTCCCCCAGCGCGACGACCCGGCTGTGTTTGAAAGGCCGCTGGGGGTGGTGTATTTCTGCGTGGGCCTGACCGCCGACTTCCGCTCCCGCCCGTTTGAAACGGTCGATGCCCATGTCGGCTTTTTGCGCCAGCTGCTCCAACACGCCCATTTCGACCAACTGGTGTACCTGTCGAGCACGCGGGTCTACCTGGGCGCTGCAGGCACCCAGGAAGACCAGGCCCTGGTGGTGCGACCCCAGGACGCCGACGACCTGTACAAACTGTCCAAGCTGATGGGCGAAAGCCTGGCCCTGCACTCAGGACGGCACTGCAAGGTGGTGCGGCTGTCCAATGTGGTGGGGGGCGAACATGGCAACCCCGACAGCTTTGTCTACAGCCTGCTGGCCGATGCCCGTCGCGGCCACGTGGTGCTGCGCAGCCACCCGGACTCGGCCAAAGACTATGTCCACATTGACGACGTGGTGGACCTGCTGCCGCAAATTGCCCACCGCGGACAGCACCCCACCTACAACCTGGCCAGCGGCAGGCAAACCACTCACCGCCAATGGCTGGAGGCCATCTGCAACGCCACCGGAGCCACCTGGGAGACGGCGGACCATTGCCCGTTGCAAGCCTTTGCGCCCATTGATGTGCAGCGAATCCAACGTGAATTCGGATTCAAGGCCGCGTGGCCGGTGGAACGGTTCATCCCACACCCCCCCTCTTCGGCGCTGACAACGCCTCAACGCCCACTGTGAGCTTGTGCTCCAGGATGCTGCCATGCCCGATCAAACCCCAACAGCCCCCAACCATGTGACCGCGGTGTTTTTTGGCGCCGCCGATCAGCCCGAGTTTCTCCAGGGCATGCAACAGGCGATCAACCAAATCAACCCGCCAGCGGGCATCTACGCCGGGGACAACCTGTTCACGTACCACCGAAACCTGAGTTTCCTGGAGGACCGCCCGCTCATGGAAGCGGTCGCCAAGCACAGCACCTCCACCGTGGAGCAAGGCATCCTTTGGCGGCAGTCGGTGGTCCTGTGGGGTGCACGGAACGGGTTGAAGCTGGAAGGTGACTTTGTGGAAATCGCCTGTTACAAAGGGACCACCGCCCGAATCGTATGTGATGCCCTGAACTTCAGCTCACTCCATCGACGTTACTTTCTCTACGACCTGTTCGACCACGATCCTGCCATGGCTCACCATGCCATGCCAGAGCACGGTCAGCAGTTGTACGAGTCGGTCAAAGCACGCTTCTCGGACGCACCCAACGTCGTGGTCACCCAAGGCAAAGTGCCCGAGGTGCTGGCTGAGGTGGCCCCGGAAAAAATCGCTTTCATGCACCTCGATTTGAACAATGCCGAGGCCGAAATTGGGGCCCTGGATGTGCTGTTCGAGCGCATGGTCCCGGGCGCGGTCCTGGTGTTGGACGACTATGGCTGGCTGGCGTATCGTGCACAAAAACTCGCCGAAGACCCCTGGTTCGCAGCCCGTGGTTACTTCGTGATGGAGTTACCCACCGGCCAAGGCATGGTCATCAAGCAATCCTGATTTCCCTCTCAGACGACATCCCATGAGCAACCCCATTGAACAATTTCGCCAAGAGCAACAACAACGCATTTCCGCTTACGGACAAGATGCAGGATTCCAAGCGCTGTCCCGCGATTGGTTGCAGGCGTCCATGCAGCGCCAGTACGTGTACAACTTCGACTGGATGGGCCGCCCCATCATCCAATACCCGCAAGACATGGTGGCCATGCAGGAACTGGTCTGGCGGGTTCGCCCCGACCTGATCATTGAAACCGGCATCGCCCACGGTGGCTCGTTGGTGCTGTCGGCATCGCTGCTGGCCTTGCTGGACATGAGTGATGCCATTCAAGCGCAAACCACCTTGGACCCCGCCCGCTCCAAGCGCAAGGTGATCGGGGTGGACATCGACATTCGGGCCCACAACCGCGCCGCGATTGAAGCGCACCCCATGGCCAGCCGCATCCACATGATCCAGGGTTCCTCCATCGATCCGGCCACGGTGGCCCAGGTGAAAGAAGCGGCCCAAGGTTTTGAGCGGGTGATGGTGTGCCTGGACTCCATGCACACCCACGACCATGTGTTGGCGGAGTTGGCCGCCTATGCGCCACTGGTCAGCTCAGGCAGTTACTGCGTGGTGTTTGACACGTTTGTGCAAGACATGCCGCCGGGCTTTTTTGCCGACCGCCCCTGGGATGTGGGCAACAACCCCCAAACCGCGGTGCAGACCTTTCTGAAGTCCAACACCGCCTTTGAGATTGATGCCGACATGGAGCACAAGCTGATGGTGACCGTGGCACCTCAGGGTTTCTTGCGACGTCGGTGACTCACCCCTGCCGTTGACCGCCCCTTGGGCCGTCAACGGCGGTTCAGCCTTGCATGGCCTGCTGCGCGTAACGCAAGTAGGTCACGGCAAAATCGGTGTGCCCGTGAGCGTGCTCAACCTCCGCCAGACACGCCAATGCCAGCGGATCGTGAGGAATGGCACACAACACGGTTTCGGCCAACTGGGTCACGGCCACCCACTCGGGCCTGAACCCGGCTCCATCCACAGACCCCGTCCCGGCCTGCTTGGCCACGTCCAGCAGGTGCTGGAGCTGAGCGTAAATGTCTGGCCGATCCACCCGTTGGCCATCGCCCATGCCAACGGCCTTGACGGGTGCCCCGGCCAAGGCATCGGGCACGTTGGCCTGCCATTGCTGGACGTGCTGCGCTTGCGCGGCTTCGTCGCCCGGGGCCGCTTGTGCAGCCAACCAGCGCTGCCACGCCGTGCGCAGGCCCAGCCCAAACTCCTGCACAAAGCGGTCTTCATCCATCAGGCATGAGGCTTCGACGTGCTGCCGAAGTCCCTGGCGAATGGCATTGAGCTGGTCCACATCAGCGGCCAGCTGGTGTGCAATGGCCAGGTACTGTTGGGGCGTGTCAGCCAACCACCCTGTTTGCCCCAGATACCGCAACATCCCGGTGCTCAACCGACTTTTGAAATCTCGCCCCTCCATGGACACCAGGGGCACCCCCATCCACAGCAAGTCGAAGGTGGTGGTCCCCCCGGTGAGGGGGAAGGGGTCCAGCGCAATGTCGATGTCGTGGTAGGTCAGGTACTGGTTTCGGTTGTCCAGGCCCACCAGCGTCAACCGGTCCAACGGGATGCCCAGTCGGCCACAACGTTGCTCAAACTCGGCGGCAAACTCGGGGTTGTCGAGGTTTTTGCCCTCAATCAACAAGCGGTAGTTGGCATTGCCGTGCAACAACTCACCCCACAGCGCCAGCACGTCGTCGGTGAGTTTGCCCAAGTTGTTGCAGCTCCCGAAGGTGACATAGCCCCGACTCAAGGCTGGCGTGGGCTGCACCAGATAAGCCGGTTGGTATCGCCACAACGGGTTGCGGCTGTGGGGGCGATAACAACAGAACAGGGTGTTCATCCGGTACAGACGCTCCGAATACTCGGCGTCGGCCCCCGGCGGATCGGTCACCTGGTCGGTGAACTTGTAATCGACCGCCGTCAGCCCGGTGGTGGCCGGGTAGCCCAACCAGGACACCTGCACCGGCGCCAGCTTTTGCGCCATCAGCAGCAAGCCGTTGCCGCCGGTGTGGCCCGCCAGGTCAATGAGGATGTCGAACTGGCCCTCGCGAATCAGACGGGCCTTTTCCTCGGGCGTCTCAAACCCCAAGTGGGTGAACACATCCACATGTTTGCGCACCCGTTCGGTCACCGCGTCGATGACCGGGTGCAGGTACAGGGCATGAACCTCAAATTGGCGGCGGTCCAATTGCGCCAGCAGGCCTTCCACAAAGTACATCACCGAGTGAACGCGGAAGTCAGGCGACAGAAACCCCACCTTCAGGCGATCCCACGGCCCGCGCCCTGCTGCACTGTGGGTGGGCCATTGGCCGCGGATGGGGTCTTCAAACTGGTGCGCGAACTCGGTGGCCGCCTTGTGAATGTCCACCGCGGTGAATCGCGGGTCGGCCAGCATGAACAGCTGCCTGTTGACATAGCTGGCCACATCGGGGGGAAACAACTCGATGGCGGTGTTGCAGTCGGCCACGGCCTCGGCCACCTCGCCCAGTTCACGTCGATGCAGACCCCGGTGGGACACCGCCGTGGCGCGCTCCTCGTTGGTTTGGGCCAACGCCAGCATGCGTTCCGCACAGGTCAGGCCACGGCGCGGCTCCTGAACCTGGTACAGACACTTGGACAAGGCCATCCAGGTGACATAGCGGTCAGGCCGTTTTTGCACCACGGCTTCAAGCTTGGGCAATGCCCGCTGGTACTGCCCCAGCTCCATGAGGGTGTTGCCATGGTTGAGGGCCAGCTCCATGTCGAGGGGAACGGCTTTGGCCGCGTCCTCGAAGGCCTTGACACATTCTTCAGCCCTGTGCAGCTTGAACAGCGCAAAACCCAAGAACCGGTGCGCCCAGAGGTCTCGCGGCGCTTTGCGCAAGGTTTTCCGACACGCTTGCACCAACTGAGGCCAGTTCTGTTGGGCCATCAAATTTTTCAACAGAACTTCAGAGGATGACATTGCATTTTTCATGAAGAGAACCTTCGCCGCAGAACGAGCTGCGAGCATAGCCTCCCAGGGAAAGCAACAACCTCACCCCGTCCCAGGTTTTTGCTGCTGATCGAACTCAGCCCAACAGCTTCAACACACTTTGCGGCAGCTGGTTGGCCTGGGCCACCATGGCCGTGCCCGCTTGTTGCAGGATTTGCGCACGGCTGAGGTTGGCCGTTTCCATCGCAAAGTCAGCGTCTTGAATCCGGCTGCGGGCTGCAGACATGTTCTCAGACGAAATGTTCACGCTGCTGATGGCCGCCTCAAAGCGAGACTGCAAAGCGCCCAGCTTGGCACGTTCACCGCTGATGAACTGCAAAGCCGAGTCCACCGTCTTGAGGGCATCGGTCGCCTTGGTGAAGGTCGTGATGTCCAGCTCCGACACCTTCTTCAAGGCCGATCCGGTGGTGGCGCCTGCGGTGCCCAGGGCGGTGGTGGTGGTGCTCACCACACTGAAGGACTTTTCAGAGTCCAGCGTCAGGTAGCCGGAAGACACGATGTACGCAGCCGAAGCGGCGGTCGCCCCGGCAATGGCGCGGGATGTGCCGGTGGTGCTGAGCGTGCCACTGGTGTCGGCCGTCATCTTCTGGACGTTGACCGTGCCGCCGTTGGCCGTGGTGGCTGCCTTGCCCACCACGATGTTGTTGCCGGAGGTGTTGGTCAGGATGATGCCCGAGTTGGTCGAATTCATCTCGGCGGTGATGCCGGTCTTGGACGACTTGTCGTTGATCGCCTGAACGGCGGCCGACAGCGCGTCTGCACCCGACGTGGCGGAGAGAGAGAAACTCACCGCCTCGGCCGCAGAGTTGTCACCCAGCAACTCCAGGCTGTAGCCCCCTGTTGCGGTGAAGTCCAACTGCACATTGGTGCGAGCCGTGGCTTTCACCCCCGTGGCAACCGTTTGCGCATTGATCTTGTCGGCCGTGGCCTTGGACGTCTCGTCAATGGCCACGGAAATGTTTTGTGAGCCCAGCGCACCCGCCACGGCCAGCGTACCGGCCACCACACCGTTGGTGGTGGGGGCGGCTGCGGCTGCGGCCTGTGCATCGGCACCCGTGCCCGTGGCCTGGTTGTTGCCGTACACGTTGGTGCGCATGTTGGCCGTCGAAGCCACAATGGTCTGGTTGGCGTTGGCACCCACTTGGTACTTGGCGGTGCCGAAGGTGCCGTCCAGGATCTTCTGGCCGTTGAATTCGGTGGATTGAGCAAGGCGATCCAGTTCACCCACCAACTGAGAAACTTCTTGGTTCAGGGCTTGACGGTCACCGGCACTGTTGGTGGCGTTGGCCGACTGAACCGCCAATTCGCGGATGCGCTGGAGGATGTTGGTGGCCGACCCCATGGCCCCTTCCGTCACCTGCGCCAACGAAATGCCGTCGTTGGCATTGCGGGCGGCTTGGTTCAAGCCCCGGATTTGCGCGGAAAACCGCTCGGTGATGGCCAGGCCTGCGGCATCGTCCTTGGCGCTGTTGATGCGCAAGCCCGACGACAGCCGCTGGATGGACGTGGACAAAGACGACTGACTGATGCCCATGTTGCGCTGAGCCGTCAGTGAACTGACATTGGTGTTGATGGTTGCAGCCATGATGTAACTCCTACAAGGTTGGCGCCTCCAACTGCATTCAAACCAGCCTGACACTGCATGGCAAGGACTCAGGAAGCGGTAGGTCAATTGTGGAAAGGACAGAAATTTCCAATCCCCGGATCAACACCCCAAAAACCCGCCAAATCCAAACTCTCCGCCACCACAACCGCCAAGATCGCAAACAAAACCTCCAAAAGCCCCTCAAGTTGCCAGCCCCGGCGGCCGATACAGACATCAACGACTCTTTACACCCGCTGTGGACGAGCACCTCGCCCCATGTGGCAACTGGTTCATAAAGTCGTGGGCGGCGGCAACGCCGTGTTTACTGGTTCATCAGGAGAAGCATCATGGCTGCAACCATCAACAGCAACATCAACTCGCTCACGGCACAGCGCCAACTCGGCGTCAGCCAGAATGCGCTCAGCACATCCATCACCCGCTTGTCTTCCGGCCTGCGCATCAACAGCGCCAAGGATGACGCTGCCGGCTTGGCCATTTCCGAGCGTTTCACGGGGCAAATCCGCGGCTTGAACCAAGCCGTTCGCAATGCCAACGACGGCATTTCGTTGGCTCAAACGGCTGAAGGCGCCATGAAGGCCGCTGGCGACATCCTGCAACGGGTTCGCGAACTGGCGGTTCAGTCGGCCAACGCCACCAACAGCGCCAGTGACCGTCAAGCCCTGAACCAAGAAGTTTCTCAGTTGGTGGGTGAACTGGACCGCATCTCCCAGTCCACCGAATTCAACGGCCAGAAGATTCTGGACGGCACCTTCGGCACCGCCAAGTACCAAGTGGGTGCCAACGCCAACCAGACCATTGTGGCCACCACGGCCAACATGCGCACCAACGTGTATGGCAACAACCAGGCCACAGGCACGGGCGCCGATGCACAGGCTGCTGCCGCAGCCGCCCCCACCACCAACGGTGTGGTGGCCGGTACACTGGCCGTGGCAGGCTCCTTGGGCTCCAAGAACATCTCCGTGTCCATCGACGAGACGTCCAAGGCCACGGCCGACAAGATCAACCTGGAAACCACCAACACCGGCGTGACGGCCTCGGCTCGCACCAATGTGCAGCTGGACTTCACTGCAACGGGCGGGTACAGCATCGAGCTGCTGGCCGACAACTCCACCGCTGAATCGGTCAGCTTCTCCCTGACCGCCACCACGGGCGCAGACGCGTTGTCGGCCGCCGTCCAGGCGATCAACGACAAGTCGTCCAAGACCGGCATCACGGCCGAGTTGAATTCATCCAACTCGGGCATCATCCTGACCAACACCTCCGGCAACAACATCGTGGTGGGCAAGGCAGCCACCACGGCCAACGGTGGCACGGTCAACGTCCAGAAGATGACGGCAGACACCAACGGTGCGCTCAGCACCGCCGGCACGTCCCGCGCCATTGCCGGGGCGACCGCCGCTTCTGCTGCGTACATCGTGTCTTCCGGCTACCTGACGCTGGACTCTGAAAAGTCCTTCAGCGTGGTGAGCACCACCACCACCGCCCTGGGCACCGCAGGCGCCACCACCGGCTCTTCCTTGAAGAAGGTGTCCGAGTTGGACATCACGACCTTCACCAAGGCCACCGACGCCCTCAAGACGGTGGATTCGGCCTTGAAGTTCATCAGCGGTGAACGCGCCAAGCTGGGCGCTTTGCAGTCACGCTTCGAAACCACTGTAGCCAACTTGCAGGTGTCTGCTGAGAACATGTCTGCAGCCCGCAGCCGGATTCAAGACGCCGACTTCGCCTCGGAAACCGCCAACCTGAGCCGCGCCCAAATCCTGCAGCAAGCAGGCACGGCCATGGTGGCCCAGGCCAACCAGCTGCCGCAAGGTGTGCTGGCCCTGCTGCGGTAAACACTGCACCTCTGGACGTCATCGTCCACAAGGAGTGAGCGGCAGCAGGTTAACCTGCTGCCGCTTTTTGCCATTTCTGAGGAAAAACAGGCATGGGTTCAGGGCTAATTTGAAGCACCATCAGCCCGGCCCACAACCATAATGCACATTGCGTTCCTGTTGACGCAACCAAGGAGTTTGCTATGGCCACCATCACGTCACAAGGCATCGGCAGCGGGCTGGATGTCAAGTCCATCGTGTCGCAATTGGTGGCCCTTGAGCAGAGACCACTGACAAAACTGCAAACCGACAAAGCGGTCATCAACACCAAGATTTCGGCTTTTGGACAAATCAAATCGCTCGTTTCCGCGCTGTCCACAGCAACAGGCACGCTCAACAGCCTGACCACTTGGAATTCGGTGTCAGCCACATCCTCCAACACCGCTGCGGTCACCGCGTCGGCGGTGGGAGGAACGTCCTCCAATGCATTCACCTTCCAGGTGACCGGACTGGCCAAAGCCCAAAGTTATGCATCCGCCGCCCTCCCCCTGCCTGCGGGAACACCCTTGGGCGCGGGAACGCTGCACATCACCATGACCGGCGCGGCCACACCGGTGGATGTGGCCGTGTTGGGCACCGATTCTGTTTCCGATATCGCCAGCAAAATCAATGGCTCGGGGGCGGGCGTCACCGCAGCCGTGCTGAACGACGCCAGTGGCGAGCGACTTTTGCTGCGCTCCAAAACGACGGGCGTGGCCAATGGATTCACCGTCAGCGTGACCGACAACGATGGCAACCACACCGATGCCGCCGGACTGTCGCGCCTGGTCAACAGCGCATCCACCGTGGCCGCGCAAGACGCCACAGCCACCGTCAATGGCAGCATTTCCGTTACATCGTCCACCAACACGTTCAGCAACGTGGTGTCCGGGGTGACGCTCACGGCCAAAGAGGTGATGACCACGGCCGCCGACATCACCGTGAGCGCCAACCGCGGGGCCATTACCGGCGCCGTTGACAGTTTTGTGAAAGCCTACAACGACTTGAACGCCATGCTTCAAGAGTTGACCAAGTACGACGCGGGCACCAAACAAGCGGGATTACTGCAAGGCGACAGTACCGCCGTGAGCCTGCAAAGCGCCCTCCGGGGAATGCTTCAATCGTCCTCCACCGGCTCTGCATACGCCAGACTGGCCGACGTGGGCATCAGTGCAGAACTGGGCGGCAATTTGGTGGTTGACAAGACCAAACTGTCGGCAGCGCTGGACAACGGCACCGAAGTGAAAAAGCTATTCACCACCGACAACCACAACACAGCAACCAATGGGTTTGCGCTGAAATTCAAGAAGTTTGCCGATGGCCTGTTGGCAACCGACGGATTTTTCAGCAACAAGGATGCGTCGTTCAAACGCTCACTGGATTCAAACACCAAGGAGCAGGCTCGCGTCAATGACAAAATTGCGCGTGTCACTGCGGCCCTCAACCGCCGCTACAACGCACTGGACACCCAAATGTCCAACATGAATGCACTGAACAACTATGTGAGCCAACAAGTGACCAAATGGAACAAGGCGTGACCCATCCACGGATGGGAGATGCACTCAAACCGTTTTTTCTTTTGCATTGCGGGCTTGATTTGACATGACAAATGCCGATAAAGAATACAGAGAACAAAGGAGTTCAACTGTGTTCACCCCCATCAGCACCCGGTCGGTCAACGCCTATCGCCGCCAAAGCGTCGAGTCTGACGTCTCGGTCGCCAATCCTCACCGCTTGGTTGAAATGTTGTTCGAAGGCGCGATTGTCAGCATCGGCGCTGCGCGTCACGCCCTGGAGCGCGGAGACATCAAAGCCAAGTGCGAAAGCATCATCAAGGCCGTGCGAATTATTGAAGAAGGCCTCAAGAGCAACCTCAATCTGTCCGAAGGTGGTGAGTTGGCAGCCAACTTGGACAAGATTTACGACTACTGCGTTTTGCAGTTGACTCAGGCCAATGTGCACAACGACGTTGCTGCCCTGGAAGAAGTGAGCAAACTCCTGGGTGTTGTGTCTGACGGCTGGAAAAACATGAACACGGCGACGGCCAACGCACAGGAGATGGGTCATGCTTGACGACCGAAACCAAGTGGCGACTGCCGCGCAGCAACTGGGACTGATCGACTATTACAAAGCCATTGAAGGTGCCAGCCGCCAAATGCTGGAGGCTGCACAAATGGAAGATTGGGATGCCGTGGTTCGCCTGGAAGGCGTGTGCGCCGTGCTGATTGAACAATTGCGCTCCGAATCCCGCAAACAAGACCTGCCCACCGAAGCCCGCGCCGAGAAACAACGGATCATGCTGAGCATCCTCCGGCACGATGCCGAGATCCGACAACTGGCCGAACCCTGGTTGGCCGACATCGACCACATGCTGGGTGGCACACACTCCCATCAGCTTCATTGAAGCCTGATGACACCATGAAAAAAGGGGCGAAAGCCCCTTTTTTCATAGCAACAACCCTATACAAATAAAGCGCTAGACAGGTTTTTTATTCATTAAACCTGCATGTTCATGATGTCGGAATAGGCCTGAACCATGCGGTTACGCACCGTCAGTGCGGTCTGAAAGCCAACTTGCGCCTTCTGCATGGCCACCATGGTTTCTTCCAGGCTGGCCCCAGGAGCGCCTACCTGCACTTGGTTTTGCAACTCTGAAGCCTTGTTCTGCGCAGTGCTGACAGCCGTCAGCGCATTCTTGAAAGCCGTGGAGAACGTCGCCTCGGTTTTTCCGGCCGCCGTCGCAGCCTGGGCCTGACTGGTGGCCAACACCTTGGCATTGGGCGCGGCAGAGGCAATGCCGGGGTTGAGCAGGCGTTGCGCGGCCAACTGTGCCAGCGCCTGGCTTTGCAGTGATTGGATGCGGTTCATGTTGGGGGTCCTGCCAAACGGAGATCGGGCTGGAATCGTACGGCGCATGCCCCTCCAGCTTGAATTCAATGAAGCGCACAAAAACCCGGCTTTTCGCGCTTTAGTGGCCTGAGGTGGTGCAGACAATGCAGGCATTCGGGGGTGTTGCCCCTGCAATGTTCACAAACACCGTTTCCATCATGAGCACCGCTGTCGCCGAAATTGATGTCCAGCCCGCGCCCCCCCGCAATGCGTTGGCTGAGGGGTTTGCTCGCATGAGCAATGGTCAGAAGCTGCGCGCCTTGGCGGGTGTCGTTGCATTGCTGGCCATCGTGATCGGGGCCGTCTTCATGGGTCGGCAACCCGATTGGCGGGTGCTGTTCGCCAACCTCAACGACAAAGACGGCGGCGCGATCGTGGCCCAGTTGGCCACCATGAACGTGCCCTACAAATACACCGAGGGTGGCGGCGCCATCATGGTGCCCGCTGATCGCGTGCACGACACCCGCTTGCGCCTGGCTCAACAAGGCCTGCCCAAAGGGTCGGTGGGTGGTTTTGAAATGCTGGAAGCCAACCGCTTTGGCATGACGCAGTTCCAGGAGCGACTGACCTTTCAGCGGGGGCTGGAAGGTGAGCTGACACGATCCATTCAGTCGATTGGGGCGGTGCAGTCGGCACGCATCCACCTGGCGCTGCCCAACCAGAACGGCTTCTATCGCGAACAGCAAAAACCCTCGGCCTCGGTGTTGGTCACCCTGCATCCTGGCCGCACGCTGGACAAAGCGCAGGTGGCAGGCATCGTCCACTTGGTGGCATCCAGTGTGCCGGAAATGACCACCAAGTCGGTCAGCGTGGTGGACGACGCGGGCAACCTGCTGTCCAACCCGCCTGACGGTCAGCCCTTGGGCGCGGACACACAACAACTTCAATACGTGCAAAAACTGGAAGAAAGCTACACCAAGCGTGTGGTGGACATCCTGGAGCCGCTGCTCGGACGCAACAACGTGCGAGCCCAGGTGACGGCCGATGTGGATTTTTCGCAGTCGGAACAAACCTCCGAACAGCACGGAGCCAACCAAAATGGGGCACCCATGGCCATCCGCAGCCAGCAATCGGTGGAGGACTCATCCGACCGCAATGGCACGGCCGCAGGCGTGCCCGGGGCCACCAGCAACATTCCACCCGGTGCGTCCGCAGCGCCCATCAACGGTCAAGCGGTCACCCCGGGAGTGACCGGCCCCAACGGAACCAGCGCCAGCAACAGTGCCTCAAACACCCGCCGCGAATCGGTGGTCAACTACGAAGTGGACAAAACGGTGCGTGTGATCAAGGGTGCCACGGGCTCGGTGCGCCGCCTGACCGCAGCCGTGGTCATCAACCACCGCATGGTGATGGACCCCAAGACCGGCAAAGAAACGGCCCAAGCCTTGCCACCGGAGCAGATCGAACAAATGACCGCACTGGTCCGCGAAGCCATCGGGTTCAACAAGGATCGCGGCGACTCCGTCAACCTGATGAACGCTCCCTTCACGGTCGAGAAATCCGAAGTGGCAGACATCCCCATCTGGAAGCAACCCGACACCATTGAACTGGCGCGCTCCCTGGCATGGCCCATTGGCGCGGTTGTTCTGGGCATCGTCGTCCTGCTAGGATTGGTGCGGCCGAGCATGAAGGCCATCACCGCCCCACCGGCCCCGCCGGAGAAGGCGCTGGCCAATGTGCAGCAACTCGAAACTGTGGTGGGCGGCGGTGGCCAAGAACGGGCCGAACTGCTGCCGGGTCTCGCTGGCCCTGAAAATGTCGGCGAACAGCCGCCGTCCGAGCATCAGTTGCGACTGGAAGATGCCCGACGCCTGGCCCGCGAAAATCCGGTGGCCGTGGCCAACATCGTCAAGACCTGGGTCAACGGCGAAGCCCCTGCCTGAACAACATGACACAAGAGGTGTAACGTGGAAGACGATGGCGTTCAAAACGCAGCCATATTCCTGATGTCCCTGGGCGAGGAAGAGGCTGCCGAAGTCTTCAAACACCTGTCACCCAAAGAAGTGCAAAAGTTGGGCGAGACCATCGCCCGCACCCGAGGCATCACCCACGAGAAAGTGGAAGAGGTCATCGAAAAGTTCACCGGCGAGGCCAAGTCCCAAAGCCTGCTGGTGACCGACACCGACAACTACGTTCGCTCGGTGCTCAAGCGTGCCTTGGGGGACGACAAGGCCTCGCTGCTGATCGACCGGATCTTGCAAGGCGGTGACGTCTCCGGCATTGAAAGCCTGAAGTGGATGGACCCGCTGTCCGTGGCCGAACTGCTGCGCAACGAGCACCCGCAGATTCTGGCAGCCATCCTGGTGCACCTGGACTTCGACCAGACCGCAGGCATTCTGAAGAACTTCACCGAGCGCATGCGCAACGAGGTGATGCTGCGCATTGCCACGCTGGAAGGCATTCAGCCCATGGCACTGAAAGACCTCAACGAAGTGCTCTACAAGGTGCTGGCGGGTGGTGACAAGATTCGCAAAACCTCCCTCGGCGGCGTCAAGACGGCAGCCGAAATCATCAACCTCATGGGCAGTGCGGTCGAAACCGGCGTCATCGAGTCCATCCGCGAGCACGATCCCGATCTGGCCCAGAAGATCATGGACAAGATGTTCACCTTCGAAGACTTGCTCAAGCTCGACGACAAGTCCATTCAGATGGTGCTCAAGGAAGTGGCCTCCGAAACCCTGGTCATTTCGCTCAAAGGTTCGTCTCAGGAGCTGCGCGAAAAAATCCTCTCCAACATGTCTTCGCGTGCCGCAGAAAGCATGCGGGAGGACCTGGAATCCCGCGGTCCCGTGCGTCTGTCCGAAGTGGAAGCCCAACAGAAGGAAATCCTCAAGATTGTCCGGCGTCTGACCGACGAAGGTCAGATCGTGGTCGGCGGAGGCGGAGATGACGCATTCGTCTAAGTCGGCGTACTCACGCTTCATCCCCAGCGAGGAAATCGATGCGGTCTCCACATGGCGCTTTGCCAATGTGGATGGCACCCCTCACCCCGATGAGGTGAAGGCCCTCGAACCTCAAGGACCCACGCCGGAGGAGATTGAGGCCATGGTTGAGGCCGCGCGTGCTCAAGGCCTCGAACAGGGGTACGCGGAAGGACATGCCGCGGGCGTCGCAGAAACCCGGGCCAACCTGGAATCACCCTTGGCAGAGGCCAAAGCCGACTGGTTGCAGCGATTCGATTCGCTCTTGACAACGCTGGACCAGCAAATCTCCAACACCCACGAAGCCATGGCCCAGTCGGTGCTGGAGATGGCCTGTGAACTGGCCCGGCAGGTGCTGCGCCAGGAACTCTCGACCGACAGCACGTCGCTGGTGCCTGTGGTGCAAGAAGCGTTGGGACAGCTGACTGGCGACGCCAAACCGGTGTCCATTCGGCTGCACCCCGATGACCTGGCCTCCATCGAGTCGGTCTGGGATGCTGCCCCCCCTGCCGAACGCCCCACCCTGGTCCCCGATCCCAGCATCACGCCCGGAGGCTGCCTGATGCAAGCCCCTGGCAGCGGCATTGATGCCACCCTTGAAAAGCGCTGGCTGCGGACGATTGCCAATCTGGGGCAGTCCACCCCCTGGGAGCCCGATCATGAAGACCGCTGAGTTGGGAGATCACTGGCAGACATTTCTTGCTGAAGCCAAGGCGAGAACCCAGTTGCCCGCCCCCCTGGAGGCGCGCGGCCAACTCACACGCCTGGCAGGCTTGGTACTGGAAGCCTCTGGACTCCGTGCCCCCGTGGGAAGTCAATGCCTGATCGACGCAGGACAAGGCGACACCGTTTTGGCCGAAATTGTGGGATTTTCCGGGAACAAGGCCTATTTGATGCCAGCAGGTGACGTGCATGGACTGACACCTGGCGCCATCATCACCCCAGTCCCCCCCTATCGGCCCAAACCCAGACTGGGGCAGCCAGGTCGCCCCATCAATCCGCACGAAAAAGGGGTGCTTCGGCTCCCGTTTGGCGACGGTTTGCTGGGTCGGGTGGTGGACGCACACGGCACCCCCCTGGACAACCAGGGTGAACTGACGCGGGTCGACATGGAGGCCTTGGAGCGGGTTCCACTGAACGCCATGGAGCGCGAGCCCATCCGCACCACCCTGGACACTGGGGTGCGCTGCATCAACAGCCTGTTGACCGTGGGCCGAGGTCAGCGGCTGGGCCTGTTTGCCGGTTCGGGCGTGGGCAAGAGTGTGCTGCTGGGCATGATGGCGCGCTACACCCAGGCCGACGTGATCGTGGTGGGTCTCATTGGCGAGCGGGGCCGCGAGGTGAAGGAGTTCATCGAAGACATCCTGGGTGCAGAGGGCAGGCAGCGCTCTGTGGTGGTGGCCGCCCCTGCCGATGCCCCCCCCCTGGTGCGCATGCAAGGTGCCACCTATGCCACGGCCGTGGCCGAGCATTTCCGGGATCGAGGCCAGCATGTGCTGCTGCTGATGGACTCACTCACCCGCTATGCCATGGCCCAACGCGAAATTGCATTGGCCATTGGAGAACCGCCGGCCACCAAGGGTTACCCGCCGTCGTGCTTCGCCAAGCTTCCGGGCTTGGTGGAGCGCAGTGGCAATGGGCTCAATGGCGTGGGCTCCATCACGGCGTTCTACACCGTGCTCTCCGAGGGGGACGACCAGCAAGACCCCATTGCCGACGCAGCCCGGGCCATCCTTGACGGCCACATCGTGCTGTCACGGACACTGGCCGAGTCGGGGCACTACCCGGCCATTGACGTCGAGCAATCAGCGTCTCGGGTCATGCACAACGTGGTGGGGCCGCAGCATTGGGAAATGTCTAGGCGGTTCAAAGCCCTCTATTCCCGCTATCAAAAGACCCGCGACTTGATACAACTTGGGGTGTATGTACAAGGCAGTGACCCCGAAACCGACCGAGCCATCCAGCTCCATCCTGGCATGCAGAAATTCCTCACTCAGGACATGCTGGAAGCAGCACCCTTGGGGCAATGCATGTCCCAACTTCAGCAGCTGCTGGCTGAGCCTGCACCGGGACGCGGCTGAGTCCTCGATTGACGGGAGCTCACCATGGCCGTGAACCTCAAAAGCATGCAACTGGTGGTTGACCTGGCCACCCGGCGACGCGATCACGCCGGGAACCAGTTGGCGGCTGCGCTGCAGGCCCTGGAACACGCCAAAGCCCAGTTGACCCAATTGGTGGACTACACCGAAGAGGGTCAAAACAAGTGGCAGGCACGGAGTGCGCAAGGGGTGAGTGGCGTGTTGGTTCAACACCAGCGGGCCTTCTCACAAAAGCTGCAGGAAGCCATCGATTTTCAACACCAGGTGATCCGCCAGAAGCAAGCCACCGTGGCCTCTGCACAAGGCAATCTTCAGCAAGCCGAACGGGAGCTGGCAACCCTGAAAAAAGTGGTGGAGCGGGCCCTGCAAACCCAGGAAGCCACAGCCCGCAAGCGAGAACAGAAGCAAGTGGATGAAATGGCCATGTCCATGCTGGCCCACCAGCGCCGATTGGCCGAACAGGAGTGAAACCATGACCCCCGTGACATCACATGCCACCCAACAAGGTTCTGTGGGCAGCGCCACTCGCGCCACAACAGGCAAGCCGCAAGGTCAGTTCAAGGCCGGCATGGCCAACAGCTTTGCAGCACTGATGCTTCAGGCAGACGAACAGCCAAACGACACCTTCGATCTGTCGGGAAGCACCCCAAGCGCCAAAAAGAAACCAGGCGAACCCGAGACAGCCGCATCTGGAGCGGATCCAGCCTGGGCAGCGCCCTCGTACCCATTGGCGGAGTTCATGCAGCGGTCCGGACAACCCCAGGCCAACGCCACGTTGTCCAATGCCGATTCAGATGCAGGTCGCCCAACAACACACACTCGACACTGGGGTCACCAAGCAGACACGATCGATCCAGGTTTTCCATTGAAAGCAGGAACAGAAGTCTCCCTGAGCGCGTCTGTTGGAGAGTCATCTCTCTCGAACGCCACGCCTGGGTCAAACCTGTCGGCAAACAACCAGTCGCCGAAGAACGGCCTGCTTTTTGACAAAGCCTCTGCCGAAATCACCTCCACCACAGGAACAGTGAACGGCAGCACTCCCCTCTCAAATGGCGCCCCAAACTCGCCACCACCTGATGTCACTCTGGCGATGCCATCCGTCGAAAATGTTCGCCCATTGGAAAGCGGTCGAATCATGCCCACGCTCGGACAAGGGGATGTCAGCTCTTCGGCGTCGCTGAACAACTCGAAGGACTTGACGGCAGGGCAGCTTGCTGAAGGACGGCCGTCAGACACATCCGCGGCAGCGCCAAGCACCGCCGGAACCAACAGGGCTCGACTGCAGGGCTGGCGCGCAGGCGCGGCCCTGTCTGGGCACGTCAGTACCGTCAAGCTTGCCACTGCAACACCCCATCTGGGCAACAGCGCTTCAGCACAGTCCTCGGCACCCAGCACCTCGCTCACGGCGGGCATTCAGCAAGTGGCGGCAGAGATGCTGTCGCAAGGTCGCACAGGCAATGTGCCATCGGCCACCCCCATCACAGAAGCAAACACGGCCATCACTGGCACCCCCTCCACACAAGAAGCAAGTTCCAACCAAAGCTCATCTGATCAACAGCCTGGAGGGCGGCCATCGGGCCAAGAGATCATGGATGCGCAGTTCCAGCAGCCTTCGTCTGCCGCCACTGATGTGCAAGAACCTGGGAACACGGCTTCATTTTCCGAGGTGATGAGCCAGCTCACCGATCAAGTGAATACCCTGATCACCCAAGGCACCCAAACCGCAACCCTCACCGTCGATGCCGATGGAGCCAACCCGGTGAACATCCACGTCACCATGGACGATGGCATGGTGAACGTGACCTTCGGAGCAATGGACACATCCACCCTGGACGCCCTGAAATCCCAGGCCGAGAACACATTGAAACCGATGCTTGAAACACAAGGGATGACACTGAACCAGGTGTCCGTTGAAGCCCAAGCAAACGCGGGCAGCATGGGAGGATCAGGCGCACAAACCGGATCCGGCCACGCCAGTGGCCACCGCCCCCCTCCTGGCTCCAGCATCGGCAAAACATCCACCTCCGGTGACCCCCCCCCTCGGACGGCTCCCCACACCCCCCTTCCATCGAAGGGGCGCCTGGACTTGTTCGCCTGAACATTGACTTTCAGCCAAAGTGGGCTGTCTTTTTCCGTCTGATCAGATCATTGAAGGACAGCAGTCAGCCAATAATCAGCGCATCTGTCATCTGACTCACAGGGCCACACCATGTCAGCCAAACCTGCCGAAGAAGGGGCCGTCGCCGAAAAGCCCAAAAGCAAAAAACTGCTGATCATCATCGTTGCAGCGGTTTTGCTCGTGGTGATCATTGGTGGGGGTGTTGCCTTTTTCCTGATGAAAAAGAAGAGTCATGACGAGGAGGCTGCCGCTGGAGACGAGGCCGCCGCGCCCAAGGTCGTGCACAAAGCCAAAACGCCAGACCCCAAAGCCCCGCCGGTCTATCTGCCGCTGGACAACATGGTCGTGAATCTGGCTGACCCCGGTGGTGGCAGATTTGTACAGTTGGGCATCACCCTTCAACTGGACGAACAGAAAACGGCAGACACGGTCAAGCAATACATGCCCAGCGTCCGCAATGCTGTTCTGCTGGCCGCTTCGCAACGCACGGCCGACGAGCTCCTGGCCCCGGAGGGGAAGGAAAAACTGGTCCGAGCCATCACCCGACTGGTTTCAGAACAGTTGGGTTACGAGGTGGATGACGAGGACGAACCAGACACCCCGGCCAAGAAAAAGAAGAAAAAGGTTCAAACACCACTGCCCGTGCTCGCAGTGCTGTTCACCAGTTTCATCGTTCAATGAACCCACGGGGGACGCACCATGAGTGAATCCTACCTGTCACAGGAAGAGATTGACGCCCTTCTGGAAGGTGTCACGGGTGAGAGTCAGAAGCTCGCCAAAGAAGACGAACCCACCGACGGCATACGTGACTACAACCTGTCCAGCCAGGAACGCATTGTTCGGGGCCGGATGCCGACGATGGAAATCGTCAACGAGCGTTTTGCTCGCAACTTGCGCGTGGGGTTGTTCAACTTCATCCGCCGCAGCCCCGAGATTTCGGTCGGTGCCGTGAGCGTGCAAAAGTACAGCGCCTTCCTGCGCGAACTGGTGGTGCCCACCAACTTCAACATCATGGCGGTCAAACCCCTGCGGGGCAATGGCCTGATTGTTTGCGAGCCCACGCTCCTGTTCGGGGTCATCGACAGCCTGTTCGGAGGAACGGGCAAGTTCCACACCCGGATTGAGGGCCGAGACTTTTCACCCACCGAGCAGCGGGTCATCAACCGGTTGGTGGACGTGGCCTCGGAAGAGTACGCCAAGGCGTGGAAAGGGGTCTATCCGATTGAGCTGGTTTACCAACGATCGGAAATGCAGCCTCAATTCGCCACCATCGCCACCCCCAGCGAGATTGTGGTCTCGTCCACCTTCACGCTGGAAATCGGTGATCTCACCGGCTCATTGCATGTGTGCATCCCTTATTCCACGCTGGAACCCATCCGGGACGTGCTGTATTCAGCCGTTCAGGGCGATGCGATTGAAGTGGACAAACGTTGGGTGAAGGTGCTGGGCCACGAAATTCAAGCCGCCGAAGTTCAGCTGGTGGCTGAGCTGGCCCGTGCCGACGCCACCATTGAGCAACTGCTGGCCATGAAGGTTGGCGATTTCATCGAACTGGACCGCAAACCCATCATCCAGGCCAAAGTCGACGGCGTGCCCGTGTTCGAGTGCCAGTACGGCACCCACAAAGGGAAATACGCCCTCAAGGTGGAGCGAAACCTGCGCTCAAGCACATTGAACTGGATCGGAGACCAATATGACAACTGACACCCCAATGGACCCCAGTGCCGAACAGGCCATGGCCGACGAGTGGGCGCAGGCGCTGGAAGAACAAACACACGCCTCGTCGGGTGGCAGCGGAGCCCCCGCCTTTGACGCGGTGGATGATGCGTTTGCATCGGCCAGCCGCCCGGCCGCCAACAATGACATCAACATGGTGCTGGACATTCCAGTTCAGCTGTCGGTGGAGTTGGGGCGAACCAAAGTGCCCATCAAGTACATCCTCCAACTGGGACAAGGCTCTGTGGTGGAACTGGATGCCCTGGCCGGCGAGCCCATGGACGTGTTGGTCAATGGCTACTTGATTGCACAAGGCGAAGTGGTGGTGGTGAACGACAAATTCGGTATTCGACTGACCGACATCGTGACCCCCTCCGAACGGCTCAAGCGCCTGAGCAAAGGGTGACCCCGATGTCATGGACCCAAGCTTGGCCCGCGCTGGCCTTGCTGCTGGCCGTTGTCCTGCTGCCTGGGTTGGTCCGTCTCGCCAAAACCCGTGGCTGGATCCGCGGGGTTCCACCTCATCAGGTGGCCACCGTGGTGTCTGTTTCTCCCATCAGCCCCAATCAGAGGGTGGTGACCCTGGAAGTCAAACATGGAGAGCACCATCGGATGCTCCTGCTTGGAGTCACGGCACAATCGGTCTGTGTACTCGATTCATGGACGCCCCCTTCGCAGCCCCCGGAACGCCTCTCAGGAGCGTCTGTTGAGCCGTAATCTCCGACAAGGCTGGTGCAGAGGTTTTCTGCTGTTGGCCATGATCCTCGGCCCCTCATGGGCGTGGGCACAGAGCGGTGGGCAATTGCCCCTTGTCATTGGTCAAGGCGCATCGGGCACCAGCTATTCCGTTCCCATTCAGACGCTGCTGTTCTTCACGGCGCTGTCGTTCCTGCCCGCGATCGTGCTGATGATGACGGGATTCACCCGGATCGTCATCGTGCTGGGTTTGATGCGACAAGCCCTGGGCACACAGTCAGCCCCTCCCAACCAGGTCATCATTGGGTTGTCTCTGTTTTTGACGTTTTTCGTCATGAGCCCCACCCTGGACAAGGTGTACCGCGACGCTTACGTGCCGTACACAGAGAATCGCCTGACGTTCGAACAAGCCACCGAGGCGGCACAGGCCCCAGTCCGCTCGTTCATGCTGAAACAAACCCGCCAGTCGGACTTTGAACTCTTCGCTCGACTGGCCAAACTCGATGCCAAGGAAACACCCGAAACCGCCCCTTTGCGGGTGCTGATTCCAGCCTTTGCCACCAGCGAACTGAAAACGGCATTCCAGATCGGGTTTCTGGTGTTCATTCCGTTCCTGGTCATTGACATGGTGGTCGCCAGCGTCTTGATGTCCTTGGGCATGATGATGCTCTCACCTGTTCTGGTGGCGCTGCCCTTCAAGCTGATGCTGTTTGTTTTGGCCGATGGCTGGAACCTGTTGCTCGGCTCATTGGCCGCCAGCTTTGTCAACTGAGGGAACAGAACATGGATGCACAAACCGTTCTGACACTGGCCCAAAACGCGCTGTTTCTGCTGCTGATGGTGTCGTCCCCGGTGTTGGCGGTGGTACTCGTGGTGGGACTGGCCGTCAGCCTGTTTCAAGCCATCACGCAGATCCATGAGGCCACGCTGTCCTTTGTGCCCAAACTCATTGCAGCCATCGTCGTCTTCACCATCGCGGGTCCTTGGATGCTGGCCACCATGGTTGATTTCATCCGCCGTACCCTGCTGTCCATCCCGACATTTGCGGCTTGATCTGCAACGCACGTCATGATCGGATTCACCGAAGCTCAGATCATGGCGTGGGTCACACCTGTTTTTTGGCCATTCCTGCGAATTCTTGCCCTGTTCAGCTCGGCTCCCGTGCTGTCAGCACGGTCATTTCCCGTTCGGAGTCGGGTGGCGTTGGCGTTCTTCATTGCCTTGTGCGCCCAAGCCGGACTTCAAGATCAGCCCCTGATTTCGCTGAATGACCGGACGGCCATGGCTGTTGCTGTGCAACAGGTCGGAATTGGGCTGGCCTTGGGCCTGGCCACTCGCATCGTGTTCTCATCCGTCGAAATGGCGGGGGAAGTGATCGGCTTGCAAATGGGGTTGAACTTTGCCGGCTTTTTTGACCCTGCCACCAGCAGCCAATCCAGTGCCATTGGCCGATTTTTCGGCAACATCACCATGCTGCTGTTTGTGGTGCTCAACGGTCACTTGTTGCTGATCCAAACCATCGTGACCAGTTTCCACACCTTTCCGATCGGGCAAAGCCCACTCCACATCATGTCCCAGTTCAAATTGCACGAGCTGGGAGCCATCATCTTCAGTCAAGGTTTGTTGATTGCATTGCCGTTGATTGGCGTTTTGCTTTTTGTGAACGCTGTTCTGGGTGTGCTGTCCCGGGTCGCTCCACAAATGAACGCATTTGCCATCGGGTTCCCCTTGACGCTGTCGGCGGGTCTTTTGGGTTTGGCAGGTACGCTTTCCCTGCTGGAACAACCCCTGGTCAAGTTGATGGCACAACTCGCCGACATCTTTGGTGGGCATTGACTCCCTCCACCTCAAATGAGCGAATGCCGGATTGCATAAGCGGTCAGTTCGGCGTTGTTTGACAACCCCAACTTCTGAAGCACCCGAGCCCGATACACGCTCACGGTTTTGGGGCTGAGCATCAACTCGTCGGCAATCTCCGACAGGCGATGACCCGCCGCCATTTTTTGCAGCGTCTGAAGCTCTCTTTCCGACAAGCTAACATGAGGCGCCTCCGCCTCGGGCGACAACAAGCTGTCCACCAACTTCTGAGCGACCTCCTGAGTGACGTACTTGCGTCCTTGCATGAGCGTACGGATGGCGGCAACCAATTCCGCGGGCTCCACCGACTTGTTCAGGTACCCCATTGCGCCAGCCTTGAGGCAACGGATGGCGTATTGGTCTTCCGGATACATCGACACCACCAAGGTCTTGATGGCCGAGCCTTCGTCTTTCAAGGTTGAAAGGACCTCCAGCCCCCCCCGGCCAGGCATGTTCAGGTCCAACACCAGGACATCGCAAGACACCTCCCGAAGAACTTGACGCAACTCCGGATAGCTCCCCACCTCACCCACGACACGCAGGTCTACCGCCTCGGAAATTGCGTCTTTGATGCCACGGCGAACCATGGCATGGTCATCACAGACCACCACGTTGATCATCGATCAGCTCCGCCATGTCATTGAATTTCTCAGTATCCAACGGTACCGAAAGGATCACGGAAACACCTCGCTCTGAAGAGCTCACATCCAGCCACCCTCCCACCGATTGCGCCCGCTCCCGCAAGCCGAGAATCCCGAACGAAGTGGCCTTGCTCAACGCTTTGGGCGCAAGTCCTACGCCGTTGTCAGACACTTCCACGGTCAACATGCCTTCCTGATCGCTCACATCCACGACAACCCTGGACGCCTGAGCGTGTTTGACCACATTCGTCAAAGACTCTCGCACCACACTGAATGCCACCGTTTGCACTTCCGCCGACAGGTCCAGTGATTCATTGCAGCAACGCAATACAACCTCGGCACCTGTGCGCTTTTGAAACGTGCTCACCAGCCACTGCAACGCGGGAACCAGTCCCTCATCCAAAATGGCCGGGCGCAAGTTGAGCATGATGCGCTGACTGGCATCCAGCGCTTGTTGCAACGTGGAGACGGCTTGTGCAACCCGCTCCTTGACATCAGGATCAGCAGTCCGCCTGGAAATCCACGCCAGATCGAACTTGACAGCGGCCAAGGCCCCACCAATGTCATCGTGTATTTCCCGTGAGACTGCTGCGCGCTCTTCATCGACTTTGGCGTGCAACTGCTGGGTCAGCCTCAGCAACTGATTGCGCGACACCTCCAATGCGGCATCAGCCTGCATTCGGGCCTGCCGAGCCTCCCACAGCTCCAGAAGCTTGGAAACCACATACCCCAAGCGAGGAAAATCCTCGGCATACACACACTCACTCACCCCACTGCGCATCGCGTCAATGGAAGCCACCTCTGCAACGTCTTCATCCAACAACACCACAAATGGCACGGCATCATCGCGATGGTCCAGCAGATTCCATGCGTCAATGCCTGTGGCACCCCGCAAATGGTAGTCAGCGAGTTGAACGTCGTGCGGCTGCTCCATCACAGCCCGCACAAAAGTGTCCAGCGAGTCAAACACCGACAGGTCAACACTGTCGAACTCCCTCAGGAGCACGGCCTCGACAGTGTCGTATGCTCGCACGCCTCCTGCAAGATAAAGTGCACGGAGAGTGCGGCTCATGTGGTTTTCCAACGCCGGTCAGTTGACCGCCGGATTGACGGCCACAAAATTTCAAGCATGATCGGCATCAACAGAGACCACCCAAAAGTTCTATAAACTGCCTGAGCAGTGGAGTTTCAGCATTTCGAAAATTGTAGTGGTGCCGTTTTCCAGCAACAAGCGTCCTCACAACCCAGGCCACGATCCAACGAGACATGCCGCACTCACAACCGACAATCAATTTGCCGATGTCGACCGTGGCCGATCTGCAGGACTCACTGCTCATTGCCATGAACGATCTTCAACGACTTGGAGGGCTGTTGGACCATGCGACGGAGAATCTCATGGATCGGTTCAGTTCAGCGAACACGGCACTGGCGCACATGGGTCATGGCGGATCATCCGAGCTGCCCGCCATTCGGCAAGCGCTCCAGCAGGCTGTCACCGAACTTCAGTTTCACGACATGGCATCTCAACTGCTGGTGCATACCGACAAGATCCTCAAGGCCTGCGCATACAAACTCGCAGAGGAAGCCATGGGAGTCGATGAAGACGAAGCCCCTGGAGTGCAAATTGATGTACAACCCCCACGCCCCAATCCAGTCACTCAGAGCGAGATGGACGCAGGATCTGTGGAACTCTTCTGAACCTGCTCACCTAACCATCTAGACCTTTCGGGGTGAACTTCATGCCTTCTATCCTTGCCGTGGACGACTCGGCTTCCATGCGGAAAATGGTTTCCTTCACCCTTACCGGTGCGGGCTACCAAGTCACCGAAGCCGTGGATGGGCAAGATGCTTTGGAAAAAGCTCAAAGCCAGACTTTCGACCTCGTCCTGACCGACCAAAACATGCCAAGACTGGACGGGCTTGGACTGACCCGGAAGCTCCGAGAGCACCCAGCATTTGCAACCACACCCATTCTGATTCTGACCACTGAGTCCAGTGATCAGATGAAGCAACAAGGGCGCGCTGCTGGTGCCACAGGGTGGTTGGTCAAACCTTTCGATCCGAGTCGCCTGATCGAGATCATTCAAAAAGTCATCAAGTAAAGTTCCCTCCACGCACTCCTCGCAAGAGGTGAAAACGGGTGTTTCCATGCAAGAAAACCACGGCTCCGGCGATTCCATCGACCTTTCCCAGTTCTTTGAAATCTTTTTTGAAGAAGCGGGTGAAAACCTGGATCAGATGGAGCAGATGCTGCTTCACCTCGACATCGACACCGCCGATGACGAGGAGTTGAATGCCATCTTCCGGTGTGCGCATTCCATCAAAGGGGGGGCTGCCACGTTCGGCTTCGCTGATGTGGCGGAGCTCACCCACCAGATGGAGTCGCTGCTGGACAAGCTGCGCCGACACGAACTCAAGCCAAGCACCCCCATGGTGGACGTGCTCCTGGAGTCTTCGGACGCCCTGAAAGGCCTCCTGGCCCGACACCAAGGAGCCGGAGGCGAAGAAATGGACACCAGCAGTTTGGTGGAGCGAATTCGCGTTCTCGCCGCCGGGGGAGCCCCTGTCCCCGCGGCCCCTGCCCCGACGCGGGTTGCCCCGCCACCGGCCCCCGTCGCAGCCGCTCCTGCTCCCGCTCCTGCCGCGTCATCACCGGCAACAGACGGAGTCCGAAAGCTCGAAATCCACGTGGGCCCGATTGATCACCCTGAACAAGCAGACGCCATTTTTGATCTGTTCAGGGACATTGCTGGGCTTGGAACCATCCAATCCATGCCATCGGAAGACAAGCTCACTCGAATTTTCGCGGTGGAGACATCTTCATCCGACAGTGAACTGATTGACCTTTTTGCGTTCCACGTCGCCAAGGAAAACATCCGGATTCATCCGATCGGTCAGGGACCCGCGCAGACACCCTCCGCAGCGCCCCAGGAAGACCATGGATTCGGGCTGTTCGACGACGCCCCCTCGTCTGCCTCAACGGCGGCACCAGCCTCTGTAGCCAGTCCCGCTCCTGCAACGGTGACGCCCGTTCCGTCCGCACCGGCAAAACCAGCCAGTGCAGCCCCTGGCAAGGGGGAGATCAAGCCAGCCGCACAAGCCGCACAACTTGAGTCGTCAACGTTGCGCGTTTCCGTGAGCAAAGTGGACCAGCTCATCAACCTTGTGGGTGAACTCGTCATCACCCAAGCGATGCTGGCGCAAAACAGCCGAACACTGGACCCTGTGACGAACCAGCAGTTGCTGGCGGGGCTCGCCGATCTGGATCGAAACACCCGCGACCTTCAAGAGTCGGTCATGTCGATCCGAATGATCCCGATGTCGGTCGTCTTCAGTCGGTTCCCACGCATGCTTCGCGATCTGGCCAGCAAACTGGGCAAACGGGTTGAACTGGTCACACATGGTGAGGCCACCGAGCTCGACAAGGGTTTGATCGAGAAGATCACCGATCCGCTCACCCATTTGATCCGCAACAGCTGTGACCACGGCATTGAAATGCCTGACGTTCGCACTGCTGCAGGCAAGCCAGAGACTGGCACGGTCACTCTGTCTGCCTCTCACCAAGGCGGCTCCATCCTGATTGAGGTGAAAGACGATGGGCGCGGCCTCAACCGCGACAAGCTGATTGCCAAGGCCAAGGAAAAGGGCATCGAAGTCTCTGACCAGATCACGGATCAGGAAGCGTGGCAGCTGATCTTTGCACCAGGCTTCTCAACCGCCGATGTGGTCACCGATGTTTCGGGGCGCGGTGTGGGCATGGACGTGGTCAAAAAGAACATTGCCTCCCTGAACGGCACGGTGGAAATCGAGTCCCGGGAAGGCAAAGGCATGAAGGTGATGGTGCGCCTGCCATTGACCTTGGCCATCATGGATGGCATGTCGGTGCGCGTCAGCGACGAGGTTTACATCCTCCCGCTGTCGTCTGTCGTGGAATCTTTCCAGGTGAAACCCGGAGAGATCAACACCGTTGCCCAGGGCGCCCAGCTCGTGAAGGTCCGGGAAGAGTACATGCCGGTCATTGAGTTGGAGCGCGTGTTTGAGGTTCCTCGCAAAGACTACACCAGCGCCAACAGCATCATGGTGGTGATCGAGGCCGAAGGCCAACGTGTTGCCGTCATGGTCGACGAGCTGCTGGGGCAGCAACAGGTGGTGATCAAGAACCTGGAAAGCAACTACCGCAAAGTGAGCAACGTGTCCGGGGCCACCATCCTTGGGGACGGCAAAGTTGCGTTGATTTTGGACACCAGCGGACTGATTCGCCGTTCTCGGCATTGACCTGCAAACGCCGGGCAGTCCTTTGTTCTGCCCGGGCTTCCCATCAGCCCCATCTGTTCATGAAACCACACGGCGCGGCCTCAGACGACACATCCAACCTCAACCAAGGTCGGGAGTTCGTTTGGAGCGACCAGGACTTTGCACGCATCAAAGCGCTGATTTACCAGCGGGCAGGCATCAGCTTGCACGATGGCAAGCACGCCATGGTCTACAGCCGCATCTCGCGGCGATTGCGTGAAACCGGTCACGACAGTTTCAAAGACTACCTTGACTGGTTGGAAAGTCACGATGGCGGTGAATGGCAAGAATTCATCAACGCGCTGACCACCAACCTCACCGCATTTTTTCGGGAACAGCACCATTTCTCCATCTTGGCGGATCACTTGAGGAAGATGCCCTCGGGCGCCACACCGCGCATCTGGTGCAGCGCCACATCCACTGGAGAAGAGCCATATTCCATTGCCATGACGGTGATCGACACCCTGGGAAGTCACGCCAATTACGTGCTCCAGTGCAGCGACATCGACACCAAGGTGTTGTCGACGGCGGCGACCGGGGTGTACAAGGCGGAGAACGTCAAAGGTCTGTCTGCGGAGCAACTGCGCAAGTACTTCCTGCGGGGCAAGGGCAAGAACAGCGGGTATGTTCGGGTCAAGCCTGAGCTTCAAAAGCACATCGACTTCTTCACCGTCAACCTCATCCAGGACAACTGGCCCTTCAAGGAACCCTTTGACTTTGTGTTTTGCCGCAACGTCATGATCTACTTCGATGCGGCCACTCAACGGCGCGTGTTGGAGCGCATTCACCGCAACATGAAACGCGGAGGCATGCTGTTCGTCGGGCACGCCGAGAACTTCACCGACGCCAAAACGTTGTTTGCACTGAGGGGAAAGACCGTCTATGAACGCCTATAGCGTCCCTCAGGGTTCGGGAGCTGCGATGAAGCCACCCGCTGCGGCATCGGTCGGCCTGCAAAAAAGCAGTTCCCTGACCTCGCTGCGCAGCCAGCCGCGCAAGCCGGGTGAAGCCTCTTTTTTCTTTTTTGATCACCACTTCCAGTCCGACGCCGTCAAAGTCCTGCCGGGCGAATACTTCGTGTCCAACCAGGACATCGTGATCATGACGGTGTTGGGTTCCTGCATTGCGGCCTGCATCTGGGACCCCAAAGTGTCGGTGGGCGGAATGAACCACTTCATGCTGCCGGAAGGTGACAGCGCCGACACCTCCGGTCGTTACGGATCCTATGCCATGGAATTGTTGATCAACGAAATGATCAAACTGGGGGCGCGGCGCGAAAGCATGCAAGCCAAGGTGTTCGGCGGAGGCCAAGTCATGGCAGGATTCACCACCATGAACGTCGGCGAGCGCAACACGCGTTTTGTGCTGGACTACTTGCACACGGAGCGCATCACCATCGTGTCCAAGGATGTGCTGGACATCTACCCGCGTAAGGTGGTGTTTTTCCCCACCTCAGGCAAGGCGATGGTGAAAAAGCTGGCCCATTCGCACCCCGAGACACTGGAAACCACGGAACGCAAAGGCAGTGCGGCCGTGCTGGCCAAGACCACCGCAGGTGGGTCGGTCGATCTTTTTTAATGGAGTTTTTTGAGCATGGGAAAAATCAGGGTTGTCGTGGTCGACGACTCAGCGCTGGTTCGCAGCCTACTGACCGAGATCATCAACCAACAGCCCGACATGACCTGTGTGGGCGCCGCGAACGATCCGCTGATCGCTCGCGAAATGATCCGAGAACTCAACCCGGACGTCATCACGCTGGACGTGGAAATGCCGCGCATGGACGGATTGGATTTCCTGTCCCGGCTGATGCGCCTTCGCCCCATGCCGGTGGTGATGGTGTCCACGCTGACCGAAAAAGGCGCGGAAATCACCATGCGGGCGCTGGAAATGGGGGCCATCGACTTTGTGGCCAAGCCACGCATTGGGGTGTCGTCTGGGCTGAAAGAACTGTCCACCGAAATTGTTGACAAGATTCGCACCGCCGCCGTGGCGCATGTGAGCCGCCACACGTCAACCCCGCCCGAAACCGTGAAGACCCCGGGCAAAACCGTGGCAGCGGCCCCCGCATCAACCGCTGTGCGCCCAACCCCAAGCCGTCTGTCCACGGAAAAGGTGATCTGCATCGGGGCCTCCACTGGCGGAACCGAAGCCATCCGCGAGGTGCTGGTCCCCCTGCCCGCGGACTCTCCTGCCATTGTCATCACCCAACACATGCCCCCGGGCTTCACCACCAGCTTTGCGGCCCGACTGGATTCGCTGTGCCGCATCAGTGTGAAAGAAGCGTCGAACGGCGAACGGATCCTGCCCGGGCACGCTTACATCGCTCCGGGTGGCAAGCAGTTCCGAATTGACCGCAGTGGCTCCAATTACGTGGCCGTGGTGGAAGACACCGAACCCGTGAACCGACACAAGCCTTCCGTCGAAGTGCTGTTCCGCTCTGCCGCCAAGGTGTTGGGGCCCAACGCTTATGGGGTGATGCTGACCGGCATGGGCGCAGACGGCGCACAGGCGATGAAAGAAATGCGTGATGCGGGCAGCTACAACATCTGCCAGGACGAGGCCACTTGCGTGGTGTTTGGGATGCCACGCATGGCCATCCAGGCCGGTGCCGCCAACGAAGTGTTGCCCCTGAAGCAGATCCCCATCACGCTGATGGAAAAGCTGGCGGTGGGCAGTGCTGCGGTGCGTCACCGCATTTGATGCACACGATCAGGCCAACTCAGGCCACCAAATCCAGCAACAGCCCACGGGACAACGTCCCGTTGGCATTGCCTGACGCGTTGTAAGACTGCACGCTCCCCGCCGAAGGGGGCTTTCCGGGGGTTGGGTTGCCCCCTGGATTTGCAGCTTTCATCCCCGTCAGCAAATCCACCTCCACGGGAAGCTGCACCTCTTTCAGCGTCTGTTCAAGCAGTGTGTCGTCTCTGCCCAGCAAGAAATCGACCGCTTTCCCACTGGCATTCCATACGTTGGCCAACAACTCGCGAATTTGCACGTCCAACGCTCTTTGAACTGGACTCTTCTCTGAGGGCGGGGCGTCCTTCGTTGACCGGGGCTCGGCCCCATTGACCTGAATCGCCGAAGACTGCATGCGAGCAGTCTGCCCTGCCTGCACCAGCTGACCAGACTCCACGGACGGTTGATCTTGCCGGTTGTCCACCCTGGAGCGCTGCTTGCTGATGGCGGAAGTGGGTTCAATGGCTGAAGCAGAACCTGTTGAAGAAGCAGAACGCACCGCGTCAGACACCAACGCAGGGCGTGACGCCAGCACAGGGGGGCTGGTCGTATTGATGCTCGGCAATGACAGCATGGCAACACTCCTCTCACCACAAACACACGGGGAACACCCCTCTTGTCGGTTGATCTATCGGCCCGCCTGAAGCAATCTTTAGAAAAAAGTTGCATTCCCCCTCTTTTTTCAACGTTTGTTCATCCTTTGGTGTGTTACATGCCCCTCAAACAGGCACGCTCCCCCTGAAAATAGCCCCATGACGCACGCGCCTGAACCCGACTTCGTTGCTCACACCGAACGCACGGCGGTGTACCTGCCCGCGGATGCCCAACTGCGCCACGCCCTGCACAACGAGGTGCATGCACGCCCGTCCGCCCGCATCCGGCTGCCCGCCTTGGTGGTGTATGTGGCGGTGCTGAACGACGGCATTTCACGTGAACAGGAATGCGAGCACCTGCGCCAGTTGCCTGGGCAGCAGCACCTCACTGTGGCCGATCTGCAAGAGAACTTCTTGCGCCTGCGCTTTGGCACCCACACCCTGAAGTGGGAACGCCACAGCGAGTTCACGCGGTACTCCCTGGTTCAACCCCTGCCCCCGCGAGCCGAGCTGGGCGGGGTGGACCCGGACTTGTTGAGCAACCTGGCCATCGCACCCGCATGGCTTCAGGCCATTCCGGGCCAGACCATTGCGGCCATCAAGCTGGTGCTGGCGCATGCGGAACTGAACGACGCTGCCCACACCCTGGAAGAGGCCCGGGCCTGGTTCAGTCACCGCACCGTGGTGGCCTCGGTCATGGGCACCAACGGCCATTCCTGGGCCGTGACGGATTTTCGGCTTCGCCCCTCCGGATTCGAGCGCATGCTGGTACTGGCCCCCCCGGGCACCAGCGAGACCCGGGCCGGGCGGGTGTCCGCCCGGCTGCTGGAGATGGAAACCTATCGGCTCATGGCGCTGCTGGGCTTGCCCGTTGCCAAGATGATCATGCCGCAGCTGGGAAAGGCCGAGCGTGAGTTGGCCGACATCACTGCGCTGGTCGACCACAGCGCTGAATCGGACCCTGTGCTGCTGGACCGTCTGGCCAGCCTGGCGGCCCGCATCGAACGCATGACCGCCGACCACGCCTACCGGTTTGCCGCCACCGAGGCGTACCACGGCATCGTGAAGCAACGCATTGCCGAGTTGAGGGAACAGGCCATCCCCGGCACGCAGACCCTGGGCGAGTTCATGGGGCGCCGGTTGTCACCGGCCATGGCCACGGTGGCCTCCACGGCGCGGCGGCTGGAGTCGCTGTCGGACCGCATCACCCGCACCACCTCGCTGTTGCGCACGCGTGTGGACATTGCCACCGAATCACAAAACCAGCAGCTGCTGGAAAAACTGACCCGCGGGCAAGCCCTTCAACTGCACCTGCAAACCACCGTGGAAGGCCTGTCCATTGCCGCCATCAGCTATTACGTGGTCAGCCTGTTGCTGTACGGAGCCAAAGCGGCCAAGGCGGCGGGAATCCCCGTGGAGCCCGAGATGGCCGTCGGCGCGTTGATTCCGCTGGTGCTGTGGGCCGTGTGGCGAACCACCCGGCGCATCCATGCACGGCTTCACACCACCGACCATGGGTAACAAAGAAAACATGGCCTGGCGCTTGACTGATGTCAGTGGTTGACCCACCCTTGATCCGTTGATGGCCCTCCGCGTCCACGAGAACCTGCCCGGAAACCCCCACCCGAACAGGAATGCACGAGGACTTTCATCCACACGCAGCAACGCCCACCACCAACATGAGTGCCCCTGAGATCGTCAAACCCACCACCCTGGCCAACCGAGCCCTCAAATTGGCCTTGCTCCGCATTGGCCTGGTGTCCCTGGTGGCGGGCGCCGTGTCCTACACAGTCAACCTGAAGGACATCGAATCGGCCGTGACCCGCCAGCTGCAGTTGTCCACCGAACAGACCTTGCAACGGGAATCCCTGCCCTTCCAGGAAATCAAGGACCTGCAGAAGAACTTCCTGGCCGAGTTCAAGGACATCGACACCCGGCCCGACGCCCACGCAGCGCTGGTCAAAGACTTCGGGCTGATCTTTCTCCAGCACCCGGACGGGTCGTACACCCAACGACCGGGCCTGTTTGAAGGCCAGCCGCTGCCCGACGGGCGGCGGTTTGCCAACATGTCGGCCACCTACGCCCCCGACATCCCCCCCAACGACGACACCAAGGCGCGTTTTGCCTTGTCGTACCAGCTCTCGCACAAGTACGGCTCCAGCGCCAAGGGCCGATTGTTCAATTTTTATGGCGTGGTGCCAGAAAAGGGCTTCCCCATCCACCAGGCGGTGGACATTGCCCGGGAGTTCAGCTACTCAGGGCCGGACGCCCTGAACCTCAACAACTTCGAGTTCTACACCCGCGGGTTTGGCTCACCCAGCCACGAGACCTTTTTCACCCAGATGTACTGGGACCCGTCGAACAAGGCGTGGATGACCACGGTCGCCACCCCCGATGAAGCCACCGCGGCCGGCAAGCACCGCATCCTGGCTTGCGTGGACGTGCTGCTGGACGAGCTGATGCTGCGCACCGCCCGCCCATCCATCCAGGGGGCCTACAGCACCCTGTTCATGAACGACGCCGACGGCACCCTGCTGTACCACCCGGCGCATGTGGACGACATCCAGACCAGCGAAGGCAAGGCCTCCATCCGTTCGCTGTCCATCACCAACGACTACCCGCTGCTGGCCGCCCTCCCCCAGGTCAAAGCCGGGCAGGCCACGGTGGTTCAGACGGTCAGTGACATCGTGGCCCAAGGCATCATCCCCGGCACGCCCTGGGTGCTGGCGGTGCACTATCCCCGCCAACTGATGAACACCGCCATCCTGACCAACCTGGTCATCGTTGTGGCGCTGGGACTGCTGACGCTGCTGGTGGAGGTGTTCATCCTCCGCTCCATCCTGCAAAAGCAGGTGGCCATTCCGCTGTCACGGCTGATCGCCGCCACCCGCCAGCTGGGCATGTCACGCGAACGGATGTCGCCCGAGCTGCTGCCCACCCAGTCGTCCGACGAGGTGGGGCAACTGGCCCGTGAATTTGCCTGCATGACGGCCCGCATCCAGGAGGCCCAAAGCCAGCTGGAGCTGAAGGTTCAGGAACGCACCTCGGCGCTGGAAGACGCCAACCGACAACTGGTGGCCCTCAGTGCCACCGACACGCTCACGGGCCTGTTCAACCGCCGCCACTTCGACGAGGCCTTGCAGCAGGAGTGGCAGCGCGCCCTGCGCACCGGCAACCCCCTGGCGGTGATGATGATCGACGTGGATTGGTTCAAGCGGTACAACGACCGCTACGGCCACCTGGCCGGGGACGATTGCCTGTGCGCCATCGCCCAGACCCTGAAAGCCCAGGCCTGCCGGGCCGGCGACGTGACGGCCCGCTACGGCGGCGAGGAGTTTGTGGTGATCTGCTCGCCCCAGAACCCCGTGGACGCCATGGCCCTGGCCCACAAGCTGTGCAGTGCCGTGTCCGCCGGACAGTGGCCACACGACATTTCTCCCGTGGGCCATGTGACCATCAGCATTGGCGTGGCGGTCACCCTGCCCAACACCAACCACACAGCGGCCGAACTGGTCAAACGGGCAGACGACGCCCTCTACCAAGCCAAGGCGCAGGGCCGCAATCAGGTGGTGCTGGCCACCGACCCGCCCCAAAAAACTACATCATAAAATAGCCTCTAGCGCTTTATTCATAAGCGCGAACAGCTATCAATAAGTGACTGCCCATCACGGGCAGTGGTGGTGCTGCTTCCACATCTGCTCGTGGCCCAAGGCCTTGGCAAACGCGGGCACCTGGCAGCGCTGCGCGTCTGCCTCGGCTGGCTCAACGGTGGGTGACTCACCCGTCACCACCCCATGTTGAGCGGCCCCTTGCACGCCCATGTCCAGCAAAAAGATCAGCACAAACCACCGGGTGGGCTGAAAGTTGCCCAGCAGCAACAAACCCGCGGCGGCACGCACGGCACGCTCGTTCAGCACCCGCACGGGGTAACCGTCAATCTCTTCTCCAAACTGGAACAGGCGTGAGGACATGCAGGGGCTCCAAAGCGCAAGGGCATGCGCGGCCCACACGGACCGAGGGCGCGATGCCACGCCGAATCACGCCCCTTGGCTTACCGACCCCCATGGGCAATCAAGCTTGCACCGCTTTCGACCGACCCCGGCGCAGCAGGCGCAGGGTCCATTGCACGCCGTCGTCCACGTAGGTGAACACCACCGGGATCACCAGCAGGCTCAAGAAGGTGGAGGTGATGAGCCCGCCGATGACCGACACCGCCATGGGCTGGCGGAAGCTGGGGTCGGCCCCCAGCCCCAGGGCAATGGGCATCATGCCCGCGCCCATGGCGATGGTGGTCATGACGATGGGGCGGGCACGTTTGTGGCAGGCGTCCAGCAACGCATCCCACCGCGACTTGCCCTCGCGGCGGGCCAGGATGGCGTAGTCCACCAGCAAGATGGAATTCTTGGTGGCAATGCCCATGAGCATCAGCAGCCCGATGAGCGAGGGCATGGAGAACGGGTTGCGCGTGAGCAGCAAAGCCACAAACGCCCCACCCAACGACAAGGGCAGCGCCGCCAGGATGGTGACCGGCTGGGCAAAGCCCTTGAACAGCAGCACCAGCACGATGTAGATGCACAGCACCCCGGCCAACATGGCCAGGCCAAAGCTGGTGAACAGCTCGCCCATCACCTCGGCGTCGCCCAGCGTGGCCTGCTTCACCCCGGCGGGCAGGTTGTTGAGGCTGGGCAGGGCCTGGATCTTCTGGGCCACGTCGCCCAGGGGTTGGCCGTTGAGCTCGATGTCGAAGTTGATGTTGCGCTGGCGGTCGTAACGGTCGATCTGGGCCGGACCGCTTTCCATGGCGATGCTGGCCACGTTGGCCAAAGGCACCGGGCCTTTGGCACCGGGCACCGTCAGTTGCCCCAGAAAACCGGGCTCCTGGCGGGCCTGTTGCGGCAGGCGAACCACGATGGGGATTTGCCGCTGCGCCAGGTTCAGCTTGGCCAGGCCGCTGTCGTAGTCGCCACTGGTGGCCAGGCGCAGGGTGTCGGCCATGGCGGCACTGGTCACCCCCGCATCGGCAGCGCGGGCGGCGTCGGGTCGCACCACCACCTCGGGGCGGATCAGGCTGGCGGTGGAGGCAATGTTGCCCAGGCCGGGGATGGTGCGCAAATCGCGCTCCACCGCCCGCGCAGCTTCGGCCAGCGCGGCCCCGTCGTCACCCGACAGCACCAGCACATAGGCCTCGCCATTGCCTGCCAAGCCCACCTTGACGCGGGCTCCGGGCAGGTTTTTCATGCGCTCGCGCAGGTCGGCCTCGATCAGCTGCTTGCGCACCCCGGGGCGCTCGGTGCGCGGCGTCAGCGTGAGCGTGAGCGTGGCCTTGCGCACCTCGGCGGCACCGCCGCCCGCAAACGGGTCGCTGCCCGACGCGCCGCCGCCCACTGCGGTGTACACGCGCTTGACGTGTGGGTTCTCAACCACCAACGCCCGTGCCTGCTCGGCGGCGGCCAGCGTGTCCTGGAAGGTGCTGCCCGGCGGCAGTTCGATGCTGACCTGGCTCTGCCCGAAGTCGTCGGGCGGCACAAAGCCGGTGGGCAGCAGCGG
Organism: Hydrogenophaga soli; assembly: GCF_054777695.1. Taxonomy (NCBI): domain Bacteria; kingdom Pseudomonadati; phylum Pseudomonadota; class Betaproteobacteria; order Burkholderiales; family Comamonadaceae; genus Hydrogenophaga; species Hydrogenophaga soli. Next base: position 102,565 of record NZ_BAAHAK010000002.1, on the reverse strand, counting down.
GATGAGCGCCACCGACCCCACAAAAAACGCCCCCGACATCAGCATGGTCATCCAGCGGTGGCGCATGCACCAGGCCGCCGTGCGCATGTAGGCGGCCATGATGCGGCCGTCCTTGGGCTCGCCATGCTCCGCAATGGGCTTGAGAATGTAGGCCGCCATCATGGGCGTGAGCATGCGCGCCACCACCAGCGACGCAAACACCGCCAGCGCCGCCGTCCAACCGAACTGCTTGAAGAACTTGCCCGGAATGCCGCCCATGAAGGCCGTGGGCAGGAACACCGCAATCAGCGTGAACGTGGTGGCGATCACCGCCAGGCCGATTTCATCCGCCGCCTCCATGGCCGCCTGGTAAGGCGATTTGCCCATGCGCAGGTGGCGCACGATGTTCTCGATTTCCACGATGGCATCGTCCACCAGGATGCCGATGACCAGCGACAGGCTCAGCAGCGTGACGATGTTGATGGAGAACCCCAGGTACCACATGCCCACAAACGCGGGAATGACCGACAGCGGCAAGGCCGCCGCCGCCACAAAAGTGGCCCGCCAGTCGCGCAGGAAGAACCACACCACGATGATGGCCAGCACCGCGCCCTCGTACAGCAGGGTCATGGAGCCTTCGTAGTTCTCGGTGACCGGGTCCACCATGTTGAAGGCCTGCACAAAACTCACGCCCGCGTGGGCCTCCTTCAACTGCGCCAGCACGCGGCTGACCCCGGCGTCCACCTCCACCTCGCTGGCGCCCCGGCTGCGGGTGATTTCAAAGCCCACCACGGGCTTGCCATCCAGCAAGGCGGTGCTGCGCTGTTCGGCCACGGTGTCGCTCACCTGGGCCACGTCACCCAGGCGGATGCGCCGCCCGTCCGACAACGGGATGTCCAACGCCGCCAGCTCCGAAGCCGAGCGCACGGTGGCCAGGGTGCGCACCGTCTGCTCGGCCCCACCCCATTCGGCACGGCCCCCTGACGAGTCCTGCTGCACCGCCCGCAGCTGGCGCGACACATCCGCCGCCGTGGCCTTGAGCGCCAGCAGGCGGGCCGGGTCCAGCGCCACGCGCACCTCGCGCGTGACCCCACCCACCCGGGCCACCGACCCCACGCCATTGACGGCCAGCAGCGCCTTGGTCACGTCGTTGTCCACGAACCAGCTCAGGGCCTCGTCGTCCATGCGCGGGGCTTGGATGGTGTAGGTCAGGATGGGCGCACCCGACAGGTTGAGCTTGGTGATCTGCGGGTCGCGCAGGTCACCGGGCAGGTCGCCGCGGATGCGGTTGACGGCATCGCGCACGTCGTCCACGGCCTCCTGGGTCGGTTTTTCCAGGCGGAACTCCACCGTCACCGTGGCCGTGCCGTCCTGCACCTTGCTGTAGATGTGCTTGATGCCCTGCAGCGTGGCCACCGAGTTCTCGATCTTGCGGGCCACCTCGGTTTCCATTTGCGCCGGGGCAGCCCCGGGCAGGCTGGCCGACACGGTCACGGTGGGCAGCTCCAGGTCCATGAAGTTCTGCACCTTCATGGATTGGAACCCCACCAGCCCCGCCAAGGACAGCAGCACAAAGGCCATGATGGCCGGGATGGGGTTGCGGATGGACCAGGACGAAACGTTCATTTCACCACCTTCACGCTGTCACCGTCCGACAGGAAAGCCGCACCGCGCTCCACCACCTGGGCGTCGGCGGGCAGCCCCTCGATGGCCACGCGGTCGGCCTGTCGGCCCACCACCTGCACCTTGGTCTGGCTGACCTTCTGGTCATCACCCACGCGCATCACCACCTCGAAACCGTCGCGCAGCAGCACGGCGCTGGCCGGCAGGGTGTTGACCTGGCGGGCCGCCAGACGGAACTCCCCGCGCACGAACATGCCGGGGCGCAGGTCCACGGCCTTGGGCAGGTCCACATACACCAGGCCGTTGCGCGAGGCCGCGTCCACCGTGGGGGCCACCTGGCGCACCACGCCGTCCACCGCCTGGCCACCGGGCGTCTGCACCGCCACCTTCTGCCCGGCCTTCAGGCGGGCCAGTTCGGCAAACGGCACCTCGGCCCGCCACTCCAGGCGGCCCTGGCGGATCAGGCGGAACAGCTCCTGCCCGCTGCCGGGCACCGCCCCCAAGGTGGCGGGACGGGCGCTGATGACGCCCGCATCAGGCGCACGCACCTCGGTGAACGACAGGCGCAGCCGCTCCGCCGCCACCCGGGCCTGGGCCGAGGCCACCCGAGCCTGTGCGGTCTGCTCGGCGGTGACGTACTGGGCAATGGCCTGGGCGCTGAGGGCGCCGCTGCCCTCCAGGCTGCGGGCGCGCTGGGCGTCGGCCACGGCCTGGGCGGCCTGGGCCTTGGCCTCGGCCCACGCGGCTTCGGCCTGGGCCAGGTCGGCCTTCACGGTGTCGTCGGCCAGGCGGGCCAGCACCTGCCCGGCGGTCACGCGGTCCCCCACGTCGGCGCGCAGTTCGGCCAGGCGCAGGCCCTGGGTTTCTGCGCCAATGCTGGCTTCCTGCCAAGCGGCCACGTTGCCGCTGGCCGACAGGGTGACGGGCATGCTGGCCGCCGAGGGGCGCACCACCTGCACGGTGAGGGCGGCCTTGGCGGGCGCTGCGGCCCCGGCGGGGGCTTGCTGCGCTTGGGTTTGGGTGGACACCCCCCAGGCCATCACGGCCAGCGCGGCGCTGACAGACAGGGCAAGGGTGGTGCGGCGGGACAACACAACGGCAAAGTTCATGGTCGGTCCGTTCAGGGAAAGGCGTGACGGGTTGAAGGGCTCAAGGGGTGGTGGGGCTCGGAGCCTGCGGCAAGCCTTGCGCCTGCAGCTCGGGGGTCCAGCCGCCGCCCAAGGCGGTGTACAAGGCCACCCAGGCGTCCAGCGTGTCTTTGCGCTGGGCCAGCTCGGCGGCCTGCAGGGCCAGCACCTGGCGGCGGGCATCTTCCAGCTCCAGGCGGTTGGCCAACCCAGCTTGCCAACGGGCGTCTGCCGCGCGGGCGGCGGCGTCGAACCCGGCCAGCGCCTGCTGCAACTCGGCACCGCGTTGCTGCCCGGTGTGGATGCGCAGCAGCGCCTCCTCCACCTCGCGCACGGCCTGGCGCAGCGTGGCGGCATAGGCGGTGGTGGCTTCGTCGTAGGCGGCGCGGCTGGCGTCGGACTGGGCGGCGCGGCGTCCGCCGTCGAACACCGGCAGCGTGATCTGCAAGGGGCCGATGGACCACACCGTGCCGTTCATGCTGGCCCCCTGGGTGCGCACCCCCAGGGCACTGAGGCTGCCCGCCAGCGCAATGCGGGGCAGGTGTTCGGCGTCCTGCACCTTCACCTCCGCGGCGGCGGCCTGCACCAGGCGTTCGGCCCGGTACACGTCGGGGCGCTGGGCCAGCACGGCGGCGGGCACCTCGGGCACCGCCAGCCCCACCGGGGCGGGCAGTTGGGCCTGGCCCGGGGCCACGGCGTCGCGCAGGGTGGGCAGGGGCACCGCCGTCAGTGCGGCCAGGGCGTGGCCCCATTGGTCGCATTGCAGGGTGCGAGCGGCCCAGGTGGCCCGGGCCTGCGCGGCCAGGGCGTCGGTCATGCGGGCCTGGGCCGCGGCGTCCAACCCGGCGCGGCTCGACTGGTCCACCACCCGTGCCGTGGCTTCGCGGGACAACACGTCGGCTTGGTCCAGCACGGCCTGCGCCTCGCAGGCCCGCAGGTTGAAGTACAGGTTTGCGGTGTTCACGGCCACACCCACGCGGGCTTCGTGCCAGGCGGCTTGGGCCACGTCCAGACGCGCCCCGGCGGCGTCTCGCGCGGCCCGCTGCCCACCGCTGAGGTCCAGCACCCACGATGCACTCAACCCGCCCGAGGCGCTGGTGAGCACGGGCGTGGCCAGGTCGGGACGCGTGCGCTGGGAAGACAGTTGGGCGTCCACCTGCGGCCCCAGGGCCGCCCCGGCGGCCACGCTGCCCGCCCGGGCTTGCATCAGCCGGGTGCGGGCACTGGCCACGTCGGGGCTGGCCTGCTGGGCCCAGCCCATCAGGCGCGTCAGCACCGGGTCGTTCAGGCGCTGCCACCAGGCCGTCAGTGCGGCGGCATCGCTGCCGCGACTGGCGGTGGGCAAGGGGGCCGCCCATTGGGCAGGGACCGCCGTGGCAACCGCTTCGGGCTGCGCCAGTGCCGCGGAGGCCGACAGGCAGGCCCCCAGGGCCACCACGCCCATGCGCCAGCGCCAGCCGGTGTGTGTGTGAGGCCCGCGGGCCTCTGGCCAAGACAACAACTTGTTCATGGGAAATGACCTCAGATAAGACATCAACGCCCCCCGGTGGAGACTGCGCTGGCGTTCCCGCTCGACGGTGGCAACTGGTCGGCGCGGCGCAGGCGTTCGGCCTCCACCATGGCGCGGGCCTGCCGCACCAGGCATTCGCGCCACGCCATCAACGGCGCCCCCGTGCCCAGCAGTTGCGGTGCCACCGACGCCACCACCTCCTGCCCAATGTGCAATTGCACCCCCAAGGCCATGATGCTGATGGCCAGGCGGTGAAGCTCGTCATCCTCGGTGACCAAGCCCAGGTGTCGGCCCACCACCTGCACCAGTTGCTGGTGCATGGGCCGCAACCCGTGCTCGATTTCTTCCTGCCACAGGCCGGTGGGCTCCAGCATTTCGCGCATGCGCAGCTTGACGCACAGGCGCCCGGTGTCGCCATCGAGCAGCGGGGCCAGGAACACGTCGAAATAGCCCTGAAGCGCTTGTTCCAGCGTCAGGTCGTCGCCGCCAAAACGGGCCAGGTCTTCTTCCACCGTGCTCACGGGTTCGAAGAACACGGCGCGGTACAGCCCCGCCTTGTCGCCAAAGTGGTAGCTGATGGCGGCCACGTTGGCCTGGGCGGCCTGCGCAATTTCGCGCACCGAGGTCTGCGCAAAACCCTGGTTGGCAAACAGGGACAGGGCCGCGTCCAGCAGGCGCTGGCGCGTGGCCTCGCCATCGGCACGGGGGGTTGGCGTTGCCAGCGGGGCCTGCAAGAAAGGGGTTGAAGGGTGCATGGGGGCACTGTAGCACAATTCAAACAAACGTTTGATTGATGGCGATGCACGCAAAAATTCGCCCACAACCACGCCGCCCAATTCCCCATTTGTCGCGACTCACGCCCTAAGATTCGAAAAAACCTGAACGTTCATCCCGCCGCCACGGGGGTGTGCGCGCGGCAATTCCAACCTACAGTTCCACGCTTTTGCGCGGCCTTGTGGGGCCCGTTCTCACCACGACTCTGGAGCCTTGCCCATGGACTTTTTGTTCGACCCCAACATCTGGCTGGCCTTTGCCATGCTGACCGCCCTGGAAATCGTGCTGGGGATCGACAACATCATCTTCATCAGCATCCTGGTGGGGCGTTTGCCCGCCACGGTGCGCGACCGCGCCCGGCGCATGGGCCTGGCCTTTGCCATGGCCACGCGGCTGGGGCTGCTGTTCTCGCTGAGCTGGATCATGGGGCTCAAGGACGACCTGTTCACCCTGGCCGGGCAAGGCATCAGCGGGCGCGACATCGTGTTGCTACTGGGCGGTCTGTTCCTGCTGTACAAGGCGTCGCACGAGATTTTTGTGGAGGTGGAAGCCCGCGAGGACGATGTACCCCCCGCCCCGGCCCAAGCCGGTGCAGGCCCCGTCCACACCGCCGGCGCCCGCTTGTTCTGGGCCACCATCGGGCAGATTGCGATCATCGACATCGTGTTTTCGCTGGACTCGGTCATCACCGCCGTGGGCATGGTGGACAAGCTGCCGGTGATGATGGCCGCGGTCATCGCCTCGGTGGGCGTGATGATGTTTGCCGCCAAGCCGATTGGCGACTTTGTGGACAGCCACCCGTCGGTGAAGGTGCTGGCCCTGGCTTTCCTGGTGATGGTGGGCATGGCGCTGACGGCCGAGGCCTTTGAGGTGCACGTGCCCAAGGGCTACATCTACGCGGCCATGAGTTTTTCGCTGGCGGTGGAGTTCCTGAACATCCGGGCGCGGGCCAAGCGGCTGGGCAAGGTGGGGGGCTGAGCGGCCTTTGCTTGGGTTCGTGACGTGGCGGGTGGGCCCTGGGGTGGGCGCCTCGCCGGGGGTCCGCTGGTGCGGACTGCGCTGCGGTGCTCGACCGCGGGGCGCGTCGCGGAACTCGCTTCACGCCCCTTGGGCGTTCCGCTCAGACAGCCGCGACGAGTCAGAGGTTGAGGGTGCGCTGTCGCGCACCCGCCCCGCGGTCTGTGCGCCTCGCCACCGGCGAAGGTGCCCACCCCAGGGCCCACCCGCCACGCCACGGGCAACCGGGCTGGTTCGCGAGGGCCTGACATGCCGCTCCTTTTTGGCGTCAAACGCTATTCATTCAGTAGCTGCTTGCGCTTTATATAAAAGCGCCAGGTGCCATTTTTTCTCACAAAACCGCACCCTCACCCCGGTGGCGCAACCCCTTCAGGGCTCGCCGTCGCCCCAGGGGTGGGCTTCGGTGTCGGCCAGCTCTTTGAGCTTGCGGTACAGCGAGCGTTCGCTGATGCCCAGCTTGGCCGCCAGCGCCGAGCGCGGGCCGCGGTGCTGGCGCACCTGCTCGCGCAGGGCGGCCAGTTCAATGTCGCGCAGGCTTTGCGGTGGGGGCGGAGGGGCGGCGGTGGAGCGCCAGCCTGCGGCCACGGCCCCGCCGTGCAGGGGCCAGGGGCCACCGGAGGACGCTGGCGCGGAATCGCCCCCCTTGAATGCCGCGGACACCTGGGGTGCGCCCCGGGCGCTGCCCAGGGCCATCTCCAGGTGGCTCAGTTCAATCACCTGGCCGTCGCACAACAAGGCCGTGCGCTCCAGCAGGTTGCGCAACTCGCGCACGTTGCCCGGAAACGGCAGGCTGGTCAGCACACGCTGGGTGTCGGCCGACAGGCTCAGGCGGCGCTGCGGGCTGACGCGGCGCAGCAGTGCCTCGGCCAGCAGCGGGATGTCGGTGGGGCGGTCGCGCAGCGGTGGCAGCGCAATGGGAAAGGTGCTGAGGCGGAAGTACAGGTCTTCGCGGAACTTGCCCTCCTGCACCATGCGCTCCAGCGGGCGGTGGGTGGCGGCCACCACGCGGATGTCGGCATGGCGCACCTCGGTGCTGCCCACGCGGCGGTAGGTGCCGCTTTCCAGCAGGCGCAGCAGCTTGACCTGCATGGGCAGGGGAATGTCACCCACCTCATCCAGGAACAGGGTGCCGCCGCTGGCAGCCTCCACCAACCCGGCCCGGCTGGTGTTGGCCCCGGTGAAGGCCCCGCGCTCGTGGCCGAACAGCTCGGACTCGAACAGGCTTTCGGTCAGGCTGGAGCACTCCACCGGCACCAGCGCCTTGTCGGCCCGGGGGCTGGCCTCGTGCACGGCGCGGGCCACCAGTTCCTTGCCCGTGCCCGACTCGCCCAGCAACAGCACCGTGGCCTGGGACGGAGCCACGCGGGACACCAGTTCCATCATGCGCTGGAAGGCGGGGGAGCGCCCGATCAGGCCCTGCGCCGCCGGTTTGCCCCGCGCCACCTTGAGCGCGGCCATCTTTTCGGTGAAGTAGGCTTGCTCGCCCTGCGCGTCCAGCACCGGGGTGAGTTCGATGTTGACGTATTCCTCCCCGCGCGAGGTGTGGTGCAGGTGCAGCACCCGCTCACGCTGGCCCGAGGCCTGCGCCCGCGCCAGGGGGCACGATTCACCCGCTTGGTCGCACGGTTTGTCGAAGTGGTGCGACACCTCGTAGCAGGTGCGCCCGATGACCGACGCCCCGCCCGGCGGCGCAAACTGCTGCCGATAGGCCTGGTTGGCCGCCACGATGCGGTACTGCCGGTCGAACAGGATGTGCGGCTCGGGCAGGCTGTCCAGGAATGAAACCAGTTCGGGCAACGGGGGCATGGACACCTCGTGGGGCAAGCGGGGGGCTGACAACCGCTGCCAGCCGGGTGTTGGCAACACTGCCACCTTTGGCATTCTGGCATTGCACCGGGGCTCACAACACACGCACTACCCGTGGGCCACGGGCCATGTGACGGGGATTTGATCCACCGCAAAACTGCCCGCCGTCTCCGGGGGCTCGGGCTGGTGGCGGCTGCCTATGCACCCCTTCCTGGCACTTGGGGGTCTTGCTGTGTCGCGTCGTTCAACCTTCGTCCAGCGCCAGTGCGCCCTGTGGCGACGCGGGCGGCCACTGGGCCGCCGCCACCCGGGCTTCAAACCAGCGGTGCATGGCGGCGTCTTCCACGGCGTACTCGCCGCGGGCTGACTTCCACACCAGGGCGGGCGTGCGCTGCCGCAGCGACTCCAAGGCCTTCTGCGCCTGCTGCACGGTCATCGGGCGCCCCAGCTTCTCACGGTAGAAGCGCAGCGCCTCGGCGTCGTACGGGCGAAAGCGCGGCCCCTGGTCCAGCATGCGCCACAGCACCACCTGCTCGGTGGGTTTGAGGCCCAGGTAGTCGGACTCCATCTGCGCTTCGTCCTGCACCTGCTGGTCCTGTGCCGCCTGTTGCAACGCCGGTTCAAAGCGGCCACTGTGGCCCGACAGAGGGCTGAGCACCGCGCCCATGGCCGCCATGAAAAACTGTGGCCGGTGGCCGAAGGCGGCAAACGCCGCCTGCAACGCGGCCCGATCCACCGGCACCAGATCGGGCCGCTGCGCTTCCACCAACCCGGCCACATGGGCGATGAAATCCGTGTCCAACGGCGGCAGCGCCTGGATCTGCGAGCCGTAGAACGGCGCCCCTGCGCTCACCACCAGGCGCAGCAACTTGTCGCGGTCGGAACCCGACATCACCAGCATCAGGTTCACCCGGCCGGGCTGGTTCATCTGGTCACGCGCTGACTTGAGCGCCGTCATCGCCACCTCGCCCGCCTCGCTGGTCAGGGCGTGCTGGGCTTCGTCAATGATCAGCGCCACCGGCTTGCCTGCTGCCTGGTGCAGGCTGCGCAAAGCGTCCACCAGCGTCAGGCCGTCCACCTGGCCGATCTTGCTGGTGTCGATGTCCAGCGCACCCGCCACCTTCACGCTCTTGACGCCAGCCTTTCTGGCGGTACGGGCCACCAGCCCCAGGTGCGCTTGCAGGGCCTGGGCAATGGCCTCGGCAATCAGCGTACCCGGGTCGCGACGGGTGTCGGCCCACAAGTCCACGTACACCACCTCCACGTCGGCCTGCCGCAAAGCGGGCGCCAGGTCACCTTGCAAAAAGGTGCTCTTGCCGGTTCTGCGTGGTGCGGCCAGGAACAGACCGTTGTGCGCGTCGCCCAGCAGCGCTTTCCCCTGCAAAGCCTGCACCAGCTGTTTCGCCAGCGCCGTGCGGTGGTACGCGATCATGCGATTACCTCTATTTATCCACAATATGGATAATTTATCTTATTTTAAATAAAAAGAGATAATTTCATTGACCCACGATCCGTCAGGCACTTGGCCAAGACGGATGCACTTGATGAACAGCAGCATCAGCACATGGTCTTTGTACTGACTGGCGTCCATGCCGCCGCGCAGTTCGTCGCAGTGGGGACAAACGAGCGCAAGGGCGCTGGGGGTGAAAGGAATCATATACAGCCACACTGCGCCGCCAAACTTGTCAGTCTACCGCCACTCGCGGCAGTCAGCCCCACCACGCGGCCACCCCACAATAGTCGCTAACACCTTGAAAACAAAGGGTTTTTCGCACCACGTACCCCGCTGGCACAAAACATGAACACGGCCCGGGCTGTCACCCCCGCCCAAAGTCCACCGCCATGCCCCCCGCCCCCCTTGTCGCGCCCTCTGCCGCCGCATCCCCCTACGCCAAACTGGGCGGCGACGCGGGCGTGCGCCGCCTGGCCCATCGCTTCTACGAGCTGATGGACGAACTGCCCGAGGCCTGGACCATCCGCCAGATGCACCCCGAAAGCCTGGCCGCCAGCGAAGACCGCCTGTTCGACTTCCTCAGCGGCTGGCTGGGCGGGCCGCCGCGGCTCCAGCACGAGCACGGCCCTCCCCACCCGCGCATGCGCCACGCGCCCTGCGCCATCGACAGCCAGGCCCGCGACGAATGGCTGCTGTGCATGCGCCTGGCCCTGGCCGAGCAGGTGCCCGACCCAAACTTCCGAGCCGCCCTGCAACTGGCGTTTGAACAAATGGCCGAGCAGGTGTGCGAGTGGCTCCACAATCGGAGCCACTGAGAGCACCGCCATGCCCCATTGGATTCCCACCTCCCTCCGCGCCCGCTGGTTGCTGGGCACCGCCCTTGTGTTGGCCCTGGTGTTGGCGGTGGCCATGCTGCGGCCCCGCACCAAGGCGGTGGCCCTGGTGGGCGTGCAGCGTGCCGACCTCACCCAGACCGTGGTGGCCACCGGCCGCGTGAACCTGCCCGCCCGGGTGGACGTGGCCAGCGAGGTGACCGCCACCATCCAACGCGTGGCCGTGCGCGAGGGCGACCGCGTCAAGGCCGGCAGCCTGCTGGTGCAATTGGCCGATGCCGAAGCCCGCGCCGCCCTGGAGCAGGCCCAGGCCGCCCTGGCCGAAGCCCGCGCCCGCCAGACCCAGCAGCGTGACGTGGCCGCCCCCATGGCCGCCGCCGCGCTCACCCAGGCCGAGGCCGCGCTGAAGGTGGCCCAGGCCGAACACCGCCGCGCCACCGACCTGGTGGCCCAAGGCTTTTACTCGCAACAAAAGCTGGACGACGCCCGCAAAGCCCTGGACACCGCCCGCAGTGCCGTGGATTCGGCCCGCAGCCAGGCCCAGGCCCAGCAAGCCCAGGGCGTGGAAGTGCAACTGGTCCAGACCCGGTGGGTGCAGGCCGAAGCCGCCGTGCAGGCCGCCCAGGCCCGCCTGGCGCGGCTGCGCCTGCTGGCCCCCATGGACGCCGTGGTGCTCCACCGCGTGGCCGAACCCGGCGGCCTGGCCCAGCCCAGCAAGGTGCTGCTGAGCCTGGGCAGCGTGGACGCCCCCCGCATCGACGCCGGGGTGGACGAACGCCACCTGGGCCTGCTGACCCCCGGCCTGGCCGCCCGCGCCGTGGCCGACGCCTTTGCGGCCCAGCCCTTTGACGCCAAGCTGGACTGGGTGAGCCCCACGGTGGACGCCACCCGGGGCACGGTGGATGTGCGCCTGTCCATCCCCCAGCCCCCCGCGTTCCTGCGCCCGGACATGACGGTGTCGGTGGAAATGACCGTGGGCCGCCAGCCACAGGCCCTGGTGCTGGACGCCAGCGCTGTGCGTGACCTGGACAGTGCCGCCCCCTGGGCCCTGGTGGCCCAAGACGGCGTGGCCCGCCGCGTGCCCCTGCAACTGGGCCTGCGCGGCGTGGGGCAGGTGGAAATCAAGCAAGGGCTGAGCGAAGGCGACCGGGTGATTCCCGCCACCGAAAAGGCCGAGCCCGGCGACCGCGTGCGCCCCAGCACCCAGGGCGCAACGCCCATGTCCTTGGGCATGGGCCGATGAGCGCCCACCACCGCCCCGCGGTGGGCCGATCGACCCGCTGGCTGCCGTTCGAACTGCTGGTGGCCTTGCGCTTCTTGAAGGAAGGCCGGGCGCAAAGCGTGCTCATCTTGGCGGGCGTCACCGGCGGGGTGGCCGTCATCATCTTCCTCACCCAGCTCATCAACCAGCTGCAGGGCACCATCATCGACCGGGTGCTGGGCTCGCAGGCGCACATCGTCATCCGCCCCACCGAGGAAGTGAACCGTGTGCCGCCTCCGGTCACCCCCGCAACCACTCCCGATTCAGGAGCTGCTCACGCTTACTCTGAAAGCGCTACAGGCCAGTTTGACTCAAAAAATCCAGCCACCACCCGGCTGATCCAACCCCGCGCCCAGCGCCTGCGCCCGGTGGACCAGTGGGAGCCCGTGGCCGCCCTGGCCGCCGCCACGCCGGGCGTGCTGGCGGTGTCGCCCCTGGTGACCGGCCCGGTGTTCGCCCAGCGCGGCGGGGCCACCAAAAGCGCGGTGCTGATGGGCGTGGTGCCCGACGACTACCGCCGCATCGTCAAGATGGACGGCTACATGACCCGGGGCCGCTTTGCGCTGCAAGGCACCGAAACGCTGATCGGCATCGAACTGGCCAAAGACCTGGGCCTGAACGTGGGCGACAAGCTGCGCGTGACCACCTCGGGCAACACCGCCGAGACGCTGCACATCACCGGCCTGTTCGACACCGGCAACCGCGACCTCAACCGCCGCTGGGTGTTCGTGCCGCTGAAGCTGGCGCAAACCCTGCTGGACATGCCGGGCGGCGTGTCGCAGATCGACCTGACCGTCACCGACCTGTTCGGCGCCGACGCCGTGGCCAACGCCCTGGCCGCCCGCACCGGCCTGACGGTGGAGAGCTGGATGCAGACCAACGCCGGGCTGCTGACGGCGCTGTCCAACCAGACGGTGTCCAACAACCTCATCCGCAGCTTTGTGGTCATCATCGTGGCGCTGGGCATTTCCAGCGTGCTGGTGGTCAGCGTGGTGCAGAAGCAGCGCGAAATCGGCATCCTGCGCGCCATGGGCGCGGGCCGGGGCCGCATGATGACCGTCTTCCTGCTGCAAGGCGGGCTGGTGGGCCTGCTGGGCTCGCTGCTGGGCAGCGGACTGGCGTGGACGCTGCTGACCGTGTTCAGCCACATCTACCAAAGCCCCGACGGCAGCGCCCTGTTCGAGGCCGAGCTGGACCCCAGCCTGGTGCTGCTGGCCACCGTGGTGGCCCTGGGCGTGGGCGTGGCCGCCGCCGCCCTGCCCGCCCGCCGCGCCGCCCGCATGGACCCGGTGCAGGCCATTCGCAGCTGAGAGACTACAAAATCAATAGCTGCTCACGCTTACATATAAAGCGCCAGAGGCCATTTTGACCACCATCTACCAGCTGCAAGGCATCCGCAAGAGCTACAACCTGGGCACCCCGGTGGAGACCGAGGTGCTGCACGGCATCGACCTGGCGTTGGCCCAGGCCGAGTTCGTGTCGCTCACCGGGCCGTCGGGCTCGGGCAAAAGCACGCTGCTCAACATCATGGGGCTGCTGGAGCGGCCCACCTCGGGCACGCTGACCATTGCGGGCGAGCGGGCCGACGCGCTGGACGACACCGCCCTCACCCGGCTGCGCGGGCGCACCATCGGCTTTGTGTTCCAGTTCCACCACCTGCTGCCCGCCTTCACCGCCCTGGAAAACGTGATGCTGCCCGCCATCATCGACGCCGGGCAGGCCACGCCCCAGGCCGAGGCTTTCGGGCGCGAGCTGCTGGCCCGCGTGGGCCTGAAAGGGGCCGAGCACAAGCGCCCGGGCGAGCTGTCGGGCGGCATGCAGCAGCGCGTGGCCATTGCACGGGCCCTGGCCTTGCAGCCCCGCCTCATCCTGGCCGACGAACCCACCGGCAACCTGGACACCGTGACCGCCGATGAGGTGTTTGCCCTGCTGCGCGAGTTCAACCGCGACCACGGCAGCGCCTGCCTCATCGTCACCCACGACCCGCGCCTGGCCCAACGCTGCGACCGCCAGGTGGTGCTGGTGGACGGGCGCTTGCAGAGCTAACAGCCGCCCGGCCAGCCGCGCCAGCCCACGCGCCCTGCCCAGCCAGGCCGCCTGACGCTGCCAGCACTGGCAGCAAAGCCCCCTCGCCACTGCCAGCAACGGCACCTTCGGACCCACCCGCCCAGGCCCCCCCACGCGCCATGGGCAGCCTAAGCCCTTGATTGCATTGGCCATTGGCCCCACCGAGCGGGCCTGGCACACGACTTGAACCCCCACACGGCATCCACGACTCCCGTGGTCACCCGATCAACAGGATTTGCCGACATGGACACCGCCCCTCAATTTGCCGCCTTGGCCGACAACGCCTCAGAACACGACGCCGAACGCCGCCGCATGCTGGCGCTCACCGCCGCCGCCACCGGCGTCGGCACGCTGGTCACGGCCTGGCCGTTCGTGAACTCGCTGGCCCCCAGCGAACGCGCCCGCGCCCAGGGCGCCAGCGTGGAGGTGGAGCTGAGCGACATCGCACCCGGCACCCTCAAAACGGTGGAATGGCGCGGCAAGCCGGTGTGGGTGATGCGCCGCACACCCGAGATGCTGGCCTCGCTCCAGGCCACCGAGGGCCTGGTGGTGGACCCCCACTCCGAGCGCCCGCAGCAGCCCGGTTACGCGAAGAACGACCAGCGCTCCATCAGGCCCGAACTGTTGGTGGTCACCGCCATCTGCACCCACCTGGGCTGTTCACCCAACTCGGTGCCCGCGGGCAGCAACAACCCCAGCGTGCCTGCCGATTGGCAGGGCGGTTTCTTCTGCCCCTGCCACGGCTCCACCTTCGACCTGGCGGGCCGGGTGTTCAAGAACAAACCCGCGCCCACCAACCTGGAGATCCCGCCCCACCAGTACCTGAGCGACACCCGCCTGCTGGTGGGTGAGGATGGCGGCAAGGGCTGAGGGCCTGGGTGTTCAGCGGAACGCGCCGGTTCAAACCAGGCGGAAGACCTGAACCGCACGCTGCAAGGTGTCGGCCTTGCGTTCCAATTCCTGGCAGGCCCGCGCCGATTGGTCGGCCTGCTGGGCATTTTGCTGGGTGACCCCATCGAGGACCTGCATGGCCTCGTTGATCTGACGCACCCCCACGGCCTGTTCCCCGGCCGCGTCGGTGATGTGCTTGAGGGTGTCGCTGACCTGGTGCACGGTGCTCACGGCGTGGCGGATGGTGGCGGCCGCATGCCCCACCGCCGCGGTGCCGCTTTGCACCTCGTTCACGGCGGTGTGGATCAGGTCGCGGATGTCGTGTGCGGCCTTTGCGCTGCGCTTGGCCAGTTGCCGGACCTCGTCGGCCACCACGGCAAAACCGCGCCCCTGTTCCCCGGCGTGGGCCGCTTCCACCGCCGCATTCAGCGCCAGCAGGTTGGTCTGGAAGGCCAAGCCCTCCATCACGTGGATGATGTCGGTGATGCGTTGCGACGAGCGGTCGATTTCGTGCATGGAATGCGCCAGGGCTTCCACGGCATCGGCCCCGCGGGTGGCCTCGGCCGAGGCATCGCGCCCCAGGTCGGCCGCGCCTTGCACGGTGTGCACCGTCTGCTGCAGGGTGCCCGACACCTGCTCCACCGAGGCCGAAGTCTGCTCCACGCTGGCGGCCTGCGCCTCGGTTCGGCGGGCCAGCTCCTGGCTGCCCTCGAAAATGTCCCGTGCCTTGCCCACCATGCCGTCCACCTCGCCCTGCACGTCGGTGACGATGGCCCGCATGTTCAGGTTGATGAGCCACAGGCGCCGCATCAACGCCCCCAGCGGGCTGGTGGTCTTGTAGCTCATGGAGCCGTTCAGGTCGCACCCGGCCACCTGGGTGGCCAGGTGGTTGGCGCCGTCCAGTTCGCGCAGCACGGTGGTGTGGAGCCAGGCCATGGTGGCCCCGCCCGAGCACAGCAGCAGCAGGAACTGCAAGGACCATTGCGGCCACCCCATGGCCTGCCAGCCCAGCAACCCCGGCCACATGACGGGGGCCATGCCCAGGAACAGCGTGGCCAGAAAGGCGGCCCCCAGCCGCTGCCCCAGCGTGAGGCGGTGCAGGCGGGCGGGCCAGTCGCGCCAGCCCAGCAGGCGCACGCCGCCCGCGTGGATCTTGAAGGTGGGGTGGCCACTCTGCCGCTCCTGCGCCACCCGGGCGTAGAGCTGTTCGGCGGCCGCCACCTGCTCGCGTGTGGGCTTGAGGCGAACCGACATGTAGGCCACGGGTTTGCCGTTTTTCATCACCGGCGACACGTTGGCGTGCACCCAGTAGTGGTCGCCGTTCTTGCGCCGGTTCTTGACGATGCCGCTCCACGGGCGCCCGCGCCCGATGGTGGCCCACAGGTCCCGGAACGCCTCAGGGGGCATGTCGGGGTGGCGCACCATGCTGTGCGGTTGCCCCAGGAGTTCGGCGTAGTCGTAACCGCTTGCCTTGACGAAGTCCAGATTGCAGTGGGTGATCCGGCCTTGCGGGTCGGTGGTGGACACCAGCGTCACTCCGTCCGGGAGTGGGTGTTCACGCTGGGTCACAAGAAGAGGGGCATTCATGCAAAAGCGTGTCCAACGGGTCAGAATCGGCTGATAGCCTGTAAGAATATTCCCAAGGCCGATTCTGAAGGTCACCCCTTGAAATGCCAAGATTAACCCTTGCTTAAGTTGACTTTCGTCAACCAGGAATGACGCCCGTCACCCACGCCGTGGAAGAGACTGCCCATGCGCAACAACCAACCTGTCACCCAGAACGAACAGAAGCTTCTTGACGACCAGACCCTGATCTCGGTCACGGACTTGAAGGGGCGCATCACCTACGCCAACAAGGCGTTCATCTCGCTCAGCGGTTACCTGGAGGACGAACTGCTGGGTCAGCCGCACAACATCGTCCGCCACCCCGACATGCCGGAGGAGGCGTTCCGGGACCTGTGGGCCACCATCGAAAGTGGCTCGCCGTGGTCCGGCCTGGTCAAGAACCGGCGCAAGAACGGCGACTTCTATTGGGTGCGGGCCAACGCCACGCCCATGCGCGACGGCGACCGCATCGTGGGCTACCTGTCGGTGCGAACCAAACCCGCGGAAGACGAGGTCCGCGCCGCGGAAGGCCTGTATGCCCGCATGCGCCAGGAAGCCCAGTCGGGTCACCAGGTGCATGTGCTGGAGCGTGGCCGGGTGGTTCGGGCGGGGCGGCTGGCCCGCTGGGGACGGCAAGTCACGCCCGGTCTGCGCGGGCGCATCCTGTGGCTGACGGTGCTGTCGGCCACCATCCCCCAGCTGCTGCTTCAACTGGGCGTACCGCCCACCCTCAGCATGGTGTGTGCATGGGGGGCTGCGGTGGGAGCCGGGCTGTGGATCTGGCAGTTGATGGGGGCACCGCTGCATCGTGTGGTCGCCCAGGCCAACCGCGTGGCCGCAGGCGACCTGTCCGAAAACCTCCGGCTGACCGAGTCCGGCTTGCTGGGTGAACTTCAGCAGGCGCTGGCCCAAGTCCAGTTGACCACCCGCACGGTGGTCCGCGACGTGCGCCACGAGGTGGGCAACCTGCGGGGTGGCACCCAGGAAATCGCCATGGGCAACAACGACATCTCCAACCGGGTGGAGTCCCAGGCCAGCAGCATCGAACAGACCGCGGCGTCCATGGAGCAGATCAACGGCACCGTCAAGCAAACCACCGACACCGCGGCCCAGGGGGCCGAGCTGGCCAACCACACCTTGGCCATTGCCCGGCGCAGCCACGAATCGGTGCAAGCCGTCACCGACACCATGCAGGGCATTGAAGAGTCGTCACGGCGCATCGGCGACATCATCAAGGTGATTGAAGGGGTGGCGTTCCAGACCAACATCCTGGCGCTCAATGCCGCCGTGGAGGCGGCCCGGGCCGGTGAAGCGGGGCGTGGCTTTGCCGTGGTGGCGTCCGAAGTGCGCGCCCTGGCCCAGCGCACCAGCAGCGCCGCCAGGGAAATCCGCGACCTCATCGAAGAGTCTCACCGCCGCGTTCAAGACGGCGCGCAACGGGCCGCCGAGGCCCGTGCACGGGTGGACGAGTCCATGGCCGCGGTGGACAAGGTCACGGCCATGCTGGACGGCATCCGCACGGCCACGCAGCAGCAGTTGTCCGGCACGTCGCACATCACCCAGGCCCTGAGCGACATGGACGACATCACCCAGCAAAACGCTGCCATGGTGGAAGAGCTGGCCGCGGCCTCCAAGTCGCTGAACGACCAGGTGGATGCCGTGCACTACTCCATCCGGGTGTTCCGCCTGTTCCAGGGCGACAAGACCCTGGCGGAAGACGACGCCGTCCAGCTCCGGCGACAGAAGAAGGACAACACCGACCTGCGCGACGACGAGGTGGATTTCGACAAGGTCATTGCCGCCCACCAGCAGTGGCGGGTGACGCTGCGCAACGCCGTCCTGAAAAACAAGAAGCTGGACGCCGACACCCTGCGCCGGGACGACTGCTGTGCGCTGGGCAAATGGCTGCACGGCGGCGGCGGGCGGCGGTGGGGCCATGTGCCCGACTTCAAGGCCCTGCTCCAGCACCACAAGGCCTTCCACCACGAGGCCGGCAAAGTGGCCGACGCCATCAACCAGGGAGCGCTGGACAAGGCCAAGGCCATGATGGAAAGCGGCACACCGTTTGTGCAGGCCGGCCACCACGTGACCCACACCATTCGGGCCCTCAGGGCGCTGGCGGAACACCACGACACCCCAACCCGCGCCCAACCCGCAGCCGCTCCCGCCACCACCCCCAAACCCGCGCTCAGCCCGGTAGCCCCCCGGGCCACCGCCAACGCAGGAACAGACGACTGGGAAACCTTCTGAGCCGCCCGCTCACCGCCGAAACGGCGTGGCCACCTCCAGGCTGGCGTCGCAGCCCACGCCCACCGCAATCCACCGATGGGCCAGGCGCAGCAACAGGGGCGCACACCAGCGAAAGCCAGGGGGCAACACGCTGCGGGGTTGGGTCAGCGCACCGCAACGGTACAGGTGGTTGGCCTCATCCCAACGCAAGGCCATGCACGAGCCCAACCGTTTGCGCGACAACAGCATGCCCAGGGGGCAGGGTTCGGCCAGGCAGCACAGGCCACAGCCGTTGCACACAGCCCCTTCGGGTGGTTTGCGCGGGGCCTCAGGGTGGATGTGGATGATCGGGCTCACTGCCCCGACACCCGCTTGGCCAGGCGCAGCAACTTGGAGCTCATGCGCAACTGGGCTTGGTTGGCGGCGTCCAAATCCACCTCAAACGCCAGGCGCCGTTCGTCGGGCACGATTTGGAGCATGGCCCCTTGGCGAGCAGCCTGCGGATCGTCGGTCACGGTCAGCACCGGGGTGCCTCGCAGCGACTGGAACAAACGCCCACCGCGCTCACCTTCGCCTTCGCCCACGTACAACATCTGGCACTGCTTGATTTCGGGCACCGTGCCAATGCGCACCACCTTCAAAGGCTTGCCATTGACGGTTTTGCCCCGCAGCTTTTCCAGGGCGCTCACCAGCTCGTCCTGCCCGAACACACACACGGTGAATGTGTCCAAGCCGCTGCCCGGCACGCTGGAAGGCCAGTCGGTCAGTTGGGCAAAGTTGTACAGGTACACCGCCTTCATGGCGTATTCCGGCACGGCCTTGTCACCCTCGGCCGCACGGACAGGCGCCATGCAAAGCATGGCCGCCAGCCAGACGGCCCACAACCCAATGGAGCGGAGTGACGACTTCATTTGAACTCGTACCCCAGTTGGAACCAGAAATTCCGCCCATCGGCTGGATAGGACCCCACCGCCGTCACCACTGACGAGCTGATGTGGTTGTAGTGAACATTGCCCAGGTTGCGGATGGAAAAGCTGTAGGTCCAGCGGTTGGCTTTGCCACTGAGCGTCAGGTCACCCACCCAATAGGCGGGCTCGCGGGTCACAGAATCATTGCGCAACCGCGAACCCAGGTAGCGCGCCGACAGCCCCAAACGCAACGACTCCCCCCGCAACGGCAGGCTGAAGTTGAACTTCAGGTTGTTGTGGGCCATGTTCTCCGGGTAACGACCATAGGGAGAACCTTCGGGGAAGTAGGTGTTCTGGTAGGCGTAACTGGTCAGCAGGCGGGCGCCGTTGTCCCACAGGTGCTCCAACTCCAGCTCAGCCCCACGAGACGCCTTGGGCCCGTAATTGCCCGGTTCCTGCCACCCCTTGTAGAGCAGGTACAGGAAATTGCTGATGCGGTAGTTGTAGAGCGACGCCGTCAAGCGGGTCTTGGGCCCGAGCTGCTGCTCCAAGGCCAGCTCCTGCGTGCGCAGTTTCTCCACCAGCGGATCGGGTGCCCACAGCTCCGACCAAGCGGTCTGCTGCCGATTGGCCTTGCCGGTGGACAGCTTCAGCCGTGTGCCGTCCCACGGCGTGTACACCGCCGCCACCCGTGGGCTGAAGGTCTGGCTGCCATTGTTGCGGGCATCCCAACGCCCGCCAAAATTCAGCTGCAGCTTGTCGGAGACGGCAAAGTCGTCGTAGGTGTACAGGCTTTTGGTGCGCCGAGACACCAGGTAAATGTTCTCCGGGACCTCCACGCCATGTTCGAATGAACGAGCACTCTGCGCATGGTCATCCCGGTACTCCGCCCCCAACACCAGGGTGTGGCGATCAAACCACGTGCCCACCAGTTTGGCATCCACACCGCGCCAGCGGGCCGCATAGACGTCCACCCAATCGTCGGCAGGGAAGCGCTCATCCGTCCGGAAGTCCCCGTGGTACAGATCCACGGAGGTTTTGAGACGCTCGCCCAGCTCACCGTCGTAGCGCAGGCGAACAAACGACTGGTCGTTCGGTTCACGCTGACTCAGGTCGACAGGATGGGACATCTTGCGATTGACCTGCGCGGCCTGCAAGGTCCAGCCCTGGTATTGGGTCTTCAGGAACAGGCGGCGATTGCTGTATTGCTCCACCCGATCGACCTCGGGCAACACCTCGCTGCCCTGGGGATGCCGACCGCTGCTCTCCATGCCCGAGGCGGACAGCAACACGTCCAACCCGCTGTCGAACTGACGCCCGAACGTGACCCGGTTCTCACGCCAGCCATGGCTGCCCAGCCCAGTGGTGAGCTGGGCGCCCCCGAAGTCGCGCCCCTTCTTGGTGATGACGTTCACCACCCCCAGGAAGGCATTGTCCCCCTCGCTGCTGGAGCCGTTGCCGGGGATGTACTCCACCCGGTCGATGAGGTCCACGTCCAGCAGTCCGTCGGTGCCGAACGAGGTACGCGAGAAGAAGCCATCGGTGGCCCGGTGGCCGTCGATCAGCAGGGTCAAACGGCCCGACTGACTCCCGGCGTTGGCATACCCACGTCCGCTCAGGAAGCCCTGGCGCGAGGTGTAGCCCATGCTGAGCCCACGCATGCTGTCCAGGATGTCCCCCAGCGAGCGGTAGCCGAAATCGCGGATGTCCTTGGCCGTGACGATGGACACGGCCGACGGCGCGTGGCTGACCTGCCGGGCCAGCTTTTCAGCGGTGATGACCTCGGTGGCCAGCAACTGCTCGAACGGCACCTCGGTCAGCTCGGCCACGTCGTCCGGCACCGACTGGGCCAGCACGGGCCAGACCGACAGCAGCGCCAGCGGCAGCAACGCCCAACGACGCACCTTCCCGCGCCAAGCGCGGGAAGCCTTTCGGTCGGTCTTTGGGGGTTTGCGGAAGTCTGACATGAAGATGAACGGCGATGTTACCAAACCCCATTGCGTGACATTCACTCCGGCGGATGAAAGGTCACCTGATTCCGCCCCCCCATCTTGGAACGGTACATCGCAATGTCAGCCCACTTCAGGATGTCGTCATCCCGGTGTTCGTGGTTCACGGTCACCACCACACCAATGCTGGCGGAGCACGGGTGCTCGGAACACGTCTGGGTTTGTCCGCCTGAGGCACCGTGAACGCTGTAAGGCTTGGCCAACGCCGCACGGATCTTTTCCGCCACCCGAGCCACTTGGGATGTGGCCGCCGCGTGGTCGGTGTCCAGATCGCTGAGCAGCACCACGAACTCATCCCCACCAAACCGGGCCACCGTGTCGGCATCGCGCACACAGCCGGTGATGCGTTGGGCCACCTCCTTGAGCAAGCGGTCCCCCGCTTCGTGGCCGTGGCTGTCGTTCAAGGCCTTGAAGTGGTCCAGGTCCAGGAACATCAGGGCAATGTGGCGGCGGCTGCGGTTGCTGGCGGTCATGGCGTGTTTCAACCGGTCCAGCAACAGGCGACGGTTGGGCAAGGCGGTCAACGCGTCGTGGTAGGCCAGGTGGAAGATTTCTTCCTCACGCTTTTTCTGCGTGATGTCCCGCCCGATGGCAATCACCCCCTGCACCCCCCCGGCGCCATCCCGCTCCGGCAGCATGCGGATGTGGTGCACCTCCACGCGGCCATCCGGCAAGGTGATGGTTTTCTCCAACTCGCCCGCGCGACCACTGGCCAACACGGCATCCAGCAGCTGGGCATAGTCCTCGTAGGAACCGTCCTGGTGATAGGCCCGCGGATGGGCTCCCAGCATGACCTTGTCCGCGCCCCCGAGCGTTCGCTCCAAATTCGGGTTGACGTAAACCGTTCGCCCCATGGCGTCATACCGAACCACGTTGTCGGGCAGGCTGTCAACCAACGAGCGGTACTTGTGCTCGCTGGCGCTCAAGTCGCGGTGCATCAGCAGCCGTGCCAAGCCATCCTGCAAGCGCAGCCCCATTTGCTGCAGCAGCCGGACATCGCCAGCCGCCCATGCGTTGGCGAGGTTGCAGCGGCTCAACCCGAACCGCCACACGCCCCCCGCCTGAGGGCGCAGGGTCAGGACCACCATGGCCTGAACGCCTCCACGCGCCCGAAACACGGCGGGCACCGCATGTGCCGTGTCGGGGCCGAAGGGCACCGGAACCCCTCCCTCCTGGGTGAGTTGCAACCACGCTGCCAGCCCGTCGTCCATGGGAAGGGACAGGCTGGCGGGCACCGCGGCCTCCGGCACGCAACGTTCCATCGCCAGCGTCAGCGTCGAATCGGACGGGTTGCAAGGCGGCAACAAAAAGGCGCGATCGGCGTCGAACACCGACAAGAACACATCCAACGCGCTGCACACCAAGGGATCGAACTCGGAAGCCTCCTGCATGACACGGTTGATCCGGTCCAGGCAGGCCAGGACGTGCAACTGCGCCTGCTGCTCGTGCTCCAGACGCTTGCGCTCGGAAATGTCCAGCATCAGCCCGTGCCACACCATCCCGACCGCCAGGTCCTCGCCGGGGGCCGCAATCACCTCCAGCCAGCGCTCGGGCGCATCAGGGCGAAGGACGCGGAACTCCTCGCGGTAAGGCTTCAACACCCCAGCAGAATCGGCCATGGCGGCCTGCACCCGCACCCGGTCGTCGGGGTGGACCCGCTGCAACATGGGCGTCAGGTCATGCGCAACGTCATCGGGCTTGAGGCCGAACAAGGCATCCACCCCCTCGCTGATGAACGAGAAGCCGCCCTGGCCTTCGGGCAAGGGCCGAAGGGTGAATGCAAGCCCCGGCAGGTTGCCCAGGAAATGGTTGAGCCGGTTCTGGGCCTCGTGCTGGACGTTGATGTTGCGACCGAACGCCAGCGTCCCGACCACCCGCCCCGAGGGATCCCGCTCGGGCATCACCAGGATCTGCTTCTGGTTGTGCAACCCGGACACGGGATCGAACAGGCGCATCTCGAAAGACACCTCGACCCCGGTGCGCTGAACCTGTGCCGCGGCGCGCTGAAACGCGTCAAAACGACCATCGGGCCAGACCTCGGACGGCAACCGGCCCGCGACCTCCGCCAGCGATACCCCCAGAAAGTCCCGCAACAACGGGGTCAGGTACCGGATGCACCCCGACGCGTCGTACCCAATGATGTGGTCGGGCGAGCTTTCCAGCATGCGCTGGAAATCAGGACCGTCAAGCCTCCCCACACCATCGCGCATGCGTTGTGAAGTCGCGCTCATTGGCTGTCCCCTCGTTCAAGAAAGCCTGGCGAGGCCTTGGAGCCCAGCAGGCACGACCGCCCCAACGGTTCATGGCCGATTCATTCAATTGATCATATGAAATACCGGCACCCACGCCAACCCGAAAGCGCAGGGCCTGACGCAAATCAGAGACACCCCCTGAAGTATCAACCCTCGAAAAACGCCCTCACCCCCGCGCCAACACCGGCCCCAACGCCACACCCGTGTGGGTGCCCAGGCGCACCACCTCTTCGGGCGGTGCGGCGGCCACGATGCGACCGCCCTCGCCGCCGCCTTCGGGGCCGAGGTCGATGATCCAGTCGGCCTCGGCCATCACGTCCAGGTCGTGCTCGATCACCACCACGCTGTGGCCGCCATCCACCAGGCGGTGCAGCACGCGGATGAGTTTGTCCACGTCGGCCATGTGCAGGCCCACGGTGGGTTCGTCCAGCACGTACAGGGTGTGTGGAGACTTTTGGCCTCTGCGCCCAATGTCGTCACGCACCTTGCTGAGCTCGGTCACCAGCTTGATGCGCTGCGCCTCGCCACCGCTGAGCGTGGGGCTGGGCTGGCCCAGCGTCAGGTAGCCCAGGCCCACGTCTTTCAGCAGTTGCAGCGGGTGGGCGATGCTGGGCATGGTGGCAAAGAAGTCCACCGCCTCGTCCACCTCCATCTGCAACACGTCGCCAATGCTTTTGCCCTTCCAGGTCACGGCCAGGGTTTCGGGGTTGAAGCGGGCGCCATGGCAGGTTTCGCAAGGCACCTTCACGTCGGGCAGGAAGCTCATTTCGATGGTCCGCATGCCCTGGCCCTCGCAGGCGGGGCAACGCCCGTCGCCGGTGTTGAAGCTGAAGCGCCCCGGCGCGTAGCCGCGGGCCTTGGCCTCCAGCGTCTCGGCAAACAGCTTGCGGATGGTGTCCCAGAAGCCGATGTAGGTGGCCGGGCAGCTGCGCGGCGTCTTGCCGATGGGGGTCTGGTCCACCTCCAGCACACGGTCCACCGGCTCGATGCCGCGCACGCCGCGGCAGCCCACCCAGGTGGGGCGCTCGCCACGGTCCCAGGCCTCGCGGCCCGCCTTGGTACTGCGCTGAGCCACGGCGCTGGCCACATTGGCCAGCAGCACGTCTCGCGCCAGCGTGGATTTGCCCGAGCCGCTCACACCCGTGACCACCACCAAGCGCTGCAGGGGCACGGCCACGTCCAGCTGTTGCAGGTTGTGCAAATGCGCCCCAGAAATATGAACAAAATCTGCCCCTGGCGCTTTACGTGCAGGCATGGGGTGCTTCATTGCCTGTAGCAAATAACGCCCGGTTTGCGACTCGGCGTTGGCGGCGATGTCGACCACCGAACCCTGCGCCACCACCTGCCCACCGCGCTTGCCCGCGCTGGGGCCGATGTCGATGATGTGGTCGGCCCGGCGGATGGTGTCCTCGTCGTGCTCCACCACCACCAGGGTGTTGCCGTGGGCCCGCAGCTGGTCCAGCGCCTCCAGCAGCACGCGGTTGTCACGCGGGTGCAGGCCGATGGTGGGCTCATCCAGCACGTAACACACACCCTGCAGGTTGCTGCCCAGCTGGGCCGCCAGGCGGATGCGCTGCGCCTCCCCCCCGCTGAGGGTGGGCGCGCCCCGGTCCAGCGTGAGGTAGCCCAGGCCCACCTGCTCCAGGAACCGCAGGCGGCCCAGGATTTCGGGCCACAGGTCGCGGGCAATGTCCTGCTCGCGCTGGGCCAAGGGGGTGCCCGAAGCCCCCGCCACCGCCTCCACCCACTGCCGCACCTCGCGCACGCTCATGGCGGCCACGTCGGCAATGCCCTGCCCGGCAAAGCGCACGGCCCGGGCCTGGGGGTTGAGGCGGGTGCCATGGCAGGCCGGGCAGGCCTCGTGGCTGAGGTCTTCCACCTCGGGTTCGGCAAACGACTGTTCGCGGCCCTGGGCGTCGTCGCGCTGGCTGTCGTCCAGCAGCTTGCGCTGCTCGCGGCTGAGGTTGACGCCCGTGCCCACGCAGTCCGGGCACCAGCCGTGTTTGCTGTTGTACGAGAACAGGCGTGGGTCCAGCTCGGGGTAGCTGGTGTGGCAGGTGGGGCAGGCGCGCAGGGTGGACAGCACCTGCAGTGTGCCCACGTGTTCGCCCACGCCGTCCGCCGCTGCGGCGCTCGGGGCCACTTGCGCGGCGTGCGCTGCGAAGGCATCGGCCAGACCGTCCAGCGGGCTGAGCAGGTGCACCACGCCCTTGCCGTGCTGCAAGGCCAGGGCCAGTTGCAGGCGCAAAAATTCCTCGGTCTCGGGGCCCACCACCAGGTCGGCCACGGGCAGCTCCACCGTGTGTTCCTTGTAGCGGTCCAGCTTGGGGAAGGGGCTGGTGGGCACAAAGGCACCGTCCACCCGCAGGTGGCTGTGGCCGCGGCCCCGCGCCCATTCGGCCAGCTCGGTGTAGATGCCTTTGCGGCCCACCACCAGCGGGCTCAGCAGGCCGACGTGGCGGCCCCGGTGCTGGCGCATGATCTGCGCCACCATCTGCTCGGGCGACTGGGGGCGCACCTCGGTGCCGTCGTGCACGCAGTGCTGGGTGCCCAGCTTGACGTACAGCAGCCGCAGGTGGTGCCACACCTCGGTGGTGGTGCCCACGGTGCTCTTGCGCCCCCCGCGGGAGAGCCGCTGTTCGATGGCCACGGTGGGCGGGATGCCGTACACCGCGTCCACCTCGGGCCGCCCCGCCGGTTGCACGATGCTGCGGGCGTAGGCGTTGAGGCTTTCCAGGTAGCGGCGCTGGCCTTCGTTGAACAGGATGTCGAAGGCCAGGGTGGATTTGCCCGAGCCGCTGACGCCGGAGATGACGTTGAAGGCCCCGCGGGGAATGTCCACGCTCAGGCCTTTGAGGTTGTGCTCTTTGGCGTTGACGATGCGGATGGCGTTTTTTTCAGCGCTCTTGGCGGCACGTGGGTCCGCCTCGGTCGGCGGGGCGGGGTGGGCATGGGCCTCATATTCGCTTCGCTCATCAAATCGGCCCACACCCACCCCGCCCCGCTCGCCCGAGACGGACCCACGTGCTGCGGTGCGCTGCTGCACTTGGGACAGATAGGCGGCTGCAGGCGCTTCTTTCACGGCGTGCACCTGGTCGAAGGCTTGGGCGTAGTCGCGCAGGGCCTGGGCGGTGTGGGTTTGGGCGTGTTCGCGCACGTCTTCGGGGGTGCCTTGGGCCACGATGCGGCCGCCTTGGTCGCCGCCGTCCGGGCCCAGGTCGATCAGCCAATCGGAGGCTCGGATCACGTCCAGGTTGTGTTCGATGACGATGAGCGAGTGCCCCGCCTCCAGCAACTTGCGCAGGGCGCGCATGAGCTTGGCGATGTCGTCAAAGTGCAGGCCGGTGGTGGGCTCGTCGAACAGGAAGAGCTTGCCCTTGCGGGCCACCGCCTGGCGGCTGGCCGTGGCTTTGTGGCCGGTCTTGGTGGCCTCGGCCAGGAAGCCCGCCAGCTTGAGGCGCTGGGCCTCGCCGCCGCTGAGGGTGGGCACGGGCTGGCCCAGTTTCACGTACTCCAGCCCCACGTCCACGATGGGTTGCAGCACGCGCTGCACCTCGCGGTCGGTGGCGAACAGCTGCACCGCCTCGCTGACGGTCAGCTCCAGCACCTGGGCCACGTTCAGGGTGCGGCCCCCGCGCTCCAGCGTGACCTCCAGCACCTCGGGGCGGTAGCGCTGGCCGTCGCAGTCGGGGCAGCGCAGGTACACGTCGCTCAGGAACTGCATTTCCACATGCTCGAAGCCCGAGCCGCCGCAGCTGGGGCAGCGCCCGTCACCGCTGTTGAAGCTGAACTTGCTGCCGGTGTAGCCGCGCTGCTGTGCCAGCGGCGTGGCGGCAAACAGGGTGCGGATGGCGTCCCACGCGCCCACGTAGCTCACGGGGTTGGAGCGGGCCGTCTTGCCGATGGGCGACTGGTCCACAAACACCGCATCGGCCAGCACCTCCGCGCCCAGCAGGCGGTCGTGGGCGCCGGGGGTTTCGGTGCCCTGGCCGAAGTGGCGGGCCAGCGCCGGGGCCAGGATGTCCTGGATCAGCGTGGACTTGCCCGAGCCGCTCACCCCCGTGACCACCACCAGCCGTTGCAGGGGGAATTCCACGTCCAGGTGCTGCAGGTTGTGCTCGCGTGCGCCTTCCAGAATCAGGCGGGGCGTGCTGTCGGTCACCAACCGCTTGAAGCCAAAACCCACCTGCTTGCGCCCGCCCAGGTAGGCACCGGTGAGGGTGTCGGCATGGCGGATGGCCTGGGGCGTGCCGTCGAACACGATCTGCCCGCCGCGCTCGCCGGGGCCGGGACCCATGTCGATGAGGCGGTCGGCCGAGAGCATGACCGCCGGGTCGTGCTCCACCACCACCAGGGTGTTGCCCGCGTCCACCAGGCGGCGCATGGCGACGTTGATGCGGTCCATGTCGCGCGGGTGCAGGCCGATGCTGGGTTCGTCCAGCACGAACAGGGTGTTGACCAGGCTGGTGCCCAGGGCCGTGGTGAGGTTGATGCGCTGCACTTCGCCGCCGCTGAGGGTGCGGCTTTGGCGGTCCAGCGTGAGGTAGGGCAGGCCCACGTCGCACAGGTAGCGCAGGCGGGTGTTGATTTCGTCGAACAGCAGGTCGAGGGCGCGGGCCTCTCCGGTTGGTTTTTCGAGGCCGTGCGGGGTGGCCTGGGACCCGGCCTCAACCAGCCCCGCCCGCACGGCCTCGAAAAACGTGCGCAGCCGCGCAATGGGCAGCCGCATCAGGTCGTGCAGGCACAGGCCGGGCAGGGCTTGCAGCTGTGCACGGGTCCAGCGGGTGCCCGGGGGCAGGAAGCGTTGGGCGGGGGGCAGCACGGCGTCGGCCTGAGCCTGGGAGCCAATGCGCCACAGCAGGCTTTCGGGCTTGAGGCGGGCGCCTTGGCAGTCGGGGCATTCGGTGTAGCTGCGGTACTTGGACAGCAGCACCCGGATGTGCATCTTGTAGGCCTTGGTCTCCAGGTATTCGAAGAAGCGGGCCACGCCGTACCACTGCTGGTTCCACTTGCCGTTCCATTCGGGGCTGCCGCCAATCACCCACTGCTGCTGCTCGGGCGTGAGCTTGGCCCAGGGCGTGTCGCGGGGGATGCCTGCGGCCTCGGCGTGGCGCATCAGGTCGTCCTGGCACTCTTTCCAGGCCGGGGTTTGCAGGGGTTTGATGGCCCCGGCGCGCAGCGTGAGTTTGTCGTTGGGGATGACCAGCCCGTAGTCCACCCCGATGACGCGGCCAAAGCCGCGGCAGGTGTCGCACGCGCCCAGCGCCGAGTTGAAGCTGAACAGCGAGGGCGTGGGCTGCTGGTAGTGCTGGCCGCTGTCCGGGCAGTGCAGGCCGGTGGAAAAGGACCACACGGCGGGCTCAGCGCCCGGCGTTCCGTCGGTGGCCGCGGCGGGCAACACGTGCACACGCACCTGGCCCTGGCCGCGTTGCAGCGCCACCTCCAGCGCCTCGGCCAGGCGGGCGGGCTCGGTGGTGCTGAGGCGGAAGCGGTCGGCCACCACGTCCAGAACCTTGATGGTTTTTTGGCCTCCAGCGCTTTCAGAAGAAGCGCGAGCAGCTCCTTTTTTTGTAGTTTTTGCCTGCCCCTCGGTGGCCGGGCTGGGCAAGGCCACCTCGCGCTGCGCCTGCACGCGGGTGAAGCCGCTGGCGGCCAGCCAGCCTTCCACGTCGGCCTCGGTGGCGCTGGCGGGCAGGGTCACCGGGAAGGTGACCACCAGGCGGGGTTCGTCGCCCT
This sequence comes from Hydrogenophaga soli, assembly GCF_054777695.1. Classification (NCBI taxonomy): domain Bacteria; kingdom Pseudomonadati; phylum Pseudomonadota; class Betaproteobacteria; order Burkholderiales; family Comamonadaceae; genus Hydrogenophaga; species Hydrogenophaga soli. The sequence goes on along the minus strand of NZ_BAAHAK010000002.1, from coordinate 73,485 downwards.
GGCGGGCGGTCCAGTCGGCCACGCGCTGGTGCAGTTCGGCGGCGATGCTTTGCGGGTTGTCCTCGCGCACGGGCTGGGCGGTCACGCGGTCGAACAGCTGCGCACCCCGCGCAAACAGCAGCTTGAGGTGGTCGTTCAGCTCGGTCATGGTGCCCACGGTGGAGCGGGAGCTGCGCACGGGGTTGGTCTGGTCGATGGCGATGGCCGGGGGCACGCCGTCCACCCGGTCCACCGCGGGCTTGTCCATGCGGTCCAAAAACTGACGGGCGTAGGCGCTGAAGGTCTCCACGTAGCGGCGCTGGCCCTCGGCAAACAGGGTGTCGAACACCAGGCTGGACTTGCCCGAGCCGCTGGGGCCGGTGACCACCGTCAGTTCAGCGGTGCGGATGTCCAGGTCCACCCCCTTCAGGTTGTGCTGCCGTGCGCCACGGATGCGGATCAGGCCGGTGTCCCGATCGGTGTCGGGCTGGGGCGTGGGCGTGTCGGGGAGCTGGGACATGGCGGAGGGGGGGGGAAGGAGGGCCGGACATCGGCGCGGGCTGAACATTCTAGGAAGGGCGGCTTACCCGCGCGGCCTGGCGGGGCGTTCAGTTTTTCTTCAACCCCGACAAAAAAGCTCGCGGGGTTTGCCTGCCGCCCCGGTGCTGGGGCAAGCTCGGCGGCATGAACCACACACCCTTGTTTTTTCCGACGTTTGCCCAGGGCATGGCCTTGAGCCTGGGCCTGATCGTGGCCATCGGGGCGCAGAACGCCTTTGTGCTGCGCCAGGGCCTGCGGCGCGAGCACGTGGGCCCCGTGGTGGCGTTTTGTGCGCTGGCCGACGCGGTGCTGATCTCCGCCGGGGTGCTGGGCATGGCCCAGGCGCTGGGCGAGCGGCCCTTGCTGGCCCGCGCCCTGGCGCTGGCGGGCGCGGGGTTTCTGGCCCTGTACGGCTGGCAGGCCCTGTGCCGCGCACGCCAATCGCACCAGTTGCGGGCCGACCTGAACCAGCCGGGCCTGAGCCGCCCCGCCGCCCTGGCCCAGGCCGCGGCCTTCACCCTGCTCAACCCCCATGTGTACCTGGACACGGTGATGTTGGTGGGCAGCATCGGGGCCCAACAGCCCGCGGCGCTGCGGGGCTGGTTTGTGGCCGGGGCCTGCTCGGCCAGCCTGATGTGGTTCACCTCGCTGGGTTTTGGGGCCCGCTGGCTGGCCCCCTGGTTTGCACGCCCCCGGGCCTGGCAGGTGCTGGATGCACTGATTGGGGTCACCATGTGGGTGCTGGCCACCCTGCTGGTGCACCACGCTTGGGCAGGAAGCTGACACAATCCGCCCCAGCGGGCCGATGTCCGGCCTTCGCCCCCTTCTGTATTGGACGGTGCTGCGATGACCCTGCTTCCTGGCCTGCGCAAACTGCTGCCCTCTGTGTTGACCGTGGGTTTGCTCACGGGGGTTTGCATCCCGTGGGCACAGGCGCAAATCAAGGTGGGAATGCCCTCGGGCTTCACCGGCTCGGTGGCGGCGGGCGTCAAGGAGAACCTGGAAGGGGCGCAGCTGTACCTGGACGCCGTCAACCAGCACGGGGGCGTGCACGGGCAGAAGATCGAGCTGATCCAGGCCGACGACGCCTTCGCCCCCCAGAAAACCGCCCAGGTGGCCGCCGAATTGGCCGACAAACACGACCTGGTGGCCCTGTTCCTGAACCGCGGCACCCCCCACACCGAAGCCCTGCTGCCGCTGCTGGCCAAACTCAAGCTGCCGCTGGTGGCCCCCAGCACCGGGGCCATGGTGGTGCACAGCCCGGTCCATCCCTGGGTGTTCAACGTGCGGGCCACCTACCAACGGGAAGCCGCCCGCGCCGTGGAGCACCTGGCCAGCCTGGGCATCACCCGCATCGCGGTGCTGCAAACCGACGACTCGTTCGGGGCCGACGCGGTGGTGGGCGCCGAAAAGGGCTTGGCCAAGGCGGGCCTGAAGGCCCTCTGGATCGAGAAATTTCCCCGCGACAAACCCGACTTCGGCCCGCTGGCGGCCAAGGTGCAGCAGACCGAGGCGCAGGCGGTGGTGTTCCTGGGGTCGGCGGGCAACGTGGCCACCGGGGTGCTTGCCCTCCGGGCCACGGGCTCGCGGGCGCAGGTGGTGACGCTGTCCAACAACGCGTCTCAGGGCTTCATCAAGCTGTTGGGGGAACACGCCCGCGGCGTGATCGTGACCCAGGTGTTCCCGGGCGAGCGGGCGGCGCTGGCCTTCAGCCGCGAAGCACAAGACCTGGCCAAGGCCAAAGGGCTGTCAACCGTGTCCCCCGCCATGCTGGAAGGGTTTGCCGCCGCCAAGGTGTTGGTGGAGGGGCTCAAACGGGCGGGCCCCAACCCCACGGGGAGCAAGCTGCGCGATGCGCTGGAAGGCATGCGCCACGTTGACCTGGGCGGTCTGACGCTGGGCTACAGCGCCACCGACCACACCGGGCTGGACTTCAGCGACCTGTCCATCGTCGATGCGTCGGGACAGTTCAGGCGCTGAAGCCCGGGCGGGCTGAGGATCAGGCCTTGATGATCATCACCGGCACGGTGGCGTGGGTCAGCACCTTCTGGGTGACGCTGCCCAGGATCAGCGCTTCAATGCCCCGACGACCGTGCGAGCCCATGACGATCAGATCGCAGGCTTCGACCTTGGCCGTGACCAGGATGCCGTCGTAAGCCGCGTCGCGCTCGATGGTGTCGCCAGAGAACGGCACGCCGCGCGCCTCGCAGATTTCGCGCAGCTCGGCCAGCACATGGGCGGCGGCGGTCTGTGCGTCGGTCATGTAGGCCTGGAGGCTGGCCGGGGCGGTTTCGCCCACGCCTGCGAACGGGAAAGGATCGACCACAAACACACCCACCACCGATGCGCCCTGGCTCTTGGCCAGGTCAGCGGCCACTTCAGCGGCCTTGCGAGCCTGGATCGAGCCGTCGATGGGAACGAGGATTTTCTTGAACATGGATGCCTCCTGAATTGAGATGGGCGGCATGTTACCGCCAGCGCGGGGCGTCTTGCCCCTGCATCAGTCAAATTGATCGTTGATGATTCGTTGGGAGAGCGGCCCCAGGGGGCGGGAGCGCGGGGCCTGGCGGTGGGACGTGGGGGCTGGGATGCTGGCCCCTTCGGGGTGCCCTGCCGAAATGACAGCCCCCACGCTCCCTGCGGTCGCTGCCCCCCAAGGGGGCGTTCACCGCCTTGGGAGCGGCCCTGCGGCGGTTCATCGGGCGGCAGGAGCGTCGCGGAACTCACGCCGCTTTGCTGCGCAAAGCTCTGTTCAAACAACCGCGACCAGTCAGACCACGAAGCACGCTGCGCGTGCCTCCCGCCACCCTGCTCTTCTCGGCTGCGCATGTGCGCCCCCAAGCCCCACCGCCGGGCCCCGCGCTCCCGCCCCCTGGGGCCACCCGTGGGTTGTGTGGGACATCTCAAGCAAAAAGTGCCTCTTGCGCTTTTAATGAAAGCGCAAAAAGCTATCAAAAGCATAGTTGCGTGCGCAACGCGACTAAACCCTGGGTTCGCGCCCGTGGTGAACCAGCAGCACTTCAGCGGGGTGGGGCGGGTGGGCTGTGGGGTGGTTGCCTTCGCCGGTGGCGAGGCGCACAGACCGTGGGGCGGGGGGCGCGCCAGCGCCCCCTCAACCTCTGACTTCGTCGCGGCTGTTTGAACGGAGTTTTGCCAAGGGCAAAACGCAGTGAGTTCCGCGACGCGCCCCACGGTCGAGCACCGCAGCGGAATCGGCTGAAAGCCGATCACCGGCGAGGCACCCACCCCACAGCCCACCCGCCCCACCCCGCCGCGAGGACGTGCCCACAAAGCAACAAGGACTCACCACGCCATAAGCACCGCACCCCGCAGCCCGTCGCTACACTGCCAACACCTTGTCGCAAGGGGGAGATTCCAATGACCCAATTCACACGCCAATGGCTCATGGGGGGCGCTGCCGCCGCTGTCGCGGGAGCTGTTTTGTTGGGCGGCTGGCTGTTCAAGCAACACACGTCCAGCACCGCCCCACCCGACGGCTCCGACGAACCCTTTGCCTGGGTGGACTGCAAGCCCCGGCTGCTGGACGGGTCCCCCGCCGTGGCGGTGACCTTCACCCAGCCGCTGGCGCGTGGGCAGAATTGGGACAAGCTGGTCCAGGCGTCTGAAGGCGAATCCGCCGACAAGGCCCAGCCCGTCACCCCGCGCTGGGTGCTGGGCGACAACCCCCGCACGTTGTTCCTGCCCAACGCCACCCCCGAACGCACCTACCGCATCGCCCTGGCCGAAGGGTTGGCCGCCGCCAAGGGCGGCACGCTGGGCGCGGCGCAGAACTGCTCGGTCAAGAGCGAGGCCATGCCCGCCGCCTACTACTTCGCCAGCAAGGGCGTGGTGCTGCCCGCGGGCCAGAACGGCGGCCTGCCGGTGGTCACCGTCAACACGCCAGAGGTGGATGTGCAGTTCCTGCGCGTCAACGCCGAATCGCTGCCCGCCTTCCTGGAGCAGGTGGGCAGCCGCCCCCAAGCCCGGGCCGCCAGTGAAACCGCCACCGAAGACGGCGAAGGCGAGTACGACGGCGGCTGGGTGGACCCCGCCCGCAAGCTCAAAGGCACGGTGGGCGGTTATGTGCTGGACGAGCTGCGCGGCAAGGCCACCAGCGTCTACCTGTCGCGTTTCAGCACCGACCCGCGGCCCAACCGCCGCAACGTGAGCTTTTTGCCGGTGGAGCGCATCAAGGAGCTGCAGGAGCCCGGCATCTACATCGCGGTGATGAACCCGCCCGGCCGCTTTGGCTGGGACCACCAGGTCACCTACTTCTACGTGACCGACATCGGCCTGCACGTGCGCCGCCATGGCGACCAGGCCGACGTGTTCGCCTCGTCGCTCAAGACCGGGCAGGCCCTGAAGGGGGTGGAAGTCACCCTCATCGACGACAAGGGCAAAAGCCTGGGCCAGGCCGGCACCGACGACGACGGCCACGCCGTGCTGACCAGCCGGGTGGACAAGGCCCGCGCCGTGGTGGCGCGGCGCAACAAGGAAATGTCAGTCCTGGCGCTGCGCGACCCGGCGCTGGACCTGTCGGAATTCGACGCGAGCGGCCACCCCTCGCGCAACCAGAAGCTGTTTGTGTACGCCGGGCGCGACCTGTACCGCCCGGGCGAAAGCTTCACCGTCTCGGTGCTGGCCCGCGACGCCGACGGCAAGCCCCTGCCCGCCGCGGCCGCGCCTGGCCTGCCGCTGACCCTCACCCTCAAGAAGCCCGACGGGGAATCCGTCTCCACCCAGTTGGTGCGCCCCCACGCCAAGGGCTCGGGCTACTACCAGCACGAGCTGGCCCTGCCCGCCGCCGCGCCCACCGGGCGTTGGCTGCTGGAGGCCCGCGTGGACCCCGCCGCCAAGCGCCCCGACGCCAGCTGGGGCTTCCAGGTGGAGGAATTCCTGCCCGAGCGCATGAAGCTGGACCTCAAGGCCCCCGAAGCCGTGCTGCAAGGCGGTGGCGAGCTGACGGTGGCCGTGCAAGGCAACTACCTGTACGGCGCCCCCGCCGCGGGCAACACCCTGCAGACCACCATGGTGACCGAGCGCCAGCGCGTGGCCCTGCCCCAGCAGTGGCCGGGCTTCTACTTTGGCGACATGGCCGACGACAGCGCCCGCCAGCGCCAGGACCTGGGCGAATCCACCCTGGACGAACAAGGCCAGGCCAGCATCAGCGTGCCGCTGGCGCTGTCGGAACGCAGCTCGCCCATGAAGGTGCGGGCCAGCTTCAGCCTGCTGGAATCGGGCGGGCGGCCCGTGGTGCGCTCCATCGAACGCACCTGGTGGCCCGCCGACACGCTGGTGGGCATTCGCCCGCTGTTCGACCGTGACGTGACCCAGGAAGGCGGGCTGGCCGAGTTCGAGCTGATCCGCGTCAACACCCAGGGCAAGTTCGTGCCCGTCAAGGGCCTGCAGGTGCGCCTGGTGCGCGAAGAACGCCAGTGGTACTGGCGCTACGACGACGACCGCGGCTGGCACAGCGGCTACACCGAGGCCGAGGAGCTGACCGACGCCCGCGGCCTGGACCTGAGCGCCCGCGCCAAGCTGGCCGTGCCCGTGGGCTGGGGACGGCACCGGCTGGAGGTGATCGACCCCCGCACCGGCCAGACGGCCCGCTACCGCTTCTACGCCGGCTGGAATGCCCAAGACGGTGACGAGCTGGGCAACCGTCCCGACCGGGTGGGCATCCAGCTGGAAGGCGCACCGTACAAGCCCGGGGACAAGGCGCACATCGTCATCAAGCCACCGCACGACGGCGAGGCCATCGTCACCGTGGAAGGTGACCGCGTGCTGTACACCCAACGCCTGAAGGTGCGCGCCAGCGGCACCACGCTGGACATTCCCGTGGCCGCCGACTGGAACCGCCACGACCTGTACGTGAGCGTGCTGGCCCTGCGCCCCGGCAGCGCGGGTGACCGCGTCACCCCGGCCCGCGCCCTGGGCTTGGCCCACCTGCCCCTGGCCCGCGACAGCCGCAAGCTCAAGCTGGCCCTCAAGGCCCCGGCCAAGACCGCGCCGGAGCAGCAGGTGCCCGTCACCGTGAAGCTGACCGACGCCAAGGGCCAGCCCTTCAAACCCGCCGCCGGGCAGCAGGCCATCGTGACGCTGTCGGCGGTGGACGTGGGCATCCTCAACATCACCCGCTACCCCACGCCCGACCCGGCCGACTACTTCTTTGGCAAACACCGCTACGAGGCCGACCTGCTGGACCTCTACGGCAAGCTCATCGAAAAGATGGACGGCAACCAGGCCCGCCAGCGCTTTGGCGGCGACGCGGGCAAACGCGACACGCAAAGCCTGCCGCGCAAGGTGCGGCTGGTGGACCTGTTCAGCGGCCCCGTGGTGCTGAACGACGCCGGGGAAGCCACCATCCCGCTCAGCCTGCCCGACTTCAACGGCACCCTGCGGCTGATGGCCGTGGCCCACACCGCCGACAGCTACGCCAGCGCCGACGCCGAGATGGTGGTGGCCGCCCCCCTGGTGGCCGAGCTGAGCATGCCCCGCTTCATTGCGCCCGGCGACAGCGCCACCATTGCGCTGGACGTGACCAACCTCTCGGGCCAGGCGCAGGAGGTGAGCGTCAAGGTGGAATCGGGCTCCCCGCTGCGCATCACCGGGCAACACGGCGCCGTCAAGCTGGCCGACCAGCAGCGCACCGTGCTGCGCTACACCGCCGAGGCCACCGACGCCTACGGGCTGGCCCCCATCAAGCTCACGGTGACGGCGGGCACGCTGAAGGTGGTGCGCGAGGCCGCCTTGCAGGTGCAGCCCGCCACCCCCGTGGTGCGGGAGGTGCGGCAGCTGCGCATCGACGCCGACGGCACCGCCAAGGCCGACCCCACCTTGGGCGACGGCCTGTGGCCCGACTCCACCCAGGTCAACCTGACGCTGTCCAACCGCCCACCCATCGACGTGAAAAGCGCCGTGCAGGGCCTGTTGATGTACCCCTACGGCTGCCTGGAGCAGACCACCAGCAGCGCCTACCCGCTGGTGTTCATCGACGAGGCCGGGGCCACGGCCTATGGCATGAAGCCCCTGAGCCGCGAGGAACGCGCCAAGCGCCTGGACGTGGCCTTTGGCCGCCTGGCCGGCATGCAGCAGCCGCAAGGCGGCTTTGGCCTGTGGAGCGCCAGCAGCCCTTACGAGGCCTGGCTCAGCGCCTACGTCACCGGCTTCCTGCAAGATGCCCACGACGCCGGGTTTGCCGTGCCCGACACCCTGCTGCAACGCGCCACCCAGTCGCTGCTGGAGCAGTTCCAGAAGGCCCCCGGCCAGCAGACCCGCCCCCCCAAGGACGTCAAGCGCAACGCCGAAGGCCGCATTGCCGATTACCGAGACGTGGAGCTGGTGCGCATTGCCCACCAGCGCCTGGCCGAATCGGCGCATGCAGGCTACATCCTGGCCCGCGCCCAGAAGGCCCCGCTGGCCACGCTGCGCACCCTGCACGACGAGTGGCGCGGCAACGCCCGCTCGCCGCTGGCCCTGGTGCACCTGGGCCTGGCCCTCAAGCTGATGGGTGACGAATCCCGCGCCCAGGCCGCCTTCAACGACGCCATGGCCCTGCCCTACGGCATCCACGGCAACGTGGGCGGCAATGCCGGTTACTGGTGGGACGACTGGCTGGGCGACTACGGCTCCGCCGTGCGCGACACCGCCCTGGCCTATGCCCTGCTGCACCGCCACCAGATCAGCACGCCGCGCCGCGAAAACCTGGTGCTGGACCTGGCCGGGCTGTTGGGCCAGCGCCAGTACCACTCCACCCAGGAGCGGCTGGCCCTGTTCCTGGCCGCCCGTGCCGCCGGGGGCAGCACCAGCGCCCCGTGGCAAGCCATCGTCACGGCCAACGGCAGCACCGACACCCTCAAAGGCAGCACCGCCGAGCAGCGCAGCTTCAGTGCGGCGGCGCTCAAGCGTGGCATCAGCGTGGCCAACAAGGGCAAGGACGTGCTGTTTGCCGAGGTGTCGGTCGAGGGCTACGCCACCAAGCCCCCCGCCCCCAGGGACGACCGCATCAGCCTGGAGCGCAGCTGGTGGACCGCCGACGGCCAGCCGGTGACGGGCCGACAGTTCAAGACGGGCGACATGCTGATCGTGCGCGTCAAGGTGCAAAGCAAGCAGCGCATCAAGGACGCACTGGTGGTCGAACGTGTGCCCGCCGGCATGGAGGTGGAAAACCTCAACCTCAGCCAGGGTGTGCAGGCCAGCGACTTCACCGTGGACAAGGCCAACGTGGCCGAGGCCATGGCCGATGCCCGCATCAAGCACCGAGAGTTCCGCGACGACCGCTTCGTGGCCGCCGCCGACCTGCGCGAAGGGCCGCTCCACCTGTTCTACGTGCTGCGGGTGGTGACACCCGGCACCTACACCGTGCCCGCCCCCTACGCCGAGGACATGTACCGCCCCGACGTGCGCGGCGTGGGCAAGGCGGAGGCCAACATCACGGTGGTGGATGGCCGGGGCAAGTGAGCCGCCCCTCGGGGTTCACTTCTTGGCGTTGGTGGGGGCGGGGTTGGTCAACGCCACCAGCTTGGCCTGGGCGTCGGCCACGGACATCTTGTCGTCCTGCCAGAACTCGGTGACCACCGCCTTCAGTGCCGATTGCTGGGCGCTCGACAAGGCCATGCCGTGGGCGATGGACGGCAGCAGCGTGGTGTCCTTGGCGGCGGCCAAGAAGTCCTTGCCCGACGTCTGGGCGCAGCTGTCAAACTTGTCCAGCGGCACCTTGGTGTTGGCCGGGATGGAGCCTTTGCGCAGGTTGAACTGCTCCTGGAACACCGGCTGCATGAGCTGATACGCCAGAAAGCCCTGGGCCTTTTGCGACTCCCACAGCTTGAGCTGGAACATCACCAGCGAGTCCACCACAAACAGGAACGACCCGCCCGTGCCCGGCGACACCGTGCACGAGAACTCAACCCCCGGCTTTTGGTTGGCCACCAAAAATTCACCCTTGGCCCAGTCCCCCATGATCTGGAAGGCCGCCTTGCCCTTGATGACCATGTCGGTGGCCACGTTCCAGTCGCGCCCACTGGCACCGGCGTCGGTGTACGACTTCATGCGGCGGTAGGTTTCCAGCACCTTGCGCATGGGCTCGCTGCCCAGGGCGGCCTTGTCCTGCTGCAACAGCGCCTTGTCGAAAAAGCCCGGGCCGCCCACGGCCATGGCCACGGCTTCGAACACGGTGAAGTCCTGCCAGTCCTGATCGCCGTGCGCCAGCGGCACAAACCCGGCGGCCTTGACCTTGTCGGCGGCGGCAAAAAACTCGTCCAGGGTCTTGGGAGGGGCCGCCACGCCTGCCTTCTTGAGCACCGCGTTGTTGGACCACAGCCAGTTGACGCGGTGGATGTTGATCGGCACCGCCACGTAGTGGCCCTTGTACTTCATCAGGTCAACAATGACCTTGGGCAACTTGTCGTCCCATTTGTCGAACTGGGCCATCACGTCCAGGTCGTTCAACTTGCTTTGCGCAGCCCACTCCTGAATGGCCGGTCCCTTGAGGGTGGCCGCGGCAGGCGGTTTGCCGTCGGCCACGCGCTGCTTGAGCGTGACCATGGCATTGCCACCTGCGCCACCCACCACGACAAAATCCTTCCAGGTGTACCCGCGTTGGGCCAGCAGGGTTTTGAGTTCCTCCACCGACTTGGCTTCGCCACCCGAGGTCCAGAAGTGCAGCACCTCGGCCTCGCCCGCCTTGCTCGCATGCGCCACGGGCGGCATCAAACCCGCCCACAATGCGGCGCAGAGTCCTGAGATCCATTTCTTCGATGTGCTCATCTCGATGATCCTTTAATTTATTAATTATGTAATACATCCCTTCGCCCTGCCTGGCCATGCCCAAATGGCCGCAGCGCAAGGGGCCCATCCGCATGCGGCTCCTGCTCAAATTTCATGGAAAAAAGTGGCTATACCGCTTTCTATGCATGGCTTTATTGCTATGCTTTTTGAAAGCACTGGACCTGCTGTTCCCCCTGCCACCCATGGCCTTTCAGGGCGAAGCGGCCCCCGGCACCCTGGTGGTGCTGGCCGCCGATGGCACGCCCCTGCGCACCTGGCCGGGGGCCGACGGGGCCTTGCGCCAGCCCACCACCCCTGAGACGGTTTCGCCCCTGTACCTGGAGGCACTGCGCCAGTACGAAGACCGCGCCTTTGACTGGCACCCAGGCATCAACCCCCTGGCCCTGCTGAGGGCCGGTTGGCAATGGGTGCGGCATGGGCGAGTGGTGTCGGGCGGCTCCACGCTGACCATGCAGGTGGCCCGCATCCTGGAAATGAACGCCGCCGCGCCCACCGATGCCGACACCCCGCCCCAAGCCCGCCGCAGCCTGCTGACCAAGCTGCGCCAGATGGCCCGCGCCCTGCAGCTGGAATGGCACCTGAGCAAGCGCGACATCCTGGTGCTGTACCTCAACCACGCGCCCATGGGCGGGCAGGTGCAGGGCGTGGAGATGGCCGCCCGGGCCTACCTGGGCAAGTCCGCCGCCAGCCTCAGCCATGCCGAAGCGGCGCTGCTGGTGGCGCTGCCGCAGAACCCCTCGCGCTGGCGGCCCGACCGCGCCCCCACCCTGGCCCAGGCCGCCCGCGACAAGGTGCTGACCCGCATGGCCAACCTGGGCGTGTGGCCCGCCGCCACCGTGGCCGACGCCAAGCTGGAGCGGGTGTTCGCCCCACCCCTGCGCGCCCGCTGGCTGGCCCCGTTGGCCGCCGAACGGTTGCGGCAGACCCAGCTGCAGCGCCTGCGCCAGCACCCCGGCCCCCCCGCCGCCGCCCAGGTGCTGCACAGCACCCTGGACGCCGGGGTGCAGATGCGGCTGGAACAGGTGCTGACCGACCGCCTGCCCAACCTTCCCCCGGCGGTGTCGGTGGCCGCGCTGGTGGTGGACAACGCCAGCCTGTCCATCCGCGGCTACGCGGGCAGCGCCGACTTTGCCGACCCCCAGCGGGCGGCCCACGTGGACATGGTGCGCGGCGTGCGCTCGCCCGGCTCCACGCTCAAGCCCTTTCTGTACGCCATGGCGCTGGACGAGGGCTTGATCCACTCCGAAAGCCTGCTGATCGACGCCCCGCAGAACTTCGGCGGCTACGCGCCGGGCAACTTCCAGGCCGCGTTCAGCGGCCCGGTGAGCGTGAGCGAGGCGCTGCAACGCTCGCTCAACGTGCCCGCGGTGGACCTGCTGGAGCGGCTGGACCCGGCCCGCTTTGCCGCCAGGCTGCGCAACGCGGGGCTGAAGCTGCGCATGCCCCGTGGGGCCACCCCCAACCTCAGCCTGATCCTGGGTGGCGCAGGCACCACGCTGGAAGAACTGGTGGGTGCCTACACCGCACTGGCCCGCGGCGGCGTGGCCGGCCAGCCCCGCCTGCAGCCCGACGAACCCACGGTGGACACCCCGCTGATGAGCGCCGGGGCGGCCTTCATCGTGCGCGAGATCCTGGAAAACGGTGGCCGCCCCGGTGCCCCGTTCCGCGAAGGCACGGGCCGCGTGGCCTGGAAAACCGGCACCAGCTTCGGCTTTCGCGACGCCTGGGCCATTGGCGTGACCAACCGCTACACCCTGGGCGTGTGGGTGGGCCGTCCCGATGGCACGCCCAACCCCGGTTTCTTCGGGGCCAACACCGCCGCCCCCCTGGTCAAGGACCTGCTGACCGCGCTGGACCCCGACGCCAGCGACAGCGCCCACCAGACCGCCCCGGCCCGCCAGCCCCCGCCCGACGTGGTGGCGCAGGACATCTGCTGGCCGCTGGGTCTGGCCGCCACGGCCACGAATGCCACGCACTGCATGCTCCGCCGTCAAGCCTGGACCCTGCAAGGCACCGCCCCGCCCACCCTGCCCGACCGACTCAGCCCCACCGGCCTGCTGGACACCGCCTGGGTGGATCTGCGCGATGCCCGCCACCCCGTGCGGCTGCGCCCCGGCTGTTCACCCGCCGCAGGCCCTGGCCCCCAAGGGCGCACGGGCTCGGCCCGCGTGCAGGCCGTGCCCTATGCCCGCTGGCCCACGCTGCTGCAACCGTGGATCAGCCGCGAACTGCGCAGCGAGGTGGAGCGCCTGCCGCTGGGCCCGGCCTGCCGGGGCGAAGCCCCCTCGCGCAGCCTGCGCATCGTGGGGCTGGACCCCCACAGCACCCTGCACCCGGTTCCCGGCCAGCAGGCGGTGAAGGTGCAGGTGCACGCACTGGGCAGCGCCGAGGCGGTGCATTGGCTGCTGGATGGCACGCTGGTGGGCAGCACCGGCGGCACCGGCAGCAACGACGCCAACGCCCCCCGCAGCCTGAGCCTCAACATCGACCGCCCGGGCCCGCACACCCTGACCGCCATGGACGCCAGCGGGCGCTACGCCCAGGTGGGGTTTGCGTTGCGCTGAGGCTGCACGTCGTCCCAGTGCAAGCCGTGTTTGTGCAGGTACTTGCGCAGGCGGTCGGCATCGTTGACCACCGCACGCTGCGTGCGTGACTGGTGAAACAGCTGCCGCCCCGCGTCGGACAGCGTGCGCGCCCCACGGCACACCCGCAGCACGGCGGCCAGCTGAAGGCGGTCAAACAGGTCCATGGCCTGCACCCGCTCGGCGGGCAGCACGGACCGCAACACATCGTCGTCATCGCCCAAGGCCGCGTGGCCGGGGGCCTCGGTGGGCGTCATCTGCCACAGCCAGCGCAGGCGTTGCAGTTCGGCCTCCACCAGGGGCGTGCCCACCCGCCCGCTTTCGGCCAGGGTGCACAGCCGGGTCACGCTGGCGGCCAGGTCACGGAAATTGCCCCGCCACACCGCCTGGGGCGATTGGGCAAACCGCAGGTACAAGGCCCTGGCCTCGGCGTTGAAACGCACCGACCGCCCCAGCTCCGCGCTGATGCTCGCCACCAGGTGGTCCACGTTGGGTTCGATGTCTTCGGGGCGTTGCGCCAGACCCGGCAGGGTGTAGGTCCACAGGTTGATGCGGGCGTACAGGTCTTCACGAAAACGGCCTTCGCGCACGTCCAGCCGCAGGTCCCGGTTGGTGCCGGCAATGAGTTGGAAGTCGCTGCCCACCTCACGGTCGCTGCCCACGGGGTAGAAACGCTTTTCCTCCACCGCCTTGAGCAGGGTGGCCTGTTCGTCCAGGCCCAGCTCGCCAATCTCGTCCAGGAACAACACCCCGCGGTGCGCCATGCGCAACAGGCCCGCGCGGTCGGCCACCGCCCCCGTGAACGCCCCCTTCTTGTGGCCGAACAGGGTGGACGCAGCCCCGTCCCCGCGCAGCGTGGCGCAGTTGACCTCCACAAAATCACCCTCGACCTGGTGGCGCGATTTCTTCAGCTCGAACATGCGCCGCGCCAGGTGGGACTTGCCCGCGCCGGTTGGCCCGGTCAGGAGGATGGGGGCCTTGGAGTGGAGGGCCACCCGTTCAATCTCTTCAATCAAGGCGTTGAAGGCGGGGTTGCGGGTGGCAATGCCGCTTTTGAGGAAGTTCAGCGCATCGCGCTGCTCCGCGCCAAAACGCTGGGCCAGGGCGTCGTAACGCGACAGGTCCAGGTCAATCAGGGCGAAGGTGCCGGGGTTGTCCGCCTGCTGGCGCTTGGGCGGCGAGGTCTGCACCAGCACGCCCGGAATGCGCCGCGACTCCACCAGCAGGAACAGGCAAATCTGTGCCACATGGGTGCCGGTGGTGATGTGCGTCCAGTACGCCTCGTGCTCGGGCTGGAACGGGTATTGGCGAACCCAGTCGTACAACACGCCGTAGACCTCTTCAAAGTCCCAGGGGTTGTCCATGGGCATGGGCACGAGGTTGACCACGGTCTGCGGCGAACACGCGGCCACGTCCTGGCGCACCAGCTCCGCCAGCGACTGGTGCGCAGGGGGATACAGCAACTCCAGCCGGTCCACCAACACGTCCTCGTGCTGCGTCAACGACACCGTGGGACGCCACTTCTCCCACCGCCCGGCCCCCCGGCCACTGTCGAGCTGGGTGCCGAGGAATCCGATGACCACGGTTTTCATGAAGCTATCCCAATGGATAAAAAACGATCTACAAATATACACGCCAACCAAAATGCAGATTGAGCAGGGAGGTCGCAAGAAGTCAAATTTCCAATGGATTCAATCAATTGCATTCAGCATCCCGCACAAACAAAAACTTGGCACGGGTTTCGCAATGACAGATGACAGACACTCAACAGCCCAGTGAATCTGGCGCTGAGCATCCACAGCCACGCAAAGGAATGTGATGAAAGCAAAGAAGCTGGCCGCACTTGAACGGCGCCAAAACAGGGACACCCCCGCGGTGAATTGCGATTCCGTGGGGCTGATGCCTTCTGTCTACAACGAGGCTCTGCGCCACCTGTTCGACCGCCCTGTGCCTGCACGCGGTGAACAGGAGTGGTACTGGAACATCGATGAACCAGAGTTCACGGCCACACCGCTGCAATGGACCCACATTCAGACGGTGCTGTTCGCTAATGCCGGCTCTGACCTCGCCCCGTACAGCGACGATCAGGTCGGGATGGGTCTGACCCATGTGATGAGCAACAACGCGGGCGACATCCCGCACATGGCCAACGATCCGTCCGTTCCCTTGGCCGACGCCTTGAAGATGATGGAGATGCTGCCCAGCCTGTGGCGCGACTGCCTGGCCCCCCGTTTGGCGGCTGCACCGAGCGCCATCGGCGGTGGAAACAGCCGACTGCACTTTGTCTGCTACATGTGGTTTGACGTCTGGCCCACGTTCTGGAATGCCCAGCACATCCCCGAATGGCGCGACGCGATGTGGCAGGCGTACCGCTCCATGCTGGCCATGCCCTGGCGCGACGCGCAGGTATCGGCGTTGCACGGGATTGGTCACGACGGCAGGCGGCTGAATCGCCCCGAGGAAATACAGACGCACGTGGACGCCTTCATCCGCCACGTGAAAAACGACGACAAACTGAAAACCTACGCACAGGCTGCCGCCCGCGGCATGGTGCAGTGACCCACAACAACGAAAGAACACCATGAACAACACCCAAGAACAAATCGACGTGCCCAACGGCGTGCCCGTGAAAATGTGGACCCACGGCGTGCCTGTGGAAGAAGACGCCAAGAACCAGCTGCGCAACATTGCGCGCCTGCCTATCGTGTTCAAACACGTGGCGGTGATGCCTGACGTGCACCTGGGGATTGGGGCCACCATCGGCTCGGTGGTGCCCACGCTCAAGGCCATCATCCCCGCGGCGGTGGGGGTGGACCTGGGGTGCGGAATGATGGCGTGCAAGACCACGCTGACCGCCAGCGACCTGCCCGACAACCTGGCGGGCGTGCGCGCCGCCATCGAACGCGCCGTGCCCGTGGGCCTGACGCCCAAGCGCATGGGCCGCGACAAAGGCAGCTGGGACACCCCGCCCGCCGAAACCGACCGCGCATGGGCCACGTTGGTGGACGAGTTCGAGGAAATCTGCGAGGCCCACCCCCGCATCAAAAACACCAACAACCACAAGCACCTGGGAACGCTGGGTACCGGCAACCACTTCATTGAAATCTGCCTGGACGAACACCAGGCCGTGTGGGTGATGCTGCACTCCGGCTCACGCGGGGTGGGGAATGCCATTGGCACCCACTTCATCGAGCTGGCCAAGAAGGACGCCGAACTGCACCAACGCAACCTGCCCGACAAGGACCTGGCCTACTTTGAAGAAGGGGCGCGTTACTTTGGCGACTACGTCAAGGCCGTGGGCTGGGCGCAGAAATTTGCCGCCGCCAACCGCGAGGTGATGATGAGCCGCGTGATTGCCGCGCTGCGCCAGGCCATCCCCAAGCCGTTCGAAACGCATGTGGAAGCGGTGAACTGCCACCACAACTACGTGCAGCGCGAAACGCACTTTGGGCAAGAGGTGTTCGTGACCCGCAAGGGCGCGGTGAGTGCCGAACAGGGCAAGCTGGGCATCATCCCCGGGAGCATGGGGGCCAAGAGCTACATCGTGCGCGGAAAAGGCAACCCCGACAGCTTCAACAGCTGCAGCCACGGTGCGGGCCGCACCATGAGCCGCACCAAGGCCAAGAAGCTGTTCACGGTGGACGATCAAATCAAGGCCACCGAGGGCGTGGAGTGCCGAAAGGACGCCGACGTGATCGACGAAATTCCCATGGCCTACAAGGACATCGACGCCGTGATGGCCGCACAACAAGACTTGGTGGACGTGGTGTACACGCTCAAGCAGGTGGTGTGTGTGAAGGGGTAGGAATACTACAAAAACAATAGCTGCTTGCGCTGATTGAAAAAGCGCAAGAGGTCATTTTCATGAAAAACAATCAAACCAAAACACTGCACCCCACGCACCCGGTGGAGGCCGGAGCACCCATTCACATCGACGGCTCCCAAGGCGAAGGCGGGGGCCAGATCCTTCGGGCCAGCCTGTCACTGTCGATGGTCACCGGCCAGCCGGTGGTCATAGAACACATTCGCGCCAAGCGGCCCAAGCCCGGCTTGATGCGCCAGCACCTGACCTGCGTGCTGGCGGCCCAGGCCATCTGTGCGGCGCGGGTCCAGGGGGCTGAGCTGGGCTCGCAAACCCTGGTGTTCGAACCCGGCCCCACGCGGGCAGGCAGCCATTCGTTTGCCGTGGGCTCGGCCGGCAGTTGCCTGCTGGTGCTGCAAACCGTGCTGCCCGCGCTGATGCTGGCCGACGCCCCCAGCCGCGTCACGCTGTCTGGCGGCACCCACAACCCGTTGGCGCCCAACTTCCACTTCATCGAACGGGCGTTTGTCCCGCTGCTGGCGCGCATGGGGGTGAAGGTCGATCTCACGCTGCAGCGCCACGGCTTCTACCCCGCAGGGGGCGGCGAGATGCAGGCCGACATCACGCCTGCGCCGCATGGCCTGCAAACCTTCAACCTGCTGGAGCCCGGCCCGCTGCGCCACGGCCACGCCGAAGCCCTGGTGGCGGGCTTGCCCCGCCGCATTGCCGAACGCGAGTTGGCCGCGCTGGCCGCCGCGCTGCAATGGCCAGAGGAAGACCTGCGCATCCCCGTCCTTCGCCAGAACGAAGGGCCGGGCAATGCCCTGCTGCTGACCCTGGCGCACGAACACGTGACCGAGGTGTTTGCCAGCTTTGGCGAAAAGTCCGTCAGCTCGGAACAGGTGGCTGCCCGGGTGTTGCGGCAGGCCGAGGCCTACCGCCACAGCGGTGCCGCCGTCGGACCGCACCTGGCCGACCAACTGGCCCTGCCCTTGGCCCTGGCGGTGTGGCAACGCGGACAAGCCGCCGCCTACACCTGCAGCAAGGTGAGTGAACACACCCGCACCCACCTGGAGGTGATTGAGCGTTTCCTGCCCGTGCAGGCCACCGTCACCCGCGTTGACTCGCACCGCTGGCTGGTGCAACTCGCGCCGCGGTGAGCGCTTGCCCCCTCGGGGGCTCAGGGCATCACGATGCTGTTTTTTCAAGGATGGAGGGCCGCTGCGCCGCTGCATCCCAATCCGGCCCGTTGAACCATTCGCCCCCGGCCAGGCAGTCGCGCAGCATGGGCAGGCTGTCCAGGCCCCAGAACAGGCGACCCTCCACCACAAACGACGGCACACCAAACGCCCCGGCGGCCAAGGCCTCGTCGCCGTTGGCGCGCAGGCGGGCCTTGATGGCGTCGCTGTCCGGGTCGGCCAGGCTGCGTTCGCGCAGGTTCATGTGCTCGGCCAGCACCTCGCGCAGTGCGGCCAGGCGAGTGGGGTCGGCGGCATCCTGCCCGCCTTCCCACACGTGGCGCAGCACCTGCTCGGCCACGTAGCGGTTGACGGCCCCGGGCTCGCTGCCCAGCTCACCCTCGGGGATGGCGGTGGCCAGTGCCAGGCGCAGCAGCGGCAGCGGGTTGAAGGGGTGCACCGCGGGCATGGCCAGCGGCACGCCCAGGTGGTGCCCCAGCCACGACACCTGGCGGTAGGTCCAGTCGCGTTTGGCGGGGATTTCCGCCGGGCCCAACGAGCCGCGCGCACGCAGCAGCGGCCCCAGGAACACGGGCTTGTACAGCACCCGGTGGCTCAGGCCCATCAGCGCCTCGGGCAGCTTCTGGAACGCCAGCCACGAGAACGGGGAGATGGGGTCGAAGTAGAAGTGGATGGTCTTCATGCGGTGGCCTCCTGGTCGCGGTGGCGCTGCTCCAGCTCGGCCCACAGGTGCAGCTTGTCGGCGTCGGTGGCCTTGGACCACCCGGCGATTTCGGGCACGGTGCGCAGGCAGCCGGCGCACAGCGGCAGGTCGTGGACGAAGGTGGGCTCCATGCGGCACACGCCCACACAGGGCGAGGGCACGTTGGGTGCGGGTTTGTCGGCGGTCCACTCGCGCTGGCGGTTGCGCTCGGTGGCCTGGGCCAGGGTCAGGAAGGGGGAGGTGCTCATGCCGCGGCCACCTCCACCACGTCGGCCACGGGGGCGCCGGTCCAGTCCACCAGGTCTTGCGGGCTCAGGCGGAACACGCCGTGCGGGTGTCCGGCGGCGGCCCACACCTCGGCAAAGCGGAACAGCTCGCGGTCGATCAGCGTGACCGGCGGTTGGGCATGCGCCAGCGGCGACACACCGCCGATGGAAAAGCCGGTGGACTGTTTCACAAAGTCGGCATCGGCGCGGCCCAGCTTCTGCCCGGCCTCGCACACCAGGGCCTGCACGCGGGCCTCGTCCACGCGGCGGTCGCCCGAGGTGATGACCAGCACGGCCATACCGTCGGGCTTGCGGCGGAAGATGATGCTTTTGGCAATCTGCCCCAGTTGCACACCCAGCGCATCGGCGGCCTGCTGGGCGGTGCGGGCGGCGTCGGACAGCATCACCGGCGTTTGCGGGTGGCCCAGGCGTTGCAATTCAGCGGCCACGCGCTGCACGCCCTCGGGCAGGGTTTGAAGTTCAGATCCACACATGCTCAAGCTCCTCGCCGCACCCACATCAAACTGGCCCCCATGGCCATCAACACGCCCCCGAACACGCGGTTTTGCGTGCGCTGTGCCTTCGCACCCCGCAGCAGCCGCGCCAGCCGCGCCCCGGTGTAGGCGTAGCCGTGCATGACCACCACGTCGGTGAACACCGTGGTGGCCAGCAACACCGCCAGTTGCGGCAGCAGGGGCCGCTGGGGCGAGATGAACTGGGGCAACACGGCCACCATGAACACGATGCCCTTGGGGTTGGTCAGGTTGGTGAACAGCCCGGTGAGGAAGCGCTGGCGGGGGCTGGTCAAGCCATCCCGCTCAGCAGGGGTGGCGGCGGCACCGTCCAGCACCCCATGCCCCTCCTGCACGGGGGCACGCCATTGCTGCCAGCCCAGCCACAGCAGGTAGGCCGCACCCAGCGTCTTGACCACCATGAAGGCGGTGGCCGACGCCATCAGCAGCGAGCCCACCCCCACCCCGGCCACCAGGGTGATGCCCACCAGCCCCAGCTGCAAACCGGCAATGGTGACGCTGGCCCCGCGCACGCCGTAGCGCAGGCCATGCCCCACCGACAACACCGCGCCCGAGCCGGGCGACAGTGCAATCAGCCATGCGGCTGCGAAATAAGTCCACCAGGTCGAAACGTCCATGCTCTGTCACTTTCATTGAGTTGTCACACCACTGTCGTCCAATGCCGCTTCTGTTCAGGGAGCTCCGCATGACCGATCCCACCCCCTTGGAAGAGGCCACTTTGTGGGACCTCATCCGCCAGCGGCAATTCCACTTCCATTTTCAGCCCATCGTGGACCTGAAGACGCTGAAGGTGGTCTCGCAGGAAGCCCTGGTCCGCCCCGACCCGGCCACCGGCTTTGCCAACCCGGCGGCGTTGTTCCAGCGCGCACGCGAGCTGGACCTGCACACCGAACTGGATTTGGCGTGTGTGGAGTCTGCCATCGAGTCCTTTTCCCGGTTGACGCAACGGTCGGGGCAGCGCCTGCACGTCAACGTCAACAGCGACACGCTGGCCCGGCCCGAGACGCTGGCCCGCTTGCAGCGCCTGATCGAACGCGATGCCCAGGTGCTGGGCCACCGCGGCCTGGTGGTGGAGCTGACCGAGTGCGACCCCCTCAACCACGACGGTGTGGATGCTTTCCTGGGCACCTGCCGCCGCGCAGGCGTGTCCATTGCGCTGGACGACTTCGGTGTGGGCCACAGCAACCTGAACGCCTGGCTGGAGTACAAGCCCGAGAAGATCAAGATCGACCGCTGCTTCATCCACGACCTGCCCCACGACGTGTCGCGCCAGGAGCTGCTGCGCGGCCTGCGCCAGATGGCCGACGTGTTGGGCACCGTGCTGCTGGCCGAAGGCGTGGAGACCGCCGACGAGTTGCGCATGGTGCGCGCCATGGGCATGGAGCAGGCCCAGGGCTTTTTCCTGGCCCGCCCGCTGGCCGAGCCGGTGCTGGACGTGTCGCCCCCGGCACGCGCCGCGTTCGACGACGGGCGGCTGATGGTGCCCGCCTACCCGGGGCGCAAGACCAACCTGACCGGCGTGCTGCGCAACCTGGTGGACATGCGCCCCAGCCTGCCCCACACCGCCCGTGCCCGCGATGTGGTGCAGTTCTTCTCGGTGTGCGCCAACCAGACCTCGGTGGTGCTGGTGGACGAGGTGCAGCACCCGGTGGGCATCCTGTCCATGGCCACCTTCATGAACCAGATGGCCCAGCCCTACCGGCTGGACATCTACGGCAACCGCTCCGTGCTGCCGCTGAGCAACCGCAACCCGGTCATCAAGGACGTGGACGCCAGTTTCGACGAGTTGGCCACCGTGCTGACCGAGGCCGACCAGCGTTACCTGACCGACGGCATCGTGGTCACGCAGAACGGGCGCTACCTGGGCCTGTGCAGCGCGCACCAGCTGGTGCGCCAGGTCACCGAAAACCGCATCGAGGCCGCCCGCCACGCCAACCCGCTGACGCTGCTGCCGGGCAACGTGCCCATCAACGCCCACCTGGAGCGCATGCTCGACAGCCAGGTGGGCTTTGTGCTGGCCTATGCCGACCTGAACCACTTCAAGCCCTTCAACGACCGCTACGGCTTTTGGAAGGGGGACGAGGTGATCCTGCTGGCGGCCAGCACCATCCGCGAACACATCGACCCGCTGCACGACTTTGTGGGCCATGTGGGCGGGGACGACTTCGTGCTCATTTTGCAAAGCCCCGACTGGCAGGCGCGGCTGCGCCGCATCGTGCGCGAGGCCGCCCAGGCCATTGCCCAGCTCTACCCCGAGCCCGAGCGCCTGGCCGGCGGCATCACGGCGGAAGACCGGTTTGGCGTGGAACGCTTCTTCCCGCTGGTGAGCCTGAGTTTTGGCGTGATCCCGGTGCCCCCGGGCGAAACCGTGCGCTCCAACGCCCTGGTGACCGCGGTGGCCGAGGCCAAGAAGCGCTCCAAGGAAGCGGCGGACAACATCCACGTGCAAGGGCTGGAGGCACCACAGCCGCCGGTCAGTGAAAGTCCCGACTCTGCGTTTGCAACGATCCCAGCAGCGGCGTGAGGTCGCGCAGGCGCTTGGCCACCAGGTGGCGCACCTGGCCACCCGTGTTGCAGTCGGGGGCATCGTCGCGCTGCCACACGCCGTACACGGCCATCAGGCGCGAGCGCGTCAACTCGTGGCGCTGGCGCTCCTTCAGCGCGGGCCAGACGATGACGTTGACCGTGCCCGTTTCGTCCTCCAGCGTCACGAACACCACCCCGCTGGCCGTGCCCGGCTGCTGCCGCACGGTGACGATGCCGCAGGCCCGCGCCAGCCGCCCCGAGGGGTAGGCCGACAGCTCGGCGGCAGTGGACAGGCGCAGCGCCGCCAGCTGCGGGCGCAGAAAGCTCACCGGGTGGGCCCGCAGGCTCAGGCCGGTGGCGGCGTGGTCGGCCACCACGTCCTGCGCGGGCGTGGGCTCGGGCAGCAGGCTGGGGGGCAAGGCGTCGTCATCGGCCCCCACCGGGCGGAACAGCCCGACCAGCGGCACCGCGCCCGCCGCCGCCCACACCTGGGTGCGGCGGTGCCCGGCCAGGCCGCGCAAGGCGTCGGCGGCGGCCAGCGCGTCCAGCTCGGCCTGGTTCAGGCCCGCCAGCCGGGCCAGCTCTTCCACCGAGGCCCAGGTTCGATGCTCTTGAATCAATAGCTGTTCACGCTTTCTGAACAAGCGCAAGGCGGCGTTTTCATTGAAATTCTTGACCAACCTCAGCCCCAGGCGCACGGGGCGCAGGTCCGGGGCCCGGGGCTGTGAACGCGGCTGTGAACGAAGCGGCGGCAAGGGCGGCTCTGCCAGCAGGCGGGCCGTGTCGTCGGGCTGCGCCAGCGTGCAGTCCCAGTGGCTGAAACGCACGTCCACCGGCAGCACCTGCACGCCGTGGCGCTGCGCGTCCTGCACCAGTTGCGAGGGGGTGTAGAACCCCATGGGCTGGCTGTTGAGCAGCGCGGCCAAAAACACGTCGGGGTGGTGGCACTTGAGCCAGGCGCTGGCGTAGGCCAGCAGGGCAAAGCTGGCGGCGTGGCTTTCGGGGAAACCGTATTCACCAAAGCCTTCGATCTGCGCAAAGATGGCCTCGGCAAAGTCCTGCGGGTAACCCTGGGCCACCATGCCCTGCACCACGCGGTCGCGGAAACGGTCCACCCCGCCCTTGCGTTTCCAGGCGGCCATGGCGCGGCGCAGCTGGTCGGCCTCGCCCGCGCTGAACCCGGCGCACAGCATCACCACCTGCATCACCTGCTCCTGGAAGATGGGCACGCCCAGGGTGCGGCCCAGCGCCTGCTCCAGCTGCGGGCTCAGGTGCACCACCGGCTCCAGCCCGCGGCGGCGGCGCAGGTAGGGATGGACCATGCCGCCCTGGATGGGGCCGGGCCGCACGATGGCCACCTGCACCACCAGGTCGTAGAACACCTCGGGGCGCAGCCGGGGCAGCATGCTCATCTGCGCCCGGCTCTCGATCTGGAACACGCCCACCGTGTCGGCCCGGGACACCATGGCGTACACCGCCGGGCACTCGGGCGGAATGGCCGCCAGCGTGTGGGCGGGCAGGCCCTTGGCGGTCAGCAGGTGCAGCGCACGGCGCAGCGCGGTCAGCATGCCCAGGGCCAGCACGTCCACCTTCATCAGGCCCACGGCATCCAGGTCGTCCTTGTCCCACTGGATGATGCTGCGCCCGTCCATGGCCGCGGGCTCGATGGGCACCAGCCGCGTCAACGGCCCCTCGGTCAGCACAAAGCCGCCCACATGCTGGCTGAGGTGGCGCGGGAAGCCCAGCAACTGCTCGGCCAGCGACAGCCACAAATCCAAGAGCGCCTGCGTGGGGCGGCCCACGGAGTCGCCCCCCACGCTCCCTGCGGTCGCTGCCCCCCCGAGGGGGGCGCTCGCCTGCTTGGGGCGGCCCGGCGCAGGCTCGGAGCCCTCGCCCAGGACCTGGGCCAAGCGCTCAGGGTAGAGCTTTCGGCCATACATGCCGGGGTGCTCCTTGCAGAAGGCGTGGATGAGCCGCTCGTCCACGCCCAGCGCCCGGCCCACGTCGCGCAGGGCGCTGCGGGGGCGGTAGCTGATGACGGTGGCGGCCAGCGCGGCGCGGTCGCGCCCGTATTTGGCGTAGATGTACTGGATGACCTCTTCGCGCCGCTGGTGTTCGAAGTCCACGTCGATGTCGGGCGGTTCGTCGCGTTCGCGGCTGATGAAACGTTCGAACAGCAGGGTGGCGCGGGCCGGGTCCACCTCGGTGATGCCCAGGCAGTAACACACCGCCGAGTTGGCCGCCGAGCCCCGGCCCTGGCACAGGATGTCGCGGCTGCGGGCAAAGCGCACCAGGTCGTGCACGGTGAGGAAGTACATCTCGTAGCCCAGCTCGGCGATCAGCGCCAGCTCGTGGGTGAGCTGGGCGTGCACCTCGGGCGGCAACGCCCCTTCGGTGTCGCCATACCGCCACGCCGCCCCGGCCCACACCAGCCGGGCCAGGGTCTGGGCCGGGGTTTCGCCCGGGGCCACGGTTTCGCGGGGGTAGCGGTAGCGCAGTTCGTCCAGGCTGAAGCGGCAGCGCCCGGCCAGCGTGAGGGTGGCGGCCAGCAGTTCGGGCGGGTAGACGCGGGCCAGTTGCAGCCGGGTGCGCAAATGGGCCTGGGCGTTGGGCAGCAGGGCCTGGCCGCATTGGGCCACCGGGCGGTGCAGGCGGATGGCGGTCAGCACGTCGTGCAGGGGCTTGCGCGAGCGGTGGTGCATGACGGCCCCGCCCAGCGCCACCAGCGGCAGGCCGCTGGCCTGGGACCAGTGGCTGAGGTGCATCAACCACAGGTCGTCGTCCAGTTGCTGGTGCAGCACCGCGCCCAGCCAGAGGCTGCCGTTTTCAGCATCAAAAAGGGCTCCAGCGCTTTTTAAAAAAGCGCAAACAGCTATGCTTTCAGGAGCATCCAGACTGACTTGGGGGCCGCGGGGGGGCAGCAGCACCACCTCGCAGCCGCTGAGGGTGCCACTGCCCGGGCGGGGCCAGGCCGCGCGGTACTGGCCTTTGGGGGCGGCGGCGCGGGCCAGGGTGATGCAGCGGCACAGCTGGCCCCAGCCCATCAGGTGGCGGGGCAGCACCACCATGCGCCAGCCGGGGAGGGACTCACCCGGGGGCTCGCCCTCGGGCGGTGGCAGTGCGAACACCGCCCCGGGCAGCAGCTGCAGGCCGGGGTGTTGGCGGGCCTGGGCATGGGCGCGCACCACACCGGCCACGCTGCAGTCGTCGGTGACGGCCAGGGCCTGGTAGCCCAGGGCGGCGGCGCGGTCCACCAGTTCTTCGGGCGACGAGGCCCCTTGCTGAAAGCTGAAGTGGCTCAGGGCCATGAGTTCGGCGTAACCGGGCAGCGCGGTCATGCCATCCACCCCTGCAGGAACCAGGTGGGGGCGTCGTGGGTCTGGCCCTGGGAGGGGGCGGTGGCGTCGGCACGGCGCTGGCGGTACACCCACACCAGACCGGCCCCGGGGCTGCGGGCCAGGAAGTGGTCGCGCACGGTCACGGGCGGGGCCTGGCCGTGCAGGGGCTCGGGGGCGCCGGGCCACTGCACCCATTCGATGCGGTGCGGCCCGGCCAGCAGCTCCAGCGGCCCTTGGTAGACGGGGCGGTCGCCGCGCAGGCGCAAGGGCTGGGGCGGGTCGGCCAGCCAGGTGGGCGCGAGGGGCCCCAGCGCGGTGGCGGAGGCCTCGGAGGCCACGGAGGTGTCGGGGGCCTCAAGGGCTGGGGGAGCGGGCGGGCGGTGCCGCGCCGGGGCTTCAGCTGTCGAGGGGGTGGACGGCAGCGGGTGCTGGCTGGCTTCGCTCAGGTGGGTGTCTTGCAGCTGCCACTGCACCACGGCGTCGTTGCCCAGGCGGGCGCGCAGGCGCTCCAGCAATTCGGTCCAGCTGTGGGGATGGCGCAGGGGGGCGTGGGTTGACGTGGGGGACAGCAGCCCCTCCGCGGTGGTGGGCACCCAGGGGGCCAGGTCCAGCGTGTCCAGGCCCAGCCCCACCACGGGGGCGGGCCAGTGGACCTGGGCCAGGTGTTCGGCGGTGAGGTGTTGCAGGTGGTCCAGCTGCTGCACGGGTTGGGCCAGGTGCAACGCCCATTCGCCATGGGTGGGCACGTCGCGGCGGGCGTCGTGCACCCAGCGCCAGCGCACGGCGCGCACGCCCTGGTGGCGCTGCACCAGCCAGCCGTGCAGGGCGGCCAGCAACTGGCGGGCCGGCCCCATGAGGGCGGCGGCGGACTCCAGCGCCTGCGTCAGTTCCAGTGTGTGGCTGAACACGGGCGGGGCCTGGATGCTGCGCAAGGGCTGGGGGCTGCGGCCCAGGGCCTGGTCCAGCGCCCGCAAGCCCTCGGGGCCCCAGCGGCGCACCACCCCGGCGCGGGGCAGGCGCTCCAGCTGGGCCCAGGTGTGCACCCCCAGCCGGGCGAGCACGGGCACCTGGGCCTGCCAGGCCGACAGGCTGCGCAAGGGCAGTGCCCGCAGCGGGGCGGGGGTCAGCAGCTCGGGCTGATCGGCACAGGCGGCGTCATCCGAGGCGCTCAGGCTGGGGTGGATGCGGCAGCGGGCCAAAGCCCCCAGGGGGGTGAAGGCCACGGCCAGGGCCAGGGGGCGGGCGGGCTCGGGCCACTGCGCCCGCAGGCGTTGCAGCAGCCGGGGCAGGCCGCCCCACAGGCGCAGGGTGGCGGTCACGTCCAGCAGCCAGGCGTCTTCCAGCCGCGCCACCTGGGGGGTGAACTGCAAGGCCCACAGGCCCACCCAGTCCGCCTGCGGCTCAGGCGAAGGGGGCCACTGCAGGGCGATCCAGCACGGGCGCTTGGGCATGGGAAGGTGCCTGGGAAAGGGCCAGGGGAAGGGCCTGAGAACGGGCCACGGCAAGGTCGGCGGCACGCCGCCGTTGGGCTTGCCGCCAGCGGGCGGCGTCCAGCCAGGCTTGCACCCGGGCGTCGGCCAGCGGCAGGTCCAGCGGCTGGGCCACCGCCGCGCCCCGGTGTTTGAGGATGTGCACGCACAAATGCCCCGGTTGTATGCCCGCCGACAGCAGGAGGCGCACCACGGCGGGGGACGGCTGGGTTCGGGCCGACTCGGGGCGGCACACCCACACCAGCCCGCCTTGGCGGGACGCAGCCAGCTGCAAGCGCCGCAACGCGGCAAACGAGGTCAGGGGCAACCAGGCCAGCACCGCCCCCACAGAGGGGCAGGCCAGGGCCTGTTCACAGGCCCACAGGCGGCGGGCCGGGTCGGCGGTGTTGACCTGTACCCATTGGCCGGGATTCAGGCCCCGCGCCCGCCAGGCCGAGGCCAGCGGCATGCCCGGCGGGCCCACCAGCACCAGTTGCGGGTGCGCCTCGGCCCCGGGCGGGGGTCGCTCAGCCAGCCAGCGCCGCAGCGCGGGGGCCACCAGGGCCCAGGGCAGCGGGCTGGGCGCGTCTTGCAGCACCTCCACCACCCCGCCCAGCGGCCAGCCGCCCCCGGCCAGGTGGGCGTCGAGCACGGCATGGCCGGTGGGGCAGACCGGGGCGGATGGCGCACCGGTGCCCGGGGCATCGCAGGCGCGCCAGGTTCCAGGCAACGGCACAGGAGGCCGAACCAGGTTTGCGGCAGGACGGGGCATGGGAATGGCTCAGGACTCAGCGTTGAAAAGCCGCAGAATACTGTATTTATAAACAGTGTCAATCTAGGGGAAAAAACCCACCTCGCCAGCACGCCTGCGGCGAAACTCGCGGTTTTGCCCACGCACGCCCCATCCCCATGAACCCGCCCACGCTGCCCTTCGATCCGGACACGCCTGCCGCCGACATCGACCGCCTGTTTGCCCTCCAGGCCCCCATGGCGCTGGCCTTGCGCCAGTCCACCCTGGCCGAGCGGCGGCACAAGCTGGAGCGCCTGCGCGATGCGCTGATGGCGCGGCGCACGCAGTTCCTGGCGGCTTTTGCCCAGGACCTGCGCAAGCCCGAGGTGGAAGTGGACCTGACCGAGCTGGTGCCGGTGCTGGACGAAATCCGCCACGCGCTCCAGCACCTGCGGCGCTGGATGCGGCCACACAAGGTGACCCCCACACTGTTGATGCTGGGCACCCGCGGGCAGGTGGTGTACCAGCCGCGGGGGCGTTGCCTGATCATCGGCCCCTGGAACTACCCGCTCAACACCCTGGTGGGGCCGCTGGTGTCGGCGGTGGCGGCGGGCAACACCGTCATCCTCAAACCGTCTGAATTCACCCCTCACGTCAACGCCGAGGTGGCCCAGCTGGTGGCCGAGGTGTTCGACCCCGCCGAAGTGGCCATGGTGCACGGGGCGGTGGCCACTTCGCAGCACCTGCTGTCGCTGCCGTTCGACCACATCTTCTTCACCGGCTCGCCCCTGGTGGGCAAGGTGGTCATGGCCGCCGCTGCGCAGCACCTCACCTCGGTGACGCTGGAGCTGGGGGGCAAGTCGCCGGTCATCGTGGATGAAACGGCTGACCTGGAACACGCCGCACGTCACATCATGTGGGGCAAGGTGATCAATGGCGGACAGACCTGCGTGGCCCCCGACCATGTCTACGTTCACCGCAGCGTGCACGACCGCTTTGTGGCCCTGTGCCGCGGCATGCTGGCCCAGCGTTTTGGCACCGATGCCAACGCCGTGGCCACCAGCCCCGACCTGGCCCGCATGATCCACAGCCGCCACGCACAACGCATTGGGGCCCTGATCGATGACGCGATGGCCCAAGGTGCGCACATGGAAGCGGGTGGACAACACGACGCCGCCACACGCTACGTGGCCCCCACCCTGCTCACGCAGGTGCCCGACACGGCGCTCATCGGCCAGGAGGAAATCTTCGGCCCGGTGCTGCCCATCCGCGCCTACGACACGCTGGACGAGGTGATTGACCGCATCAATGCGGCCCCCAAGCCCCTGGCCCTGTACCTGTGGACCCGCAACGACAACACCGTGGACACCGTGCGCACCCGCACCAGCTCGGGCAGCTTGGGCGTCAACCTGTGCCTTCAGCAATACACGCACAGCAACCTGCCGTTTGGGGGCGTGAACAACTCCGGCATTGGCAACGGGCATGGGTTTTATGGCTTCAAGGCGTTTTCGCACGAGCGTGCGGAACTTCGATCCAGCACCTGGTCGGCCTTGACTTTGTTGTTTCCGCCCTACAACAACCGATCCAAACGCCTCAGTTTGACCCTGCTCAAACTGCTTCAGCGCTTCTGAGACCGCCCAACCGCCAAACGGGCAGTGTCGGAGAAAAGCTTTCTCTAGAATGAACGGCTGATTTTTCAACAACCGTTGGGCCCCGTTCCATGCCAGATTCGCCTGCTTCTGGCCAATCCGCGTTTGGCACGCTGGATGTGGCCGCGCCTGAGCTGCTGCGCAGCGTGGTGGACCATTCGCCCACGATGCTGGCCTACTTTGACAGTGCGCTGATCTGCCGCTATGGCAACGCCAGCTACCGACGGGTGTTCGAAACCCCGGGGGAAACGCTGGAGGGAACGCATTTCGAGTCCCTCGTACTCCCTCACATGCGCGACCACATCATGCCGCGCGCCCGTGCGGCCCTGACGGGCCTGCCCCAGGACTACGAATACGAACGCCCCATGCCCCAAGGGGGCAGCATGCATGTGGAGGTGAAATACACCCCCGACGTGCGCGATGGCCAGGTGGCGGGCATGTTCGTCGAGCTGCACGACATCACCAGCCACAAAAAAATCGAAGAGCTGGTGCTGGAGTCCAACCGCCACCTGGAAGAGCACATCCGCGAACGCTCGGCCCGGCTGTTCGACAGCGAGCAGCGTTTCCGGCTGATGGTGGATGGCCTGCAGGACTACTGCATCTACTTCCTGGACGAACTGGGCCGCGTGACCGACTGGACCGACAGCGCCCAGCGCATGCACGGCCTGACCCCCGACCAGGCGCTGCGCCAACCCATCGCCCAACTGCTGGACGACACCCACCCCGGTCAGCACCCGGGTTTTCAGGCCCAACTGCTGCGCCAAGCCATTGAGCAGGGTCACAGCGAAACCGACGGCTGGCAAATCCGCGCCGGACAACCCGCCTTCTGGGCCCACACCATGCTGACAGCCTTGCGCGACCCACGGGGCGAGCTGCAAGGCCTGTCGGTCATCACCCGCGACATGACCGAGGCCAAACGGCTGGAGGACATGCTCAACCAGCTCAACCAGGAGCTGGAAAAGCGCGTGGCCGAGCGCAGCCGCGAGTTGATGCTGGCCAACCGCGACATCGACGCCTTTGCCCACATGGTGTCGCACGACCTGCGGGCCCCGCTGCGCCACATCTCCGGCTACCTGACGCTGCTGCGCGAAGACCTGCAAGAGCAGCTCCACATCCCCGAAACGTCCGACATCTACCACCACACCTCGGCCATGGACCAGGCGTGCAAGCGGCTGTCGCGCATGATCGAAAGCACACTGGAATACGCCCGCCTGGGGCGCACCACGCTGGAGGCCGTGCCCACGCCCCTGGGCCCGGTCATGGAAGCGGCCCTGGCCAGCGCACGGCAGTCCGCTGGGAATCGGCTCATCACCTGGGTGCTGCCCGAGCACTGGCCCACGGTCCAGGGCGACCCGGCCCTGCTGACCCAGTTGTTCAGCCAGCTGCTGGACAACGCCGTCAAGTACACCCGCACCTCCGATGCAGCCTGCATCGAAATGGGCTGGAGAGTGGCCGATGCCAGCGACCCACAACCCTCGGGCTACACCCATTCAGGGCCGCAGATCCGCCTCTGGATTCAGGACAACGGCGTGGGTTTTGACAGTGAACGCGCCAACAACCTGTTCGTCATGTTCCAACGCCAGCACCACTCGATGGATTTCGAAGGCTCGGGAACCGGCCTGGCCTTGGGCCAGCGCATCGCGGGGTTGCATCGGGGCACGCTGCGCCTCAAAAGCCAGCCCGGGCACGGCTGCCGCGCAACGGTCACCCTGCCCATGGCAGACACCCTCCCCGCCTGACATCAACCCCCGGGGTTTGCCGCACATCAAAACACCCCAGGGGGTAGGCCGTCACAATGCGGGCTTTTCAGCCCTCAGCCGCCTGCCCCGCCATGGACTTCTCCGCCCTGCTCGAACAGCATTCCGAACCCGTGGTGTTGGCCGTTGGCGGTTTGGTGATGGGGTTGCTGTTCGGGTTTTTCGCCCAACGCTCGCGCTTTTGCCTGCGCGCCGCCGTCATCGAGTTCTGGCACGGCCAATGGGGCGAAAAGCTGCCAGTGTGGCTGATGGCGTTTTCGTCGGCCGTGGTGGCGGTGCAGCTGCTCATCCTCACCGGGCAGCTGGACGTGAGCACTTCGCGCCAGATGGCCAACACCGGCAGCCTGTCGGGCGCGCTGATCGGTGGGCTGGTGTTCGGCATGGGCATGATCCTCACGCGCGGCTGCGCCAGCCGCCTGCTGGTGCTGTCGGCCACCGGCAACCTGCGAGCCCTGCTGTCAGGGCTGATCTTCGCGGTGGCGGCCCAAGCCTCGCTGGCCGGGGCGCTGGCACCGTTGCGCCTGGCCATCAGCGGCTGGTGGACGGTGGACGGCGGCGCGGGCCGCGACCTGCTGGCCTGGACCGGCCTGGGCCACGTGGGCGGTTTGCTGTTTGGCGTGGTGTGGCTGGCCGCCGGGGTGTTTTTTGCGCTGCGCAACCGCTGGTCGGTGCAGAAGTGGCTGTTTGCCATCGTCACCGGGCTGACGGTGGCCGGGGCCTGGTGGTTCAGTTACCAGGTGTCCAAGGCCTCGTTTGAAGTGGTCAATATCCAGGGCCTCACGTTCAGTGGCCCCTCGGCCGAATGGCTGATGCGGGTGCTGGAGAACCCCGGGGCCAAAATTGGCTTCGACTTCGGGCTGATGCCCGGGGTGTTCGCGGGGTCGGCCCTCGGGGCGCTGCTGTTCAAGGAGTGGAAGCTGGAAGGCTTCAAGGACGGGCACAGCATGCGCCGCTACATCGTCGGCGCCATTCTCATGGGCTTTGGCTCCATGCTGGCCGGTGGCTGCGCCGTGGGCGCGGGCATGACCGGCGGGGCCATTTTTGCGGTGACGGCCTGGCTCACCCTGGTGGGCATGTGGGTGGGGGCGGGGGCCATGGACCGCCTCATGGACCGCGAGCCCCCGGCGGGCAACTGAACACCCGCCCCGCGCTCAACGCCGGGACCTTGCCCTCACTGCCCGCAGCACTTCTTGTACTTCTTGCCGCTGCCGCAGGGGCACAGGTCGTTGCGACCGGGTTCCGGCGCTTTGATGACCGTGCCGGTGCGCGGGCCCAGGCTCTTCCAGATCTGGTGGATGTCATACACCGCCCACAGGGCTTCGCCAAAGGCGTTCAGGCGCTCCTGGCTGACGCTGGGCGGGCCGCCTTCCTCGTACATGTTTTCGGTGGGGGTGTGGGTGTCGTCTTCGGTGAGGGCGACGATGTGCTCCAGCGAGTCGCTGAGCCACTGGGCCACCTCGCGGTCGCGCGGGGCTTCCCAGGCTTCCGGCCAGAACTCGACGGCGGCCATGAACCCAAGCGCCCAGATTTGGGCAAACGACGGCAATTCCTCCGGCGCATCGGGGTTGGCCGTCTGCTCGGCCTCCCACTGCGCCCGGTCTTCGGGGCTCAGGCAGGCGATGGCGCCGCGCACGTCCATCACCTCGGGCGAGAACGCGGCTTCGTCGGCCAGCGACTCGATCTTGGTGGACAGGCTCACGGCCAGGGCCTGACGGCGGCGCTCGCACAGCGCCAGGAACTGGGCCTTCTGCGCCCCGTCGGCCCACAGCGGGGTCTCGTCGGCAAACTCGGGCAGCAGGGTGTCGATGGCCTCGGCGGTGGAAAGGGTTTCGCGGCAGCACACCACGGCGGCCAAAAAGCCTTCGACAAACTCCCACTGCGGCACCTCGGGGTCGCGGGAGCGCATGTCGTCGAGCATGGCGTCCAGGGTTTCGAAATCGTCGGGGGTGAGGTCGGTGGAGGGGGTCATGTCAGGGGTCTCGTCAGTGAACGGGGGCAGGCAGGGGAGCGGAGGCGGGCGCGGTCCAGTGGCGGACCACCTCCACCCCCAGCGTGGCCAGGCGCTTTTTCAGGCGCAACACGGCCTTGTCTTTGCTGACCAGCACCACGCAGGGCCCGGAGCCGGGGGGCACGGAGGCGTGGGCGGCGGCGAGGTCGATGAACTTCTGGTCATCGGCATCGGTGCAGGTGTAGCGGGCCTTGGGGGCCACGGGTTGCAGGGTGACGGCAGCGTCCCAGCGGGCGAGCACGTCGGCGGCGGTGTTCGCCGTGGTGACATCGGGCGCACGGGCGTCCGGTGGCATGGCCAACCGGGCCGCCAACCTCGCCGCCAGGTGCGGGTAGGCCAACACACGGGCCAGTTCCTCGCGCATGACCGGGGTGCCCAGCCACACGGCACCGGCCGCCAGCGCGTCGCGCAGCGGCTGCACCGCGGGTTCATCGAACACCCACAGGTCCAGCGCGATGTTGGTGTCCAACACAAAACGCCCTGGGCCGCCAGACTCACGGCTCATTCGGCAGCCTCGCTCTGGGGTTTGGCGCGGGCGCTGCCGGCCACCAGGTCAAAGCGGAACAGGCGGCATTCGATGGGGCCGTTCCACATGGGCACGCGGCGCGACTCCTTCAGGCGCATCAGGCTGGGCAGCTTGAGGTCGGGCGTCAGCATCCAGGCGGTCCAGCCGGAGAAGTTCTTTTTCCAGTGCGCGGCCAAGCGGGGGAAGAAGTCGTCGCCGCCCGCGTCGGTCTGCGCCTGCTCGCGGCCCAAGCCCCCAGGGCGGCCTTGCGCGACCTCGGCCCCACCCGCACGGAACACCCGCGGTGCGCGGGCCTGGCCTTGGGCGCGGTCTTGCGCCCGTTGCCCGGCCACCCCGGCGGCGGCAATGCGCTCACCATACGGCGGGTTGAGCAGCAGGATGCCCGGCTGTTCACACGGGGGCATGCGTTGCAGGGCGTCGCCCCCGCGGAATTCGATGGCGTGCGCCACCCCGGCACGCTGGGCGTTGCGCTGCGCAAAGTCCACCATGCGGTGCGACACGTCGCTGCCGAAGATGAAGGGTTTTTGCGAGTCTTTTTGGCCTCCAGCGCTTTCAGAACAAGCGCTGGCAGCTTCGTTTTTGATACCTTGCCACACGTGCGACTGGAAGGGCAGCAAGCGCTCGAAGGCAAAGCGCCGCTGGCTGCCCGGGGCAATGCCCAGCGCCATCTGCGCCGCTTCGATGGCGATGGTGCCGCTGCCGCAGCAGGGGTCGTACAGTGGCAACGCCGCCCCCTGGCTGCCGTCCCACCCGGCGGCAGCCAGCATGGCGGCAGCCAGGGTTTCCTTCAGCGGGGCGTCGCCCTTGTCGTCGCGCCAGCCGCGTTTGAACAACGGCTCGCCCGAGGTGTCGATGTACAGGCTGACGTGGTCGCTGGTGAGGTGCACGAACACGCGCACGTCGGGCCGGGCGGTGTCCACGTCAGGCCGGGTGCCGGTCTTGTGGCGGAAGCGGTCGGCCACGGCATCCTTGACCTTGAGCGCGGCAAAGTTCAGGCTTTGCAGCGGGCTGTGCTGGGCGGTGATGTCGATCTTGAAGCTCTGGCGCGGGGTGAACCAGATTTCCCAGGCCACGTCGCTGGCGGCCTCGTACAGGTCGGCCTCGGAGCGGTAGGGGCGGTGCGCCAGTTGCACCAGCACGCGCTGGGCCAGGCGGCTGTACAGGTTGAGGCGCATGGCGTCGCGCCAGGAGGCCGCCACCATCAGCCCCGCCCGCCCGGTGCGCCCGGTCAGGCCGGTGATGCGGGCCACTTCGTCGGCCAGGAAGCCCTCGACGCCAGCGGCGCAGGGCAAAAAGAGTTGGAGTTGGTTCATGCAGAAATTCAGGCCGTGCCGTCACCCGGGATTGTGACGGCTCCCGCACAAAAATACGGCCGCCCGCGCATCAATCGGTTATCGTCATTCCGAAACGCTGGCGCATACCCTCCGAGACAAATGAATAAAAAGTGAAATGAGCGCAACCACAGGCATTTCGTTGGAACAGGCGCAGGCCGAGTTGGCGGGGTTTTCGGGCGCCAAGAACTTCTCCCCGCTGATTGAACCGCACTACCGGGCCCACCTGGCGCACAGCCATGCCAAGTCGGTGTTCTGGGGCGGGCTGGCCGCCTTGGCGCTGTTCAACCTGTTCATCGTCAACGACTATTTTTCGCGCCCAAACATTTTCCTGCTGTCGGTGGTGACGCGGCTGCTGGTGGTCACGCCGCTGTGTGTGCTGGCCCTGTGGCAGGTGCGCCAAAGCACCGACGGCAAACACCAGGATGCCTGGCTGTCCAGCGGATTTGTGGTGGTCATGCTGGGCATCGCCACCATCCACTGGTTCACCCGCACGCGGGCAGAAAACTTCGACCCGCCCGCCTTCGTCATCCTGCTCATGACCTGCAACGTGGTCATGCCCCTGCGGTTTCGGACGGCGGCGTTGATCACCGGGGTGAGCATGCTCATCTTCTCGGTGGAAATCGGGCTGCACCCCGGCATGGAGGCATTTGCCAAGCGCACCTCCATCCTCACCTACAACGTCACAGGCCTGCTCACGCTGCTGGCCAACCACCGACTCAACAAGGCCGCCCGGTTCAGCTACCTGGTCAAGCTGTGTGACCAGCTTCAGCTGGACCGGTCCACCGCCACCAGCCACCATTTCAAGGTGGCCGCCCTCACCGACGACCTGACACAACTGCCCAACCGCCGACACATGGACGAGGTGTTCCAGCGCTGGCAAAGCTACCCCCCCGAGTCGGGCAAACCCATGGCGGCGCTCATCATCGACGTTGATCACTTCAAGCAGTACAACGACACCTGGGGGCACTTGCAGGGAGACGTCTGTCTGCGCGAGGTGGCCCGCGTCCTGATGGCCTGCACCCGCGCCCACACCGACTTGGCCGCCCGCCTGGGCGGTGAAGAGTTCGTGGTGCTGCTGCGCCAGTCCGATGCCCCCGAGGCCCTGAGCACCGCCGAACGCATCCGTCAGGCGATCGAAGCCATTGCATTGCCCATGGACACCCCGGGGCCGTCACACCACGTCACCGCCAGCATCGGCGTCGCCCTGGCCCCCTATGGTGACGCCGAGCGCATGCAGTCGCTGCTGGAACGGGCCGACCAGGCCCTGTACCAAGCCAAACGCCATGGCCGCAACCGAACAGAAATGGACCCCAGCCACCATGAAACCCCGCCCACCTGACCGCCGCACCTTTTTGCGGAGCAGTGCGGCCCTGGTGTCTGCCTTGCGCAGCATTGAATGGGTGCATCCGTAACATGAAGAGATAATCCGGCGCCCGTCATTCAAACCATACATCAGGAGGTAATTCATGAAACGTCGCGATTTGATTTCTGTCACCCTGCTCGCCTCGGGCTTCAGCGCCATGAGCCCCGTGCAGGCCCAACTCAATTTCGGCAAGATTTTTGAAGCAGGACAGGACTTGGCCAAAGCCGAGTCCATCACCGATGCCGAGCTGCAAAGCTACTTCGATCAAATGACCACGGAAATGGATCATCAGAATCAAGTGGCCCCCAACAACAGCCCCTACGCCCAACGGCTGTCCAAAATGGTGAAGGGCCTGCAAACCTATGACGGCTTGCGCTTGAACTTCAAGGTCTACATCACACCGCAAATCAATGCTTTTGCCATGGCCAATGGCACGATCCGTGTGTATTCCGGGCTGATGGATGCATTCACCGACGACGAGGTTCGGTACGTGATTGGCCACGAAATTGGCCACGTGAAATCGGGTCACTCCAAAGCGCGCATGCAGACGGCCCTGCGCACCAGCGCCTTGCGCAAAGGCGTGGAATCCAGCAACACCCGCGTGGGGGCGTTGGCCAGCTCCGCGCTGGGCGATTTGTTTGAAAAAGTGGTCAAGGCACAGCACTCTCAATCCAACGAACGTGAGGCGGATGACTACGCACTGAACTTCATGCGCAACCGCAAGTACACCCCCCAAGCATGCGTCAGCGCCTTGGACAAGCTGGCCGCGTTGACGGGCGACACGGCAAGCAGCATCCTCTCGACGCATCCTGCCCCCAAGGATCGCGCCGACCGGTTGCGAACCCAGCTGGGGTGAATCCGTGGATCGACGCTCGTTGCTGCGCTGCGCCGTTCTGCTGGGACTGAGCGCGCCGCCCATCGCCCAGGCCCAAGCCCAAGCCCTGCGGGGCTGGGACGATTGGAAGGCCACCTACGTGGCCTCCGACGGGCGCGTGACCGACACCGGACAGCGCAACATCAGCCACTCCGAAGGTCAGGGCTTTGGCCTGCTGCTGGCCACCGCGGCAGGTGACAAGGCCACATTCGAACGCATCTGGGCCTGGACGCAAGCCAACCTGGGCAAGCGCCCCGACGGCCTGTTTGCCTGGCGCTGGGAGCCGGGCCGCGGCATCACCGACATGAACACCGCCACCGACGGCGACCTGTTCATCGCCTGGGCCCTGCAACGCGCCGCCGAGCGCTTCAACCTGCCGGAGCTGAAAGGCCGCGCCGCGGCCATCGGCCAGGCCATCCGCGACAAGGTGGTGCAGGACGGCACGCCCTGGGGCACCATCATCAAACCCGGGGTGGACGGCTTTGGCACCCCGCAGGGGCAGGTGGTCAACCTGTCGTACTGGGTGTTTCCGGCCTTCGAGGCGCTGAACAAGGTGGATCCGCACCCGCAGTGGCAGGCCCTCACCACGTCGGGGTTGCGGTTGGTGGAAGTGGCCCGCTTCGGCCGTTGGAGCCTGCCGCCCGACTGGCTGCTGCTGGTCAACCCGCTGGCCCCTGACCCCAGCCGCCTGCCCCGCTATGGCTACGACTCAGCCCGCGTGCCGCTGTACCTGCACTGGGCGGGCCACGCCACCCCCGGGCGAATGGAAGGCTTCAAGAAGTTCTGGACCCACTTCCAGTGCGACGGCTTCCTGCCCGGCTGGGCCAACGTGCAGGACAACTCCATCGACAGCTACGGGGCCGACCCCGGGGTGCAGGCCATCCGAAGCCTGCTGACCACTGGCAAACCGCCCAGCTCACGCCTGCCCATGACGGCCCAGAGTTACTACTCGGCCACCCTGGGCATGCTGGTGGAGGTGGCGGCGCGGGAGGGTGGGCGCAAGTAGCGCGGCAAGCCGCGTGCTCAGAGCGCCTTGCGCAAGCTGGCCGGGGCGATTTTCAGCGCCTCGCGGTACTTGGCCACGGTGCGGCGGGCGCACTCGATGCCCTGCTCTTTCAGCATGTCCGACAAGGCGTTGTCCGACAGCGGCTTTTTGGGGTCTTCCCCCGCCACCAGCTGCTTGATGAGCGCCCGCACCGCGGTGCTGGAGGCGTTGCCCCCGGTTTCGGTGCCCAGGCTGGAGCCAAAGAAGTACTTCAGCTCGTAGGTGCCAAACGGCGTGGCCATGTACTTGGCGGTGGTCACGCGGCTGATGGTGGACTCGTGCAGGCCCAGCTCGTCGGCAATCTCGCGCAGCACCAGCGGGCGCATGGCCAGCTCGCCGTGCATGAAGAAGTTGCGTTGGCGCTCCACGATGGCACTGGAGACGCGCAGGATGGTGTCAAACCGCTGCTGGATGTTCTTGATGAACCAGCGCGCCTCTTGCAGGCGCTGCTGCATGCCCGCGCCGTCGCCACGGCTCCCTCGGCCTTCGCGCAGGGCGGCGGCGTACACGTCGTGCACCCGCAGCTTGGGCATGACCTCAGGGTTGAGCTGCACCTTGAAGCCGCGCCCCGCGCGGGTCACCAGCACATCGGGCACCACCATCTGGCCTTCCAGGTTGGCAAAACGGCGACCGGGCCGGGGTTCGAGCTGGGTGATGAGGGCCAGCGCCTCGCGCACCAGCGGCTCTTCCAGCCCGCACACCAGGGCCAGCTTGCGGGTGTCGCGGCGGGCCATCAGGTCCAGGGGTTGCTGGCAGATGGCCAGCGCGGCCCGGGCTGCGGGGGTGTTGCGCAGTTCGTTGATCTGCAAGCGCAGGCACTCGCCCACGTCGCGTGCGCCCACCCCGGGCGGGTCCATGTTCTGCAGCCAGCCCAAGGCCGTGCGCAGCAGTTGCACGGTGGCCTCACGGCGCTCCTGCACGGCGAGGTCGTCCGGGTTGCCGGGCTCGAACGAGGCGGCCAGGTCTTCCAAGGGGTCGGCCAGGTAGCCGTCGTCGTCCAGCGACTCGATCAGCGCGTACAGCGCCGCCTGTTCCTCGGGGCTGAGGCGCAGGCCCAGGGCCTGCTGGTGCAGGTGGGCCTGCAGGGTGATGTGCTCACTGGCGAGGTCGGCGGCGCTGGCGGTGTCATCGTCGTCGTGGCTGCCGGTGCCCCGGGCGGGGGCTTCGCCGCCCCACTCGCCGTCGTCGGGTTGCATGTCCACGGTGCCGTCACCCGACCAGTCGGGCTCGGTCAGGCTGACATCGTCACCCGACGAGGCTTCGGGGGTTGACTCGGCAGAATTTGATGACTCAAAAACAGACTCAGCGCTTGATGTGCCTGAACTTTCTGCTACACCTTCCATGGCGCGCTCGGACAACACATCCCCCAGGCTGACCGGGGCATCGGCGGTTTCCAGGCCAAACGACTCGCGCTCGGCGGCCTCGTCCTGACGCTCCAGGAAGGGGTTTTCGTCGAGCATCTGCTCGACCTCCTGCCCCAGCTCCAGCGTGGACAGCTGCAACAGCCGAATGGACTGCTGCAGCTGGGGCGTGAGCGCCAGGTGCTGCGAGACGCGGAGGGACAGGCCTTGTTTCATGGGCGCATCACATGCGGAAGTGTTCGCCCAGGTACACCCGGCGCACGTCGGCGTTGTCCACAATCTCGGCGGGCGTGCCCTGCGCCAGCACCGTGCCGTCGTTGATGATGTAGGCGTGGTCGCAAATGCCCAGCGTCTCGCGCACGTTGTGGTCGGTGATCAGCACCCCGATGCCCCGCGCCTTCAGGAAACCGATGATGCGCTGGATCTCGATGACGGCGATGGGGTCGATGCCGGCAAACGGCTCGTCCAGCAGGATGAAGCGGGGCTGGGTGGCCAGTGCCCGGGCAATTTCCACCCGCCGCCGCTCGCCCCCCGACAGCGCGGGCGCCGGAGAGTGGCGCAGGTGGTCCACCCGCAAGTCGGCCAGCAGGGCGTCCAGGCGCTGCTGCACCACCGCGGGCGACAGGCGTTTGCCCTGTTCGTCGTGCTGCAACTCCAGCACGGCGCGCACGTTGTCTTCGACGTTGAGCTTGCGGAAGATGGACGCTTCCTGCGGCAGATAGCCCAACCCCAGGCGCGAACGGCGGTGGATGGGCTGATGTTCAATGGGCTGGCCGTCCAGGAAGATGTCACCCCCATCGGCCCGCACCAGGCCCACGATCATGTAAAACGAGGTGGTCTTGCCCGCGCCGTTGGGACCCAGCAGGCCCACCACCTCCCCCTCGTTGACAGCCAGCGACACGTCCTTGACCACCTTGCGGCTGCCGTAGGACTTGCGCAGGTGCATCGCCTCCAGACGCACCGGCTGGGGTGCATCGGGTTCGAGGGCAAGGCGGACACTGGCGCCGCCGCTCACCGGCCAACCCCATCCAGCACGGGGGCCGACCGCAGACGCGCCGGGTCGGTGGCCGCAGGGGCCGGAGCCCCTTCGGCAGGCCGTGGCGTGGGCGTCAACATCGCCCGCACGCGGCCAGAAGGGTTGGAAGGCGTCTTGCTGGCCTCGCCACCGTCCACCGAGAAGGTTTCCGCGGCGTTGTTGTAGACGATCAGGCTGCCCGAGGTTTCATCGGCCAGGGTGGCTCCACGGTAGCGGCGCAGCATGGCGCGCTGCTCGAACCGCACCACGTCGGTCTGTCCGTTGTAGTCGATGCGATCGGACACACCCTCGATGTACTCGTCCAACCCCTCGCGCTTCTGGCGGAAAAAGGCGGGCTTGGCGGCTGAACCGGTGACCACCCCGAACTGGTTGCCCTGGGCGTCCTGACGGACTTCGACCTTGTCGCCCCGGATGACGATGGTGCCCTTGGTGATGACCACATTGCCGGTGAACACGCTGAGCTGACGCACGTCGTCGTAGCGCAGGCTGTCGGCCTCGGCATTCATGGGCTTGTCGCGGTCGGCCTTTTCGGCATGGGCCGCGGCACACAGCCACAGCGCACTCAAGGCCACCCAGCCACACCCCAGCCGCCGCAGGCCGGAAACAAGGGCATGCGGTCGGGCGCTGGGCACAGGGGGAGTGGAACGAGGAGTCACAAGCAAACTCATGGCGGCATGGTATTTGCTTGTCATTGTAGCGGTGCCGTCGGGATTTCCTGACGGCACCAAAGGCAAAAACGCGAGAGTCTGAGGCTTTCAGCCCTTGCGGCTGGCCTCTGCCAGCTGGTTCACCACCGCCAGCGCACGTTCACCGGTGCCCGCTGTGGACGGGGACGTGAAATACCGCCCGGCCACACCCAACGCGGGCACGCCGTCAAGCTTGTAGGCCTCGGCCATCTGCGCCGCACGCTTGAGCTTGCCCGCCACCGAGAAGGCATTGAAGAACTCCAGGAACTTGGCCCGGTCCAAGCCTTGGCGAGCCGCCCAGTTGGCGATGTCGTCGGGCGTGGACAACTTCTGGTGTTCACCATGGATGGCCACGAACACCTTGGCATGCAGTTCGTCGAGCTTGCCCATGGCTTCCAGCGCAAAGTACAGCCGCTGCAGCGGCTCCTGGGCCGAACTGAAGGCAATGGGGTTGCGACGCACCACGATGTGGGCGGGTTGCTTCTTGACCCAGGTGTCGAAGGTGGGCTCGAACTTGGCACAGTGCGGACACCAGTAGCCGAAGAACTCGATCACCTCCACCTTGCCTGCGGGCGAGTCCACGGGGGCGGGACTGGCCAATTTGAGGTAGTCCTTGCCCTCCTTGAAGGCTTCGGTTTGGGCCTGGGCGGTGGTCACCAGGGCGGGGGCAGCAGCGGTCAGCAACGCGACCTGCGAAAACTCACGACGACGCATGGAATGGTTTCTCCTTGTGGGCAATCAGTGTGGGGGGCGCGTGTTTTGGTTCCCCGGGGTGGGGAACCCAGGGTTTCAACGTTGCACGCGGACCAGGGCCGTCTCCAGCCCGCTGGGGGCCAGGTCTTCCTTCATTTTTTCAGCATCGCTCAGGCGTTCGTAGGGACCCAGGCGCACGCGGTAGACGGTCTTGCCGTTCTGCTCACGCTCGGACACCTTGGCATCCAGGCCCATCAGCACCAATTTGGCGCGCTGTGCCTGGGCATCCTCCGGGGTGCGAAACGCCCCCACCTGCACAAAAAAGGTGAACGGCTCAGCGGCTGCGGGGGCAGGCACGTCGCGGGGGGTGGTCGCGGCCACGGTCTTGCCCTGCACCTTGGACGAGGCCAGGTCGCCCAGCGGGTCGGAGGAATAGGTCTTGCCTTTGGGCTCCACCGGGGCTTCCGCCGGGGCCTTGGCTGCTTCGGTCGGCTTGGCGGGGGCTTCGGCCTTCTTGGCGGGCTCGGGGGCAGGGGTGGGCTCGGACGGCGCATCCGCCGGGGCATCGCCCTTGGCCGCCGACTTGGAGGGCTTGCCCCCCAGCGCCGCATTGGGGTTCCAGTTGCGGTTGCGGTCGGCCTCGGCCGCGTCGTCGGACGCCGGACGGGAAATGACCCGCTCCACAAAAGGCACGGGCACCTTGGTGACGTACACCGCCACCACCAGGGCCCCCACCAGGCCCAGCAGCACCCCGAGGATCAACCCCAGAAAGGTGCCCCCCTGCTGGGTGCGTGGTGGGGCGCACTTCGGTGCCCGACTCGGGCCTGGGCGACGGTTCTGACAGTCCTTCATGGGCAAGACCTTTGCAATGTGCCGTGAGCGAAACAGACCCAGGGGGTCACATGCGGGTGGGGGCACTCACCCCCAGCACCGCCAGGCCATTGGCCAACACTTGGGCCGTGGCCGCCACCAGGGCCAGACGGGCGCGTTTGACGGCCTCGTCGTCCACCAGGATGCGCTCGGCATCGTAATAGCTGTGGTACGTGGACGCCAGTTCGCGCAGGTAGAAGGTGACGTCGTGCGGCGCAAAGTCGGTGGCCGCCGCGGTCAGCATGGCCGGGTACTGCGCCAGCTTGAGCATCAGGGCCGCGGCCTGAGGGCTTTCCAGCGCCGACAGATCGGCCTGCGCCAGCGTGGCCACGTCGCCACCGTCTTTCTCGGCCCAGGCCGCCAGCACCGAGCAGATGCGGGCGTGGGCGTACTGCACGTAGTACACCGGGTTGTCGTTGTTCTGGGCCAGGGCCAGGTCGATGTCGAAGATGTACTCGGTGTCGGGCTTGCGGCTGAGCAGGAAGAAGCGCACCGCGTCCTTGCTGGTCCATTCGATCAGGTCGCGCAACGTGACGTAGCTGCCGGCGCGCTTGGAAATCTTCACTTCCTCGCCCCCGCGCATGACCCGCACCATGGTGTGCAGCACGTAATCGGGGTAGCCCAGGGGAATGCCCACGTCGGCCGCCTGCAGCCCGGCGCGCACACGGGCGATGGTGCCGTGGTGGTCGGTGCCCTGGATGTTGACCACCTTGGCAAAGCCGCGCTCCCACTTGGTGATGTGGTAGGCCACATCGGGCACGAAGTAGGTGTAGCCGCCGTCGGTCTTTTTCATGACGCGGTCCTTGTCGTCCCCGTAGTCGGTGGACTTGAGCCACAGTGCGCCGTCTTGCTCGTAGGTGTGGCCGTTGGCCACCAGTTTGTCCACCGCGGCCTGCACCCGGCCGCTGGTGTACAGGCTGGACTCCAGGTAGAACTGGTCGAACTTCACCTGGAATGCCTTCAGGTCCAAGTCCTGCTCGTGGCGCAGGTAGGCCACGGCAAATTCGCGGATGCTGGTCAGGTCATTCACGTCACCGCTGGCGGTCACCTCGCGGTCGTCGGCCTTGACAGTCTTGCGGGCCAGGAAGTCGTTGGCAATGTCCTGGATGTAGTCGCCGTTGTAGGCGGCTTCGGGCCACCCCGCGTCGCCGGGCTTGATGCCCTTGGCGCGCAACTGGGTGGAGTTGGCCAGGGTTTCGATCTGCACACCGGCGTCGTTGTAATAGAACTCGCGGTGGACGGCCCAGCCCTGGGTGTCGAACAGGTTGCAGATGGCGTCACCCAACGCGGCCTGACGGCCATGGCCCACATGCAGCGGCCCCGTGGGGTTGGCGGACACGAACTCCACCAGCAGTTTCTCGTTGCGGGCGGGTTGGCGACCGAAGGCGGCCCCGCCAGTCAGCACCTCACGCACCACGGCCTGTTTGGCCGCAGGCTTGAGGCGGATGTTGATGAAGCCCGGACCGGCAATGTCCAGCGCCTCGACCCACTGCGCAAACACGGGCGTGGCGCGCAGCGCGGCGCACAGTTCCTCGGCCACTTGGCGGGGGTTCTTCTTGAGGGGTTTGGCCAGCTGCATGGCCGCGGTGCAGGCGAAGTCGCCATGGGCCGCCACCTTGGGGGATTCAAAAACCGCCTTGTCGGCGGCACCGGGCATCAGCTGATCGAGTTCTGCCGCCAGCGCGGCCAGCAGGTCTTGTTTGATTTGAAGCATGGCCGGGATTTTAGGCGGCGGCCCCATCCCACCCTTTTGCGGAGCGCCACCCATGCGCGACAGGCCCTGTTGCATTTCTTCACACATTCAGCCTGCGGGGTGCCCCACCGTCACGACAAGGGCGTGCGAACTGGCCACAATGCGCGCACGGTCATGCACGCGCAGCGGCAGCCGTGTCTTCCTTTTTCAACCACCGAAAGCCATCCATGAAAGCACTTGCCTCCGTCATCGCCTGC
Organism: Hydrogenophaga soli; assembly: GCF_054777695.1. Classification (NCBI taxonomy): domain Bacteria; kingdom Pseudomonadati; phylum Pseudomonadota; class Betaproteobacteria; order Burkholderiales; family Comamonadaceae; genus Hydrogenophaga; species Hydrogenophaga soli. The sequence goes on along the minus strand of NZ_BAAHAK010000002.1, from coordinate 28,880 downwards.
ACCCTGGCCCTGGCCGCCACCGTGGCCGTGCCCGCCCATGCCGCCACGCAGCAGGACAAAATGAAAACCTGCAACGCCGACGCCAAAACCAAGAACCTGGCAGGCGACGAGCGCAAGGCCTTCATGAAAGAGTGCCTGAGCGCCAAGGCCGAAGCCCCTGCCGATGGCAAGACCGCCCAGCAAGAAAAAATGAAAACCTGCAACGCCGACGCCAAGACCAAGGCGCTGAAGGGTGACGAACGCAAGAAGTTCATGAGCGAGTGCCTGAAAGGCTGATCAACGGCTGACCGGCCCGGCGAGGGCGGCCCAAAGAAAACTGCAAAAACAATAGCTGCCATCGCTTATATAAAAAGCGCCAGAGGCCATTTTTCATGCAGGCATTGCCCGCCACACGCGGGCCCATCCTCAGGCTCTCTGGCATCACACATCCGGCATGGGCAGCAAATTCGCCTGAGCCGCCTGTTTGACCGCCTCGGTCAGGCGGCGAGCGGAAGACGCCTCGCGCTCCCAGTGCTGCCAGTACAAGGCCACATCCACCGCCGCCCCCGGCAGCAGTTCGACCATGCGGCCCGCCACGCCGGGCCGCGCCAGGTGCTGCTCCGGCACCATGCCCCAACCCAAGCCCAGTTCGATGGCGGCTTCAAAACCATCCACCGCCGGTGCAAAGTGCCGCGGGTAGGCGGGTTGTTTCAAGCCGATGTGCTGCGCCAGGAAGGCGTCCTGCAACCCGTCCTTGCGGTTGAAGATGACCGCGGGCGTGGCCAGCAGGCGGTGCACCGACAAGCCGCCCCCTTCCGCCTGCACCGACGCGGCCAGCGCGGGTGAACCCACGCAGCGGTAACGCATCACCCCCAGGGGCTCGGCCACGCAGCCCCGCATGGCGCGCGACAAGGTGGTCACACAGCCCAACACGTCGCCGCTCTTGAGGGCGTCGTGTGTGTGGTCCTGGTCATCCAGCGTGATATCCAGCAGCAGCCGGTGCCGCGCCAGCAACGGGGCCACCCCCGGCAAGAACCAGCTGGCCATGGAGTCGGCGTTGATGGCCACGCTCAGGGTCTGCCAAGGCGTTTCGGCGGCCCCATCCACCCCACCGCGCTGCAAACCCTGGAGCAGATCGGCCTCCATCAGGCGCACCTGGCGCACGTGGGTGAGCAAGGCCTGCCCCGCCGACGTGGCCCGCACCACCTTGCCCCGCACCAGCAGGCGCTGGCCCAGCACCTCCTCCAGGGACTTGATGCGCAGCGACACCGCCGCCAGCGTCACGTTGAGCTGGCGGGCCGCAGCGGCAAAGCTGCCCTGTTCGGCCACCGCGGCCAGGGCTTCAAGTTGACGGGCATCGAGCATGGATTTTGTTAACTAAATATTGATCGAATTTAAAACGCTTCAAAACAGTTTAAACAAATCCGCAAACCTTGCACACTGCATCCCAACACCCAGACACCTCTCCACCGGAGCTCCCCATGACCGCCTTCGCTTTGCCCGTTTTGGGCTCCACCTTCACCGCCGGGATGGTGCTCAGCCTGTCCCTGATCATGGCCATCGGGCCACAAAACGCCCATGTGCTGCGCATGGGCCTGCAACGCCAGCACGTGTGGCTGACGGTGGCCGTGTGCATCGTGGCCGACGTGGTGCTGATCGCCCTGGGCGTGCTGGGCCTCGCCCACCTGGGCGGACTGTCCGACAAGCTGCACGGCGCGCTGATCGGGGCGGGCCTGCTGTTCCTGTCGGTGTACGGCTGGCAGGCCTTCCAACGCTTCTGGCACCCCGCGGCGGCGCAACCGGACGCCCAAGCCACAACCGAAGCAACCGACGCACCGCGCATCGGCCGCTGGCAGGCGGTGGGTTCGGCGCTGGCGTTTTCGTGGCTCAACCCCCACGCCTGGCTGGACACCGCCGTGCTGATCGGCACCGCCTCGCTGGCCTATGGGCAGGGCAGCACCGTGTTCGGCATGGGGGCGGCCACCGGCTCGCTGCTGTGGTTTGCGGTGCTGGGCGTGGCCGCCTTCTGGCTGGGGCGTCGCCTCAACTCGGTGGCCATCTGGCGGGCGCTGGACGGTGCCGTGGCCCTGATGATGTGGGGCACCGCCGCCTGGCTGGCCCGCAGCCTGTTCTGAACACGCCGCCCCCGCCGCACCCGATAGACTTGCCCCCTTTTTCCAACTTTTGCCACCGCCCGTCGGCCCCGCGCCGGGGCGGTGTGTCGCTGATCAAGGGGACCCTGTGTTCAAGAACCTGTCGGTTTATGCCGTCACGGCGGGCTGGCCCGCCTCCCTCACCGCGCTGGAAGAGGTGCTGAGCGTCATGCCCTTCCTGCCCGGCAGCGCCAGCCAGGAAAAGTCGGTGGGCTGGGTGCCCCCGCGCGGGCAGGCGCACGGCGTGCTGGCCGAATCGGTCAACGGCCAGTGGGTGCTGCGCTTCATGGTCGAGACCCGGCAGGTGCCCAGCAGCGTCATCCAGGGCAAGGTGGACGAAGCCTGCGCCGCCATCGAGGCCAGCTCGGGCCGCAAACCCGGCAAGAAGGAAAAGCGCGACCTGAAAGAAGAAGTGAAGGCCGCGCTGCTGCCCCAGGCCTTCCCGCGCCAGCAATCCACCTGGGTGTGGCTGGACCCCACCACCCACCGCATGGTGTTGGACACCACCGCCAACGCCCGGGCCGACGACATCATCACCGCGCTGGTGAAACTGGTGGACGGTTTCACCGCCGAACCGCTGCAAACCGCCACCTCGCCCGCCGTGGCCATGGCCCGCTGGCTGTCCGAGCAGGAAACCCCCGCCGGTTTTGCCATTGGCCACGAATGTGAACTGAAGGCCGCCGACGAAAGCCAGGCCGTGGTGCGCTACGCCCGCCACCCGCTGCTGACCGACGAGGTGCGCGACCACATCACCCAAGGCAAGCAACCCACCCGCCTGGCCCTGCACTGGGACGACCGCGTGCAGTTTGTGCTGAGCGACGCGCTGCACCTGAAAAAGCTGGTGTTCGAAGACCATGTGCTGGAGCAGGCCAAGGCCCAGGGCCAGCGTGCCGACGACTTTGACGGCAGCGTGCTGATGGCCACCGCCGAACTGGGCCCGCTGATCGGCGACCTGATCGACGCGCTGGACGGCCTGGCCGAGATCGGCACCTCGGCCGGCCCCGCCACCCGCCGCGCCGCGGCACCGGCCCCCGTCACCACCGGCGCGGGCTACCAGGCCGCCGCCACGTCCTCACCGTCCAGCGAAGACGACCCGCCGTTTTGATCCTTTCGGTCACCGCGAGTCATAATAGACTGGATAAAACATCAGGCAACCCAATGGACTCGCTGGAACTTTGTGCAGGTGCGGGCGGACAAGCCCTGGGGCTGGAGCGTGCGGGCTTCGAGCACCGCACCTTGGTGGAAATTGACGCCCACGCCTGCGCCACGCTGCGCCACAACCGCCCGCATTGGCAGGTGCACCAAGGGGACTTGGCGGCCTTTGACGCCCAGGGTTTCAAAGGCATTGACCTCGTGGCCGGCGGTGTGCCCTGCCCACCGTTTTCCAAGGCCGGAAAGCAGCTGGGTGCGGACGACGAACGGGACCTGTTCCCCCAAGCCATCCGGGTGGTGGACGAAACCCGCCCTCAGGCCGTGATGCTGGAAAACGTGCGCGGCCTGTTGGATGCCGTGTTTGTGGACTACCGGCAAAAAATTGCCCGCCAACTGCAAGCCCTGGGGTATTGGACCGACTGGCATTTGTTCAACGCCGCCGATTTCGGGGTGTGCCAACTCCGTCCCCGGGTGGTGTTTGTGGCGGTGCGCAAGGAATTGGCCGAGCACTTCCAATGGCCGGAGCCCTCTTTGGAGCGGCCACCCACGGTGGGCACCTTGCTCGGCGACCTGATGGCTGAGCGAGGCTGGCGCGGGGTGCAAGGTTGGATGCAGCGGGCCAACGACATCGCCCCCACCCTGGTGGGGGGCAGCAAAAAGCACGGCGGTCCTGATTTGGGGCCCACACGGGCACGCCAGGCCTGGGCCTCACTGGGGGTGGATGGCAAAGGACTGGCCGACCTGGCCCCCGACGCCGACTTTGTGGGCATGCCCCGCCTGACGGTGCGCATGTGCGCCCGCGTCCAAGGGTTTCCGGACGAATGGCACTTCACCGGCAAAAAAACCCCGGCCTACCGACAGGTGGGCAATGCTTTCCCGCCCCCCGTGGCCCATGCGGTCAGCCAGCGCATTGCCATGGCCATTGAGGCTGGGGCCGCCAGCCGTTCCAAGCGGAGGGTGGCATGAGCGCCCAACCAACTCCCCCCAAAGGGGCTCGCGCCAAGTTGCGCCAGCATTTCCTGAACCACCTGGGCGAAGTGTTGGAGGCCGAACAACTGCGCAAGGTGGCCGGGGACATCAGCGAATGGGCGCGGCGCATCCGCGAACTGCGCACGGAAGAGGGCTACCAGATCCTCACTCACAACGACCGGGCCGACCTCAAACCCGGCCAGTACCTGCTGGAAACACCCAAGCCCCAACCTGCATTTGCCCGCGAAATTTCCAAGGAAACCCGGGCCTACGTGCTGGACCGCAATGGGTTCACCTGCCAGATGTGCGGCGCCGTGGCCGGGGAGCCCCACCCCTACGACCCCACACGCAAAACGCGCCTGCACCTGGGCCACATCATCGACAAAAGCATGGGGGGCAGCGACGAGCCCGCCAACCTGCGGGCCATTTGCTCGGTGTGCAACGAAGGTGCCTCCAACATCACGCTGCCCAGGCCGGACCTGCAAAAGCTCCTGATCCAAGTGCGCCGGGCCACCACCGCCGATCAATTGGCCGTTCTGGACTGGCTCAAGACCAAGTTCAAGCGCTGAACGCGGCCACACCCGACATCCGTTCCTGCCCCCACCCCCGCGCCCAGAACTGCGGCTGGCCGTAGTGCTGCCTGAGGTAGTCCACCCACAGCCGCACGCGCAGCGCCAGGTGTTTGCGCTGCGGAAACACGGCGTAAATGCCGTTAGGCGGGGCGGCAAACGCCTCCAGCACCGGCACCAGGCGACCGGCGGCGATGTCGGCCTCCACCTCCCAGGTGCTGCGCCACGCAATGCCGTAGCCGGACAGGCACCATTCGTGCAGCACCTGCCCGTCGGAGCAGTCCAGCGGGCCTGCAGGGCGCAGGTGAATGAGTTCGCTCATGCCCGGCTCGGGCGGGTCCAGCGGCACCTGGAAGGCCCAGCCCCGGGTTTGTGAGGCGTCGCTGGACAGCACCAGGCAGTCGTGCCGCGCCAGCTCGGACGGGTGGCGCGGCGTGCCATGGTGGCGCAGGTACTCGGGCGTGGCCACGCACAGGCGGCGGTTGTCGGCCAGGCGCACGCTGACCAGCGAGGAATCGGGGAGGTCGCCCACGCGCACGGCGCAGTCGTAGCCTTCGGCGGCAATGTCCACCACCCGGTCCGACAGGTTGAGCGACACCTGCACCTCGGGGTGCAGCTCCCGAAAACGCGGCACCAGCGGGGCCACATGCCGCCGCCCGAAACCCGCCGGGGCGGTGATGCGCAAATGCCCGCTGGCCTTGACGCCCCCGGCGCTGACGCTGGCCTCGGCGTTAGCCAGGTCCACCAGGATGCGTTGGCAGTCTTCCAGAAAGGCGCTGCCCTCGTGCGTGAGGGTGATGCGCCGGGTGGTGCGCACCATGAGCTTGACGCCCAGTTGCTCCTCCAGCGCGTCCAGCCGCCGCCCGACGATGGCCGGGGCCACCCCCTCGGCCTTGGCCGCCGCCGTCAGGCTGCCGCGCTGGGCCACTGAGGCAAAGGTTTCAATGGCTTTGAGCTTGTCCATGGCCGGGCATTATGGGGAGGCCAGTGGCAGCCGGGCCACCGCGTCCAGCCCTTGCACCTCGCCATGGATGATGCGGTTGTCCAGCGACAGGCCGCCGCCCAGCGCCAGCACGATGCCGTGGCAGATGGCCAGCCCCAGGCCCGAGCCCTGGCCGTCGTCGGCATGGCCGCGGGCAAAGGGTTGGAACAGGTGGGGCCGCAGTTCGGCAGGCACACCCGGCCCCATGTCGCGCACCCGCAAGGTCACGCGGCCCGCGCTCGCGCTGCCCTCGTCCACCCACAGCGACACGCTCAACTCGGCCCCGGGCGGGCTGAAGCGGATGGCGTTGTGCAACAGGTTGCGCGCCAGCTCGCGCAGCGCCCATTCGTGGGCGCGCACGGGGGCGGGGTCCTCGGGCAGGTCCAGGCCGAAGTCCAGCTGGCGTTCCACGGCCAGCGGCGACACGTCCAGCGCCACCTGGCGCACCACGGCGGCCCAGTCGGTCAGCGGCACGTCGGCGGCGCTGGTGCCCGATTGCAGTTGCTCGGCCTTGGCCAGCGCCAGCATCTGGTTGGCCAGGGCGGTGGCGTCGTCCACGGTGTGGGCGATTTCGGCCAGGGCCAGGTCGGGCGGCACATCGCCCCGGCGGGCGGACTGCACCTGGGCCTTGAGCACCGCCAGCGGCGTGCGCAGCTGGTGCGAGGCATCGCGCACAAACCGCTTCTGGTGCGCCAGCAGGTGGCTCAGGCGGGCCATGTGGTCGTTGGTGGCGTCGATGAGCGGACGCAGCTCCTGCGGTGCGTCGGCTGCGGGCAGCGGGGACAGGTCGCTGTCGCTGCGGCGGGCCAGGGCATCGCCCAGGGCGTGCACGGGGTGGGTGGCGCGGCGCACCACCCAGATCACCACGGCGGCGATGGTGGCAATGAGCGCCAGCTGGCGCCAGATGGTGGCCACCAGCAGGCTGCGGGCCAGGGTCTGGCGCAGCTCCAGCGTCTCGGCCACCTGCACCGTGGCCATGCCCTGCCCGGCCGCCCCCGCCACCGGCTGGAGCAGCACGGCCACGCGCACGGGCTGGTCCAGGTAGGTGTCGTCGTAAAAGTCCACCAGCGCCGAATAGATGCCTTGCGAGGGAATCCGCCCATGCCAGGCGGGCAAGGCATCGAAACCCGACACCATTTCCCCCTGGAAACCGCTGACCTTGTAGAACATGCGGCTGCGGTTGTCGGCCTCGAAGGCTTCCAGTGACGAGTACGGCAGCGACGCCTGCAAACGCGCAGGGCCACCCGCATCGCCCGCCACCACCTGCAACTGCTCGCCAATGGCCTTGGCCGAGGCCAGCAGGGTGCGGTCGTAGGCGGTGTCGGCGGCGGACAGCGCCTGGCGGTACAGGAACACGGTGTTGACCACCAGCACCAGCCCCACCGGCAGCAGGATGCCCAGCATCAGTTGCCAGCGCAGCGACACGCCTTGCATGCGTCCCACGCGGTTCAGGCCGGTCATGCCACTCATGCCGTTCATGCGCCCTGGGGGGCCAGCTTGAGCAGGTAGCCCAGGCCCCGCAGCGTCACCAACTGCGCGCCGGTGGCCGCGAGCCGCTTGCGCAGGCGGTAGGCCACCACCTCGATGGCCTCGGTCTGTACGTCCAGCTCGCCGGGGAACACCTGCTCGAACAGCCGCTCCTTGGCCATGGCCTGCCCGGGGCGGGCCAGCAGGGCACGCAGCAGGGCCAGCTCGCGCGGGGGCAGGTCCAGGGGCTCGCCCTGGAAGTACACGGCGCCGCTGTCGCGGTCCACGTCAAAACCACCGCTCGGCGACACGCCCTGCACGGCCCCACCCGGCACGGCCAGGCCGCCACCCAGCCGCCCCGCCGTGCCACCCGCCGCCTGACCCGCAGGACTGCGCCGCAGCAGGGCCTTGATGCGGGCTTCCAGCTCGTCAAGGTCGAAGGGTTTGGCCAGGTAGTCGTCGGCCCCGGTGTTCAGGCCCAGGATGCGGTCGCCCACCGTGCCACGGGCGGTGAGGATGATGACCGGGGCCGCCAGCCCCTGAGCCCGGGCTTCGCCCAGCACGGTGAGGCCGTCGCGCCCGGGCAGGCTCAGGTCCAGCAGCACCAGGTCGGGCTGGGTGTTGCGCCAGCAGGCCAGGGCTTGCAGACCATCGGCACAGGTGCTCACCTCGTAGCCCTGACGCACCAGGGTGCGCACCAGCGTGGTCTGGAGCGACAGGTTGTCTTCGATGAGCAGCAGCTTCATGGCGGCATGTCCACCCCGGCGTGCGCTTTAACGCCACACCCAGGCAACAGCGCTTTCGGTGGTGATGTAAAGCTTGTCACCGCTCAGCGCGATACCGATTGGCGCATTCACATTCCGATTGGGCAGCCCATTGATCATCAGGCTGCTGACCACGCCGTCAGGCGTGATTTTGCGAATGGTACTGTTGCCGGTATCTGCCACATAGACGGTGCCGTTACTGTCAACGGCCAGCCCTCTAGGTCGGTTGAACCGTGCTGCGCTGCCCAAGCCGTCCGCACTTCCCGGCTCATATGCACGACCCGCCAAGGTGGTCACCATGCCGTCAGTGCTGATTTTTCGTATGGTGTGGGTGGATGAATCCGCCACATACAGGTTGCCGCCACCATCAACGGCTATCCCGACGGGAGTATCAAAGCGGGCTGCGCCACTGCTGCCATCTGCGCTACCGCGCTGACCAGCCCGTCCAGCCAAGGTGGTCACCATGCCTTCAGGCGTGATTTTTCGTATGGCATTGTCTGTGGAATAGGCATCTAGGGCTGCAGATCCAAGGTATTCTGCTACGTAGACGTTTCCGCTGCTGTCAACAACGAGCCCCTGAGGCGAACCGAACTCGGCCGCGCTGCCGATGCCATCTTTGATGCCCGAATGCCCGCCACGGCCAGCCAACGTCGTCACCACGCCGTCAGGCGTGACTTTGCGAATGGTGTTATTCCCAGTGTCCGCAACGTAAAGGTTGCCGCGGCCATCTACAGTGACTCCACTAGCGCTGTTAAACCGTGCAGCGCTGCCCGGACCGTCTGCGTTGCCACGCTCGCCAGCCCTGCCAGCCAACGTCGTCACCGCTCCTTCTGGTGTGACTTTTCGGATGGTGAAAGAATCCGAAACATAGACGTTGCCACGGCTGTCAACAGCTAATCCTTGGGGCAACTCAAACCGCGCTGCGCCGCCGCTGCCGTCTTCACTTCCAGTCACTTTTGCCCTGCCTGCCAGGGTTGTCACCATGCCCTCTGGGTTGATTTTTCGAATGGTGCCGGAACTGGAATCCGCCACATAAACATTGCCGCTGGCGTCAACGGCCAAGCCTTTTGGCCAGTTGAATCGTGCCGCGCTGCCGCGTCCATCTGCGCTGCCCTCCTTGCCAGCACTGCCGGCCAAGGTCGTTACCAAGCCGTCCGACGTGATTTTGCGAATGGTGTTGTTGAGTCGAATGCCAGGAATACCAGCATCCGCCACATAAACCTCTCCACGGCTGTCAACAGCGATCCCAATCGGAATTCCAAACCTTGCCTCTCCGACAGGACCATCTGCGCTGCCAAGCTCGCCTGCACGGCCCGCCCAAGTAGTCACCACGCCCTCTGGGGTGATTTTTCGGATGGCAGTGGCATCTGTTGCATAAACGTTGCCGCGGCTGTCAACGGCCACCCCATTGAGAGAGCTGAACCTTGCTGCGCTGCCGCTTCCATCCGCGTTGCCACTCTCGCCAGCACTACCCGCCAAGGTCGTCACCATGCCTTCAGGCGTGATTTTTCGGATGGTGTTTGAATCTGTCACATAGACATTGCCACGGCCATCAACGGCCAGCCCATATGGGCTATCAAAACGTGCTGCGCTGCCGATGCCATCTGCCCTGCCACGCTCGCCAGCCCGACCAGCCAACGTCGTCACCACACCGTCAGGCGTGACTTTGCGAATGGTGCTGTTGTATTGATCTGCCACATAGAGGGTGCCACCGCTGTCGACGGCAATCCCACTGGGCTGGCGGAACCGCGCCACGCTGCCTACACCATCTGTGCTACCCGGATCACCCGGACTGCCAGCAAAGGTCGTTACCACACCATCAGGTGTGATTTTGCGAATGGTGTCATTGCATTGATCCGCCACATAGACGCTGCCGCTGCGATCAACAGCGACACCACTGGGGGCGCAGAACCGCGCCGCGCTGCCGACACCATCGATTGCCCCAAGCCCTCCAAATGCACCCGCCAGCAAATTGAGGGCATTGGTTGGCTTGACCACGACCTCGCCACCGCCTGTTGTCCCCCCCGATCCTGGGGAGCTGGCATCACTGCCGCTCCCGCCGCAAGCGCTCAGTGCACTGGCAAGCACGACAGCCCCCATCAGGCTGATCAATTGTCGAAATGATGCGTAAACACTCACCGTTTTATTCCCCTGGATAAAAAAGGGAGGAGCATACCGAAAGCACGCAAATTGAAACGGATTCAGGCATCGCGGCCCTAACCATGCGATTCGTTGTTGGAGGTGTTCCGTGAACACAGATCTGGCAGCGAAGAGTGCACGAACCCAGTGCAAACCCCTAGATCCTGGACAGCCAACTGACAGCCAGCCTGTCGAACATCCATCCCCACACCTGTTCAGGCTTTTTCATACAAGGAGACTTGCCATGCGCCGCGACACCTTCCTCAAATCCATGGCCGCCCTGGCCACCACCGGCACGCTGGGTGCGCTGCCACTGTCGGCCTGGGCCAGTGCCAACCTGAAGATGATGATCCCCGCCAACCCCGGCGGCGGCTGGGACACCACGGGCCGCTCGCTGGGCAACGCCCTGCGCGAAGCCGGTGTGGCCGCCTCGGTCACGTTCGAAAACAAGGGCGGTGCCGCGGGCGCGATTGGCCTGGCCCAGTTCTACAACAGCGCCAAGGGCGACCCCAACGCACTGATGGTCATGGGCGCGGTGATGCTGGGCGGCATCATCACCGGCAAGCCGCCGGTGTCCATCACCCAGGTCACGCCCATTGCCCGGCTGACCAGCGAATACAACGTGTTTGTGGTGCCCGCGGGTTCGCCGCTCAAGACCATGAAGGACGTGGTGGAGCAGCTCAAGAAGGACCCCGGCAGCATCAAGTGGGGCGGCGGTTCGCGCGGCTCCACCGAGCACATTGCCGCCGCCATGATCGCGCAGGCCGTGGGGGTGCAGGCCGCCAAGATCAACTACGTGCCCTTCCGTGGGGGCGGTGAAGCCACCGCCGCCATCCTGGGCGGCAACGTGACGGTGGGCGGCAGCGGCTACAGCGAGTTCCAGCCCTACATCGAGTCGGGCAAGATGATCCCCATCGCCGTCACCTCGGCCAAGCGCCTGCCCGGCATCAACGTGCCCACGCTGAAGGAACAGGGCATTGACGTGGAAATCGGCAACTGGCGCGGCGTGTACGGTGCCGCAGGCATCACCCCGGCGCAGCAGGCCGCCCTGGCCGACATGATCGTCAAGGCCACCAAAACCAAGGCATGGGCCGACGCCATGGAAAAGAACGCCTGGACCCCCGCCCTGCTGACCGGCCAGGCCTTTGCCGACTTTGTGGACCATGACTTTGCCGCGCTGCGCGCCACCATGGTGCGGGCAGGCATGGTCTGAGCGCCACCGCCTCTCTCCCAGGGGCGTCAAGCCCCTTTTTTTGCATTTTTTTAAGCATCTTTTTGGCCTCTTTCGCTTGATTTGAAAGCGCAAGCAGCTACATTTTCAGGAGCAAACCATGCAGCAAACCCCGGATGGGCGGAGCATCCAAGCCGCCACCGTGAACCACCGCCCCGGCCAGTTGGCCGTGGCCACGGGCGTGCTGGTGGCGTCGGGCCTGATGATGTGGGGTGCCAGCGACATCCCCGCCGACGCGGGCTACGCCGGGGTGGGCCCCAACTTCCTGCCCTGGCTGGCGGCGGTGGCCCTGGCCCTGTGTGGGCTCAACCTGTTCTGGCAGGCCTGGAACGGGGCCTACCACGACATGCCCGAGCCCTCGGGTGCCCCCCGGGGCAACTGGCACGCCCTGGCCTGGGTGGTGGCCGGGGTGCTGGCCAATGCGGCCTTGATCGAGCGGCTGGGCTTCATCGCCAGTTGCGGCCTGTGTTTTGCGCTGGCCGTGCGGGGCCTGCGCATTGCCGAAGGCAAACCGGGCGGCCACTTCGCCCAGGCCATGAAAGACCTGCTGATTGGCTTTGCCATTTCGGCCCCGGTGTTCTGGCTGTTCACCAAGGTGCTGGCGGTCAACCTGCCCGCCCTCACCAGCACCGGCTGGCTCTGAGCCCCGCCCCAGACACGCATCGAGGACACACACCATGGACACCAACCTCTGGGCCCAGCTTCTGGGCGGCTTTGCCACCGCTGCCACCCCCATCAACCTGCTGTGGGCCTTTGTGGGCTGCGCCCTGGGCACTGCCATTGGCGTGCTGCCCGGCCTGGGCCCGGCCGTCACCGTGGCCATGCTGCTGCCCATCACGGGCCAGGTGGAGCCCACAGCGTCGATGATCTTCTTCGCCGGCATCTACTACGGGGCCATGTATGGCGGCTCCACCACCTCCATCCTGCTCAACACCCCGGGCGAAACCGGCACCATGGTCACGGCGCTGGAAGGCTTCAAGATGGCCAAGAATGGCCGTGCGGGAGCGGCGCTGGCCACCTCGGCCATTGGCTCGTTCGTGGCCGGCACCATCGCCACCGTGCTGGTGACGCTGTTCGCACCGGTGCTGGCCGAATTTGCCGTGAAGCTGGGCCCCCCTGAGTACTTCTGCCTGATGCTGCTGGCCTTCACCACCGTGAGTGCGGTGCTGGGCGAAAGCACGCTGCGTGGCCTGACCTCGCTGTTCATCGGGCTGGCCATGGGCCTGGTGGGCATGGACCAGATCTCGGGCCAGGTGCGCTGGACCGCCGGGGTGCTGGAGTTCATGGACGGCATCGAGGTGGTGCTGGTGGCCGTGGGCCTGTTTGCCGTGGGCGAGGCGCTGTACAACGCGCTGTACGAGGGCAAGTCCAGCAGCGAGCTGAACAAGATGAACAAGGCCCACATGACCAAAACCGAGTGGAAGCGCTCCTGGCCCGCCTGGTTGCGTGGCACGGCGCTGGGCTTCCCGTTTGGTTGCATTCCCGCCGGCGGTTCCGAAATTCCCACCTTCCTGAGCTACGCCACCGAAAAGAAGCTGGCCGACCCGGAACACCAAAAGGAGTTCGGGACCGTGGGCGCCATTGAAGGTGTGGCCGGTCCCGAAGCCGCCAACAACTCGGCGGTGACGGCCACGCTGGTGCCGCTGCTGACGCTGGGCATCCCCACTTCGGTGACGGCGGCCATCATGCTCAACGCGCTACAGAACTACGGCATCCAGGCCGGACCGCAGCTGTTCCAGACCTCGTCCAACCTGGTGTGGGCGCTGATCGCCTCGCTCTACATCGGCAACGTGATGCTGCTGGTGCTCAACCTGCCCATGGTGGGCCTGTGGGTCAAGCTGTTGAAGATCCCCAAGGCACCGCTGTACGCCGGCATTTTGATTTTTGCCACCGTGGGCGTGTACGGCATGCGCCAGAGCAGTTTCGACCTGTTCCTCATGCTGGGCCTGGGCCTGGTGGGGGTGGTGATGCGCCGCTTCGACTTCCCCACCGCCCCGGTGATCGTGGGCTTGATCCTGGGGCCGCTGGCCGAGGCACAGATGCGCAACGCCCTGTCCATTGGCGAAGGCAGCTGGCGCGTGTTTGTGGACCGCCCCATGTCGCTGGCCCTGCTGATCGTGGTGGTGCTGGTGCTGATCACCCCCCGCCTGCTGGCCTGGCACCGCCGCAGCTGAACGCACCCAGAGGAAGTCGGCAGGGAGTTATCCCCGCCACGCCAGCCCAACCCTGTGGATAAGCTGTGAATGCCAGAGGACAACGAGGCCCCAAGCCAAGCCCCGCATGGATTTGTGGCTGTGCAAAAGCCGGATTGCCCAATAAACAGGCAATGACCCGTGCTTGCGTCGCTCAGTGGCGTTTCATGGGCATTCCCGCGCCTTCACGCCACTGCGCCACAACCGCGAACACCCTTCGGCATTGCACACACTGGTAGCGCCCGGAGGGCCGCATCACCCCCGCCTCATCCCGAGCCATCAGGGTCTTGTACGACGTGGCACCACAGTGGCCACAGGCGTTCTGCACCCGGCCATGCACCTCACGGGTCGCCTTGGCCGTGGCTGCATGCCGGTTCAGGATGGCGGAGCCCGGCACAGAGAACAGGGACACGTCTGACATGCTCATGGCGTGGTCTCCAAGAGAGCGAAACACAGGACACAAAAACCTGTCCTGTGCGCAGTAGACCGTGTTTCTTTTTGCGGCGTCGCACGCCATGCGAAGAAGACTGCTGCGGCCCGAAGCAAGGGATCAGCCCGCCACCAACGCGGCCACGGCCTGCCCCAGCTCGGTGGTGTTGGCGCTGCCGCCCAGGTCGCGGGTGCGGGGGCCTTCGCGCAGCACGGTTTCGATGGCGGCCACGATGGCGTCGTGCGCCGCCCGGCCCGCACCTTGGCCGCCAGTGAGGAAGTCCAACATCATCGCGCCCGACCAGATCATGGCGATGGGGTTGGCGATGTTCTGGCCGTAGATGTCGGGCGCCGAGCCGTGCACCGGCTCGAACAGGCTGGGCGAGGTGCGCTCGGGGTTGAGGTTGGCCGACGGGGCCAGACCGATGGTGCCCGCGGTGGCGGGGCCCAGGTCGGACAGGATGTCGCCAAACAGGTTGCTGGCCACCACCACGTCAAAACGCTGGGGTTGCAGCACAAAGCGGGCGGTGAGGATGTCGATGTGCTGTTTGTCCACCGCCACCTCGGGGTAGTGGGCCGCCATGGCGTCGGCACGGCTGTCCCACCAGGGCATGCTGATGGCCACGCCGTTGCTCTTGGTGGCCACGGTCAGGTGTTTGCGCTGGCGCTGCTGGGCCAGGTCGAAGGCGTACTTCAGCACCCGGTCGGTGCCGTGGCGGCTGAACACCGACTCCTGGATGACGATTTCGCGCTCGGTGCCCGCGTACATCACCCCGCCCAGGTTGGTGTATTCACCCTCGGTGTTTTCGCGCACGATGAGGTAGTCCAGGTCGCCCGGCTTGCGCCCGGCCAATGGGCAGGGCACGCCGTCGAACAGGCGCACCGGGCGCAGGTTGACGTACTGGTCGAACTCGCGGCGGAACTTCAGCAGGCTGCCCCACAGGGAGATGTGGTCGGGCACGGTGGCGGGCCAGCCCACGGCGCCGAAGTAGATGGCGTCCATGCCTTGCAGCTGGGCCTTCCAGTCGGGCGGCATCATTTCGCCGTGCTTCTGGTACCAGTCGCAGCTGGCCCATTCGAACTCGGTCACCTCCAGCGTCAGGCCAAAGCGCTGGGCCGCGGCCTGCACCACGCGCATGCCCTCGGGGGCCACTTCCTTGCCGATGCCGTCGCCAGGAATGAGGGCGATGCGGTAGGGTTTGCTCATGCGGTTCTCCAGTGGGGTGAATGGGATGACAGGCATGGTATTGCAGCCTTCCGTTTCTACAATGCCTTGCAGCGTGGCCACATTCAACACACAACGTGAACAATCAAAGCCTTTCCAATGACGACCTGCGGGTGTTCTGCGTGGTGGTGCGCAAGGCCAGCTTTGTGGCCGCGGCGGACGACCTGGGGGCCTCACCCGCCTACGTGAGCAAACGCATCCGCCTGCTGGAGGACCAGCTGGGCACCCGGCTGCTGCACCGCACCACCCGCCGCGTGACGCTGACCGACGAGGGCGAGCGCGTCTACCGCTGGGCCCAGCGCATCCTGGACGACGTGGACCAGCTGCTGCAGGAAGTGGGCGGCAGCCGCGCCCAGGCCCGCGGGGCCTTGCGGGTGTGCAGCAGCTTTGGTTTTGGCCAGCAGGTGGTGGCCCCGGCGCTGGGCGAACTTGTGGCCCAACACCCGGCCTTGCAGGTGCGGCTGGAGCTGTTCGACCGCCTGGTGGACGTGGCCGCCGAGGGGTTTGACCTGGACGTGCGCGTGGGCAACGACATTGCGCCCCACCTCATCGCCCGCAAGCTGGCCAGCAACCACCGCGTGTTGTGCGCCTCGCCCGCCTACGTGGCGCGGCGTGGTGCCCCCCGCACCCCGCAGGACCTGGCCGGGCACGACTGCCTGCCCATCAAGGAGCGCGACCACCCCTTTGGCGTGTGGCGGCTGCTGTGCGACGGTCAGGAGCAGACCCTCAAGGTCAGCGGGCCACTTTCAAGCAACCACGGCGAGGTGGCGCTGCGCTGGGCGCTGGACGGGCACGGCATTGTGTTGCGCTCCCTGTGGCAAGCGGCCCCGCTGCTGGCCAGCGGCCAGTTGGTGCAGTTGCTGCCCGGCTGCACCCAGAGCGCGGACATCTGGGCCGTGTACCCGGTGCGACTGGAGCGCTCGGCCAAGTTGCGGGTGGCGGTGACGTTTCTGGAACAGCGCTTGGCGGGGTTGATGCCGCGCTGAGGCTCGCGGAGGGGTGTGTTCCGGCCTTCGGGCGGCGCTTGGGCGCTGGGCCTGGGGCGCGGCTCCTCGCCGAGGGTCGGCTTTCAGCCGACTGCGCTGCGGTGCTCGGCCGTGGGGCGTGCGTCGCGGAACTCCCTGCGCGCCCTTGGGGCGCTCCGGTCAAACAGCCGCGACGAGTCAGTGGTTGAAGTGCGCTGTCGCGCACCGCCCCACGGCCTGTGCGCCTCGCCATCGGCGAAGTCGCCGCGCCCCAGGCCCAGCGCCCAAGCGCCGCCCAAAGGCATGGGCACTCCTTGGCCCACGCGTCACCCCTGCCCGACAAAACCGCCTATTACAAACAATTTAGTCACCAATAAATTGACAAACACGTTTTTAATCAGCGTACAAGGTTGCAATAAAGTCTTGCCTCAAGCTGCCTGGGGTTTCTGCACCGCAGGGCAAACCGGTTTCAACATCCTTTTTTGAGGCAATCGACCATGACTGCACGCACCCAGGTTCTCGGCCTGCAAGTGGCCACCGAGCTGTACGACTTCATCCAGAACGAGGTGCTGCCCGGCACCGGTGTCACCAGCGAGGTGTTCTGGCGGGGGTTTGACGCCATCGTGACCGACCTGGCCCCCAAGAACGCCGCCCTGCTGAAGGAGCGTGACCGCCTGCAGACCGAGCTGGACAAGTGGCACAGCGCCAACCCCGGCCCCATCTGCAACATGGTGGCCTACCGCAAGTTCCTGGAGACGATTGGCTACCTGGTGCCCCAGCCCACCGACGTGCAGACCACCACCGCCAACGTGGACGCCGAACTGGCCGTGCAGGCCGGCCCGCAGCTGGTGGTGCCCATCCTCAACGCCCGCTACGCCCTGAACGCGGCCAACGCCCGCTGGGGCAGCCTGTACGACGCGCTGTACGGCACCGACGCCATCCCCGAAACCGACGGCGCAGAAAAAGCCGGTGCCTACAACCCGCTGCGCGGCGCCAAGGTCATCGAGTTCGCCCGCAACTTCCTGGACCAGGCCGCGCCGCTGGCCATCGAGTCGCACAAGGACGCCCAGGGTTACAGCGTGGTCAACGGCCAGCTGACCGTGGCCTTGGTCGACGGCCAGACCACCGGCCTGAAGGACCCCGCCCAGTTCGTGGGCTACCAGGGTGAGGCCGCTGCGCCCACCTCGCTGCTGCTCAAGCACCACGGCAACCACATCGACATCGTCATCAACCGCAACACCCCCATCGGCCACACCGACCCCGCGGGCGTGTCCGACGTGGTGCTGGAAGCCGCGCTGTCCACCATCCTGGACCTGGAAGACTCCGTGGCCGCCGTGGACGCCGAAGACAAGGTGCTGGGCTACCGCAACTGGCTGGGCATCCTCAAGGGCACGCTGACCGAAACCTTCCAGAAGGGCGGCAAGACGCTGACCCGCGGCCTCAACCCCGACCGCATTTACACCGCCCCCAACGGTGGCGAAGTGCGCCTGCATGGCCGCAGCCTGATGTTCGTGCGCAACGTGGGCCACCTGATGACCAACCCCGCCATCCTGTGGGGCGCGGAAGGCAAGGAAATCCCCGAAGGCATCATGGACGCGATGGTCACCACCACCATCGCCCTGCACGACCTCAAGGGCAACGGCAAGGACGGCCTGCGCAACAGCCGCACCGGCAGCGTCTACATCGTCAAGCCCAAGATGCACGGCCCCACCGAAGTGGGCTTTGCCGCCGAGCTGTTCAGCCGTGTGGAACAGGTGCTGGGCCTGCCGGACAGCACCGTGAAGCTGGGCATCATGGACGAGGAGCGCCGCACCTCCATCAACCTGAAGGCCTGCATTGCCGCCGCCAAGAGCCGCGTGGCCTTCATCAACACCGGCTTCCTGGACCGCACCGGCGACGAAATGCACACCGCCATGCTGGCCGGCCCCATGCTGCGCAAGGGCGACATGAAGACCAGCGCCTGGATCCAGAGCTACGAGAAGAACAACGTGATCGTGGGCCTGTCCAGCGGCCTGCGCGGCAAGGCCCAGATCGGCAAGGGCATGTGGGCCATGCCCGACCTGATGGCCGCCATGCTGGAGCAGAAGATCTGCCACCCCAAGGCCGGTGCCAACACCGCCTGGGTGCCCAGCCCCACCGCCGCCACGCTGCACGCCCTGCACTACCACCAGGTGCTGGTGTCGGACATCCAGGCCGAGCTGGAAAAGATCGACGCCAACGCCGAGCGCGACAACCTGCTCACCGGCCTGCTGACCGTGCCGGTGACCGCCACGCCCAACTGGTCCGACGCTGAAAAGCAGGCCGAGCTGGACAACAACATCCAGGGCATTCTGGGTTATGTGGTGCGCTGGGTGGACCAGGGCGTGGGCTGCTCCAAGGTGCCCGACATCAACGACATCGGCCTGATGGAAGACCGCGCCACCCTGCGCATCAGCAGCCAGCACGTGGCCAACTGGCTGCACCACGGCGTGGTGACCGAGGCGCAAGTGCGCGCCACCTTCGAGCGCATGGCCGCCAAGGTGGACGGCCAGAACGCCGGAGACCCGCTGTACCAGAACATGGCCGGCCGCTTTGCCGAAAGCAAGGCCTACCAGGCCGCGCTGGACCTGGTGTTCAAGGGCAAGGAACAGCCCAGCGGCTACACCGAACCGCTGCTGCACGCCTGGCGATTGAAGGTGAAGGCTTCGGCTTGATGCTTCAGTTTTAATAGCTGCTTGCGCTTTTCAAGAAAGCGCTATAGGCTTATTTTTCATATAAAAAGGCACCCCATGGGGTGCCTTTTTTCTTTCCGGCGCCGGGCATCCCGAGGGGCTCTCCCCTATTTCCGGGACGGCAGAGGCGTTGGTGCGCCTCACTGAAGGCGGAAGCGCGCCACCACGGCGATGAGCTGCCCCGCTTGATCGCGCAGCGACTCAGACGCGGCGGCGGATTGCTCGACCAGCGCCGCGTTTTGCTGCGTCATGCCATCGAGCTGCGAGATGGCGGTGTTGACCTCGGCCACGCTTTGGCTTTGGTCTTGGATGGTGCTGGCAATCTCGCCGATGAGGTGGCTCACCCGTTGCACGGAATCCACGACCTTGTCCATGGTCTGGCCCGCCTCGCCGACCAATCGGGCGCCGCCCTCGACCTGATCCACCGAGCTGACGATCAACTGCTTGATCTCGCGGGCTGCTTGCGCGCTGCGTTGCGCCAACGTGCGCACCTCCGTGGCCACCACCGCAAAGCCACGGCCTTGTTCGCCAGCACGCGCGGCTTCCACCGCCGCATTGAGCGCCAGGATGTTGGTCTGGAAGGCGATGCTGTCGATGACACCAATGATGTCGCCAATCTTGCGCGAAGAGGTTTGGATGCCGTCCATGGTGTGGATCACGCGCGCGACCACCTGCCCGCCCGCCAATGCCACGTCGGATGCCGCCGATGCCAACTGATGGGCTTGGTGGGCTGACGCCGAGCTCTGGCGCACGGTGTCGGTCACCTGTTGCAACGCCGCTGAGGTCTGTTCAATGCTGGCTGCGGCGGCTTCGGTTCGCACCGACAGGTCATGACCACCACTGCTGACTTCCTGGCTGGCAATCAAAATGTTGTCGGCGCTGCGCCGAACGTCGCTGACGGAGGCATGGAGGGCCTCTTGCATGCGTCCCAGTGCACGCAGCAAATCACCCAGTTCATCGCCCCGTGTGGAGCGAAGCTCACCGGCCAGGTCACCGTTTGCAATCCGGTCGGCGGATTTCGCCGCAAAACTCAGAGGGACGGTGAGGGATCGTGTGAGCTGCCAGCCCACGGCCACCCCCGTGGCCAGCATCCCCGCCATCATGAGCCATATGCCCCAAAGCACCGTGCGGTAGCTTTCCTCACTGGCCACATTGGCCTTGTGCGCACCTTCATCGTTCACGGCGCTCAGCTTGCCAATGGCGTCGGTGGTGGCACGAAAGGCGATGCGCGAGTCACCACGCAGGTAGGTGGTGGCCTCGTCCGTCTTGGCATCGTGCAGCAGCGCCAGCAGCTTGTCCTGTGTTTCCTTGTATCGAAGGACGGTGGCCTTGAACGCATCGAACAGCTGCGTTTCTTCTCCATCGGAGAGGGTGCTGGCATAGGCGTCGAGGAGCTTGGGCATCAAGGCCCACTGCTTGTTGATGCGAGCGGTTTCGTCCTGGATGGTCTTTGTGTCGCCGCCCAAGATCATTTGCAGTTCGGCCCGACGCATCTGGTTGAGGGCCTCGTTCAGGCCCGCGAGCTGCTGGGTGCTGGGCAGCCAGTTGGTGGCCAGATCGGCCGCTGTTTCATGCACACGGTTGACCCGGTTCACCGCAAACAGCCCCATGGCCAACACCAGCAGCAACAGAAGGCCAAAACCCAAGCCCAGACGCACACCGACCCGCAGATTCGATAGAGACATCGTCATTCCCTCCATGGAGAGCAGGACAACCGCCGTGCTCATGGTGAAACCACTGCCACACTGCCGTTGGACATGCTAGCGCAGAGTTGGGAAATCGCACAGCGCGAAGGCAAAGTTGGCCATGGCCTCGCCGTCTTCGCATCGGCGAAGACGGAGGGACTTCATGCGCCTCAATACGCCACCGTGAACCGCTGCTGCAAATGGCGGGGCGATTCCAGCTCGTCCACGATGGCCACGGCCAGGTCATCCACGCTGATGGTGCCGGGCTGGTCGCCGTTCATCAGCGGTGCCTCGGTGCCCAAGCGGTATTGGCCGGTGCGCTCGCCCGGCACCAGCAGGATGGCGGGGGACAGGAAGGTCCATTGCAGCGCCGACTCCTGACGCAGCAGGTTGAGCGCCTCGCGGGCGGCCAGGGCACCGGTTTTCCATTCGGCGGGGAACTGGGGCGTGTCCACCAGCTGCACGCCCGGGGCCACGAACAGGCTGCCCGCGCCACCCACCACCAGCAGGCGCTGCACGCCAGCGGCCTTCACACCTTCGGTGATGGCGCGGCTGCCGCGCAAGAACTCGTCGTGCAGGTCGGGGTGGGTCCAGCCGGGGCAGTAGGCGCTGACCACGGCGTCCACGCCTTGCACGGCGCGGGCCACCTGGGTGGCGTCGGTGGCGTCGCCCTGCACCACGGTCAGGCCGTCACGCGGGGCCAGCTTGGACGGGGTGCGGGCCAGCGCCGTCACGCGGTGGCCGCGCTGCAGCAGTTCGTTCAACAAGGGGGTGCCCACGAAGCCGGTGGGGCCGATCAGTGCGATGTGCATGGGGTGCTCCTGCAAGGTCAAAGTGAAGAAGCCGCAAGCGTATTTCCGCCGCCTGCCTTGCGGTAGTGGGCCAAAATGGCTTTGTGTTTGAAGCACAGCTTCACAATCAAGCCCCACCACCCCCCCCAAGCAAGAGCCGAATGGAAGACTTGAAATGGACGACTTGAAACGCATGGCGGTGTTTGCCAGCGTGGTGCAGCACGGCTCCATGAGCGGCGCGGCCCGGGCACTGGGCATGAGCCCTTCCGCCGTGAGTCAGCAGGTGCGCCAGCTGGAGCGCGAAGGCGGGGTGACGCTGCTGCACCGTTCCACCCGCCAACTGGCCCTCACCGAGGCCGGGCAGCGTGTCCACGCGCAGTGCGCGGCCATGTGTGCCGCGGCGGACCAGGCGCGGGCCGAGCTGGCCGCCTCGCGCGAGGCCCCCAATGGCGAGTTGCGCCTGTCCGCCACCGTGGGTTTTGCCCGGCACGTGGCCCCGGCGCTGGGGCCTTTGCTGGCGGCCCACCCGTCGCTGCGCCTGCGGCTGTTGGTGGACGATGCGCCGATTGACCTCATCAACGCCCGCATCGACCTGGCGGTGCGCTTTGGCCGCCTGGCCGATTCCACCTGGGCGGCGCGGCGGCTGGGCACGCTGGAGTGGTGGCTGTGCGCCTCACCCGACTGGCTGGCGCGGCACGGCCAGCCCGAATCGCCCGACGCCCTGCTGGCCCACACCTGGCTGGGTTTTGCACGGGAAGGCAACGGCCTGATGCTGGACTTGCAAGGCCCCGACGGGGCCACCCGCAGCCTGCGCGTGGAGCCGCGCATCGTCAGCAACAACCAGCTCTCCATCCAGCAGATGTGCGAGGCCGGCTTGGGCCTGGCCCTGTTGGGCAGCCTGGACGTGCAAGACGCGCTTCAGGCCGGGCGGCTGGTGCGGCTGCTGCCGCACTGGGGTCTGGGCACGCTGGCCATCTGGGCGGTGACGCCGCAGCGCGACGCCCAGCCCGCCAAGGTGCGCCAGGCCATTGAGGCCTTGCAGCGGTACCTGATCACTCAGCCTGGGGTGCGGGCTTGATGAACGCCTCCACCGTGCCCTTGACCTTGATGAGCAGGGGCTGACCGCGGCGGTCCAGCGTCTTGCCCGCGGGCACCTTGACCCAGCCTTCGCTGATGCAGTACTCGGCCACGTCGAAACGCTCTTTGCCATTGACGCGAATGCCAATGTCGTGCTCGAACAGCTCGCGCACAAAGTGCGGGCTGCGGGGGTCTTGCGACAGGCGGTCGGGCAGGGTCGGGGGGGTGGCAGACGTGCTCATGGACATCACAACAAGGGAAAACAGAAAGCGCCGATTGTCGGGGATGGCCCGGGCCGCCCAGCGCCACCCACGGAGAGAGGGCTTCCTATACTCCCCACTCTTTCATCCAGCCCTCGGGGTTCAAGTTGCTGACGGAGTTTTTCATGGGGCGTCATTGGCGCAAAACCGTTTCCATGGCCCGGGCCGCAGGGCCGCTGCTGTGGGGACTGGTCCTGACCCTGTGGATGGCCAACGCCCACCCCGCAACGCCCCCTCTGGCACTGCAAGCCCGCACCCTGGACCTGTGGCCCGGCGTGCAGGTGCTGGACGACCCGCACGACTCACTCGACCTGCCCTCGGTGCAGGCGATGGCCCGCCAATTCACCGCGCCCCACAACGTCCGGGGCAGCCTGGGCCTGCACCGCAACCCTGTGTGGCTGCGTGTGTTGTTCGACGTGCCGCCCGACGCCCCCCCGGGGTGGGTGTTGGACAGCGGAGCCACCTCGCTGCACCACCTGGACGTGTACCTGCTGCGGGACCACCAAGTGGTGCAACACGCCACACTGGGCACGCTGCAAGCCCGTGACCCGACCGAGCCCCCCCGCGCCGCACGCACCCAGGCCGTGGCCTTGCAGCTGGCACCTGGCCAACGTCACGAGCTGCTGTTGCGCATCCAGACCGATGCGGCCATGGTGCTGCCCCTCACCCTGAGCACCCCCGACGCATTCCTGGCCCGGGCCCTGCGGGAGCAGCTGTTCCAGGGCGCCTTGCTGACGCTGATGGTCTGCGTGGTGCTCTACAGCGTGGTCTTGTGGCTGACGCTGCGCGACCCCTTGTTCCTGAAATACACCGGCGTGGTGCTGGGGGGCCTGGGGTTTGCGTTGGCACAACTGGGCATTGGCGCGCAATACCTCTGGGGCGACTCACCCTGGATGCTGGTGCATGCCGCCCCACTGGCGGCCATGTGCTCGGCCATGGGTTTGGCGCTGTTTCTTGAACATGCGTTGGTGGCCCCAGCCGGACACCCCTGGCTGTCGCGGCTGATGAAAGCCGGTGCCCTGGCCTGCGTGCTGCTGGCGCTGGCGTTTGCCGTCAACGGACTGTCCACGCAGCAAATCGGCCCGCCCTTGAGCCTCCTGTCACTCACGCCCCCGCTGGTGTCGCTGCCGCTGGCGCTGCAGCGCACACGGCAAAGGGACCCCATGGGCACCTACCTCCTGCTGGCCGTGCTGGTGTACCTGGGGGCCACGGCCACCATGGCGGGCGTGGTGTACGGCCAAATGCCCGTCAACTTCTGGACGCATCACGCCGTGCAACTGTCCTCGTTGCTCGACGCCTTGTTGCTGGGCCGGATGCT
This sequence comes from Hydrogenophaga soli, assembly GCF_054777695.1. Lineage (NCBI taxonomy): Bacteria > Pseudomonadati > Pseudomonadota > Betaproteobacteria > Burkholderiales > Comamonadaceae > Hydrogenophaga > Hydrogenophaga soli. The sequence goes on along the minus strand of NZ_BAAHAK010000002.1, from coordinate 4,822 downwards.
GGTGCTGCGCACCCAGACCGCCCAGCGGCTGGCCCAGCAGGCGGCCAGGGAACGCGACGCCATGCGCTCCCTGGCCCACACCGATGCGCTGACCGGCCTGCTCAACCGGCGTGGGCTGGACCACGCCCTGGCCCTGGCCCTGTCCCGCTGCACCCCCGAACACCTGTTGGTGGTGTACGTGATCGACCTGGACGGCTTCAAACAGGTCAATGACCGCCACGGGCATGACGTGGGCGACGAGCTGCTGGTGGCCGTGACCGAACGGCTGCGCACCCTGGTGCGCAACAACGACGTGGTGGCCCGCATCGGGGGCGACGAGTTCGTCATCCTCGTGGGCGGCATGGCCAAAAGCACCCAGGCGGTGGACATGGGCCACAAGCTGCTGGCGGCGTTCCACACCCCATTCCAACTGGCCCAACACACCTGCCACGTGGGCCTGACCATTGGGTATGCCCTGGCCCCGCTGGACGGACTGGACGCCGCCAGCCTGCTCAAATGCGCCGACGCAGGCATGTACCAAGGCAAGACCGACGGCAAACACTGCCTGCGGCGGCACGAGCCCCCACACGTCATGCCGGCGGGCTGACGCCGCGCAGCAGCACCTTGTCACCCACGCGCCAAGCCGCCGCGCCAAGCGCGGCCACACTCCGGCATTTTCTGCATCGCCCGGCCCCGCATGACCCCCCTCATTCCGCACCTTGCCAGCCTGCACACCCGCAAAGACGCCATCGACCAGCACCGCGTGGTCACCCACCAGCCCCTGCCCCCGCTGAACGCGGGCGAGGTGCGCCTGCGCATCGACCGCGTGGCCATCACCACCAACAACATCACCTACGCGGCCTACGGCCACAGCATGCGGTACTGGGACTTCTTTCCCACCGGCGACGCGCAGTGGGGCCACATCCCCGTGTGGGGCTATGGCGTGGTGGAAGCCTCGCTGGCCGAAGGCATTGCGGTGGGCGAGCGCTTCTACGGCTACTTTCCCATTGCCACCCACCTCACGGTGCAGGCCGACCGCGTCAAACCCCACGGCTTTGTGGACGCCGCCGCCCACCGCCGCGAGCTGCCCGCCGTGTACAACCAGTACCTGCGCTGCAGCCAAGACCCCGCCCACGACGACGCATGGGCTGACGCCCTGCTGGTGGTGCGCCCGCTGTTTGCCACGTCGTACCTGTGCGCCGACTTCCTGGCCGACAACGACTGCTTCGGCGCGCAACAGGTGGTGGTGTCCAGCGCCTCCAGCAAAACCGCCTACGGCACCGCCCACTGCCTGCGCAGCCTGTCCCCCGCCAAGCGGGTGGGCTTGACCGGGGCCGCCAACGCCGACTTTGTGCGCAGCACCGGCTGCTACGACCAGGTGCTGACCTACGACGAACTGGCCGCCCTGCCCACCGACGTGCCCACGCTGTACCTGGACTTTTCAGGCAGCAAGGCGCTGCGCACCCAGGTGCGCGAGCGCGTGGGCCTGTCGTTGGTGCACGACTGCGTGGTGGGCTCCACCCAGAACAGCGAGGCCGACCAGGCAAGCCGCTGGCCCGACCCCAAACCCAGCTTTTTCTTCGCGCCGAAGCAAGTGCAAAAACGTGTGGCCGACTGGGGCAACGACGGCTTCAGCCAGCGCGTGGCCGACGCCCAGCGCCAGTTCCTGCAAGCTGCCAGCCACCCCGAACGCCGCTGGCTGGACGTGGTGCTGAACCAGGGCCTGCACACCGCCGAACCCCTGCTGCAACACCTGCACGCGGGCCGGGCCGACCCGCGCCAGGGCCATGTGCTGGTGCTGGGCTGAAGCCGCCCGCCACCCGCGCTACATCCACAGTCGGTAGGGCCAGAACGCCTCGTCCTCGGCCATGCCGCGGCGCAGTGCCTCGGGGCTGAAGCCGGTGATGCGCCGCGACACCCGGCACAGGTGGGCCTGGTCGGCATAACCGGTGTCGGCGGCCACCTCGGCCCAGCGCACGGCGTCGCCTTGCACATGGGCATCTGCCGCCTGAAAAAACGCCTGCTCCGAACGGGCCAACACCTGCAACTCGCGCATGGGCAGGCCCGCCCAGCGCTTCACCCGCCGCTCCCACTGGCGCAGGCTGCGCCCGGGGCCGGACACGGCGGCGCGCTGCGCCAGGTGCGTGGCCCAGTCCGCATAGCGGTGGGCGTGCAAGGGCAGCGGGTGGCGGCAGGCCGCCCAGCGGGGGGCCAGAAACGCCTCCAACCGGGCCAGGCGCGTGGCGTCGTCGGGCGCGGCCTGCACATCGTGCAGCATGGGCAGCCAGTCGGGCGGCAGCACGGCCTCGGCATCGACGATGCGGTTGGTCAACGCCTCGGGCTCCAGCCCGGTCAACTGGTGGAGGGCGTCGGGCATCAGCAGCACCATCATGGCGTGCACCGGGCCGGGACACCACGAACACGTGGGGTGCGTGTGCGGCCCGCCCAGCACCCAACGCCCGGGCATGGGCTGGCGCGGGGCCAACAGCGGCGCATGGCGGTTGTCGTCGGTCAGCAGCACGTTGTGGCTGCACCCCTCAAACCACCAACTGAGCGAACACAGCGGCGCTGCCGGAAAGTGGTTGAACCGCTGCGCATCGGTCAGCACATGCCCCAAGGTGTTGCGCACCACCGTGGCCCGCACACAAGCCGTCAACCCCGCCGCAGGCAACCACAACTGCCCGGACGGCAACATGCCGTCCGGCTCGGTGATGCGGGGGGTGGCGGGGTGGGGCATGGGAGAGGCACCGAAGTATCGCGAAGGCATGGGAGCCTGAACCGCTGGTGTCGAAAAGGAAATTCGCCCCTATTGGTCACCTACGCACAATTGAAACAAGAGGCTCCCAACGAACTCGTGACCAAAAAGAAAGGTACCGCCCAGCGTGTATGCGTCCGCGACGTTGGACTAGTCTTGTCCAAACGGAAGAGTTTTAATAAACGCGGCAAGACGCGATGCTTCATGATCAGAAAGATCCGTCGGCAGTTCAAAGGAAATCGGCAAATCAGGACGAAGAACGAAGGTGTGCTCTACGAAGTCGACATCCTCGGAGTTATCGCTGTCGTCAATAGACGAAATATCTGGGACCAGTGTCTCTTGCCCGCTTGCCACTGATGAAACATGAAGGCTCTTTGTTCCCCAGACAAAGCGCGAGGGCCACCCATGTCGGCCCTCAACGTATCTACCACAACCGACTTCTTCAAGAGCGCGAAATGCACCGATAACATCCCCGCGTTTGAAGTCAAAACCATCGTTTTCAAGATGCTTCAACATGCGATGAAGCTTTGTCTCAGTTTGGTTTTTGTCGCGATTGGCCATGTGATCGCAGATGGCTTGGACTACTTGGTTTTGGCCATATTTGGCCTTCAAAGCTTCAACTTCCATTGATGGTTTCCTTATGAACAAAGAAATCTGAGCCTATCTCGGCATTTTCAAGATAGGCAACAAAAACTGGAAGGTCGGATTCGCCCAGCATCAGCCCCCCGCTCCGCCATGCTTCCTGCCATCCGTTCCCAGACAGCATGCATTGCGCCCAGCGCAGGGTCATTCGCATTGTTCAAATCAACCTCCCGTTACCGCAGTCACCACGCCTGCACATTCGGCGGTGCAGTTCTTGCGGCTTGGTCAATGTAAAGGCTGAGGCGGCCTCTGTGCGCGGCTGAAAGCTCTCTGGCCGCCAACAAAATTACAAGCCAAAAGCGGCTCTATCGCTTGCTCTGTAAGCGCAATCGGCTATCAAAACAGGACACACCGACACCCCATGCTGTATGCGCAAAGCCACAGCCCAGCGTTGTCCCCCGCCCGTGAATGGCCCACGCGGACCCACTGGTCACCAGACTCAATCATTCCCAATTCAATAGCTGCTCACGCTTTCAGAAAAAGCGCTGGAGCCATTTTTTCTTTGCAACCAGCCACACCGCTGGAGCGCGGTGCGCCGAGCCAAGGCAGTGGAATCTGGGCGCGGGGGTGAATCAAGGCTCCTCGTAGAGTCCCAAGTCGCAGTGTGGGCAGCGGCGCTCTACGCCCAGGCGAGGCTCCTGGTTCGCCAGCCACGGGCGGCCACAACGCGGACACGGCCAGCGGACGACTCGAAAGGCCGCCCAGGCCCAAACCGTTGCCCACGCCACCATGGCGACAAGCAGCACATACGGCCACCACACGCCCCCCAGAAAAATCTTGCCAAGCATGCACAGCCCCACCACGGCAGGCATGCCGACCACCAGGCCCAGCAAGGCCATGACGTGGAGCCGTCGATACCGCCGCCACGCAGCGGGAACCGTTTGAAACATCAGCGTCTTGCTCCTGTTCAATGCCGCGACAGGAAGTGCCGCACTCCGACCGATGCAAGGGTACAGGCAGTCATTCGCCTCGTGGCCTATCACTCCCAATTCAATAGCATCTCACGCTTTCAGAAAAAGCGCTGGAGCCATTTTTTCCTTGAAACCCACCACACCGCCGGAGCGCAACGCGCTGGGCCGGGGCCGTGGGGCCGTGGGGCCGGTGTTTGTCAAGAAAGATGGCCGCTTAATTTTCAAGCAGTGGATGCAGAAGGTGACTGTTTGTGCTTTGGTGGATTGAGCCAGACCTCCTTGACTTCATCCCAGTCACGCGTGGCACGCGAGTTCCAGCGTCTTGGCATTCGGCACTTGGCGGCCTCGTAAACCGCTTTGCGGTTTTGCAGAACGTTACCGTCTTGCCCTGCATGACGTTGAGCGGGCGTGACGTACTGGATGGCGCTGTGCCTGTGCTGCGTGTTGTACCAAGTCACAAACCCATGTACCCAGGCCCTGGCCTGCTCAATGCCCTCAAAGGGTTTGGCCGGGTAGGCTGGCGTGTACTTGAGCG